>JAFUDX010000018.1 GCA_017464425.1 Treponema sp.
GTTGAAAATGCCTGCTACTACTACTCAACTTACAATGCAGAAAAAGACACTTCTGTTGCAACAGACAACAAGAAGAAGATTATGATTTTGGGCGGTGGTCCAAACAGAATTGGTCAGGGTATTGAGTTTGACTACTGCTGCTGTCATGCGGCAATGCAGCTCAAGGAAATGGGCTACGAGACAATCATCGTAAACTGCAACCCTGAGACTGTTTCTACAGACTATGACACATCAGACAAGCTTTACTTTGAGCCTGTTACAACTGAAGATGTTCTTCAGATTTACGAAAAAGAAAAGCCATATGGAGTTATCGTTCAGTTTGGTGGACAGACTCCACTTAACATTGCCCGAGAACTTCAGGAAAACGGCGTAAACATTCTTGGTACATCAATTGATTCTATCGACATCGCTGAAGACCGTGACCTCTTCCGCCACATGATGGAAAAGCTTGAAATCCCAATGCCGGAAAGCGGAATGGCAATTGACTTTAATGAAGCAAAGGCTTGCGCTGACAAAATCGGTTATCCAATTATGATTCGTCCTTCATTCGTTCTTGGCGGACGCGGAATGGAAGTAATCTACGACGAAGCTACTTTGAAGGAATACGTTGAAAAGGCTGTTGGTGTAACTCCTGACCGTCCGCTTTTGATCGACCGCTTCTTGAAGAATGCTCTTGAATGTGAAGCTGATGCTCTTGCTGATTCAACACACGTTTACATTCCAGCTGTTATGGAGCACGTTGAGCTTGCGGGTATTCACTCAGGGGATTCGGCTTGTGTCATTCCTCCGGTTTCGATTCCAGCTGATAACCTTGCTACAATCAAAGAATATACAAAGAAGATTGCTGAGTCATTGCATGTTTGCGGTTTGATGAACATGCAGTATGCAATCGAAAACGGAAAGGTTTATGTAATCGAAGCTAACCCACGTGCTTCGCGCACAGTTCCTCTCGTATCAAAGGTTTGTGACACTCAGATGGCCCGCCTTGCAACTCGTATGATGCTTGGTGAATCTTTGGAAAGCCTCGGTCTCAAAGACAAGAAGATTCCTTACTACGGAGCAAAAGAAGCAGTTCTTCCATGGGCCCGCTTCCCTGGAGTTGACCCGATTCTTGGACCAGAAATGCGTTCAACTGGCGAAGTTCTTGGTCTTGCTGAAAACTTCCCACTGGCATTTTACAAGTCACAGGAAGCTGCTGGTTCAGAATTGCCACACGCACCAGCTGCCTGGGAAAACAAGAAGGTTCTGATTTCGCTTTCCAACAAAGAGGGACAGAAGGATCAGGTTCTCGAAATTGGAAAGACTTTGAAGAATCTCGGATTCACTCTGGTTGGAACACAGGGCACCGCTGATTTCTACAACTCAAACGGAATTAAGTGCGATGTTGTGAATAAGATTGGTGCCGGCCGCCCAGATGTAGTGGACTTGATTATGAACAAGGAAGTTTGTCTGGTAATCAATACGCCTAAGGCTAAGAGAAACTATGCTGAGGACAGGAAGACGATTCGCAAGGCTTGCCTCAAGTACAAGGTAAGCTATATCACGACTATTGCCGGGGCACTTGCTGCGGTTAAGGGAATTGAAGCTGTAAAGAACGGTAATGGTGGCGAGGGTGGAGTTAAGTCTCTGCAAGAGTATCATTCGTTGATTAAATAAGTTCTACTGAAAAGCTAAAACAATGAAGCCAATCTGATTATATTCGGATTGGCTTTTTTTCATTCTTCGTTTTCATGATTTTACCATTCAAAAACAGAGCATTCATTCCGTATTTTTAACCAATTTCTATACGCTGCAACAACAATTTTTACATATTCATCTTTGTTCATAACATATGAAGGATGATAAGGATTTATAAAAAGTTTGTTTAGAAAGCAGAAACAAGAATTATTTTTCATAGAAGTCGAATTATCAGAGAATGAATTTAGGCAGATTCGTCTGCCCTGTCTAAAAGACATCTCATTAGATTTTATTAAATTAAGCGTATTTCCACCGATTATGACGTCAGGATTTATTCTTTTTATTTGTTCAATAAATATATTTCGGTTTTCTTGAACTTTTAAATAGTCATAGAATTTTTCATTTACTTTTGCATTTCCTGCTGTTTTTTTCAAGTTGATAATAGCAATTCGTTCAAAAGCCGATGCTAATTCCAAATCATTACACGGTTCTCGTTCATTCAAAATTTGGAAGCAGATTTGGGCTATCGGCTCCCAAGTGTGCCGTTTATTTCCTTTTTGTTTTTTGCCATCAAACGGATTTGAATCTTTATACGATTTATTTCCCCACCAATCCTTTGGACTAAATTTTCCGTTTGTTTCTCTCAGAATCCATAAGATTTTTGGTGATGAAGATTTGAACAAAGAGGGATTCATTATTCCATCCTCATATTTATCATTAGAGTAATTTCCAAATACATCTAAGTGTTCAATATCATTATTAGGTAAATCTTCGGGCATTGTCAGTTTACTTTTTGTAAAATTTTGACAGATTTATTTAAAATCTCACAGAGCTTTTCTGAATCTTGCCCAATCGGCGAAGTTATGCTGATACAAGAATCGTTTATTAAGATG
The DNA here is from genome assembly GCA_017464425.1 of Treponema sp. Lineage (GTDB taxonomy): Bacteria > Spirochaetota > Spirochaetia > Treponematales > Treponemataceae > Treponema_D. The sequence goes on from JAFUDX010000018.1 coordinate 2,571, forward strand.
TAGGATACTCCAAGTTTTTTCTTGAAACTGATTTTGTTTATATCAAAAACAGAAATGCTTATATTTTTACTGAAACTATTGCCATCTGTAAAATACAACTTTTTATCTGTAAGCACGAAACCTGTTTTAAAAGATTTTTTTAATGTATCGTCATAACCAAAAAGAATTTTCTCGTCAGAACTTATATTGAACGATTCAGTTGCCTTTTTGATTTCAGATTCATTTGATTGTGCAAAAATAGTCTGTTCGGCAGTGTCAGAATCAAATTCCTGTTCGATATAATTAGCGTAGAGTTCAGAAATCTTTTCTTCAACAGTTTTATCAGAATTGTCTTCAATAGATGCTGTTTCTGATTTTGCATACATAATCTTTTTGACAAGTTCAAAATTTGATTTGGCGGCTTCATTCATTGCCTTTTTAGCTTTATTCTTTTTTACAATGCCTACAATAAGCAAGATGATTCCTACAGGGGATAGGTAGGCTGAAATAATCATGATAACCGCAGCGATAATCAAGCCATTTTTAGGCCGCTCGGGGGTTTTAAAATCAACTGTAATAATTTTCTTTAATTTGCTTTCATTTTCAGGACTATAATTATATTTAATAGATTCCAAATAATCTTTGATTTTATTTTCATCATTTTCATAAAAAGTAGTATTTTTTATGACTGATTCGACCTGTTTGAAATCATTCATATATTGTTGAGCTTTTTCATATGCAAATTCTTCTTGCCTCTTCTTTTCCTGAACATAGGCAACCAAGCCTTCTGTATATTCATCTCGTTTTTTTATAAAAGATAAATAAGCATCGTTATCACTTTCTTCGGCAATCAATGATTCCAAATCATTTTCAATTTTTGCATACTCCTGATAATCTGTAAACATTTCATAAGATTTCATTAAATCGATAATTTCATCAATTTGTTCTTTCTGACCAGCCTTAGAACGAAGGAATTTTGATTCCCATTCTTTACCCTTGTCAGATTCTAAAAACATGTCAAGACAAGTTTCATGAAAAAGTTTTCCATGCTTCGTTACATATTTCTGTTTTGCCGTGAGTGAGCGTCCGCAACCAACGCATTTGTTCATCCCTGCCATTTTCTGCTTTCTCCTATTTCCCGATTGTCAAATTTTTAACCCATCGGTGCGGACCGCCCGTTTTGCTCCGTGAACATCTGCCTGGCATTGGTCTTCCCGTGCTTGCCGTTCTTGTCTGCTTTTGACCGCATTTTGTACACATCCATTGAATTGATTTCATATTATGCTCCTTTTCCGTATTGTCATTTTGCGACTTGTGCAATTTTCTTAAATGAACTTGCGTTCAGCCGTTGCGTTCCCGATGAAATTTGCGTTGTGGCAGTTGTCAGATAGTCGCGTGTTTCAAAAGTCGCCGTTATGGTGCTTCCATTTATCTGAATACCCGTCAAATCGCCGGAAGCATTCTGATTTATGACAAGCGTACTCCAATTGCGCCCACCGTCATAGGAAAATTCAATGCCGTTCCGCCGAGAGTTGATTCGTATGGGCTTTCCGTTAAAAGAAACCATTGTTGCCATTGTAAATACTCCTATTTCACTTCCTTCAACTTGCTCATATCAATTACGGATTCCGAGCCGTCAAGTTCTGTGTAAATGATGGCATTGGTTTCTTTGTCGTAACGATAATTCATTTTCAATCCGGCAAGACCTTCTAGCCAAAACTGATTCTCTGTGAAAATGTAAGTTACGTTCATTCCGCCTGCATCGAGAGACATTTTTTTACCAGCAACGGGATTTTTGCTTGTACAACTAGAAAAAAAACTTGCCGACAAAAATACGACCGCAACAACCTTTACTAACTTTTTCATACAAAACGCTCCTTTTTGTTGCTTTTAGCAACGATTTATTTTAAATCCCTTGCAGTGAGCAAAGAATATTATATCATAGTTTCCGCTTTAAGCAACTGTATTATAGGAAAGAACTTGCTTAAAATAAGGAAGATGACTCCAGAATTATTGCAGAAGAGACTATCGCTCAATTTAAAGAAGGCTCGTAAACAACTTTCATATTCCCAAGAAAAGCTTGCCGAAGAAGCTAAAATTTCTGTGCAGATGATGAATGACATAGAAGGTTGCCGAAGATGGCCGAGCGAAAAAACACTGACAAAACTTGCGAATGCCCTGCAAATTGATGTTTACACGCTCTTTCTTCCCGAAGAATCCGATGCACAAGTAAGTCAGTTACAGAAACAGTCCATTGTTGATGATTTGCAGAAAGTTTTTGCACAGTCCGTGGAGGAATATCTGAAAAATCCTGCTGTTTCTTCTGACAAAAAATGAAACTGTTATTTCTCATGCTAGCAGTGTATAACGTTCACTCTCTCTTAAAACGATAGGGTAAATATCAAAATTCATTTATTTTTTGAATTTTCAATCAGAGGCGATGGCAAAAGTTCTATACAAAATCCATCTTTAAAGAATTTTATGAGATTAAGACTTAAATTTGATACTGTAGTCGTACTGGTGCAAATTATTTGTGCGTGTTTTTCTTTTAGTTTGCTTAGTATTTCATATAATGTTTCTTGAAATTTCTCGTCCTCTTGTAAAAACTGCAAGTCATCTAAAATCAGGACATCAAGATTTTCATATTTGGATTTTAGAAAATCTACTTTTTCATCCTTTGTATAATCAGCAAATTCATTGTTAAAACTATGCGAAGATATATAGCAAACCTTAAATTCCTTACTATTTGCACAAATATAATTCCCGATTGCCTGTGCAAGATATGTTTTCCCAACACCACTTTCACCATAAATCAAAAAAGGATTGTAGAATTTTCCTGGATTCCTTGCTATTTCGACAGGCATTGTTACTACAAACTTATTAGCTTCACAAGTGATAAATGAATCAAATGTGAAATCTTTGCAAAATTTATTGTTTCTAAATTTCTTTTGCTTTGATTTTGGCATACTATTTCTCCCCAGGGTTGTTTTTATTATTGTAAACGGACTAAGTTTAATACAAAAACTCTCTCTTAAAACGATAGGGCTGTAGAAAAACACACACAAAGCACAAGTTTTGTCAATAAGTTACAAGTTTAAACAAAAATCCCCAAAATGTGTTATAATATATCTAGATTTTGAATCAAGGAGGTGTTCTATGTATGCTTTAGAAGGATATATTGACGGAAATACTGTCGTTACACTTGATGACGGATTGCGTAATTTCAACGGAAGCGAGATTTTAATACGAATCGTAGAAAAACCGAAAATGCAGCCTGTCGTTCAAAAATCACAAATCACGGCAAGTGAACGCCTCAAAGGACTGAAAGCGATAAAAGGCGTACTCAAAATGAGCAAGCCGATTACCATTGCAGAAATCCGAGAAGAAAGGCTTGCGGAGCGATACGGCTTATGACAGTATTTATAGACACTAATCTTGTCCTCGATGTTATGCTTGAAAATTCCGCTTTTTTTGAAGAATCAAACTCTGTACTTTTCTATTGCGATAAAGGCTACGATTTTTATATTTCGGCGGCATCGTGCACGGATATTTTCTATATCATAAAAAAGACTTTAAGGGATGCAGAAGTAACAAAACAAATCATGCAGAATCTTTTAAAGACGGTGTTTGTTGCTGGTGTTGATGAAACGTGTATTCGCCGTGCATTGGATTCTGATTGGAGTGATTTTGAAGATTCTGTTCAGCATGAGGTAGCTCAGCAAATCAGGGCAGACTTTATTATCACAAGAAATCAAGCTGACTACAAAACTTCCGCTGTTCGGGTTATGACTCCGGCTGAGTTCTTGGAGTTTGTAAAAGAATAAAATAATTTTCACTCTCTCATATAATGATAGACTTGTGTGCTATAATATGAATCATGCATCGGGCGCGTAAGCGCACTAGATAATAATTTCCTATTACGCAAACGGAGCGTAACGACGTATGAGTTCACAGACAAAGATAACTTATAGAATGCTGGAACGCATTTCTCATATCCACCGCAAAATCAAAAGTGGCTGTTATCCAAACACAAAACAGCTTGCTTATGAATTGGAATCTGGACTAGCAACAATCAGCCGAGATTTAGACTACATGCGAGACAGAATGTATGCTCCAATCGAATATGATTTTACACACAAAGGCTACTATTATACAGAAGACTTTGAACCTTCAATGCAGAATCATCTTTCAGATAAAGACTTGCGTGTTATGCTTTCGGCAAAAACGCTTCTTTCTCACTACAAGAATACTCCGATTTATGAAGAAGCCTGTTCAATGCTTGATTTACTTTCTTCAAATGCAATGGATGGAAAAAACACAGCCTTGATAAATCGAATCGCAGTTGCACCAACGGTAGAAACCAATGTAAATCAAGAAATATGGAACGCTATTCAGGATTCCTTAAATCAAAATCATATCCTACAGTTTGATTACACAGACCGTTGGGGGAAGAAGACCGAGCAACGCAGAGTGAGACCATATCAGCTTGTCTTAGATGAAGGAATATGCTATCTTTTCGGCTTCGATGAACTTAGACAGGCAGAGCGTATTTTTTCACTCGTAAGAATAAGAAATGCTGTAGTTACAGAAGATGAATTTGAACTTCCAAAAAATTATGATTTTGAAAGCCGATGTAAAGACGGTAACTTTGGAGCTGTTTTCAGCAAAAAAGCAGAGCATTATGTAATCGAGTTCTATAACGAAGCACGACTTCTTGTAAAAGAAAAAATCTGGGCTGATTCACAAGTTTTCAAGGAAGATGAAAACAAAACAACAATTGAGTTTGATTCTTCTCAGTTCTTGAAAATAAAATCGTGGGTTCTTTCCAATGGATGCAATGCAAAGCCTATACAGCCGGAATGGTTGGTAAAGGAATGGAAGCGGCATGTTGAAGGAATGACAAAGTTGATGTAGAGGAATTATGTAAACGCTTCAGGCGGGGCGGGCGGGATAAAATAAAAAAATTGCGAAGCAAGTTACATTTCATTGGGGGATTTTAAGGGGGCTAGCCCCCTTAGGAGAAAGGGGTGTGGTGAAAACCGCGCAGCGGGTTGAACCCAGGGGGAAGGCTTTCCCCCCTCATCATTTTTATTCAGAAAATTATGATTTTGGGTGGTGGTCCTAACAGAATCGGTCAGGGTATTGAGTTTGACTACTGCTGCTGTCATGCGGCCATGCAGCTGAAAGAGCTGGGCTACGAGACAATCATCGTAAACTGTAACCCGGAAACCGTTTCTACAGACTATGATACTTCTGATAAACTTTACTTTGAGCCTGTTACAACAGAAGACGTTCTTCAGATTTACGAAAAGGAAAAGCCATTCGGAGTTATCGTTCAGTTTGGTGGACAGACTCCACTTAACATTGCCCGCGAACTTCAGGAAAACGGCGTAAACATTTTGGGAACATCTATTGACTCAATCGACATCGCCGAAGACCGCGACCTCTTCCGCCATATGATGGAAAAGCTTGAAATCCCAATGCCAGAAAGTGGAATGGCAATTGACTTCAATGAGGCTAAGGCTTGCGCTGATAAGATTGGCTACCCTATTATGATTCGTCCAAGCTTCGTTTTGGGCGGACGCGGAATGGAAGTAATTTATGATGAAGCTACTTTGAAGGAATACGTTGAAAAGGCAGTTGGTGTAACTCCAGACCGCCCACTTTTGATTGACCGCTTCTTGAAGAATGCGCTTGAATGCGAAGCTGATGCTTTGGCTGATTCAACACACGTTTACATTCCGGCTGTTATGGAGCATGTTGAGCTTGCAGGTATTCACTCAGGCGACTCAGCTTGTGTAATTCCTCCAGTTTCGATTCCTGCTGACAACCTCGCAACAATCAAAGAATATACAAAGAAGATTGCGGAAAGCCTGCACGTTTGCGGTTTAATGAACATGCAGTACGCAATCGAAAATGGAAAGGTTTATGTAATTGAAGCTAACCCTCGTGCATCTCGTACAGTTCCTCTTGTATCTAAAGTTTGTGATACTCAGATGGCGCGTTTGGCAACTCGTATGATGCTTGGCGAGTCTTTGGAAAGCCTCGGCCTCAAAGACAAGAAGATTCCTTACTACGGAGCAAAAGAGGCTGTATTGCCTTGGGCACGCTTCCCTGGAGTTGACCCAATCCTTGGACCTGAAATGCGTTCAACAGGTGAAGTTCTCGGTCTTGCTGAAAACTTCCCTCTTGCATTCTATAAATCACAGGAAGCTGCCGGTTCAGAATTGCCACACGCTCCTGCCGCATGGGAGAACAAGAAGGTTCTTATTTCCCTCAGCAACAAGGAAGGTCAGAAAGACCAGGTTCTTGAAATCGGTAAGACTTTGAAGAATCTTGGTTTCACACTGGTTGGAACTCAGGGCACTGCAGACTTCTACAACTCAAACGGAATCAAGTGTGACGTTGTAAACAAGATTGGCGCCGGCCGCCCGGATGTTGTGGACTTGATTATGAACAAGGAAGTTTGCCTCGTAATCAACACACCTAAGGCTAAACGCAACTATGCTGAGGACAGGAAGACGATTCGTAAGGCCTGTTTGAAGTATAAGGTAAGCTACATCACGACTATTGCTGGTGCACTGGCTGCGGTTAAGGGAATTGAGTCAGTTAAGAATGGTAATGGTGGTGAGGGTGGAGTTAAGTCTCTGCAAGAGTATCACTCATTAATTCGCTAACGCTCATTAATGAATAACGAGTATTCGCTTACACGAAAACTCGCAGACAAATTTATAAACGCCAGTTCTGATGATTTAAATTCGGAACTGGCGTTTTTTCTACTTTCGATGATTTAAAAGCCATTCTTTTATTTCATCTTTATTCATTTTTCCAGACGCTATATTTAATCCAAAATCAATCAGTTCGCTTTGGGTATATTCTATAATTACATTATTAACTTGTAAGAACAGCAA
>JAFUDX010000019.1 GCA_017464425.1 Treponema sp.
AACTCCTCAATGTTGTCTTCACTGTTCTCAAAAACAATATTGATTACGTTCCTATTTTTCCTCCTGACGTTGACGTCTCAAAACTTGCTGAAAAAGCAATTAAATCTCTATCACCTAATTGACATTTCATAGCAGGTCTTATGTTTTTTCTATTTTACAGGATAGTCAAAGTAAGTGTCGGGATACGGCTCGTCTTTGAGCGTGAAATGCCACCATTCTTCTTCAAGCGGTTTAAATCCATGCCGAATCATTGCCTTGCGCAAAATCATGCGGTTTGCAAACTGCTCTTCGGTGATTTGTGTGTAGTCGGGGTGCGATTCCTCGCCGAACCAATCGAATGTGCCGCCCATGTCAAGCTCTTTTTCCGTTGCCATGTCGAACAAAGTCAAGTCAACCGTGCTTCCGCGGCTGTGTCCTGATTTTTCCGCGATGTAGCCCTGCGCGAACAGAACTGACTTATCAAGGTTCGGATAAAAATACTGCTTCATCCGAGTGTCGGAAGTGTCTTTTGCCCAATTCATAAAATGCGTTACGGCTCTCTGCGGGCGGTATGCGTCGTAAATTTTAAGACGGTAGCCCTGTGCTTTCACATCGTCGCTCACGGCTTTTAAGGCTTCTGCAGCTTCTTCAGTGAGGAGCGCGACAGGCTTTTCGTAGCCGTCAATTCGGTCGCCAACAAAGTTGTAGGTTGAATAGTAGCGGATTTCCAAAATTGCGTCGGGCACTACCTCTGCAAGATAGACAAAACCTTTTGGCGCGCTGTCTTTTTGCCCGTCAACATACTCTTCAAGAACAAGTCCTGAATCCATGATTTTTTGAGCAAGCTCCGCGCTTCCAACATAGCGGATGTGCCACGGTTCGTATGAATAGCCCGTGATTTCCTCTTTGCCTGGAAGAAGCCGCAGGATAAAGCCGTGTTTTGGAAGCTCCTTGTGAATAAGAGCGAAAAGCTCCGGCAATTTCATCATGTCCTCGTTTTCCCACTTCCACTCGCCGTCCACTTTGGGAACGATGTCAATTGCAAGGCCTGTGTGATGCTCGCTCGTTCCGGGAACGGCGACTGTGTTCTTTGCGTACTCCTCGCCGTATTTTTCTGTGAACTCGCGCATAATTTTCTCTTGGTATTCCACGCTGCGGTAAGCGGAATCAATGCCGATTTCAATTCCTTGCTCGGCGAGCGCGGCTTTGAGCGAAAGATACGCCTCATAAGTAGATTTTTCCACCTCGGCGGTCTCGTCTTCATACACGGTGTCAACTGTCACAAGGTCAAGGCTTTTTGCGTAATCCCCGCTGATTGGATGCGTTTTGTTCACAAGCACGAGATAATCTGGCTGTTTCTGCGTGATTTTGTCAGCCGCTGTTTTTTTGCAACTTACGGCAAAACTTGCAAAAATCAGTGCCGAAACTAAGGCAAAAAATGTCGTCTTTTTTATCGTTTTCATAAAAATCTCCTTTGCGACGAGGCAAAGCGCGCGATGTTCCTTTTGGCATGCCGTTCCATAGAATGACATGCCAAAATCCGTTAGAAAAGTTCCCTTACTCTAATTCTTTAAAACCTTCGCTGTTTACAAGCTCGAAGTTTTTCATGTCAAATTTACAAATCTGGAACATTTTTGTGCTGCCAAGCCCCGGAATGTCGTAAGTCCAGTATTTCTTGTCAAGAGCCGGCGGATCCAAACATAATTGCAGGTCCAAGCCCCAGCTTAATCCAAGCAAAGCCGTAAAGCTTGTGTTAATATCAAGATCAACAGATCCTTCATCAACCAGTTTATGAGCGTTTGCGGTTATTCCTGCCTCAAAAATAAGCGGCATGAACGCATTTCCCCAAACACCGGCGCTCATGTCTGCGGACGCAACTGCCAAATCAAAGCCTATACCGATACCAAGGCGGGCTTCAAGAACAGGAGTAAAGATAACTTGCAGACCTCCGCCCATTGTAGCGTTTTCCCTGTTGATTTTTGTAAATCCTGCAAAACCATTGTTTTCTGCATAAGAATTATAAGCGTTGAAAGGAGAAGCGTAGAAAGTCCATACTTTAGGAGCAATTCTCGCTCCAAAGCATGTAAACCAGTCCCTGAATCCCCAGTCAACACCACATCGTACTTCGTTAACCACCATTTGGCAGCCACCGACAAAAATGTCATCCATGTAAATAACTGCTTTTGAGGCAAAAAGGATGTCAAACTTAAAATCAATAGTGACTCCGATAGGAACAGCTTTTACAGGCTGAATAAACCTATGGAAAGCTTTTGCATCTTCTGTGGCACGAACTTTATAGTCACCATAAACTTTCTTTTCGTTCTTCCATTTGAAGTACCACTTATCAATTCCAAAGCCAGAAGTGATTGTTTCATCTTTATACATTTTGTCAAAGTCCCAAAAGCCATCTTCATCAGCGTCAATGCCATGCTGCTGCTTGAGATAGTCTTTTGTCTGCTCAGGTGTCAGTTTGTCCGGTGTTTTAGAGCTGAAGAGCGATGTTCCGTACACAGTGACTGCAAGCTTATTTTCTGCCTCAATCTGAACATATTGAATGGTTTTAAAATAAATGTCCGGGTTTGCGTCTGCAAAACTAATGCTTGCATTAACGCCAAATGTCAAATCTCCGTTCGCACCTCTTATGATGTCTACAAGCCACTTTTGCCCGCTAAGACCGGCCGCAAGAGGAGCAATGTTAAAACTCAAAGAAGTTTTTGAGATGTATTTTTTGTAGGCTTCGCGTTTGATGTTGTAGAGAATATAGTCTTCTGTATAAATATCTTTGCTAAGCGTACATTCCTGCTCGGCTTCTTTCATATATTTTTCAATCTGTGAATGATAAGCTTCCTCAAGTTCTTTTTTGATTGATTCAGATTTGCTTTCTCCGCCAGTTCTTCTGCATTCTTCAATTTTTTTCTGAATTTTTACAATTTCATCATCAAACAAACTGCGCTCCGAGCCTGAAATTTCCGGTACGGCACCAACTTCGCAGCTGAACCACGGGAGAGCGCCTGCCAAAGTTGAAGCCATGATATTAACATCAGGACAATCATCAGGGAAGAAAAGTGACAATGCGTGGCGGTTAAAAATTACAAGCTCTATGTCGCTTGAAATCGGCGTCGCAAGCTGAGCACGGATTTCTTCTGCAACTTCGCCAGGATTTTCCTGCATTACGGCTGCAATAAATGCTGAATCTTTAATAAGTGTGTTCAAATAATCAACATTTTCTGAAATTGATTTATTTGCGTAATCCTGGCTCACAACGCTTTTTGGCAAGAGCGAGAGCAAAGTATTGATGTCATATTCGCCAGTAAAATCATAAGGCTTATATTCAAAATCAGAGGCTGTAGAAGATTCTGTCACAGGCTCGATTTTTTCAAATTCAGCATCTTCAATGGCGCGCGCATTTCTTCCGCTTCGCTCTTCGCCAGCGTACATACCGATTGTGTTTTTCTCCATATCAAAGATGTAATCGCCTGGCCCGATTTCAGAAATTGCCGCACGGTTGCTTGTTCCGACATCATACATATTGATGACATACTGACCGTTTGAGTTGATTCCCAACATTCCGTTCGGATATGTGCTCCTAGAATATTGCATTGGAATAATTGAGAACATAGAAGAAGAGCCGCTTTCGCTTCCTGCTCCCGTGCTGCACAAGAAAGTGAGCCACATATTGTTTTTGCGGCCTTTGTGTCCTGCATCTGGTTTTCGCCAGATAATGTCTGAAATGCCGTCGCCGTTCAAGTCAGCAGTTTTTCCTTCTGAAAGCGTAAAAGAACCTGCAGGGCTTGCATTTTTTGAGCCGTTGAATTTTGCATAGGAAAACGAAATGCTTTCTTTTGAAACATCCGTAATTTTTATAAAACCATATTCAAAATTAACTTTTGAATTCTGATATGAGTATTTTCCTGAGCCTAAGTCAATGGCATAAACTTCGCCGATACGGGTTGCAATGACAACGCCCTTTGAAATTTGGTTTGCGTTGGCATCTTTAGGACTGTAAAGAGCAGAACCGCCCATAAAACTCATCTGCGAAATTTCCTGATAAATCAACGCTCGTGAAATATCAGTAATGGAAGAAGCCGCGCTGTCCTGGTCAATTTCCATTGAGCATCCGAATATACCGAACAAAGCCGCCGCAGAAAAAACGGCTGAAAAATTCTTAATAATTTTAGTCAAATTCATAGTATTCCCCCTTAGAACTATTCAAAGCAATAAACTGCACAAACTGTGTATTCATTTTCTTTAAATGAAATGTCTACATTTCGGTCTCTAAGATCCACGATGTATTGCTGATTTTTTGCTCCGTAATCCTGCGAAGAAGTCCACACAACATGATTAAAAGTTTTTGTACCGCATTTTTCAATTGAAAAATTCACGATGTCAATCACTTCTGAAAGCTCATAGGCTTCTGCCGCTGTCGGAAGATACCAGCCTTTTTCATATTTTTTTAATTCGTTGGCTTTTCCGTAATTCACAGCATAATCAAACGCAGGATAATTTTTAGACGACGATTTTGACTCAGAATCGTAATAGCTGATGTTTTTCCAAGTGTTTCTGCCGTCCAAAAGCCCCATAAAACCGTTGTTAGAATACTTGTGCTTTTTTATGCTGTAGTTTTTCCCTGTCAAAATGCTCTGATTTGCAAGCATGTTCGTGCGGTGTCCGAGCGTTCCTTTCGGAGCAAATGCGAGAGGAAGCTCTGAATAATTCAAGCCCACGCCAAGAACGCGGTTTGATTCTTCAAAATGTCCGCCGCGAGTAGAAAAAATGATTGCCATAGGTTTTGCAGAACCTGTGTAATCTTCAATTTGCAACGGTGTAAGAACCGAACCGTCGTCCATTACGATGTCGCCCAAAGAGTAATTCTTTTTCTGGCTTTCTTTAGAACCTTCTGAAAAACAATAAATTGCACGGACATGATTCTGATTCTGACGATTGTCAGCGCTTACATTGCCGTTTTCAAAATTGAGCGAATAAGTGTTCCCTGTTGCGTCGTAGGCAGATGATGAAGTCCAATATTTTGCCTTTTCGACTGCCTTTCCGCCTGCGGCAAGGATTGCTTCATTTACAGTTTTTGAAGTTTCGTAAAGCTCATAAAGCTCGGCGATGCTCGGAAAATACCAGCCTTTTGTAAATTTCCCAAAATCTTTGTCTTTTCCAAAATCAAGAGACGCATTGTATGCCGGAAAAAGTTTTTCGTCATTGAAAGCCTTCAAATCATTTTCCGTGAAACTATAAAAGATTTTGCGTCCGTCCAAGTTTCCTGTAAATCCTTCGTTTCCGTACAATTCGCTGCCACTGTAATAAACCTGATTTTTTACAAGCGTTGCGTTTGTATGAAAATTTTGTGAAAGCACGCCTGTTTCTACCGTGCAAACTGCAAGAGAAGAACCTGCATCGTCAAGTGCAACTCCAAGCACCCGCTCAGAAATTTCTGATTCTGCGCCGTTGATTGAAAAAATTACTGCGACAGGTTTTGCTTTTCCATTGTAAGAAGAGAATGTCTCTTTGTTTACGACAGTTCCGTCACTCAAAACAATGTCGCCGACATGATATTCTTTGTTTGCCGTGCAACTAAAAACCGACAATGCAAAGAACCCAGTTAAAAGGCTCAAAACTGAAGCCATCGTTTTTCTAAAAGTCATTTAAGACCTCCCTATTTAATATGGTATGTAACCAATAATTTGAAAATTTCAGATTCCGTTCCAGGTTCAGAATCAGAGTCAGAAAGATATGTTGTGTGACCGAAATTTCTTTGGGTGGTGTTGCCTTCATCACATTTGAGCCATTCGTATGTGAATGAAAGCTCCCAGTCTTTCCATTGAATTTTTGTACCTAACGCAAATCCTTTTCCGCCCGTCATAAAATCGTTGAATTGAGTCATTCTTTCGTTGTGCATATCGATTGCATCACAGCGGATTGACGGATAATAACGGAAAAAGATTTTTCCAGTCAAATCATTTAAAAATTTGTACTCAAGGTTCAATAAAACAAAAGGCATGAAAAACTGCTGCTCGTAAGTAATGACAGTTCCGGTCAAATCGTATTTTTTAAGACTGGAAGACCAGTATCCGCCCTCAGAAGAATCAAGGGAGCCGTACTGAAGATAACCACCGCTTGCTTCCATTTTTTGATTTTTGTATTTAAAACCTGCTTCGGGAAGAATTCTGAAATTGGAAATCAAAAATTCATAGCCGCCTTTTATTTCAAATTCATAATTTTTGTTGACGATGAGGTCGCTTGTGCTGTAGTTTGTGGCACGGCTATGATCATCTTTTAAATAATCCCAGTCTTCCATGGAGCCCGCTCTAATAGGAACTGCAATCTCAAAATCTGCTCCAAGCACCGCATGAAATACATTCAAATTGCCGCCCAAAGCAATTTTTGGAGAAAAAGGAGCGTTCCAGTCAAGCCGGCTCATAACATCGCCGCTTTCTTTGTAATAAACATACTCACTGGTAAAGGCTGATTCAAAACCTGTGGAAAGCTCAAAACCATAAGAGATGTTTTTCTGCTGACTTTTCCAGGAGCTCTGTGCCTGATTTTGTTCCTGCGTAAAAGCAAGGCCGACGGCGAAAACAAAAAGAGCGGCCGTTAAAAAAAGTTGTTTCATAATCAAACCAAATAGAAGCATAACGCATTTTTATTTGGTTTCAATGTTAATTAAAGAAATTTTTTAACAAATTTAGCAAAATTGCTGAAAAGATTGCGTTTTTATGCAATTTTGTACAAAACCATACCAATTTCTACAAATAATATGTCTTCATCTGACCTTTGCCCTTCACTTCCAGTTCAATCCCCTCGCCGTAGGCAAAGTGCCTTGCGGTCTGCGCGTGGGTGCTTTCGCTCACATGGATTCTCATCGGCTCGCCCGTGCTTTCCATGCGGCTCGCCACATTCACGGTGTCGCCCCAGATGTCGTAGATGAACTTGCTTTTTCCGATGACGCCCGCAACAAGCTCTCCTGTGTTGATTCCGAGCCTGATTTTAATGTTCGTGTGGTAGAGCGCGTTGAACGCATCGACATCAGAAATCAATCCTTTCGCGAACTCTATCATCTTTGCAGCCCCCGTTGTGTCCGCCACTTCTGTCAAGCCGACCGCCGCCATGTACGCGTCGCCGATTGTCTTGATTTTCTCGATTCCCATTTTCTTAGCCCGCTCGTCAAAGCGCGAAATCATCAGGTTCAGCATGGCGACCACATTCTCCGCCGTCATATTTCCGCTCATCTTGGTGAAGCCCACGATGTCGGTGAAAAGCACGGTTGCGTTCGGGTAGGATTTCGCTATCGTGCGGTCGGGATGTGCGGTGAGTTCTTTTGCTATTTCTTCGGGCAGAATGTTCAAGAGAAGGCTTTCCGAACGGTTCTTTTCTTCACGAAGTTCTTTCGTGCGTTCCCTTACGGTGTCTTCGAGTTTTCTGTTCTCTTCCTCAATGCGGATAATCTTTCTTTCAGTAAAAGAAACGGTAAGAGAGACGATAAAAAGAATCGAAAGCAAGACCAATGCGACATCAAAAACAATGTATGACAACGGCTTAAGCAAACTTTCATACGAAAAGACGATTTTTGATTCTGCGGGAGAAAACGATGCGGGCGAGTACATTATGCAACCAAAGCCGAGCGTTTTTAGCGGAGTGACCTGATAGAAATCTGCGCCGTGAATGTTTTCTTTGTCCTCGTCATGGGGCTTTTTGACACTCATTACAGATTGCGGAGTTGGCACAGTCCCGATTTGCACAATCGAAAAAGTTCCGTTCCAAGGTCCCGGGTCTATCGCACAGTCCTCGGAAACATCTATCGTAACGCTCCAGTCAGTGATGATTGTTGCCCTCATGTTGTTATAAATCACGCCGTCATACTGCGCGCCGATTCTCGTCAAGTCACCGTTATCGTTCCACACCTTTTCAGCGTTTCGTGAGAAAGTCATGCAGACGGGCTTTGACTTGTCGTTTTCAAAATCAGGCTTTTCCATAATCAATGTTTTTTTGGGGATATTGATTCCTGTAATCGAAACAATGACAAGAACTAAAAGCAAACCGCCCGAAAGAGCGCAGATGACCTGCCATAAATGGCTTTTGGAAATCCGCTTTTTCATCTCAGGAATCATCAGAGCCTGTTTGTAGTCAGGGCTTAAAAGCGAGCCGTCTTTTTTTTCCGAATAGAATTCCAGTTCCAAAAGTTTTAGTGAGGAATAAAAAAGATGCAGAGCACCTACGCCGTAGCCAATGTTTATCCATGAGAAACCGTAAATGAACAGAGCAAGAATTATTCCGATAAAAGGAAAAGCGGAGTAAACAAGAAGCGAAATAAAGACATTTTTTTGCAATGATTTTCTGTATTGGAGCAGCATCGCCAATGTAACCAGTCCTGGCGAAAAACCGAGAACAACGCTCAGTGGATAGAGGGAATTCCTGTGGTAAAAATTGCTTTCGTCAAAATAATAATAGAGATTTGTGAACTGACTGATTAAAACAAGGCTAACACCCGCAAGACAGATGTAGAAAACGACAAAAAGATGGGGCGGAACTCCGTTTTTTACAGACAGGCGAAGATTTTTTAAAATTTTGAATTCCAAAAAATCAGACTTGATGAATTCAACGCAGTAAAAGCAGATGAAAAAAGGCAGGGCGCAGTTAAGGAAAAAGACGACAAAATTGCTCATCCGGACCATATAGAAGCCGGTTTGACTTGTATTTCCACGGAAAATGTAAGCTAAAGCGTCAAAGACAAGCAGAATTCCTGTGATGAACTGTATCAGAATCAGCGTACGGCGACTGTTGTTCTTGAATTTGTGGCCGGAAAACAAAAAAATCCCTGCCTGAAAGCAAAAAAAGGCTAAGGCAAAAAGTATTATCGTGCTGATTGTTCTAATCGTGTCGCTCATGTCTTTTAATTCTATTTTATAAAGTGGAATTTGTCAAAAAGACTAAAAAGACGGCATTTCTGCCGTCTTATGCCGTTTTTTTAGCAATCTACACCGTGAACTGGTCAACCTGCTTTCCCATTTCGCCGGATAGTTATTTTGTGTATGCGATAAGTTCTTCGGGGCTGAGCGTGTACAGGTTTCCGAAATATGAGCCGTTGAACAGGCGCACATGAGAGCCTATTGTATTCTTGACCAGATACTTGTACAGGTCTGAATAGACGATAGCCGGCTCTGCGGTGATGCTTTCCGTAAAATTCTTGGTGAAGCGGTTTGAGAGCCATACTTTCAGCTCCACGCTGTAGAGGTCGGCAAGCGATGTTTCC
>JAFUDX010000020.1 GCA_017464425.1 Treponema sp.
CGCAGGCATTTTTTCATGTAGTTGCGGTACAATTCCAAAGCCCAGACGAAAATCTTTGCGTTTCGCTCTTCTGATTTCGGGAAGGCAAGTTCTCTTGTGCGGAAAACGCCGTCACTGAATGTGTAGAAGAGGAAGTCCATCAAGTCTGGCATGACGCATTCCGCGCCCTCTTTTTCAATCACATTCACCATGTCGTTGTTTGCGGTCGGGTGGAATTTTACCAAGATTTCACCGACAACACCGACTCGCGGCTTTTTAATCGGAAGAATCGGCAGTCGGTCGAAGTCACGCACAATTCCGCGAATCAGTCTGCGGTACTTGAAAATCGAGTTTGATTTGAGCATTTCTTCGGCTTTTGCGTTCCATTTTTCGTAGAGGCGGTTTGCGCTTCCTGGCTCGGCTTCGTATGGTCGCACGCGGTAGAGCACGCGCATGAAAAGGTCGCCCAAGAACGCCGCCATCATTGCCTTGTGCACCATGCCCGGCGTAAAGGTGAAGCCCGGATTCTTTTCCATGCCGAGCGCGTTGAGCGAAATGACGGGAACATGGCTCCAGCCCGCGTCGTTCAAGGCTCTGCGGATAAAGCCGATGTAGTTCGTCGCTCGGCAGCCGCCGCCAGTCTGAGAGATGATGACCGCCGTTTTGTTGATGTCGTATTTTCCGCTTTCCAAAGCCTCGATGAGCTGCCCCGTGACCAAAATTGACGGATAGCAGGCATCGTTGTTTACGAATTTCAAGCCCGCGTCAACCGCTTTCGGGTCAACCGAGTCGAGAACGACGAAATTGAAGCCCGAATATTGGAAAGCCTTTTGCAGCAAGCGGAAGTGAATCGGCGACATCTGCGGGCAGAGAATCGTGTATTCGTGCTTCATTTCTTCGGTGAAAATCACGCGCTGATAAGCCGCGCTCTTCGTGGGCAAATGCTTTCGGTTTCGCTGGCGAGCCTTGACCGCCGCAATGAGCGAGCGGATTCGGATTCTGACCGCGCCCAAGTTGCTTCCTTCGTCAATCTTAATGAGCGTGTACATTCGGCTTTTTGATTTCATGATTTCATCAACTTGGTCGGCAGTTACGGCATCCAAGCCGCAGCCAAACGAAGTAAGCTGAACGAGTTCGAGATTCGGCATTCCCGCCACGAAATTCGCCGCGCGGTAGAGTCGGTTATGATAAGTCCACTGGTCAATAATGCGCAAAGGTCGCTCGATTGAGCCGAGGTGAGCGACAGAATCTTCGGTAAACACCGCAAGCCCCAGTCCGTGAATCATCTCTGGAATTCCGTGGTTGATTTCGGGGTCAAGGTGATAGGGGCGACCTGCAAGCACAATGCCGTTTCCGCCCGTGACAACGAGCTGCTCCAACGCCTCTTCTGCGGCTTTCTGCGTGTCAATCTTGAATTGTTCCTGCTCCTTCCAGCCCTCGTCAACGGCGGCAAAAACCTGCTCTTTGGTGAGACTTGGGAAGTGCTTGTGAAGCTCCTCGTAAAGCCGCTCTCGAAGTCGTGGCAAATCGTAAATCGGCAGGAACGGATTCATAAAAAGCAAATCTTTCGCCTCGTTGATTGAGTCAAGATTGTGCTTCAAAACCTCTGGGTAGCTCGTGACGACAGGGCAGTTGTAGTGATTGCCCGCGCCTTTGTCTTCAAGTTTTTCATACGGAACGCACGGATAGAAGATGAATTTGCAGCCCATTTTGAGAAGCGATTCCATGTGACCGTGAGAAATCTTCGCAGGGTAGCAGACCGACTCAGACGGAATCGAGTCAATTCCGCGCTCGTAAATCATTCGGCTTGAACGCGGTGAAGTTTTGACTTGGAAGCCGAGTTTTGTGAACACCGTGAACCACAGCGGATAATTTTCGTACATGTTGAGAACGCGAGGAATTCCCACAGATCCCATCGGTGCGTCTTCGGGGCGGAGCGGCACATAGTGATTGAAGAGCCGCTTATACTTCCAGTCGAAGAGATTCGGAAGCTCGTAGCCCGTAGATTCAACGCCCGTGTTCTCCTTGTTTGAGCCATCGACCGTTTCTGCGTTTTCGTCTTTGAGCTGATGTCGTTCCAAACCCTTTTCGCAGCGGTTTCCCGTGATGAACTGTCGTTTTTTGCCGCCCGTCGTGAATGTGTTAATAGTAAGAAGACAGTTGTTCTGACAGCCGCCGCAGCGCGTGAGTTCCAAATCGACTTTGAATTGCTCCAGCTGTTCGAGCGTGGCGATGTTCGAGACGATTTTCGGCGGAACCCAGCCTTTTTCCTGTCCCGGTTTGGGAGCAGTGAGGTCGCACCACTGGTCGTAGGCGATGAGAGCCGAGCCGTATGCGCCCATAAGACCCGCGACATCGGGACGGAACACATTCACACCCGCGATTTTTTCGAATGCACGGAGAACCGCATCGTTATAGAAAGTGCCGCCCTGAACCACGACTTTTGTGCCGATTTCTGAGGCGCGGCGAAGTTTGATTACTTTGAAAAGTGCGTTTTTGATTACTGAATAAGAAAGACCTGCCGAAATGTCGTCAATCGTTGCGCCCTCTTTTTGCGCCTGTTTTACGCGAGAGTTCATGAAGACCGTACAGCGAGAACCCAAATCGACCGGTTTTTTTGCAAGCAGAGCGCGTTTTGAGAATTCCTTGATGTCGAGATTCATAGAATTCGCGAAGTTTGCCAAGAATGAGCCGCAACCCGCAGAACATGCTTCATTCAACTGAATCGAAGTGATTGCCCCGTCTTTCATGCGCAAGCACTTCATGTCCTGACCGCCGATGTCGAGCAAGAATTCAACGCCCGGAACAAAGAATTCAGCGGCGCGGTAATGCGTGATTGTCTCAACTTCACCCGCATCAACTCCCAAAGCCGCTTGGAAGAGAGCCTCGCCGTAGCCTGTTGAAACCGCACGGGCAATGTAGCAGTCTTTCGGAAGAATTTTGTACAAGTCTTTGAGAACGC
The DNA here is from genome assembly GCA_017464425.1 of Treponema sp. Lineage (GTDB taxonomy): Bacteria > Spirochaetota > Spirochaetia > Treponematales > Treponemataceae > Treponema_D. Next base: position 2,942 of record JAFUDX010000020.1, read on the forward strand.
GCACCGCCAAATCGACAGGATTTCCCGCATTCACATCGTAGAAATCCCACAAGATTTCGCCTTTTTTGTTTACGAGAACGGCTTTTGTGGTGGTTGAACCCGCGTCAAGCCCTAAGAAAAGCGGACCATGCTCGGCATTCAAATCGCCGCGTTTTGCCTTGTCCTCGCCGTGACGAGCGCGGAATTTTGCCAAATCTTCCTCGTCAACGAAAAGCGGGTCGAGCCGCTGGACTTCGTTGAGTTCCGCGCCCTCAAGATTTTTGAGCGAGTCACGGAATTCTGCAATTGTGGGGAATTTTTTTGGCATGGAAGAAGAAAGCGGATTGCACACCTTTTCCGCAGAATACGCCGAGCCTGCCGCCACGAAAAGCTGGCTGTCATCAGGCACGATAATTTCATCATCTTTGAGTTTGAGCGTTTCAATGAAGCGAACGCGGAGTTGGTCAAGGAAGTGGAGCGGGCCGCCCAAGAACGCGACATGCCCCTTAATCGGCTTACCGCACGCAAGCCCCGAAATCGTCTGGTTTACGACCGCCTGGAAAATAGAAGCCGCGATGTCCTCACGGCGTGCGCCCTCGTTGATGAGCGGCTGAACATCAGTCTTTGCAAAAACGCCGCACCGAGCCGCAATCGGGTAAATCTGCTTGCAGCCCGCCGCAAGTTTGTTCAAGCCGGGAGCGTCAGTTTCGAGCAGAGCCGCCATCTGGTCAATGAACGCGCCCGTGCCGCCCGCACAAGTGCCGTTCATGCGCTGCTCAACGCCGCCCGTAAAATAAGTGATTTTTGCGTCCTCACCGCCAAGCTCAATCACAACATCAGTCTGCGGAATGAGCTTTTTGACCGCGGTTGTAGCCGCCACGACTTCCTGAATGAAAGGAATATTGAGCCACTGAGACACAGACAATCCGCCCGACCCCGTGACTTTTACGGAAACAGTATGCTTGTCGCCGAGTTTCGCAACCTTTTCGACCTCGCCCAACGCTTGAGTGACGACCGTGATAATCGTGTTGCGGATGTCCGCACGGTGCCGCTGGTAGTCGCCATAAATCATTTTGTCGTTCTCGTCGAGACACACGACCTTAACCGTGGTTGAACCGACATCAATACCAATCCGAATTGGTGTGACTGTTGGCGTGAATACTGTATTTGCTGTTTCCATTGAAAATCCTCTTATGTGTAGAGTTCTATTTTATCTTTTATATAAGAAGAAATCAACCGAAAGAAAATTGCAGCTGAAACAAACGAAAGAATTACAAACTGTTCAGCCGTTTTGAAGAAATCGCTTTGAGCTCTTCTATGCTCAGTTTTGAAAGAAGTTCCTTTACGCTTGTAATAAGTTTGGGGCTCATACTGAGTGTGCGGACGCCCATTCCAGCCAAGACCATTACGCTTTCTGCACGGCTTGCCATTTCACCACACACCGAAACGGGAATTCCCGACGATTCTGCAACTTTAATTGTTTTGTGAAGAAGCCGAAGTACCGCCAAATGAAATTCATCATACAGCGGAGCTACCAACGCATTTTCGCGATCAACGCCAAGCGTATACTGAGTAAGATCGTTCGTACCGATTGAAAAAAAGTCTGAAACTTTTGCAAGGCAATCAGAAATCATTGCCGCCGCAGCCGTTTCAATCATAATGCCGATAGGAATATCCGCTTTGAACGGAATATTTTCGGATTTAAGCTCATCTCGCACTTTCTGAGCCAACGAAAGCACTTCTTCAACCTGCTCCACGCTCGTAATCAACGGAATCATAATTTTGAGATTGCCATAGACGCTTGCCCGATACAAAGCACGGAGCTGAGTGCGTAAGATTTGCGGATTTGCCAGAGTAAGACGAATTGCGCGCAAGCCCATCAGCGGATTTTTTTCTTCGCTTGTAGAATGAGAGACATCAAGAGAGGAAATAATTTTATCGCCACCAGCATCCAATGTGCGGATAGTCACGGGCTTTCCCCTCATCGTTTCGAGCACCCGTTTATACGCATTGAATTGATTTTCTTCGCTAAAGGCAGCAACTTTTGAATGCGCGACACCCATACTTGAACTGTTTGCGTTTGCCTCGCTCATAAAAAGAAATTCCGTACGGAACAGACCGATTCCGTCCGCACCTTCTTCCATAGCGACCCGTGCTTCTTCTACCGTGCCGATATTTGCCATAAGCTCAAATTTTTCGCCATCATATGACAGCGCCGGCTTATCGCGGAACACTTTGAGCTTTTCTGCATGAGCTTTTGCGATGTCAATTTTTTTCTGATAGTCAGCAAGTGTTGCCTCATCGGGAGATTCAATCACTTCGCCCGAATTGCCATCAATCACAACTACAGAATCATTTTTTATTTCTTCAAGAATATTTTCGATGTCAAAGACAGCAGGAATTCCATAATTTCGTGCCAGAATACCAACATGAGAAGAAACACCACCATCAGTAAGGGCAATTCCTGCAATCCGCCGCTTGGAAAGAATGACCGTATCGCTCGGATTCATTGATTTTGCGATAATAACGGCATCGTCAGGCACATTTTCGATATTAAACGGATGAAAATCAAGCAAATCGTTCAAAACGCGGCCAAAAATATCACAAATGTCTTCGGCTCGTTCGGCAAGATAAGCATTTCCACTTGAACGCAGACGATTCGCATAATCTTCAGTTTTTTGATTCAAAATATACTCTATAGAGTATTGTGATGCTTCAAAGGTCTTACGCACATCGCCCAAAAATTCAGGGTCATTGAGCATGAGGAAGTATGTCTCAAAAATTTCTGACTGAACTTTATCGCCTTTGACAGAATCAAGCTGGCTGGCAATCTGCCCCGTAACTTTTGCAAGAGATCGGTCGAACCGCTCAAGCTGCTTTGGCTTATCTTCTGGCTTGATTTTTTTTGAGGAAATGACGATTTTTTCTGATTCGGGGATAACAAACGCCCGACCAACTCCAATTCCACTCGATGCAGATAAACCAAAAAGTACGTTCATATTATGACTTTGCCCCTTCCAGCAGTTCTATGCCGTTTGATTCATCTTCAAAAAGTTTTTTGCATGAAGTTTTGATGGTATCGTAAAATCCGCTCGTAATTTTGATTTTATTTTCGGGCATTTCTCGAACATAATAGACGATATTAAGACTTTTGACTTGTGTGACCCGTCTGTTATCAGCAGTATACGCTTCGTCAACCTCTACTTTATCGTCTTCTTTATAGAAACGCCGCCATGTGCCAAGCTGCATCGTAAAGAAATCAACTGCGGTCTCGTAGGACATGCCTTCCGTGCTCAGTTTATTGATTCGCTCTAAGATTTCGTCTGAATTTTCACTTGGCTTTGCTTTTTTAATGTCAGAGCGTGCCCAAGATTCTTCGGTTTTATTCGTTGTTACATGAAACATAGCGTTTACCTACCGTGATTTTCGATTTCTTAAGACTATTATAACACAAGTCGCAACAAAAAGCACAAAAACTGCCGAAAAAATCGGAATCATATATGAATTTAATTGAAGCTCTGAAAGAACCGTGTGCAAGTTCACGAATCCGAACACGGCGAACACAAGGAATGAAAGGAGCTTAAAGAATGAATCAGGCGTTTTTCCGTGAAGAACGAATGCAAGCACCAAGCCGATGATGTCAGCTGCAAAGAATCCAACAGAAGCCGCGAGCCAAATCCAGAGAAGATTCGCGTTCAGTCCGTTCGTTGCCCCGAAAGTGATTGCCGAAAGCTGTGTTTTGTCGCCCAGTTCCGCGATGAAGAAAATGCAAAAAACCGCAAGCGAAGCAAATGTGATTTTTGATTCACCGCCTTCTTCTTCATCGTCCGACTTTATGAGCGAAGTGACCGAAAAATAAAAGAACGCCACGCACGCAATCAGTTTGACAATCCACAAATGCGCGCTTAAAAATGCGTTTAAAAGCCCGCCCGCGCACACGGAAAGCGCGTTCAGCACGCAGATGGCAACCGCCGTTCCAAGCACAATGCTACGGATTTTGTATTTTGAAGTGAGCGCAAACAGCATGAGCTGTGTTTTGTCGCCCATCTCCGCCACGAAGAAAGTGAACAACACCGTGAAAAAATAAGTTAGAGAAAACACTTTTAATACCCCTCAAACAAAATGAGACGCGGATGCACGCGGATGGACACAGATAAAAATCCGCGTTTATCTGCGTTAATCCGCGTCAAAATTTAACTCAAACTTTGCCTATATCGCTCGTATAAAAGCACGCCTGTTGCTACGCTCACATTCAGGCTGTCGATTTTGCCACAGGTGGGGATTGAGACAATCGAATCGCACTGCTCTTCAAGCAATCGGCTGATTCCGCTCCCCTCGCTTCCCATGATGATTGCCGTTTTTGCGGGGAAAGTGAGATTCTGCACTGATTCGCCGCCCGCGTCCGCGCCATAAACCCAAAAGCCCGCTTCTTTGATTTTCTGCACGGCGCGGTTCAAATTCTTTACGACGGAATGGGGAACAAAGCTGCTCGCCCCCGCAGAAGCACGCGCGATAATTTCGTTTTCGCTCACATTGCCCACGCTGTTTCGCTGAGGCATAACGGCAAGATTCACGCCAAACTGGTCGCACGAACGCAAGATTGCGCCCACATTGTGCGGGTCGGTGATTTCATCGAGAATTAAGACTGTTTTGTTCTCGTCAGAAAGTTTTGCCTGGGCAATCCAAGTGTCGAAATTTACTTCGCTTTGGTTTGATTCTTTGGCATTTTCGTTACAAAGCACGATTCCACGATGGTCACGCGCCACTTCGGGAAGATTCTGCACGAGCGAATCAAGCACTTTTGAATCGACCTGACTGCACGGAATTCCCGCCGTGCGAGCCACTTCAAGGATTTTCTTTACGCGAGGACCGATTTTAGAATAAGAAAGAGAAAGCCCGTCAATGTTTCCGCTTTCACAGGCGGCACGGACTTTCTCTTCAATGGCATGAAAGCCAGTTATCGTTTGTTTCATAATTTTGTCATTCTTGAGATGCTGAAACGAGTTCAGCATGACGAAAACTGTCATTCCGAACTTGACCGCTTTCGTTATCGCGGTCACTTTGCTTCGGAATCTATCTACCGCAGCACTTCTTGTATTTTTTGCCGCTTCCGCACGGGCACGGGTCGTTTCGCCCGATTTTTGCGCCCTCACGAACGACCGTCATCGGTTTTACGCTTCCGACTGAGTAGAGCCATTCGCCGTTGATTTTTTTGAAGTAGCCGACTTCGTGGTGAATGTCGCGCAAGCCGCCTTTGTCGGTGTAAGTTGCTTCAAATTCGACAACGCCTTCTTCGTCGTTTTCAGAGCCCTTTTCGGTGCGCAAGATTTTGAGACCATGCCATGTTGAGTTTTTTGCCCAATCTTCGGTTGCCTTGCGGTCGATTTCGGCAATTTTTTCGCCTTCTTCGCATGAATTGATGATAAAGTCAATTTCCTGTTTTTCGTAAGAAGAATAACGCGCTCGCATGAGAGCTTCCGCCGTGGGAGCTTTTACCGTTCCTTTGATGATTGGCTCACAGCACTCGCCATATTTTTTACCAGAGCCACACGGGCACAAATCTTTTCCTGCCATTTTGTTTTCCTTATGAATTAGAAAGTTATATTATTATAGTGAAAGCGTTCTGTCTGTTCAATTATAAATTTCTCACAGAGGGCACAGAGACCACAGAGGAACTTCACTCTGTGCACTCTGTAGCTCTGTGAGGAATTCATTTCTTCATCAAATCTGCGACCGACACTGAATCAAGGTAATTCTCAATCAATTCATCGAGTTTTGTCCACATGACAATCGTACGGCACGCGTCCTTTTTAAGACACGGCTCTGCTCCCTTTTCAAGACATGCCACTGGGGCAAGCGTTCCTTCGGTAAGACGCAGAATATCACCCACTTTGTAGTCTTCGGGAGCGCGGTTAAGCTTGTAGCCACCGCCCTTTCCGTGAACACCGTCCACGAAGTGATTTTTTGAAAGCATGGTCATAATCGACTCGATGTATTTCTGTGAAATTTGCTGGCGTTCCGCAATATCTTTTAAAGGAATCCGCTCATCTTCCGAATGTTCAGCCAAATCAATGAGGACTCTGAGTGCATATCGTCCACGCGTAGAAACAATCATAAACACCTCGCAATTTTAAAACAGAATAACCTAGTATAGCACAAGGTTTTGGAAAAGTAAAATATAGAAAGAAAATTTGCATTGTGGTAGACTGATTCTATGAAAATCACACTCAAAAACAGCAACTACGAAGTAGTTTTAGACACGCACGGAGCGGAAATCAATTCCTTCCGAAGCGTAAAAGACGGCACAAAATATGTGTTTGAAGGCCCAGAGGAAGTCTGGAAATTCCACGCACCTGTTTTGTTCCCGCATGTCGGTCGCATTAAAGACGGATTCTACACCTACGGCGAAAAAGAATATCATCTCGTGAACAACGGCATGAGCCGCGACATGGAGCACAAAATCATCGAGCAAAGCGAAACTGCGGCAACTTTTGAGCTTACCGAAAATACCGAGACTGCCGACAAATTCCCGTGGAAATTCAGTCTCAAAACGCATTATGAATTAAAGGAAAACGGCTTAGTTTTCACCACGACCGTCACCAACACTGACAGCACGACCATGCTCTTCTCTCTCGGAAGCCACACGGCGTTCTGCTGTCCGCGCAACACCGATCCAAAAGGCACAACGAATTCAGATTATCAGTATGAATTCGAGCGACGAGAACCGCTCACAACGGTTTTGCTCAACGAAGCGGCACAACTCGCCGTTGACGAAGAAGGAACTGCCCCATGTACTCGCGTCTACGGCGAAGCACAAGCGGGCATTATCCCGATTAACGCTCAAGGATTCGGAAACGGTCACTTTTTTACGGCGTTCAAGTCAAACTGGGTGGGCTTACGCAACAAAAAAGACGGCTCTCTCGTCAAAGTGAACTGCGCGGGCTATCCGTACTTGATGGTCTGGCAGGGTGGCAACGGCGCGGCTGGAATCGACGGAAACGGCTTCAACTGCATTGAACCCTGGTACGGCACTGCCGATGCCGAGAACACCGAGCACGAGTGGGAAGAAAAGTCAGGCTTGATTTCCCTCGAACCGGACAAAAGTTTTACGGCTGACCAGAGCATTACAATAGAAAAATAATATAAAAATCGGGCTGCATTTAAAAGTGCAGCCTTTTTTTGCATTTATGCCCGTGCAAGCCCCGCCTTTCTCGCTTCGTCAGCGACGGCTTTTGCCACGGTTTTTGCCACACGCGGGTCGAATGCGCCGGGGATAATCATATCGGGGGAAAGTTCTGCATCGCTTACGAGTGAAGCAAGTCCACGGCTCGCGGCGATTTTCATTTCCTCAGTGATTTTGCTCGCACGGCAATCAAGCGCACCACGGAACAGCCCCGGGAACGCAAGGATGTTGTTGATTTGGTTGGGGTAGTCGCTGCGCCCTGTGCCGATGATGTACGCGCCCGCCGCCTTTGCTTTTTCGTAGGTGATTTCTGGCTCTGGGTTTGCCATGGCGAACACGATTGATTTTGGTGCCATTGATTTAACCATTTCTTCTGACACGAGATTTGGGGCTGAAACTCCGACGAAAATATCCGCGCCAACCATCGCTTCTTTGAGTGTCATGCGCTTGTTGTCGGGGTTGGTAATTTCGGTAAGCTCTTTGGTCAAAAAGTCGTATTTGTCGTAATCTTCTTTTATGACGATGCCGTTGATGTTAAATCCGTAGATTTTTCCGATGCCGAATTTGTGAAGCATGCGGATAATTGAAGACCCCGCCGCGCCCGTTCCCGAAACGACGAGCGTGCAATCCTCCGCCTTTTTGCCCGCCACTTTGAGCGCGTTCATAATCGCCGCCGTTACGACAATCGCCGTTCCGTGTTGGTCATCGTGGAACACAGGAATGTCGAGTTCTTTAATCAGCGTGCGTTCAATTTCAACACAGCGCGGTGCGGAAATATCTTCCAAATTGATGCCGCCAAAAGTAGGCGCAATCTGCTTGCAGAAGTCGATAATTTTTTGCGGGTCTTTAGTGTCAATGCACAGGGGAACAGCATCCACTCCTGCAAATTTTTTGAACAGAACGCATTTTCCTTCCATAACGGGTAAGCCCGCCGCAGGTCCAATGTCGCCCAAACCAAGAACTGCCGTTCCGTCAGAAACAACGGCAATCGTGTTTCCCTTCCAGGTGTATTTGTACACATCATCGGGATTTTTATGAATCTGCCGGCATGGCTCAGCAACGCCCGGCGTATACGCTACTGACAAATCATCGCGTGTTTCAAGGGGCATTTTGAGTTCTGTAGAGATTTTGCCCTGCCAATTTTCATGTTTTTCAAGTGCTTTTTCGTAAATTGTACTCATAAAAGTCATTATAATACAAAATCTTTTCTTGATAAATGGCTGAAATAGTGTATAATAGAAATAGTATTGTTTATAAAAGAGGAGTATCAAATGCAATATTTGGACAAATTAAAAAAAGAACGCTCGATTGACCGAGTTATCTTTCTTGCGGGCATGGTTCTTGCTTTCATCGGATTCATCATCCCCACTGTGTATGTAAGAGATGAACTTCCTTCAGCTGATGAAGTTGCTATCGAAGAAACAACCGAAGAAGTTTCACCGGCCGAGTCAGAGGAACTTGTTGCTACATCTGAAGACGCAGAACTTGCAGAAAACACTGAGCTTTCAGAAGATTTGGAATCTTCAGAAGAAGCCGTCGCCGAAGACGATGAAGTTTTCGATGTCCTCAATGCCTCAGAAGAAGACGATGATTTGGGATTCGGTGATGACGAAGTTCCAACAAAAATCTACTACAAAAATATTTTTGGTGCCGCTGCATATTTCAACCGCTCACCAGTTGCTTACAACGCAACATTCATCGTTGCAGTCTGGCTTTGCACAATTGCAGGAATCGCTCTTTTCTTCATCACAAAAACAATCATCGGCGACATCATTGCTACTTTGATTGCACTTGCATTTGGCTTGGCTTCAATCGTGGGAATCGCTCCTGCGCTCAGTGATGAATTCGGTGCATATGCTGGATACTACACGGCAGAAGTCACTCCATTTTTCGGATATTCAACCGTTGGAGGCTACCTTGTCGTTATCGGTTTGATTGCCGCTGTCGTTGGCTCAATTCTCGGTGCCGCACACATTCAGCATCCAGATCAGGTTGCATCTAACTAAGATTTTTCATTACTCTTTTTGCACAAAGGGAACAGGCTTTTGCTTGCTCCCTTTTTTTTATGAATTTTAAAAATTAAATTTGACAAATACACCCTGCTGAACTAAAATATTAGTATATTAGATTTAAAATTTGACTAATGCAGATTTTAGGTTTACTATTAAAATAACAATTTTTTCATATTTTATTTGGAGGATATTAAAAATGAAAAAAACATTGGTCGTTGCAACATGTGCAATTCTTGCTGCTGGCATGGCTCTTACAGGATGTAAGAAAGACAACAAAGCGGGGGGCGATGCTCCAAAAGCTGATGCAAAACAGATGGTTCTTCGTTACGCAGAAAATCAGGCTCAGGACTATCCGACAACTCAGGCTGCTTACAAATTCGCAGAGCTTGTTGAGCAAAAAACAGACGGACGCATCCACATCGATGTCTATCACGGCGGTCAGCTCGGTGACGAAAAGGCGGTCATTGAGCAGCTTCAGTTCGGCGCAATCGATTTTACGCGCGTTTCAATTTCACCACTTGCAGAATTCGACAAATCTTTGAATGTTCTTCAGTTGCCGTACTTGTACAAAGATGCTGCTCAGATGTGGCGTGTTCTCGAAGGCGACATTGGCGAAAACTTCTTGAAAGGTGTCGAAAAGGCAGGCCTCATCGGTCTTTCTTGGTTTGATGCCGGTGCTCGAAACTTCTACAACAGCAAAAAGCCAGTTACAAAACTCGATGATTTGAAAGGCTTGAAGATTCGCGTTCAGGAATCTCAGCTTATGATGGGCATGGTTGCAGCTCTCGGTGCAAGCGCAACTCCAATGGCATACGGCGAAGTCTACTCTGGGCTCCAGACTGGTGTTATCGACGGTGCAGAAAACAACTGGCCTTCATACGATTCAGTTTCTCACTACGAAGTCGCAAAATACTATGTTCTCGATGAGCACACACGCGTTCCAGAAATGCAGATGGTTTCAAAAATCACATGGGACAAAATCTCTCCAGAAGATCAGGCAATCATCAAAGAGTGCGCTCTTGAATCAGCAAAAGTTGAACGAGAATTGTGGGCTGCAAAAGAAGGTGCTTCAGAAGCAAAAGTCAAGGAAGCAGGTTCTGTCATCACAGAGCTTGAACCAGGCGAAAAAGAGAAGTTCCAGGCAGCAATGGCTCCGCTCTATTCTCAGTTCGGTGCTGGCTACGAGGACATTATTAAGGCTATTCAGTCGAAATAACCCGAACCGAAAATCCATCCATGGATTTTCGGATTCGCACGAGAATTTTCATTCTGAAAATTCTCTCTTTGCATAAACCCCGCATCCGTGCGGGGCATTTTTAGACGAAAATCACTGATATTTTAGTATATCAGTTGTATTCTAATCCCTACGGTACACACAATGAATCTTATCGAAAAGATAAAAGGCTTTTTTGCGTCTGCGCCGGCTGAAATTTGCAAGCCGGAATACAACGTGATTCAAAAAGTCTTCTCTGCATTTACCTTTGTTTTTGATTGCATTTACCGAATCCTGCTTGAATTTGCAAAGCTCGTCATTTTGGTAATCGTCATTATCGTCAGCTGCGAAGTGTTCGCCCGCCTCGTGCTTCACCACTCTATTATGTGGTCGGAAGAAGTCGCGCTCCTTCTTATGGTGTGGACGGCGTTCATTGCGATGGCGATTGGCGTTGAAAAGGGCTTGCACATCTCAATCTCGCTCTTTTTCAACATGTTCCCCAAAGTCGTTCAGGTCGTTATCGCAAAAATCAACACGCTCGCAACGATTTTCTTCGGCTATATTCTCGTCGTGTACGGAATCAAACTTGCTTCCATGACGATGAACAGCACGCTCCCTGCAACACAATGGCCTGCGGGCACGGCGTACTGCATGATGCCAGTCGGCGGAATCTTCATCATCTATTTTGCGCTCCTTGATTTGTTTGAGGCAAAAAAATACCGTCATCTTGCGATTGAAGGTGAGTCAGGCAGCGACAAAACCGACCAGCAGATTGTTGAAGAAATGCGCGCAAGCAAAAAAGAGGCTGCAACAGAATCTGCACAGCCAGAAGGAGGCGAGAATGTTTGATCCAACTATTGCAATCTGGCTTCTGCTGGGTTCTTTCGTTATTTTCATTTTGTGTAAAATGCCCGTCACGTTCGCGCTTGCGGTTTCTTCGTGCATTACGCTCGTGTATTGCCACATTCCGCTTATGGCGTTCATTCAGCAAATGGGAAAGAGCATCAACAGTTTCAGTTTGATGGCGATTCCGTTCTTCATTCTGTCGGGCGAGATTATGGGCGCTGGCGGCATTTCAGACCGTCTCTTGCAGGCGGCGAATGCGGTCGTCGGTCGATTCCGCGGCGGTTTTTCGTATGTGAACGTTCTTGGCTCAATGTTCTTCGGTCATCTTTCGGGCAGTGCAGTCGCTGATGTTTCTTCACTCGGCTCAATCGAAATTCCGATGATGGTAAAGGCGGGCTTTGACAGAGAATTTTCGGTCGCGGTTACGGTTGCAACGAGCTGTCAAGGCGTTTTGATTCCACCGAGCCACAACATGATTATTTATTCGGTTGCGGCGGGCGGCGTTTCCGTCGGAGCGCTCTTTATGGCGGGTCTTGTTCCGGGCGTAACGCTTGGTATCTTGTTCTTGGTCGTGTGCGCGGTTATGAGCATTGTGCGCCACTACCCCAAAGGTGAGCCAATCGGATTCAAGCAGGCGGTTAAAATCTGCTTTGATGCGATTCTCGCGCTCTTTACGGCGGTCATCATTTTGGTGGGCGTTACGGCGGGCTTCTTTACGGCAACGGAATCTGCGGCAATCGCGTGTATCTATTCGTTCATCATTTCAGTGTTCGTCTACAAAGAGCTCAAGATTTCCGAAATGCCACGACTTTTGATGAACACGGTCAAAACGCTTGCGATGGTTTTCTCGCTCATTGCAGCTGCGGGCGGCTTTGGCTATTTGCTCGCGCTCCTCAAAGTGCCTACGATGATTACGAACGGCTTGCTCGCGCTTTCAAGCAACAAGGTCGTGTTGCTCCTCTTGATTAACATCATGCTCCTGTTCTTGGGCTGTATTATGGACATGGCTCCGCTCATTTTGATTGTCACGCCGATTTTGGCTCCCGTCGTTCAGAATGTGTGCGGCATGAGCCTCGTTCAGTTCGGCGTTATGCTCATCTTCAACCTTGCAATCGGATTGTGCACTCCGCCAGTTGGTTCTGCGCTCTTCGTCGGTTGTGGCGTGGGCAAAATCAGCATCGAAAAGACGACAAAAGCGATGATTCCGTTCTACCTTACGATGGTTGCGGGTCTTTTGCTCGTGACCTTCGTTCCGCAAGTGTCGCTCTTCTTGCCGAGACTTTTGGGATTTGCGGTGTAAAAAATGGCACAATTTGAATCGAAAGTATCTGTGTATGACACATTGCGACATTCGATTACAAATCTCGTGTACAAACCAGGTCAGGAACTCGACACGACTGCGCTTGCCGATCAGCTGGGAGTTTCGCGCTCCCCTGTTCGTGATGCGCTCTTGCGGCTTTCGGGCGACAGGCTTGTGGACATTTTTCCGCAGAAAGGAACGCGTGTTTCGCTCTTGAACAAGGAAATCTTGCGCCAGGAGCGATTCATGCGAATCAGTTTGGAACTTGGGGTGCTTGAAGAATGTATGAAAACGCTTTCTGATTCTTCAAAACGCGAGATTTTTGTCACGAAAATGCAGGGAACGCTTGTCGCGCAACATGCATGTCTGCTCGATAACGACACAATCAACTTTCTCAGACTCGATGACAAACTTCACCACCTTCTGTATACGCAGGCGAATTGTGAGTGGGTATGGGAAACGATGATTGCGCATACGGGCAACGACCACCGAATCAGAATTTTAAGCTGCAGTGCGAATGAAATTCCGAAACTCGTTGAGTCAGAACACGAGCAGATTATCAACGCAATCAAAGAAAACGACACGGACAGGCTCATCAAACTCGAAAAAGCACATCTTTCGCGCTTGTACGGGGAAATCGTGGAATTGGAGCGGAGTTTTCCCGAATTTTTTGAATAGAAACACTGTCATTCCGAATTTATTTCGGAATCTAAGATGCTGAAACTAAGCGACCGCAACAACGAGAGCGGTCGAGTTCAGCATGACTTTTGGAATATGAAGGAAGTTTGCTATGAAAATGACTATGAGATGGTACGGCTCAAAATATGACACCGTTACCTTGCAGCAGATTCGTCAGACGGCGTATGTGAAGGGAGTTATCACAACGCTTTACAACAAAATGCCGGGCGAAGTGTGGACAGAAGCTGAAATCAAGGCGTTAAAAGACGAAGTTGAGGCGGCAGGTCTTTCCCTTGACGGAATTGAAAGCGTGAATGTGAGCGATGCAATCAAGACCGCGAGTAGCAATCGCGACAAGGACATTGAAGCGTACATCAAGACGCTCGAAAATCTCGGAAAGAACGACATTCACATGGTCTGCTACAACTTCATGCCTGTGTTTGACTGGACGCGCACGGAGCTTGCCCGTGTCCGCCCCGATGGCTCAACGGTGCTGGCATACAACCAAAAGACGGTCGATGCGATTGACCCGGCAAAAATGTTCGAAAGCATTGCGGGCGACATGAACGGAACGGTCATGCCGGGCTGGGAACCTGAGCGCATGGCAAAAATCAAAGAACTGTTCAAGATGTATGAAGGCACAACGGCCGACATGCTCTTTGACCGGCTCAAATATTTCCTTGATGCGATTATGCCCGTCTGCGACAAATACGACATCAACATGGCAATTCATCCCGACGACCCTGCGTGGAGCGTGTTCGGCTTGCCGAGAATCATAAACAGCCTGCCGAACATTCAGCGAATGCTCAAAAACACGGACAATCCGCACAACGGAATCACATTCTGCGCGGGAAGTTACGGCACGAACCCAGACAACGACCTTCCCGCAATGATTCGCGCACTCAAAGGACGGATTCACTTTGCCCATGTGCGAAACTTGCAGTTCAACGACGGCAAAAACGACTTTGAGGAAGCGGCTCATCTTTCAAGCGACGGCTCGTTCGACATGTACGAAATCCTCAAGGCTCTCTACGACATCGGCTTTGAAGGCCCAATCCGACCAGACCACGGGCGCATGATTTGGGGCGAAAAGGCAATGCCGGGCTACGGCTTGTATGACCGTGCGTTGGGTGCGGCGTACATCTGCGGCTTGTGGGAAGCGGTTGAGAAACAACGCTACAGATAGCATAGATGCTGAAACAAGTTCAGCATGACATTAGTTTTGAGATGGAATTTGTTAGGGAGACTGATATGAAACTGAATTTAATTGAACTAAACGACAAGTCGAAGTGGAACGGGTACACTTTTTTTGAATTTGACCACGATGCGATTCTTGAAAACACAAAAAAACGCCCTGAGTGGATTCATTTTGGCGCAGGGAACATTTTCCGCATCTTCCCTGCCGCGCTCTGCCAACGGCTTTTGAATCAGGGCGACATGGACACGGGCATTGTGTGCGGTGACTGCCACGATTTTGAAATCATCGACAAATTGTTCCGACCGCACGACAATCTGACGCTCGGAGTCACGCTCAAATCGGACGGCTCAATTTCAAAAGAAATCATCGGCTCTGTCATGCAGGCAGAAAAATGCTCGCCAGAGTTCGCCGACGACTGGGCGGTGCTCGTGAATGCGTTCAAAAATCCGTCGCTCAAAATGGTGTCGTTTACGATTACCGAAAAAGGCTACGCAATCTACGGCACGGACGGAAATTTGCTCACCGCGTTTGAAGAAGACCTAAAAAATCCGCCTGCAAAAGCACAGATGTTTTTGAGCCGCCTTGTCGTGCTGCTTTTTGAGCGATTTAATGCGGGAAAATTGCCGATTTCGCTCGTTTCAATGGATAACTGCTCGCATAATGGCGAAAAATTGCGCTCGTCAGTGCTCAAAATCGCAGAATTCTGGAAAATCAAGAAATTCGTTCCCGCTGAATTTGTGGACTATCTTTCCGATGAAAGCAAAGTCGCGTTCCCGTGGTCAATGATTGACAAAATCACGCCGCGCCCGAATGAAAAAGTCGCCGAACTTCTCAAAAAAGACGGCTACGAGGACACTGGCTTGATTGTCACAAAAAAAGGCACCTATTGTTCAACTTTCGTGAATGCCGAAGAGCCGCAATATCTTGTAATTGAAGACACATTCCCGAACGGTCGTCCGCCGCTTGAAAAGGCAGGCGTGTACTTCACCGACCGCGAAACCGTGAACAAAGTCGAAAAAATGAAGGTCTGCACATGCTTGAACCCGCTCCACACCGCGCTTGCCCTTTCCGGCTGTTTGCTCGGATTCAAGCTGATTTGCGACGAAATGAAAGACGATGACTTACGAAAAATGCTCGAAATTTTAGGCTACAAGGAAGGCTTGCCCGTTGTTGTTGATCCAAAAATCATCGAACCGAAGAAATTCATCGACGAAGTGATTACAAAACGGCTGCCAAATCCGTTCATGCCCGACACGCCGCAACGGATTGCAACCGACACGAGCCAAAAACTTTCGATTCGATTCGGCGAGACGGTAAAAGCCTACCTTGCAAATCCTGCACTCGATGTGAAGTCGCTCAAAATTCTTCCGCTCGTGCTTGCGCTCTGGTGCCGATACCTGCTTGCAATCGACGACAACGGAAATTCTTTTGAACTTTCAAGCGACCCGCTTTTGGGCGAAGTGTGTATGATTCTCGAAGGAATCAAACTCGGCTCTCCAAAAGAAGATTTTGAGCCAAAACTCGAAACGCTCCTTTCAAACGAAAAGATTTTCGGCTTCAATGTTGCTTCTTCCCCGCTCTATGAAAAAGTGCGTGAGAATTTCGCACTCATGGTCAGCGGAACGGGAAAAGTGCGCGAAGCGATTCACAAGGCGGTGAATTTCTAGCGATTATCGGACTATTTTTTTTCTCTGATTTCCGCTAGAATATTCTGCATGAAGAAAGTTGCCTTTTTGATTGTTTCCTTGCTGTTCGTTTTTTCATGTGCAGGAGGGAGCAATTCAAATCAGAAAAAATTTGGAGATGACTCCCCCTATTTTCTTGCATTGCAGGAAGCAGAAAAAGGCAACGAAAAGGACGCGATTCGGCTTTTCTCTCTCGCACGCAAAAAAGGCAGTACGCTCATTGCAAAACGCAGTGCCGAAGCTCTCACTTTGATTGGCTCGGTCAAAGAACGCATTGATGCGGCGGATATTTTGGTAAAACAATACGATGATGAATCTTCACTTCTCACCGCTGTCAGAGAATTGTTTCAGCACGGAGAATTTGTCAAAATCATCACGCTTACGGACAAAATTTCTCTTCAATCGGCAAAAAATGAGATCATAAAACTCCGGCTTCTTTCACTCGCGCAAAAAAACGACAGCCGCTTTGAACAGGAATTCTACACATGGTTTATTTCACGTGCAATTTCCAGTGAGCATCTTGAAACCTACCCCACCTACCTGCTGTTGCTAAGTGAAAACAACAAAAAAATTCAAGAAGAAAGCGAAAAATTTCAAAAGAATCTCAACAAGCGAAGCCTTTTGGAAAGCCAGCTTTCCCCCGAAAATGAAGACGGCACGAGCGAAATTGAGCCAGAAGAAGGCTTTGAGCCACTTTTTGACGCCTTGCAAGAGGCAGAAACGCCCCAAAAAACGATTGTTGATTTTCGCATGGCTGTTTTCCACCGAAGCTACAAAATCACATTTTCTCAAATCGACAAAATCTTTAAAATATACGAAAATCAGGGTGAGGAAGTTGATTCGCAGATTCTTTCTGACATCGGGAAGTCAACGCTCTACGGCACAAACGATTATTTTGCATCGGCACGCAAATTTGACAAACTTGCGGCAACAGTATCGCGCGAAAAGGCCTATTTTGCCTATTTTTATGCAGCCCGCCTGTATGATAAGGCAGGCCGCTACCCTCGCCAAACTGTCTCGCGCTTCAGAAGTGCGCTTGAATCCACCGATGATTCCCTGCAATTTGACAACTGCTTGTGGTATCTTCTGAATTTTCAACTTCGGACATCCACAGATGATATAATTTCCACGCTTACCGAATACGGTTCACGAATTCACGATGCTGAATATTTTGATGATTTTTTTGAATCCCTTTCGATTCTTTTGCTTTCAAGCCACCGCTGGCAAGATTTTTACAAAGTCTGGAAAAAGACCAATTCAAATTTCAGCGAATACACGGCAGGAAAGTACGCGTATATTTCTGGCCGCCTAATAGAAGAAGGCTTGGCTCAGGGAGATGAGGGCCTCAAAACTCGGCAGGCAGTCGAAGCATTTATGCATGTTTTGAATGGTGCTTCTTCGCTGTATTACAAAGTATGTGCGCTAGAACGGCTGAATGTCACGGACGAAGCGTTGATTGACTCATATCTTTTCAATAAAAATAAAGAAAATGAACCAATTCAGAGCGACGGAGCAGGAATTCTTTTAAAAGGCTATGCTGCGTTCGGTTTTCCAGAGCGGATTTATCCCGAATGGGTTGCAAATCGTACGAGTCTTTCAGCAGAAGATGCAATCGAAGCAAGCAGTTTTTTAAGTCGGATCAGCCAAAACACAAAAGACAACTCATACAATGTCCAAAGTTTAAGAATCGCGTCACGCACCTTTGAGAATATGAAGGGTGAAATTCCGCGAAAACTCTTGGAAGTGACATTCCCTAAAAATTATGAATCGATTATCGAAAATGCGGCGCATGAATTTGAGCTTCCTGCGTATTTGCTGTATGCCTTAGTCCGAAGCGAAAGTTTTTTTGATTCAACAGTCACAAGCAAGGCCGGAGCAAACGGACTTACGCAATTAATGGAAGCAACGGCCGATGATGAAGCCAAAAAACTCAAACTCGGTGATTCATACGATATTTTTGACGCAAAAACAAATGTAAGAATGGGTGCGCATTACCTTTCTTCGCTTATTTCACGCACTGATGACAATAATGAGCTTTTGGCACTGTATGCCTACAATGCAGGTCTTACGAATGTGCGGAACTGGGTCGTGCGATTTAGAAATGATTGGGCAACAACAGGAAAACCTGCGCACAAACCAGTAGGAATCAGCATGGACTTGTTTTTGGAGTCACTTCCGTTTGCAGAAACGCGCGAATACGGCAGAAAAGTTATTTCCGCCGCAGCACTGTATGCCTATCTGTATGAAGGAAAACTACCAGGCGAGACCGTCCGTGAAATCATGTATTGATTTGTATTGATTAGTCTTCGCGCACGGCCTTCATTGCTTTTTTCGCTTTGTACATTTCTGCGGCGGCGCGTTTAAACACATTGTCGTACGCGCTGTCGATTTTTTTGTCGTAGACGGCGTAACCGATTGCGGCGGAAGTCTGCTCCCAATATTCAAGTTCTGTGTTTTCCTGCCGTTCTTTAAGCTGGCGGTTGAATTCGGCAATCAGTTCGTCAACATGCTCCAAATCGTGACCTTTCAGAATCACCACAAATTCGTCACCACCAATGCGGAATACGGGCGAGTGCTCAAAAATATGGCAGACAATGCGGCAGAGCGTGATAATCGCGACATTTCCCTTGTCGTGCCCGTAGGTGTCGTTGATTCGTTTGAGGAAGTTTAGGTCAATCATGGCAACGCCAAATTCCGTGAGGTCATCGGCAAGTTCCCATTCAAGTTTTTGCACTTCTTTGTCGTAACCCGTTTTGTTTCGGATTCCCGTGAGCGAGTCCTTCATGGCGAGTTCGTTTAATTTAATCGCCTGCTGGCGTGTGTCTTGCAAATCCTTTTTTGTTTTGGTGAGATTTTGAATATAAAGCTCAAGTTCGTAAATCATGTCGGCAAATTTTGCCATAATTACGGAAATTTCGTCTTTATTGGTAACTTCTTTGACAAGTTCTTCCGCAATCTTAGGATTTTTGTTCTGAGAATAATCTTCGATAACAGCCTGAAGCTTGATAAGTTTTCGGATATACTGCGTACGAATAATAGAAAGCAAAAGAATTACCAAAATAACAAGAACTGAACCAACCATAAGAATCTGCCGAATCGTTGCACGCAAAATTTCGTGGTTGACTTTTGCGATTTCGACTTCAACGCCGATAATGCCAAGTTTTTCACCTTCGATGAAAAGCGGCGTGTAGTAGGCATAAGTTCGCCCATATTCATTATCGTAAGTGTCGTAACCTTCAGGGCGTTTTTCGGTATCCCATGCTTCCCACATGCGCGGGTGATGTTCTCTATCATCTTCTATGTCCATGCACAAATACAGATTGGGGCTGCCTTCTTCTTCGGGATCTCGAACCGCATCCAAAAACCAATACACATCTCGCTCTCGCCTGTGGGAACAAGGTAATATGCGTAGATAATATTGAAAGATTTTGCCGCTTCTTCAAACATATAGCGGTAATATTCGTAATTGTAGATTGCGTGGGCGGCTTTTACTTCATCGGAAAGTTCATCATACAGAATATCTTTGCCAATTACTTTGCCCGGAAATTGCGCTTCTTTGAGCGTTTCGTATCGCATGCGGGATTGTTCGATTTCTTCTTCGCCGTAATCCACAGGAATTTTAAATTCTTTGTAGTGAGCGATAAAATAATGTTGCATGTTAAGGAAATTGTCGGAATCAGAAACAACGAGTTTATCAAGATAATCCGCAATGTATTGAATGCTTACTTCGCGCTGATGTTGATACAGATTGACCTGATTGTAATAAGAAAGTTGCGCCGTAATAAGAAGCGTTAAAATTGTAAAAAGCGCAAACATCAGCGTGAATTTAAAAGTAAGCCGTTGATTCTTCATAAAATCCCTCTCCGAGTAAAACTTAGTCTGCCATTTGTTTGTATTTGTCAAATTCTTGCAGCATTTCAGCATCTTTGTTTTTATCAAGAAGCGAAACAACCACGCTGAATACAAGACAAATCACAAATCCTGGAGCAATTTCGTACAAACCAAAAATCGGATGCACATCTGCTGAAAGATTATGCCACAAGACAACGGAAACAAAGCCTGTGATAAGCCCCGCAATCGCGCCCTTTGCCGTCATTTCGCGCCAATACAACGCAAGCAATACCATCGGTCCGAATGTTGCGCCAAATCCCGCCCACGCATACGAAACAAGTCCGAAAATTGACGAATTTGGATTGAGCGACAGGAACAGTGCAATCAACGCAATCGCAAAGACAGTAAATCGGCTGATATTCAAGACCGTTTTTTCGTCGGCATCTTTTTTGATAATGCCTTTGTAAATATCTTGACTGACCGCGCTTGAAGCCGCCAAAAGCTGTGAATCTGCCGTTGACATAGAAGCCGCCAGAATCGCACACAAGAAAATGCCGCCGATGAATGCCGGGTACATTTTGAGCATGGTCGCACTAAAGACCGTTTCGGCATCACCGAGCTGCGTGACTCCTTCGACCACCACTTCTTCTGCGCCCGTTCCGAGCAACACACCGTGATTCAAAAGATATGCCGTGCCAAGCGTACCGATTAAGAAAGTGCCAATATACGAGATGACCATCCAAACCGTGCCGATTCTGCGGGCTTTTTTGATTTCTGCATTTGAGCGGATTCCCATAAAGCGCACGATGATGTGTGGCATTCCGAAGTAGCCCAAGCCCCACGCAAGAGCGGAAACAATCGACATGCCTTTAAAAGTTGCGTTTCCGGCAAAGCTCTTTTGAATAGTTTCGCCAAAATCGTTGGCAATTGCCCGCGCGTCAAATGACTGCACCTGAGCCAAAGCCTCGCTCGGTCCTCCCAACGCAAAGACAGCAATCGTTGCTGATAAAACGAACGCAATAAAAATGAGTGCGCCCTGAACAAAATCGGTTGTACAAACAGCCGTGTAGCCGCCTGTGACCGTGTAGCACAAGATAACGACCAAGCCGATTGCCAATCCCGCATGATAGGGAAGCCCAAAAACGGAGTTGAACAGTTTTGCACAGGCAACGAATCCAGAAGCCGTGTAAATCGTAAAGAAGAACACAATTAAAACAACGGAAATGACAGAAATAACATGCGATCTGTCTTTAAACCGATTGGTAAAGAATTCTGGAATCGTGATAGAGTCGCCAAATGAAATAGAACATTTTCGCAAAGGTTTGGCAACGAAGAGCCAGTTGAGGTATGTGCCGACGATAAGGCCGAGTGCCGTCCAGAACGTTTCTTTGACACCGCCCAAATAACACAAACCCGGCAAGCCCATCAAAAGCCATGCCGAAGAATCCGAAGCCTCTGCGCTCAGAGCCGTAACCCAGGGGCCGACTTTGCGGCCGCCCAAGAAAAAGTCCGAAGAACTGTTGTTTTTGTTCGCGCTTCTCAGACCAATGTAAATCATAAATCCGAGATACAGCACGAACGCGATGATTTTTGCTATTAATGCCGAGTCCATTCTGCCCTCTACAATGCCAAGTTCAAGTGGCGTGGAAGACCGTCAACCATGATTGGTGAAAGTTCAGCCTGAATGAGCGGGTGAATGTAATGAATCAAATCCTGTGTGACATAATCGTCATCGGTAATCCATTCGAGCGGGATTTTCTTTTCGATGTTTGCAATCTGTGAAACATCAGCTGTTTCGGTGATGCTCATGTACGGATCGTCAGAAATGCGCTTGATGACTACGACTTTGCCTGTTTCGCCTTCAAATGCGGCTTTGACAGCTGCACCGCCGACATTGTACGCCTCGGTGATGTCTGTTCGGCTCGTCATGTGAGCTGCACAACGCTGTAAAGTTGAAAGTTCGATTGCGCGCGCCTTTGTTCCAAGCTCGGCTGTAACTTTGTTCGCAAGGAATTTTGCCGTACCAGACATCTGCTTGTGCCCGAATGCATCAACGAATTCGACATGCTCTGCCAACTCAAACACGAATCGACCGTCTGCAACGCGGATACCTTCAGAAACCGCCACAACGATTGACTTTCCTGTTTTTGAAAGCTCTTTGATTTTGTTCATGAAGTGGTCAACATCGAATACTTTTTCTGGCAAGTAGATGAGGTCAACACCTTCGCAATCGTCAGATTTTGCGAGAGCCGCCGCCGCCGTAAGCCAGCCTGCGTTACGACCCATAATCTCAACGATAGAAATGGTGGGATAATCGTAAACATGACCGTCGCGGATAATTTCCTTCATGGTTGCTGCAATGAATTTTGCCGCTGAACCGTAGCCCGGCGTGTGGTCGGTGATTGCAAGGTCGTTATCGATTGTTTTTGGAACGCCCATAAAGTGAATGTCACTGTTTACGGTTTTGGCATATTTTGAAAGTTTGTCGATGGTGTCCATTGAGTCATTACCACCGATGTAGAAGAAATATTTGATGTCTAATTTTTTAAGAATTGCAAAGATTTTTTCGTATGTTGCCTTGTCCTTTTCGACATCGGGGAGCTTGAATCGGCATGAACCCAAATAAGAAGAAGGCGTGCGTTTGAGCAAGTCGATTGCCATTGTGGAATCAAGTTTGTCGGTTAAATCGACATATTTTTCGTCAAGAAGACCTTTGATTCCGTTGCACATACCGTAGATTTTTTTTGCTCCGCGGTCTTTTGCTGTTTTAAAAACACCTGCAAGGCTTGAATTGATTACTGCTGTTGGACCACCAGACTGTCCGACGATTACATTTCCGTTCATATTCTGCTCCAAAAAAATTAATTTGTTCTTTCATTTTACCACGAAATTTCAGAAATACAAGATAAAAAGTCTGGCTTCTTATAGAATTTTTTTTTGACTTATTTTAAGTTATAATATAGAATAAAGTTATTAAGAAAGTGAGGATTTTATTTTTTTAGGATGGAGAAATTTTTTGCGGACATTCAGAATAGCTTCACTTTTTGCGATGATTCTCATTTTCTTGTGTTCGTGCAAAAACGAAACATCTGAGGCAAGCATAAAATTTACAGTCATCAGCCCAGAGCAAACTTCCGAACATGGCTACAGCATATCCGATCTTTCTTCCTGCAAAATCGAATTATTCAGCACATCTGGAAAGCACCACGTTTTTTCACTTCCAGCAAATTCTTCTTACTTTTTAGACAATCTCCGAAACGGAAATTATGCGGCTCAGGCATACGGCTACGACACATTTGGAACGGCAATCGCAAGTTCGGGAGTGCAAGTTTTTTTAATCGATGGCGAAACGAATCTTTCAAAAGAACTGCAACTTGAATGGCGCGAAACAGGCAAAGAAGAAAATCAGTTATGCTTCGTAAAATTCAACACAAACGGCGGAAGTTCAATTCCTGACCAAAAAGTAAAATCAGGGAGTACGGTCGAAGAGCCTGCAACTTCTAAAAAAAAAGGCTATACGCTCGAAGGCTGGTACTGGAATTCCGCGCTCACTTCCAAATTTGATTTTTCAACGCCCATTTCATGGGGAATCACGCTTCACGCAAAATGGGAAATAAGCACTGACACCCCCGATGAGCCAGAAAATCCTGAAACTCCAGAAACACCTGAAGAATCTGATGACGATAACACCACATACACTGTCCGCGTACTCGGTCTAAACGGCAAACTCCTTTCAGAACAAACGGTAAAAAGCGGAGACAGAATCGCATGGTTTGATTTTTCAAGTGAAGACGGGGAGTATGTTCACTGGGGATGGTATTACGATTCTGAATACACAAACTGGGCTGACCTGTGGGACGCAAAAATCACATCGGATACCACATTCTATTCAAAATGGATTATTCCGTGCAAAGTCACATTCTATAAAAACTATGGAAGCAATCAGGAGCCATACATTACCAATCACGAGCCTGGATATGATTATTGGCTTCCTTATAATTACATGTTTGAAGAAGATGACAGCCATTATTTCTTGGGATGGGCAACAACAAGCAGTGCAACAACACCAGAGTATTACACCGATGACCGAATCGAAGCTCTTTCAGAAAGCATGGAACTGTACGCAGTCTGGACTTCTGACTATATTACGATTACGCTTAAAAATTCATACATTCAATCTGAAAAAATCACTAAAAAAGTCGGGAAAGACTCAAAGGTTTATCTAAGCAACTTAATTGATTGGAATAATCCTTTTACAGGTCCAAAAGGGTATCAGCAAAACGGTTTCAGTACCAAAGCACAGCTTACCCAAAATGTTGACTACCCTATTTACACAACGGATACACTCACAAGCGACCAGACATTCTTTGCAATTTGGCAACTTTGGATTGTGTGCCACGAAAATCATTATGACGATTACGGGAATGAATACTGTAATTGGTATACTTATTACTACGGCAATCCAATATCTCGCCCAGATTATACGCCGTACTATGAAGGACACACATTTGAAGACTGGTACACGAGCATTGATTTTACACAAACGGTTGAGTTCTCAAATCTTTCGGGCGCAGATGCAGACGATAGCGCACAGATTCATGTGTACGCAAAATGGCATGATTTGAGTCATATTTCTGGAATCACCGTGAACATGGAATCACTTTCTGAAGATGCATCGATTGGGCTTACGCTGAGCGGGAACACATTTACGGCGGCAAGCGGATTCGCTTCGTATCTTTGGAAACTTGACGGCGTAAAAATACCATCTGCTTCTTCAAATTCATACATGGTGGACGAATCAACGGTTGAAGCAGGAATTCACTATGTCACGCTTGTCGTTACGGATGAACGCGGCACAAAATATTCGGCACGGACGACCATAACAATCGAAAAGGAGTAGCAGAAATGAAGCCAGCAATAAAATCTTTTTTCGTCTTTCTCGCTCTTTTTACGCTTCTTGCTTCATGCTCGTTCGTTTCCGAAAAAGAAGATTCGGAACTCAAAACGGCACGGGCATATTTTACCATTTCTGTAGATTCGTTTGGCAGCACCGATTCTTCTCGCACGATTCTCCCGAATGCCATTTCTGAACACGATATTACCATGATTTCTTTAAAGGCGACTGTTTCAGGCTCTTCGGATTCTTCTGACAGTTCAAACAATAAGGAATGGAACTGGTGGGCGTATTCTGATGAAGGAAAAACGGCTTTTGATGACATGCGCTCGGCAACAAACCTGTATCTTGAGACAGGAACATATGACTTTACGATTGAGATTTATACATCAATTTCGATTTATCAAAAAAGCGAGATAAAAAACAAAACGCTTACCGAAGGCGAAAATTCCCTTGCATTTAATACAAAATTCGCAGAAGAGGGAAACGGCTCATTTACTATCAATCTTACATGGCCAGATGAAGAAAGAGTCGGGCAAATATACGCGGGGCTTTTTACGGAAGACAGCGATGGCCAAACACCTGTCACAGGCTATGAACTTTCTCCGCTCTACCCAAATGAAAATAGAGCCACCTATTCCCGTTATTCTGTTCCACCAGGAAGCTATTATCTGCGCTTTGAAATTTACTCCCAAGACAACTCACAGATAATCAATATAATAGAAGATATTATCAAAATCGTGCCAGGCTGCGAAACAACGGCTACCATCAATCTTTCTGAGCTGAATTCAGTCTATACGGTTACCTATCAGTTGGACGGTGGCAATTGGATTGGCTCGTATTTGCCTGTCACTGAACGGAATGCCCACAAAATCCTTACGCTCCCTGACGAAACAATGGTTGAAAAACTAGGCTACATTTTTAAGGGATGGTTCAAGTCAGATGATGAAGGCGCAACGCTTACTGGCGAGGCGATTTCAAGAATTGGCGCAGGAACAGCTAGCGATATAGAGCTGTGGGCGAAATGGGAAAAAGCAACGGCACTGTATGTCTCAGGAGACGGTGATGATTTAAAGAACGGACTTACGGAAGCAAACGCACTCAAAACGCTCGGAGCGGCGATTCAAAAAATTGCTGAAATCAATGATGAGAGCATCGATTGGACAATAAAAATCGACGGAACCATACTCGGCACCACAGAAATCGCTGGCCTTTCGGCAAAATCGCTCGTCATTGAAGGAAAAACGGGAAGTAGCACGGACATTCTTGATGGGGATGCAAGCGGAACGGTTCTCACGATTCAGACAAGCGTTCCTGTCACCATCAAAAATCTTACGATTAAAAATGGCTCGGAAAATGGTGGCGGTGGACTTTTTGTCGGAAACGGTGCGAATGTAACGATTGCAGACGGCACTTTAATCACACAAAACAATTCGTCGTCTAATGGCGGGGGTGTGTTTGTCAGTTTAAATGCTCTTTTTACGGTAACTGGTGGTGCAATTAGTGCGAATGAGGCAACAACTGATGGTGGCGGCATTTACAATGGTGGTACACTCACGATTTCTGGCGGCACAATTTCTGACAACACGGCAAGCGGTGAAGGCGGCGGTGTGTACAACAGTGGAACAATGTTCATGTACGGCTCGGCGGTCATTGGCGACAGTTCAAAAACAACGACCGCAACAGAAAGTTCATACTCAAACAAAGGCGACGGAATCAGGGTAATAGGAACGGTCTATCTTGGCTACTCTGATTCAAGTACTACTGCTCTTCTTACAGGCGGCATCTTCTATAATCAGGGGGCAGGAATTTCTATTTTAAATGGCACTGCCGTCATAAATTCGGGAAGTATTTCATATAACTGTGGAAGAGGCGTTTATGTCGGAAGCAATGATTACGCAAAATATGGCACATTCACAATGAATGGCGGCACAATCACTGGAAATGTGATAACAAATAGTAATGGTGCTGGCATATATGCAGGCTATCATGGTAAAGTCTCGATGAATGGCGGAACTATCAGCGATAATACTGCTCTCAATGGTATTGACGAAGAAGGCAATCTTACAAATGGAGATGGCGGTGGTGTTGCTATAGCGAACACTCTCTCTTCTTTCACGATGACAGGTGGTACAATCAGCGGAAACACAGCAAGAAGAAATGGCGGTGGCTTCTATTTAGGAAGCAATGCATTCACGATGTCAGGCGGAACAATCAGTGAAAACTTAGCGACAACAGGCAATGGCATATATATAAATGACGGAACATTCACCATGAGCGGCTTGGCTTTAATTTCTAGCGACAACGACACTTACCTTGCAAGCGGAAAATACATCACGGTGGGCAGCACGCTTTCTGAAAGCACGGCGGCAACGATTCACCCAGCTTCTTACACGGAAGGAAATTCTGCAATTTCACTTGCATCAGGATCAAGCACAACGCTTGATAAGGAATATTACAAATTTGCCATAGCTTCAGAATCAGATGGAACAGAATGGGGATTAAACTCTGAGGGAAAATTACAGAAACAGAAAACATTGAATCCTTCAGACACTGCAAATATCACAGATTCATCAATTCCATATATCATAAAAGGTTCATCGAGCGTAAATAACGCCCAGATTGACATCAATAATAATGTCACGACAAGCACGGATTCTACTTACTACATTACGCTTGATAATGTGAAACGCAATGCAACTCAATGGGCAAGCGCACTCATAATATACAATAGAAATGCGGGTACAACTGTCACGGTTTATATCACTCTTATAGGAGAAAACAAACTTGTCGGCTATAACCACGGCGGATTAAAACTTTCAGGCACATCAGGTGCAAATATCAATGTGATTTTCCTCACCCCATCATCAGGAAGCATCAGTTTTGACGACAGTTATAGCGGCTCAGACTTACGAATTGAAAATGTCACAGGAACTTTCAGCATAGCCAACGATTGCTCATTCTCTGGCACAAGCGGCGGAACAATATACCCCGATTTCAATTCATTCTTTAATGCGGCTCAAACTTCCACAAGAGGCAGTTCCTTCACGCTCACGAAATAAGTTTTAAAACACATAGCGGGCTTTTAGGTAGGCGCATGACAGGTTTTTGTATGCTCCGTAGACGCCGCTTTCTTTGCCTTCGTTAAAGATATAACCGCCAGCTTCGATAAAAATGGAGTCTGAAAGGCTGTATTCGGCGGAAAATTCGAGGGCACTGTCAAAATCATTCAGATTCAGGACACCAGAGGCGGAAAGGGTAAGCGTTTCGTTAAACAGTGATTTTGAAACACTGAGCGTTGCGCCGTGCGTGTAGTTTTCTGTTCGGAACAAATTTTCAGTCGCTCCAAAAAGGCCGTCACAAAAATATTGGGCGGTAAGCGTCCAGCTTGACGGCATCCAGTCAATGCCTGCAAGCGCACGGATATTGTGGTGCGTCTCAGAAATCGATTTGCCGAGCAGGATTTTTTCTGCGCTTGTCTGAAAATGTCGGGCAGGGAAAAACGCTCCTTCCAAGCGAAGCACGGCCTCGCCGAGCGGAATGGCAAAATCAGAGCCAAACATAGTGATTTTTTCATATTCACCACTGGGATAGAACGGCGTTTCATCGAATCCGTAAAAGCCATACAGGGAAAAATCACAGTGAGAGAAGTATCCAGAGCATTTTATGCCATATTCTGCGTTTGCAAGTTTTTTTTCAGCAAAGTCTGTGAAGGGAATAACATACGCATCAAGCGAAAAATTTCCGTTGTTCAAGGAAAGACGGGCTGCGTCAATCGCACGGTATTCATCGTTAAAAATGGCGATTGTGCTTGAATAATCGTGCGGGCAGATTACATTCGTAATGTCGATACCGTCCGCTTTTCCCCATGCCGTTTTTTGTCTTCCGATTCTGATTCCCCAAAAATCACTGGTATAATCAAGCCAAATTTCACGGAGCGAATAATATGCGGAGCCAGCAACTTCATCAAAGCCGACTTTTCCTTCCGCATAGGCAGAACTTTTTTCGTAAAATGCATCGAGTTTGCCTTTTACATATGTGTCGCCAAGAATGAAATCTCCACGATTTTCAGAACGCACTGCCATGCCCCAAACCGTTCCAACTTCGCCAGAGAATTTAATTTCCTGCGAAAAAAACGGAAACACGAAAAAAGAAAGAGAAAACAGAATAAGCAAATTTTTTTTCATAAGTTACCGAATTCTGCCCTTTTCCATAGCGGCGACTGTAAACAGTGAGTCATCGATTTGAATTCCGTAGCTGACATCTTTCATTTCAAGAAGCGTAGTATGCTTTTTCTGTACATTTTTCATGAACATTTTGCCCGTCGTCCAAAATCCGTCGATTTTTTTGATGTCCGAGCAGGTAAGTTCCCGCTGCAATTTTTGCTGTTTGTCATAGAACTCGCCCTTGTACAGCATGAAATTTTCTTTTCCAATCCAGAAAATGCGGCGCGGATTCTTGTCTTTTGCGTCTTTTGCCTTTGCCTCGACTTTGTAGCAGTCAATTCCGTCAACCGATTCTTCGCCCAAGAGCGTAAAATCGTCCTTGCTTAAGCCCCGCTCGCCGATATCCTCATAGGTAAAATCGGTTCCCATAAAATCGCCCGAAGAATCAGAGCCAGAAATGCGGCGGACCTTTTTCATGGCGGGCATGTAAAGCCAGCTGTCCGTGTCTTTTTTGCTTCCATCCGCCTCTTCATCGTAATCGAACATAAGGTAGCCCACGCCAGAAACATCTTTGGGAGTGACGAACACAATCACGCTTTTTTTTGTCGTGCCGAATTTTTTTGATTTTTCAAGCACTTCCCGAACGCGAGACTGACCGTTTTTGTCAACGAGCGTCATTGTTGCCGTAAAAGACGAGGTTTGCGCTTCTTCAACTTCGTCTGCCTTTTTCATAATGTCATAGCCAGTAAGACTTTGCGCAAAAAGCATGCCTGAGACGGCAAAAGCAATGGTCTTTAAAAGTGATTTTTTCATACAGTTTCCTCCTTTTTTTGCTCCCTGCCAAACGGTTTTGTAATGTAAATCAGCACGGGAGTGAGCGTGTAATCGGCAATGAGCGCGGAGCCCAATCCGAGTATCGTTAAAAGCCCGATTCGTGCAAGCGCGTTCATCGGACTGGTGCAGAATACGGCGAACATTGAGCACAAAATAAAGGTGGTCATGCCGAGCGTTTTTCCGATTTCGCGGAAAGTGATTTTAATGGATTCAAGATAACTTCCCGTCCGCTCAAACTCCAGCTTAGTGCGGTTCGTGAAGTGAATCGTGTCATCAACAGCAATTCCCAAAATCATCGGCATGACGGTCATGGTGAGCATATCAAGCGAAATCTTTCCCCAGCCCATAAATGCGCCGATGCACAAAACGGGGGCAAGGTTCGGAATCATGCCGATTAAGCCCGTCGTGATGCTTGAGAATGCCAGTATCATCAGAACGGCAATAATCACAAAACTGAACATGAAGGATTTTAGCTCGCCTTTGACCAGTTTTTCGTTCATGGCGGCATAGTTTACAACCTGCCCTACCACGCCGACTTTTGCGTCCGGGAAAAGATTCTGTGCCGCAGCCTTTGCATTTTTGATGTCTTCGACAATTTGATTCGCATCGTAGCCATTCAAATCAACATGCAGGAAGGTCGTTTTGTATTCAGCATCGAGCCATTTTGAAAGGTTATCGCCACCGCTCATTTCGTACAGGAACAGCTCCTGCGTGAGCAAATCCTGATTATCCGGGATTTTATAGAATTCGCCGTTGTCTTCGTTGAGCGTGCAGTTTACTTCTTTTACGATGTCCGTAACGCCCGTGATTCGCGGCTCATTTCCGCTCCACCGCGTAAGCTTAAAGCGCGAGATTTTTTCTTCGAGCGCATCAAGTTTTTTCATATTTTCTGGGATTTTAAAAGCGTCCGCCTCGTCAAATTCAACCATGACATTGTAGCAATACTGGCTTCCCAATTTTGCGTCAAGAATCGTGAGCAATTCCTTCACATAGGGAATTTTTTTGCCCATCATTTCCATGTAATCCATGTTCACGCCAAGTTTGAAGCAGCCAGGAACACATGCGATTATTATTGCCGCGCTGATTCCCACAATGAGCCAGCGTTTTTTTACGACTGAGGCACCGAAATTCTCAAAAAATCTGTCCGCATGAGTCGCATTCTGAGGATACGGGGGCGTTGCGGGGGTGTCCCCCGCAGAGGGGGTAGCGTAAGACTGCGAAGCAGGCTGGAGCGAGGGGGAGACTTTCCCCTCCTTGTTCTTACCGTAGCTCATAAATACTGGAATCAAAATAATGACATACAGATAGGTTGCGAATACGATTGAGGCGCAGATTCCGCCGACCCATTTTAATTCGCCGATTCCGACGGTCATAAATGAAATCATCGATGCCATTGTGGTAATGACCGTGAACAAAATCGGCCAGCCCGTTTCTTCGACCGCTTTGACGACGCTTTCCCTGCGTTTCCCGCTCGTGCGGAAGTGAAGCCGAAATTCGTTGATGTAGTGGATTGAGTAACCAACGGAAAGAGCCATGCCCAAAAGGACAGGAAGAGCAAGCATCGTTAGATTTGATTTGATTCCGAACAGCGAAGAATAGCCCAAAACCGCGACAATGCCGCCGACTGTGGCGAAAATCGGCACGATAAGCCCTCTGAGCGAGCGGACAAAAATGAGGAGACACAGAATCATCACGCAGAATCCGATGCCGATTCGTTTGGCACATTCCTCGCCAGTGACGACATCTTCTTCGTATTCAGTGTAGGCGATTCCCGTGCCTTTCATCGTGTATACATCGCTTTTGAATTCTGGTGAATGAACGATGTCATAGGCGACCTTTCCGATTGCCGACTGTTCTTCGGATTCATAGGGATTAAGGCTCAGCAAAACCCATGTTTCTTTTGAATCATCGCTGACAAGATTATTTACAAGCGACCGCCGTGAAAGAATCAGCTCTTTTTTTGCCGCAAGTGAATTTTTGCCTTCTTCCGTTGAAATATCGGGAACGCCGTCTTCAAACGGATTGATGACTTCAAAACCGTCTTCCGTTCCGTGAGAAATGGAAAGATTCATCAATGAAGTTACTTCGTCTGCATAGGGAACTTCGCTTACAAGTCTGTCGGAAAGGCATTCAATCGCTTTTAAAACGGTGGGTGAAAACACATCATCGCTTTCAACAAGAATCATAATCGCGTCATCGCTTCCGAAAATGCTCTCAAAGTAATCTTGATTCCGCTTTACTTCTTCGGTTTTGTCAAACCAGCCGTCCTCGCTGTTGTCGCCTTGAAATTTAGTAAGCCCCAAAAAACCACCAAGCGTAAAGACTGCAATAAAAGCCAAGAAAAATGCACGATGCTTTATCTGAAACTCACCAAACTGCCTGAAAAACGAATTGAAGTGCTCAACTGACATTTTTACCCTGCCTAATTTAAGTTAGTTTTAACTAACTATTGTAAGGAAATAGTATTCTCAGACGGGATATTTGTCAAGATAAGGCGGGGATTTTATTTTATGTCGATGTGGGGAAGAGAAGCACGGAGCGAAGCGGATTTTTGTGTTGTCTTTTGGGTCAATGCCGTTAATTTAAGCCGCCCTGTAACCGAAATAGGTGCATGATTTGGGTTTTAACTCCAATGCAAAGGAGCGACCAGGTCTTTCTGGCAGAAGATTTTTTGAAATCAAATAGATTACATTTTCTGCAGGCCACAAGCCTCTTAAGAAAGCTTTGCAAATAGTAACAGCGGTTGAGAAATTTACTTTCTGAGGTTTTATGTCCTTATTTTTTTTTGACTTCTGCAAGGGACGAATTTATCCTACAGAAGTCATGCATTATCAAATTTGAATA
>JAFUDX010000021.1 GCA_017464425.1 Treponema sp.
AGGATATCTTCTATCAGTTTTGGAAGAGGTAATTCTCTGTTTCTGATAAAGGCATTTTCTACTATGCTGTACTTTTCTTTTTCTTTACAGACTTCGTTTATCGCTTCAGTTAAAGCTTCTTTGATCATATTTACATTTTCTGCATTTCCCATATTTTTTCCACCCTTATGGAATTCTACAGGAAAATAGAAAATTTAAATAGTGCTTAAGTTAATGGTATTGCCCTCAAAACTATCCCTTTGGATAGTGCAAACTTTACTATCCCAGTGTAAAATCGTCCTTTAGAAAAAAGTTTGGAGCTGTTTATGCTGGGCGTGTTTTTAAACCTCATTCTCTTTTCGCTCGCCGCTCTTGTGCTTGCTTCGGGCGTTTCGTTCTTTGTGCAGGAGCGCGATTCGGGCTATTCCCGCCTGTATATGTTGTTGCTCGCTATCGTGGTCTTTCTCACTTGTGGCGGGTACTCGATTATGGGCTTTACGGCGAATCTTTCGCTTGCACCGCTCCCGCGTTTTATCGGCTTGGCGGGAATCGACGTGTTTTTGATTGTTGAGCTTTCGTATCTGCTTATGGAGCTGAGGAAAAAGCGGAGCTATCAGCTGGTGCTTTTCATCTTCTTTGCGCTCTATGTGTTCTTTGACCTTTTGATTTTCGGAAAACCGTCCGCGCTTACGTATATCCGCTATGAATTCCACACGGCGTACGAAAATGCGAATAAAAACGCGCATCTGTTTCATTATGCGTTTATCACGGTTATGCTGTTCGTTCTTTTGTATCACGGCATAAAATGGTACAAAAGCAAAAACGTTAGGCGCGACCGGGCGTTTTCGCTCGAGCTGATTCTTTCAAACTTTGCCCTGCTATTCGCTGCCCTTCCCGATATGTTCAATCTTGATTTTGCGCATACCTACCCTACGTTCGGCTATTCTGCGGCGACGGCGTTCGTCTTTTTTTCATACCTCTTTGCGATTCGACAGCACATTTCCTACACGCCCACCGTCAAAAACGTAAGCCGCGAAGTGTTTTCTTCAATCGAAGTGCCTGTCATCATCTTTGACACGGAAGGAATGGTGAATCTTTCAAACCCGTGCGCAAAATCACGTCTCCAGATTGCAGACGGCACTACCCCTTCGCTTCGGAATCTGTTCGCGCTTTCTGACGTGGAGACGATGCGGCTTCTTACCCGCACAAAAAACGGCTGGAGCGGCGCGGTCAAGACAAGAATCAAGGCGAACGACGAAGCGTGCACTCTCACCTGCTCGATAAAATGCGACAACGTGGGCGAGACATTCTGTGTCATCGGCACGGTGCTTCCGGAAATTTCAGAGAAAGATAAGGACGAAAAAAATGCTCAGTCAGAATAAATACAAACCGTATCAGATTGTACTCATTGTCGCGTTCAGCATGGCGACGAACCTTATGGGAAGGCTTTTTGCTGATGCCCATGCGCTCCCGATGTGGCTCGACTCGTTCGGCACGTTCCTCACCTGCTATCTGCTCGGTCCGTGGTGTGGCGTGATGGTCGGCATTTCGGGAAATTTCCTGCACGGGTTTTTGAATCCCGTTTCGTTTGCGTATTCAATGACGGCGTTTTGTATCGCGATGATTGTCGGCTATCTCGCAAAGCGCGGTTGGATGAATTCGCTCTTAAAAACGATGTCGCTCAGTGTTTTGGTGACGCTCGTGTGCACGGCGATTTCATGCGTCATAAACTTTGCGTTCTGGGGCGGCAAAGTCGGAAACATTTGGGGGCAAGGCATTGCCGATGTGATGAGTGACTGGGGCATTCCCTCGGTTTTGAGCGTGATTATCGGGCAATTCTATGTCGATTTTTTGGATAAAGTCGTTACGCTCTGCGCCGTGTATTTTTTCATTCGGTTTTATCGGCTCGTGAAGCATTTTCTGCCAAATTTTTTGAAAATCAGCGCGAATCTCACTCCCCTTTTTCTTCTCGGATTCGTTCTCTTCGCTCCGCAAAAATCATTCGCAGAAGAACGGCTGTACAACTCGTTTGCGCACACGGTCTACAACAAAGAAAACGGGCTTTCGGGCGGCAAGGCAAACGACATTGCGAGCACCAACGATGGCATTTTGTGGATTGGCACGTACGAGGGCTTGTACCGCCACAACGGACACGAGTTCCGCCTGATGAACGAGTTTGAGTCGGTCAAGGCGGTGCGGAGCCTCTATGTCGATGACGAGGGACGGCTTTTTGTCGGCACGAACGACAACGGGCTTTCAATCATCATAAACGAAACGGTGATGAATGTGCTGGAAGAAAAGGACGGACTTCCTGCCGATGCGGTGCGGAGCATTACGCGCGGGTCTGACAGCTTTTACTACGTGGGCACGGCAGAATCTCTCGCGGTTGTTTCCATTGCGGACGGGCTTGGCGTAGCGGCGACCGTTCCCCAGGTGCAGACCGCCATTGCACTGAGCGCGGACGAAAACGGACTGGTGGCAGCGGTCACGTCAAGCGGGAATCTGTTTGTGCTTGAGTACACGGACATCGTTTTTTCTTCACAAGCGATGAGCGAGAAATTTACGGCGGCCGTTTTTGCGCCTGACGGAACTTTGTACGCCTCAACGGAATCAAACAAGCTGCTTGCATTTGCGGTCACCGACAAAACGCTTTCTCAAACTGATGTTATTGACTGTAGCCCTATCCGCCACATCAATTCGCTTGCATTTTTTGACGACACGCTTTTTGCCTGCGCGGATAACGGCGTGGGCTACCTTGAAAACGGCTCGTTCTCGCTCTTGGAAACAGGCTCTTTCAACAACTCCATCGACAACATGACGGAGGACTATCAGGGAAATCTGTGGTTCACGTCGTCGCGGCTCGGGCTTCTTAAAATGTGCGAGACTTCGTTTTCAGAAATTTACGCTTCCGACGACCTTCCTTCCTCGGTGGTGAATGCAACGGCGGTGTTTTCGGGAAGCCTTTACTTTGGCACGGATGACGGTCTTATGGCGGTCAGCACAGAAAGCGGGGCTTCGGTTTCAAACGCGCTCACAAAATATCTTTCGGGCGTGCGGACAAGGTGCCTGAATGTGGCAAGCGACGGCACACTTTGGATTGCGACAAAATCACGCGGTTTGGTTCATGCCACAAGCGAGTCGCAGTTTGTTACGATTGGGCAGGGGCACCAGGCGCGTGTGGTGATTGAGCTTTCTGACGGCACGGTGGCGGCTGGCATGAATGACGGCGTTGCGTTTGTGCGTGGCGGAAAGATTGTGCAATGGCTTACCGAAAAAGACGGCTTTGAAAACGCAATCATTCTGTCTCTCAGCGAGACGGCAGACGGAAAAATTCTTGCGGGAACTGACGGCGGGGGCTTAGCGGTGATTGAAAGAGATTCGGTGTTTGGAACTGGCAGCGATAGCGTCCAGCCGCCTGCCGAAACCACCACCGCGCAGTACAAAATCACGCGGCTCATAAAACGAACGGACGGGCTTTCTTCAAACGTGATACTGCGCACTGTGAACGACTGTAACGGCTCTACGCCGACGGGCGCGGTCTTTGCCGTGACGAGCAACGGCTTGTGCTACATCGATTTTGCGGATTCTGACGGCGACCGATTCACTGGCTCAGAGAACGGCATTTCCGTTCGCCCGCTTTCCAACTTCCCCTACTCAAACAATTACGACCTTATTGTGCGCGAGAACAAAAATGTATTCGTCACGAGCAGCGCGGGCATTTTCGTGGTGAACCGTGATGAGCTTGTTTCTGGCGCAAAATTGGACTACGAAATCCTTGACTTAAAGAAAGGCTTGCGCGGCTCGCTTACGGCAAATTCGTGGAACTATCTTGACGAGAACGGCGACTTGTACCTTTCATGCGACACTGGCGCGAGCAGAATCAATCTTAATAATTACGACAAGGCGGAGCATTCCTACCGCATGTTGCTCAAAAATGTCATCGTGGACGGAAAGCGGCACATCGTGCAAAAGGACATTCCGTTTGTAATTCCTGCAACAGCAGGCTCGGTGGAAATCGTTCCAGAAATCATCAATTATTCTATCAATACGCCCTACATCAGCGTGTATCTTGAAGGAATCGACGAAAAACCGAATGTCTGTCTGCAAAACGACCTTACGAGCATGATTTACACAAATCTTCCCGCGAGCGATTATCGCTTTCACATTGCGGTTTTGGATTCAAAAGGGCGGGAAACGGTGGAAGAATCGGTGTATGTGCTTTCAAAAGCGTACAAAATCTCCGACAACTGGTGGTTCATGCTCTACACGGTGGGAGTCGCCATGCTCGCGATTGTCTGGCTCACCTGGTTCGGCACGACCTCTCTGCAAACACGAAGAATGGAAAAGCAGCGCGCCGAAATGGAGGCAATCCGCCAGCAAGTGCGCATGGGAAACGAAACGATTTTCTCAATCGCAAACGCAGTTGAGGCGCGCGACAAAAGCACGGGGCGGCACTCGTTCCGCGTCTCGGAATATGCGGTTCTGATTGCCCGCGAGCTTGGCTTTTCGGAAGAGGAGCAGACGCAAATCCGCCGGACAGGTCTTCTGCACGACATCGGAAAAATCGGCGTTCCCGATTCGGTCTTGAACAAACCCGCCCGTCTCACCGATGAAGAATACGAGATTATGAAAACGCACACGCTCATCGGCGGCGAAATCCTCAAGGACTTCACGCTCATTCCGCATGTAGACGAGGGCGCAAAATTCCACCACGAACGCTACGACGGCACGGGCTACCCGAACGGCTTGAAGGGCGAGGAAATCCCCCTGAACGCGCGGATTATCGGCATTGCGGACGCCTTTGACGCGATGACGGCGAACCGCGTGTACCGCAAGGCTCTCGACATGGATTTTGTCGTCGCCGAACTCAAACGCTGCTCAGGCACGCAGTTCGACCCCGGCTTGGTGGAAATCATGCTGGAGCTGATTGAAAACGGCAGCCTGAATGTGGCAAAAACAGTTGAAAAAAGTGTGGGAGCAGAAAAATGAAAAATAAATACAGTATCACGGCACTGACCGTCATTTGCGGCGTTCTGTTGATGTTCGCGGGAACGAAGTTTTTTCAGAAAAATACTGCTGATTTCATAAAAGTGGGATTCGTGTATAACGCGGACACGGCGACGGCATACACGCTCAATTTTTTCCGTGCCCAGACCGAGCTTGAAGACGCGTTCGGCGACAAGGTGCAGATTCTTGCGAAATACAACATCGGCGAAAGCGGCTCCGCCTGTGACGAGGCGATTGACGCGCTTGTGAAAAGTGGATGCTCGCTCATTTTTGCGGTGAGCTACGGCTACGGCGAGGCTGTCAAACGGAGCGCACAAAAATATCCCGCCGTGCAGTTCTGCCATGCCACGGGCGACCTTGCGGGCGAGGAGCCGTTTTTACCGAATTATCATAATTTTATGGGAACGATTCACGAAGGGCGGTATGTGTGCGGAATCATCGCGGGAATGAAATTGCAGGAGCTGATTGCGAGCGGAAAAATCAAGCGAAGCCAGGCAAAGGTTGGCTATGTGGGCGCGTTCAGTTACGCCGAGGTGATTTCGGGCTACACGGCGTTTTTCTTAGGGGTGCGGAGCATCGTTCCCGAAGCGGAGATGATTGTGCGCTACACGAACACCTGGAGCAACCATGTCATCGAAAAGAAAACGGCGGCAAAGCTGATTGACGAAGGCTGCGTGATTATAAGCCAGCACTCCGACACGGCAGGTCCCGCCATCGCGTGCGAGGAGGCGAGCGTAAAGCGCGGAAAAGTCGTGTTCAGCGTGGGCTACAACCAGAGCATGACCGATGTCGCGCCCACCACCTCGCTCGTTTCAAGCCGAATCAACTGGAGCCCGTACATTCTCGGCGCGACGGAAGCCGTTCTCAAAGGGAAGAAAATCGAAAGCGTGGTGAAAAGCCCCTACAAAACGACCGATTCCGCCGCAGGATTCGACCGTGGCTGGATTGAAATCGTCGGCTTGAACACGCACATCCTCGCCGACGGCACCACCACAGAGATGGAAAAGACGATAAAGCAGTTCAAAAACGGCTCGCTCACCGTGTTCAAGGGGAATTTTGTGGGCGTAAATCCGTTCGACGAAAGCGATGTGTGGGATTTGCGCACCCCGTTCATCGAATGCGAGAAGCGGAGCGCGCCAAGTTTTTGCTACGTGCTGGGCGATGTTATTGAAGTGCGAAATTAGCTCTCCGCTCTTTTCTTCTCCCCTCTTCGATTGAACACATAATACACCGCCGGCATGATAAACAGCGTCATCACTGTGCCGAAGCCGAGTCCGCCCAAGACGGTGAGGTTTATCGGCTGAATCATCGCCGCGCCGTCGGCAGAAATCGTGTAGTTCGTTTCATCAGACTGAATAATTCCCGCCGAGCTTGAAAGATTCTGTGCTTTCAACGCCTGAATCACGCTCGCAAGCGAAAGTCCGTAGGCTTCAAGTCGGTCGGCAGAAACGGACACGCGCACGCATTTTTCCTGCCCGCCCGAAATCTCCGCGCTCGCCACACCGTCAATCTGCTCCAAAGGTTTCCCCTGTTTTCATGGAGATTCTAGAAAATCATTTTTTGCGATTTGTTTCGGAATTGTTGCGGGAATATTAAAAAATACGCCTACTCTGGCACTTTCAGTTTCATCACATCGACCATTTCCACAATGAGCGGCTCTCGTTTTGCTTGCATAAAACCGAGCGCATAGAGCGGGAAAGTCTCGTAGCCGCTTCCCTGCCCTATATTTGAATCAGCGATTTTTACGGCTTTATGCTCCCCGAACCGTTTGGGATTCGCAAGCACGAATTTCATGCTCGTCGCACGGTTGTTGCTCGCCTTGCACTCGATAATCACGACTTCGCCGCTCTTCTCAAACAAAAAGTCCAGTTCTGGCGAGCCACTTGGCGCATGAAAATAGAAAAGCGGCTTTCCGATTTTAGAAAAACTTGCCGCGACCATATTTTCTGCCACCGCCCCCTTGTACGCGCCCAAATCACCCGAAAGAATCTTCGCAGGCACTTCATCGCCCAACTGAGAGACGAGCAAGCCCGTATCAGCAAAAAAGACTTTGAATTCCGTTGAGATTTTTGCCGCCTCTAGCGGATAGGAAAGTTCGCGCGTGTTGTAGGATTTTACGACAAGCCCCACATCTTCAAGATACTGCAAGCCGTCCGCCTTTTCGGGTGAATGCCCCTTGACATCGACAAGGCTGTACTGGAATTTTTTGTATTCTTTGGAAAGTTGCGCGGGCAAGGAAGCAAGGCACGCCTCGGCACGAAGCTTCAAAACCTCGTTTATTTTGTCCTTTCCTTCCGAATCCTTGTAGCGACCGAAATCATCTTTGATTGAATTAAGAATCTGAAGTTGCACTTCGCGTACCTGGTTCAAATCGTGTGTCTCAAAGAATTTGTTCACCGCCTCTGGCATTCCGCCCACAATCAGATATTGCAGATAGAGCGAGCGCATACTTTGATGAACCGTCTGCTCGACCATTGTTTTTTCTTCAATTGATTTTTGCACATAGTCGTAGACTTTTTTGTCCAGCCCCGTGTTCAGAAGAAATTCCCGAAAAGTGAGCGGGTACATAGTCATTTGCTCTTCGTAGCCCACAGGAACGCCCCGAATATACGGACTTCTGAACCCTTTTACGCCAAGAAAACTTCCCGTACAAATCACATCAAAACGACCGTCAATCGCCCAATATTTGAGAGAACTTCTTGCATTCGCACAATCCTGAATTTCATCAAGAATAAGAAGTGTTTTTTGCGGAATAAACCGCGCCGTTTTTTCGACAGAAGTGATTGCAAGAATCATCTTTTCAACATCGAAATCACCCTCAAATGCCTTGTGAACGGCAAGATTTGAGCGGAAATCCAGATAAATCACGCTTTCATAAAATTCTTCGCCGAATTTCTTAGCAAGATAGGTCTTCCCGATTTGCCGCAATCCCATGATTACAAGCGGTTTGTGAGGTCGATTTTTCCAAGCAACAAGTTCATGTATAGAATCGCGAACAAGCATTTTTCACCCTTTGAACAGATTATATAACAAAATTGTCATTTTTCAAAGGTCTTTCGAGTGAATTTTTGTCAAATTTCAAAGGTATTTTGAGCAAATTTTTGTCATTTTTAAGAAGTATTTTAGACAAAATATTGTCATTTTTAAGAGGTATTTCGAGCAATTTTTTGTCATTTTTAAGAAACAAAGAAAATAAGGTTAGCCCCTTAGGCGAGGGGGAAACTTCCCCACACATTACCTGCTCACTTCTCACTGCTAACTTCTAACTGCTCACTAAAAATATGCCCCATCCTGTCGCGTTTTGTGCGCAGATAGAATGCGTCGTACTGCTGTGCGGGGATTTCAATCGGTACGCGCTCGCTCACTTTGAGACCGAAGCCGTCAAGCCCGTAGATTTTTTCGGGATTGTTCGTGAGAAGCCTGAGCGATTTACAACCCAAGTCACGCAAAATCTGTGCGCCAATCCAATATTCTCGCAAATCGGGTTTGAAGCCGAGCTTTACATTCGCCTCAACGGTGTCCAAGCCCTCTTCCTGCAATTTGTACGCTTTGAGTTTGTTGATTAAGCCGATTCCGCGCCCTTCCTGCCGCATGTAGAGAATCACGCCCCGCCCCTCGTCATTCACGCGCTTCATCGCGGCTTGGAGCTGAGGACCGCAATCACAGCGGCGGCTTCCGAATACATCGCCCGTGAGACATTCTGAGTGAACGCGGCACAAGACATTCTCGCCGTCAGTCAAATCGCCTTTTACGAGAGCTACATGATGCTCGCCCGTGATGTCGTTTACATAGCCGTAGATGTCAAAATCGCCATACTCGGTGGGGAGTTTTGCTTTTGCTTCGCGGACGACATGCTTTTCGTTCACGCGGCAATAATCCTGCAAGGCTTTGATTGTGATGAACTTAAAGCCGAATTTTTTCGCCATTTCCTGCAATTTTGCGCCGCGCATCATCGTGCCGTCATCGTCCATGATTTCACAGCACAAGCCGCATTCTTTTAAGCCCGCAAGACGGCACAAATCGACCGTTGCCTCAGTGTGACCGTTTCGCACCAAAACGCCGCCCTTTTTCGCAATGAGCGGGAACATGTGCCCCGGTCGGCGGAAGTCTGTCGCCACAGAAGACGGCTCAATGCATTTTTGCGCCGTGATTGAACGCTCTTTTGCAGAAATTCCCGTGGTGGTAGAAATGTGGTCGATTGAGACCGTAAAAGCCGTTTCGTGATTGTCGGTGTTTTCGGCGACCATCGGGTACAGCCCGAGCTTTAGGGCAAGCGACTGGCTCATCGGCATACAGATTAAGCCCTTTGCGTGGCTCGCCATCATGTTGACATTTTCTTGCGTGGCAAATTCCGCCGCACAAATCATGTCGCCCTCGTTTTCGCGGTCTTCGTCGTCTGAAACTAAAATGATTTTACCCGCTTTTAAATCAGCGAGTGCTTCTTCTATTGTGTTATATTGAAAAGACATAATTCTTCTCCTATCCGGACTTTAATCGAGAGAGTTAAAAACTCAACTCAAACCGTCGGCTACGGAATTGCACCGTATCATGCAGAAACTCTGCTCGCTGGCTTACGCAGAACGCGCTCACAGCCGGTGGGGAATCTCACCCCGCCCCGAAGTTGTTTTATGGTAACACAAAGGGTAAAGAGATTCAAGAACCCTCAAACAATACATTCTCAAAGGCTATGCGGCAAACGACCGCAGGCTTGAAGAACTCAAACAAACGCTCCGAATCATCCACCGTGCAAGAAAAGGCGGCGAATCTGCTTTACTTCATCACAAAAAATCATTCGTTCAGCGACGGAAACAAGCGAATCGCGGCAACGCTTTTCCTTCATTTTCTCAACAAAAACGGCTGTCTTTTTAAGGATGGGCGCAAGCAAATCGAGGACAACACGTTTGTCGCGCTCACGATTATGATTGCCGAATCAAAGTCCGAAGAAAAAGAACTCATGGTGAATCTCGTGATGCAATTTTTGACAAATTCTTAAAAATCTCACTTATGAAACTCTTCCGAATCAGTCTGAACTGTTGCACATTTTGCGACAAGTGCCCGTAATTTTTTCAGCAATAGCACATTTTCTTCATGCGTACGAACTGCCGTTCGGTAGAATTTTTCTGACAAGCCTGTGAAATTTCCGCAATTGCGAAGGAAAATTCCATTTTCGAGTAGCAATTTGTCGAAATTTTCAGACATGTTAAGATTCTTTTTAAATTTGTTATTCGTTTCTGAGCCAGATTTGTCGTTATCACTTTGAGAGTTTTCTTCACACTTCTGAAAATTCACTTCAAACAAAATAAAATTCGCGTCACTCGGAAAGACACGGAAACCTAAGGCTTTGAGTTCTTTTGAAAGATATTCCCGTTCCTGTTTGATGAGTGTGCGCGTTTCTTCTATATAACTTCGTTCGTCGAGGGCGGCTTCACCTGCAATCTGCGCGAGGGTCGAAACATTCCATTCTGGACGGAGAGCATTGATTTTGTGCAGAAGCGCGGGATTTGAGGTCGCAAGGTAGCCGAGGCGGATTCCCGCCATCGCGTAGATTTTCGTGAACGCATTCAGAACGACAAGGTGCGGATTTTCTTCAACAAATCGGAACATGGTTTCGTTTGCATGTTCGGTAAAATCAAGGAAGCACTCGTCCACCACAAGAAAGATGCC
Source organism: Treponema sp. (assembly GCA_017464425.1). Taxonomy (GTDB): domain Bacteria; phylum Spirochaetota; class Spirochaetia; order Treponematales; family Treponemataceae; genus Treponema_D. The sequence continues at coordinate 10,651 of JAFUDX010000021.1, forward strand.
AGATTCATCGCACTGTGCGGCAATTTTTTCGAGAAGCGGTTTTTCAATCAGCCTGCCCGTCGGATTGTTCGGCGAGCAAAGGGAAATCATGTCGGGCTTGTTTTTTTGAATCGAGTCGAAAACTGTTTCGTCGAGCGCAAAGTCAGATTCCGCTTTTAAAAAATGATACTGGACTTTCGCGCGGGCGGATTTGAGGGCTTTTTCATAGCCAGAAAATGTGGGCGTGAGAAGAAGCGCGTTCTTCGGCGAAATCGCGTTCGTCACGAGCGAAATGAGTTCCGAAGCCCCGTTCCCGCAGATGATATGTTCGGGGAGTATTGTCATTCCGAACGAAATGCGTAATTTTTCTGCAAGTTTTTCCCTCAACCGCGTGCAATTTTGGTCGGGATAGCGTTCCAAATCGGGAATCGCGTTTTGAATCGCAGATTTTACGCCTTCGGGAAGCCCCAACGGATTGGTGTTCACGGAAAAGTCTGTCATTTTGGCTTCGCCCGCTCTGGCAACTTGCTCGCCCCCGTGGTGATATTCCGCTATGTCGATTTCGTTTTTTGTCACGCGCAAGAGATTCATGATTCGCTCGTAGTTTTCGGGTTTGTGCGGGAAAGTGCAGTCAGTACAGCGTTTTATCTTCGTGCCGTCGTCTTTCGTGATAAAAGTCGGATTTCCTGGACAGACTTCGCGCGGATAGAGGGGACAATAGCAGAAAAGGCAGTTGAATTCGCTCGAATCCAGCCCTTTGTGGCAGGGAAAATATGAGCAGGCGGTATTTTTGAAAAAGCACGATGAGTTTTCCATGAGAACGAGCAAATTCTACCCTTTTCGGCGAGCGAGGGCAAGGGGGATTGCTACTTGCGCTTGTAGATTATCGGAACTTCCCCCAGTTTAACACTTCTAATATAATAATCTTCCCAAACTTCCCATGTAATCGTTAGGTTTTTCTCAGTGCGTGTACCCGTATAAGGCAATTGTCCTTTCAATCCCAAATTCTCAAGTTGTTTTGTATTAAAATTATATTGTTTTTTTGGCGAAAACGTGATGGTTCGGGAAGTTTCATCCTCAGCCTCTGTGTATGTACCCGTCTCAAAGAGCGTTCCAAAATAGATACCAGGCAGGGTCTCGCCATAGTATGTGCCTGCAATATACCGCTTATACTCGCCAGCTTCCTCATACAAAAGATACCGCTCTACACATGAGTCACCATTGATATACGCGACATCTTCATTCACATACTCAATTGCATCGTCATCACTTTCACCACAAGACACGGTTAGCAGAGGAAAGAGAAACGCAAAAAATGCAAACAACAGGACAGAAACAAGACCATAATTTTTTTTCTGCATGGAATCGCCACCTCCTTGAAGAGAAGTGTAACACAGATATTCGAGCGTTACTAGCCGTTAAACTCAAAAGGGTGTAATTCTACCCTCTCATAAAAGTATAAGAGAATCCAATAGAAGGGCATATTCGCCAACTATTAAGAAAAAGAGGATCATAAGGTGCGATTTCTTCATCTCCTTCATAAGTTGCCTTACCTCTGTGCGTTGCGTCTACATTCATGAATATCCCAAAACGATTCGAAAAATTAAATAACATATTTACACTTCCGCCATAGGAGGGATATGAATAATTCTCAATTTTTTCAAATCCAAAAGTTCCATAAAGCCCTATAAACCAATAAGAATTATGTACTGGAGTTATTCCCAAAGAAACTGTTCCGCCAATAACCGCAGAAGTTTTTTCCGAATACTTTATGAAATCACAATTTACATTTCCTTTGCCTGATATATACATATAACTGCTTACAAGATGTGCTGACATTCCTAATGGGAAAGATGTGTCATTCAATGTCGTGTTTGGCTCATAACTGATGTTAAACGGTGCATTTACTCCAAGAGAAATAAAGGTGATATGGTTTTTAGATTGAAGTTTTTCAATTCTCTCTAGAGCTTTTTGTTGTTTTTCTTCTTCTTTCAGTTTTTCTCGCTCTCGTTTTTCCTCTTCTTTGATTTTTTCTCTTTCTTGCTTTTCTTCATTTTTTATTCGTTCTTGTTCTTGTTGTTCTAGCTTCGTCTGCTGTTTTTGAGCAATTTTTCGCTTTATTCCTTCATCGCGTATATCATAAATCGGTGTCATCTGGCGCGAAATATCGGCATTTACTTTAATATCCTGTATTTTTTTGCCATTTTCTGTATGAGTCAGTTTGATTGTATCGACATGAAGAATATAAACAGATGGTTTATTATCAGGAGCAGGAATAAAGTAATATGTTATTTCTACAGAAACTGGATTAACTCCTTTAGAGAAAAGACTGTTGTAAAGGTCAACTTCGTCAGCGTATTCGTCAGAAAGAACATCGGGGTCTTTTCCCGTGAGTGCCTTATAACTTATATCAATTGGCTCTGAATAAAGGAATTCTCCGTCTGAAAAAAAAGTTACAAATGCACTCCATCCTTCCTTTTCTCCGAGAAATCTGTTTACATCTAGTTTAACATTTCTTTTTACAATATTGTCCGCCTTTTTTAGTTTTTGAAGGTCAGTATTATGCTCATTTATCTGGCTCATAAGAGCATTTTCCGCTTCAATAGAAAGCTTATTTATTGCATCAAGATTATTTTTGTGTTCAATCCGTATTCGATTTTCTTCTTCTTGTGCCAGTCGCTCCCGCTCCGTCTTTACTTTTGGAAGCATTTCGCCAGAACTATTTTTTTGTGTTTCACGCAACGGAGCGGCCATTATTTCTTTTCTTTTGTTTTCTACCTCAAGTTCACAGTCAGTATTTATTTTTTCTTCTTCTGCACCTCTTTTTTCCCTCAGTTCCAGAATAGCTTTTTTCTTTGCCTCTATGACACCAATTTGGGCAAGTGCACTTGATGTGTCATATTTTTTATTTCTCAGAGATTCAATTTTTTTATTAAGTGTTTTTTCAGTATCCATAATTCTTTTCTTTTGTTCTTCAGAACGAATCTTTTGGTCTTCGAGTTCAGCAGCCTTATTTGCTGCTTCTTGTGCAAGCCGTTTTTGCCTTTGTTGTGCTTGCTTAAGTTTTTCTTCCTCTTGCGTTTTTTTAAGTTGAAGCTGGATTTTTTTTGTTTCGGCATCTATTTCAGCAGAAAGATTTGCAGAATTAATTTCCTTATCAAGATTTTTAATTAACTCATTCAATCGTCTTACTTCATCATCAAGGTATTTTTTTTCATCTTCTGCAGAAAGGTCGTTTGCACCGTATCGCAAAATCCGCTCATTATAGGAAGAAAGCTGTGTTCCAAAACCCTTGTCATCGAGCAATTTACAAAGATCTATTGTTGCTTCATTCACAGCACAACCAGGGTTCATATACAGGGCATCAGTATGTTTGGAGTTTTTATTTGTTTCTGCAAAGTGCTTACCACCTTCAAGGTCTTGAAAAAGGACATTCAATGTGTAAGAAGTTCCTGTTTTTGTTATTGTTGAACGAATCACATAATTTGCACCTATTTGTTTTCCCATGCGAATACGATCATCTGTGCTTATGTTCTCGTTATAACTTTTATCTTGTATTTCCGCGAGGACATTGGCATTTTCTTCGGCAACCGTAAGCCCTGAATAATTAGTAATATTTGCGCGTAAAATCTTATGGACTTCATCTGGTAACCAGTGCGCCTCTGCATTTTCAAGGTTTTTCCCCTCTGTGGGCATAACCCAAACACTTACATCTTTTGTTGTTTGCGAATACCCAAGTCCGCAAAGCAAGAGCATTCCAAGCAAGACTATAAGATTCTTCTTTTTTATACTATTCATTATTTCGCTCCTTATATATTCTATAAACCGAGAGTGTTTTTAATGTCAGCTTCAAGTTTTTGCTGTATTATCTCAGTAATATCTTGTGCCGCAATTTCTTTTGCTGTCTGCTCATTCGGAGCGACCACTTTTTCGCTTTCTGCACTAAAAGCATAGACGCTCCCATTTTTTCCTTTCAAAGAAAGCGTTATATAGGGATTCAAGACAATCCTAGTAGTTCCGCTTGCCTTATTGTAATTCACCTCAGCCTTTGCGGTATAAGAAGCATTTGTGGCACTTCCCGACACAACAAATCCAAGATTTGAAAAAATTTTTCTGATTGCGCTTTCAATTGCTCCAGCGTTATCATCATCTACACTTATATAAACAGGATTTGAAACCTGTTCTTTTTTTATCATGCTTGGAATCGAAGATAACAATTGTTCGTCTTTCCCATAAGTTTTTTGTGTTAAATCTTTTGAAAGTATATTTGCAAAAACAAGTTTTTCTCTGAAATCTTCACCTGTTTTCTGGGCATCTCCTAAAAGCTTGATTTTGTTGATTGGTTCAACCTCATGTACAGCATTTTCATAATAGGAAATAAAAATATCACGTGCGTTTTTTATTTCGCTTTCGTATCTTGCCCAAGCATCTTTTCTGTCAATATAGGCTACACAATAGTATTTTTTTTCCTTCTTTAAATAAAAGGCTTCCGTGAACTTTACGCCGAAAAGTTTCATGTTTGAGGTTACAGAAATGGTCTGCTCGGACGAAGAAGAAAAAGAAGAATTCACTGTAACTCGCTTTGCTACGCCTTCTGAACGAACAGTTGTCTCAAAGTACATTGAAAGTTTATTTAGGGCATCGTTCCTTGCTAAATCTGTTGAATACCCTTCGCCTACAGCGGCAATGTGTTCGTTTTCATTGTAGACAGAATTGACATCAGAAGTAAGCCAGTCAGGTGCTTTTTGCGTAGAAGATTCCTTCACGGAAGTTGAAGCACAACTTACAACTAGCAGAGGAAATATTATAAAAATGAAAAAAGGGGGAAAGATTAATTTCTTTGCAAAAAACATGTACCGTACCTAAAGGGAAAACAACTCCTATTTTCTAAATAAAAATAGAAGTTGTTTATATTCTGTTCTTATTCGGAATACATTGATACTGCACCTTGAACCTTGCGATTTGTAATAACCGCACTTGCAAGTTTTCTCAGATATTCACTTTCAGAAGTGTTTTCATCGATTTTCTTCATAGCAGCATCGAGCTGAGCATTAAAGCGCTCTCCTTCCATGCCCATAACAACAATATAATGATACTTTTCTTTTCCGTTTTCCCCTGCAACAGGATTCCCTTTCTTATCTGCCATGTAATATTTTGTCCAGTAGCCTGTTACCCGCTCAAGTCCATTTAATGTCAAGTTTGTTGTGACCATTTGGGCAACTCCCGCTGCCTGTTTTTTTATTTCTGCTTTGTTTGTTGCGCCCTCTAATTCTTGAATCCGTTCTGCATCTTGCGCTACATTCTGTGAAATAGAGCTTGCCACCCGTGCTTGAATATCAAAGTTGTCCGTCAAGGTTTTCACAGCATCAAGATTTTCCCCTTGATTATCAATAGCCCAAATGCGATACCCTTCTGGTTTCTTCAGTAAAGTCCGAACAGTATCTTCAGAATCAGCATTCAAAACTGCTTCAACCCATTCGGGTACACTGCCGCCTGTTGAGGCAGATTGCCAGTCAGTAAGTTCTGCATGGAATCCTTTTACAGCTGCTTTCGGTGCACCAGCCTTTGGCGTGGATGCACAAGAACAAAACACAACCGCCGTTACAAATCCTGCAAGTATGACAGTACTCAATTTTTTCATTTTTTTCCTCCAAATGAAATGTATAGATTTACTAACAGCCGTAAAAGCCGCTAGTTTTTTCACATCATTATTGCGGCTCTGTGCCTGTGGAATTGAAGGTTATCCAATATGTGCCAGTGTAGGAGCTGCGACCATCATAATGATAATTGCCCTCAGTCACCTTTATGTAGTATGTTTTTCCGCTGGTTACTGTCTTTTCTACATAGGTAGTCTTGTTTGCGTCTCCGCTTGCATCTAGGGCGCTTCCGACTATGTTGTAGCTATCGTCGTATAATGTAGCCGCTATGCAATTCATTGTGTTGAATTTGACATAAATACGTTGTGCGGATGCCGTAGCGACGAATTTAAACCACTGCTCGCCAGTTCCCCCATTGCTTTCAGTCTCTATCTTCCCGTTTACCCAGTTATTCTCAGTCAAATCAGTAATAACAGTTTCGGGCTGTGCAGGAAAATCGGTAAACCCAATCCAGTAGGTTCCCGTGTAATCCCTGCGACCATCGTAACGATATTCTCCCGAAGTCACTTTTATGTAATAAGTTAATCCACTGGTTACAGTTTTTTCTACATAGGCAGTCGTACTTGCATCTCCGCTGGTATTTAGGTTGTTTCCTACAGGATTGAGACTACTGTCATATAAAGTAGCCGATATGCAGTTCATAGTATTGAATTTCACATAAACACGCTGTGCGGCTGCCGTAGCGATAAATTTGAACCACTGCTCACCAGTTCCACCGTTACTTTCGCTCTCTATTTTTCCATCTGTCCACTTGTCGTTAGATAAATCAGTTATCACTGTTTCTGGCTGTGCGGGAAAATCAGTAACCCCAATCCAATATTTTCCAGTGTAATCCCTGCGACCATCGTAACGATATTCTCCCGAAGTCACTTTTATGTAATAAGTTAGTCCAGTGGTCACGTTTTTTTCTACATAGGCAGTTGTACTTGCATCTCCACTGGTATTTAGATTGTTTCCTACAGGATTGAAGCTAGTGTCATATAAAGTAGCCGATATGCAATTCATAGTGCTAAATTTGACATAGATGCGTTGCATAGATGCCGTGGCAACAAATTTGAACCACTGTTCATCTACTTTGTCATTTTTTAGCTTGACAATTTCGCCACTAGTCCATTTGTCAACAGTCAAAACTGTATATTTTGAGTTTGAGTCTCCTGATTCTGAGTTTCCTTTAGAAGAAGAGCCTTCTGAACCGTTAAACTCACATCCAGCAACAGTAATTACTAAAAAACAAAATACTGCAAAAATTTTTAGAATCTTTTGAATCATATCTGCTCCCGTCTAATCAAGCGTCATTCTTAAAAAAATTGCAGAATTGTATCCGAAGCAATCCTGCAATTTTTTATTTCCTTATTACACAAGAGCCTGTGCTTTATCTAGAATTTCTTTTTGCCGAGTGTTGAAGGATGTCATCTCAGTTTGATATCTTTCGTAACTTGAATTCCAAAGTTTAGTATCTTTAACATACTTAACAATATGAATTACAAGAAGAATGATACCAGGAAGCACATATAGTAATAATCCAACGCCAATCAAAATCAGCCATAGTTTTGTTATCAACTGTGGTTTTTCCCATAAGCTTGGTTCTTTTAGAGCAAAATATTCCTCTTCAAGTTTTTTTAATTCTTCATAATTTTGTCGAGACCTATCTCGCTCAAAGAACAATCTGATGTAATGTTGACCAGGTATGATTTTATAATGTTCATACTCTTCATCACGACCAGTGAGAATTTGACTGTCATTCGTTGCTACTTCAGTTGCATTTTTATACTCCCACCCAAATGACGAAAACAATGTTATTGTTTCATCTTGCTCACCTGGTGTTACAGGGATACTTTTAGTATCTTTCATCGCCATATTTTCTAATCCTCCTGTTTTGTTAGTAATTGGCATTTAAAAAGTTTTTACACTTTTCTATCATTTTAACATAATTATATCACTTACGCAAACAATTTAAAACATAATTGTATCATTTCATTATGAACGATAATTTCTGGAACAGAGTGCTTGACTTGCTTGACCGACAGGGAGTTTCCCGGAAAGAATTCGCAATGCGCGTGGGTGTTTCTTATTCAAGCATACATAACGGTGCCATGCTGAACAGCGTTCCGAGCGCGGATATTGCCCTGCGTATTGCCTATGAATTACATACTTCAATTGAATATCTTGTGTATGGAAGTGAACATTTTTATGATACCGATGTCGCCATGCTCACGGATCAGTCTAGAAATCTTGTGCGCTATTCATACGAAAAAAACAAACATCTTTTGACTGCGCTTTCCAACATGCAGCCAGAAGTTCGTGAATCCGTAGAAGACTTGATTTTTACGCTGGAAAAGGTGAATGGTTCGCCGCAAACTGCGCAAAAATAAGTATTTTAAAACATATTTTTAACGGGTTCATTATAAATATTTGACTGTTTTGGAAGGCAGATTCTAAGTCCGCTCTCCCCCGCACGCGCCCACAAACCAGCGCACAATCTCGGGGCAACTTCGGTAATACAAATGCGGAAAACCCGCGAGCATTTTTTCCGTGTGAATCATGCAATCCCATGAGCGGGAAGAAAGTGGCTTTTTCGCACTGAACGCGCTCCCATTGTTCGTGCTGTCAAAATAGTGAAATTCATGCCCCCGTATTGTGGTTTCGACTCCGCTCAACCACCGTTCTTTCGGCGCAAATTCCGCGTAGCCGAATCTGACCAATTTTCCCGTATATCGGCACTCGCCTTCTATTGCGCCGCACATTTCGTACGCCTCGCCTGATTCCGTCACAAGTTTTTCTTGCAAGTACATGAACCCGCCACACTCCGCCATGACCGCCACCCCGTTTTTGACCGCCGCCTTAATCGACTTCCGCATTGAATCGTTCGCCTCAAGTTCCGCCGCATGAAGTTCGGGATAGCCCCCGCCGAGCAAAATCCCCCGCGCCTCAGACGGAACGCACGCATCATGCAAGGGCGAAAAAAACACAAGGCGCGCCCCCGCCTCTTCAAGCGCACGAAGATTCTCTTGATAATAGAAGCAAAACGCTTCGTCACGGGCAACAGCGATTGTTAGTGAGGAGTGAGGAGTTAGCAGTGTGTAGTTAGCAGTGTGCAGTGTGGAATTTGCATGGGGGAAAGCCTTCCCCTCGCAAAAAGCAGTATAATCTTTTATTTTTGATTGTTGCCCACAAGGAGGTGGGCAAGAGCCAGTTGACCCGCAAGAATTTTGCGTGAGCAAAATTCTTGTCCGCGACAGGATGTCGGTGTTTTTCGTTTTCAATTTTCCGTTTTCAATTTCCATAATCGCTTCCAGTTCGGCAAAATCGAGCGTTTCGGTGAGGATTCGGGCGGTTTTTTGGATTTGTTTGTTTAGGTCGGCGATTTCTTGGGGCAAGAAAAGCCCTAAGTGGCGGCTCTTCCACACGGATTCGGAATCGTTCGGCAAAAAGCCGACTACTTTCACGCATTTTTCACCGTTTTCATCAGCTACGACACATTCTTCTTCAATCAGCGGCTTTAGAATCGAAAACTGAGCCTTCGAGCATTTGTTAAGGAAGATTCCCCTGATAAGATTTTTTCCGTCGCGCGAATTTTTTTTGTCGTAATCCAAAAATCCCTGCACGAGTGGCACAATCGAACGGCTTGCCCCACTCGCATCCAGTACGAGCAGAATCGGCGTTTTGGTGATTCGGGCGATGTCATAGCTCGAAGCCTGAATCGACTTCCCTGCCAAGCCGTCAAACAGCCCCATCACCCCCTCAATAACAGCACAATCGGCACGGGAACGCGCATAATTCTCAGTAAAAATCTTTCGCACTTCGTCTTCGCCAACAAAATAGCTGTCAAGATTCGTGCTCGGCACTCCCAAAACGCGCTCATGGAACATCGGGTCGATAAAATCAGGTCCGCACTTAAACGCGACCGGCGAGTGCCCTCGATTTTTGAGCAAGGCGAGCAAAGCACAAGTGAGCGTAGTCTTTCCGCTCGAACTTGAAGGCGCGGCAATCATAATGCGAGGAATGGGAGAACTATCTAGCTTCATTTTTGTTTTTCATGCTCATTAGTATTGGGTGAAATTTTCTGTGGAATTCCACAAAAAATCCTCGTGAGTTCTGCATTTTTTGCAATTTTTTGCAATGCGAGGCCCGTTTGTTCGCGCAGTTGCCGCTGAAAATAATCAATCGGTACAACTCCGCAAAAAATATCGTCACAAATAATCACTTCTACCGATGTGCGAGAAAAATCTGTTTTGGGAGAATGACTATGCTTGAGGCAGTATGCGACATAGTTTTCATAGTGGGAAATGCATCGTTTTGAAAAATCAGGCAGAGAATCACCGCTGCATACACACACATCATCATCTGAAAGAGAAAATTCCTTCTTTGCCCATGCTGTTTTTCCTTGATATGCGCCACCCACAACCAACTGCACACTGCTAACTGCTAACTGCTCACTTCTACTTCCTGCAACCATTTCTACCACAGTGTCACACTTGTCTGCGAGAAAGTTTTCAGTTTTTGCAAGGATTCTTCTATACAATTCTGTGAATTTGTCATAGTTTTTGCCATCGAAAAAGATTGTATCGCTTACGAAAACGACTGATTGTGCATGATTCATGAGAAATTCCAAATCCGATTGTATTTTTTGGGTAATTTTTTCTTCATCTTGCTGTGCGTGTACCATACTGTCGGAAGAATCAAACAATTCGTTGGCAATAAGTGCCGTAAGACTGTCAAACAGAACCACGCTGTTCGGTTTTAGTTTTTTTACTGCTTCACAGATGTTTTTCCCACATTCAATTGTCTCAAATCCGAGATTTTTGCGGTCTTCACGGTGTTTTTTGATTCGCTCTTCGTCTTCAGAATCATGCGGAATCATGGTGGCAAAGTACACGAGCGGAGCATTTTTTGCCAGTGTGCACGCACGCTCCTGCGCATAAGAGGATTTTCCATTTTTACAGCCACCAGAAACAAGGACAGTCATTTCTTTAAGTATATCATTTTTTTTAAATTTTTCGTGCTTTTTTCTAAAAATCGGTTTATAATATCTCGTTATAGGGACTTATTCTACATGATCAGACGAGATACAGACTTTAAACGCACCGTTTTGGTTGTTGACGATGAAGATGTAAACCGCATGTTGCTCGGCACAATCCTAGAACAAAAATATTCCGTTATCTATGCAAAAAACGGTCAGGAAGCACTAGAACAGTTTCGTTCTCATGCCGCAAATCTTTCACTGGTACTTCTGGACTTGCTTATGCCTGTTCTTGACGGCTATCAAGTTCTTTCCGAAATAAACAAGGATGCAACGCTTAAAAAAATTCCGGTCATTGTGCTCACTTCCGAAAAATCAGCCGAAATCAAGAGCCTTGAGCTGGGAGCCGCTGACTTCCTTTCAAAGCCGTACGATTTGCCCGAAGTCATTCTGGCTCGCGTGCAGCACTCTATCCAGCTTTTTGAAGACAATACAATCATTCAAGCTGCTGAAAACGATGTGCTTACGGGTCTGTACACTCCAGAATTCTTTACGCAATACGGTCATCTGTATGATCAGCGTCACCCCAATTACGAAATGGATGCGGTTGTTGTCGATTTCAGTCGCTTTCATCTCCTTAACGAACTTCACGGGCGCGAGGCAGGAAATCAGGTTCTTAAAGAAATCGCGAACGAAATCAAAAAATTCCTTGATGAAAACAAGGGCATTGCCTGCCGTCATGATGCAGACACATTCTATGTTTATACCAAGCATCACTCTGAATACACTTCTTTCCTCGAAAAATGTACCACACGGCTTTCATCGCTCTTAAAAAGCCAGGAAATTCGGCTTCGCGTTGGAATTTATTTTGACCGCACAAAAGAAATTCCGTTTGAATCGCGGTTTGACCGGGCATTGCAGGCATGTAACGGACTTCGCAGTAAACACGGCACCACATATGCCTTTTATGACGAAGAAATGCATCAGCAAGAAATGTTCGGAGCCCGTCTGCTCGAAGATTTTGACAGCGCAATCCGCGAAAAGCAATTTAAGGTGTATTATCAGCCCAAATACAACATTACTGGCGACACGCCGCTTCTTTCGAGTTCTGAAGCATTGATTCGCTGGATTCATCCTGATTTGGGCTTTATCCGCCCCGATTTGTTTATCCCGCTCTTTGAAGAAAACGGCTTGGTTCAAAAACTTGACCGCTATGTGTGGCGCGAAGCCGCCGAGCAAATGCACAAGTGGAAGGAACTGTACAATGTCACCGTTCCTGTTTCAGTAAATGTCTCGCGTGTTGACATCTCAGACCCCGAAATGACCGACTACATCTGCAAAATCGTCAGCGACAACGGAATTTCGCCTCATGATTATCTTCTTGAAATAACGGAATCCGCCTACACTGACAATTCACAGCAGATTATCGATGTCGTCAACGACTTGCGCGATAAAGGATTCCGAATCGAAATGGACGATTTTGGTTCAGGATACTCTTCGCTCAATATGCTTACCACGCTTCCCATCGATGCGCTCAAACTCGATCGTGGGTTTATCAACAACATCGCGTTCGGAAACAAGGAAATGCGCATGGTTGAGTTGATTCTTGAAATCGCTGACTTTTTAAAGGTCCCTGTCATTGCAGAAGGCGTTGAAACAAAAGAGCAGCTTGAGCTTTTAAAAGTCGCAAACTGCGATGTCATTCAGGGCTACTACTTTTCCAAGCCGCTTCCCCCAGAAGATTTTAACTCACTCATCGAAAAAGATATTGAAGTTCGTTCGTAACTTTCAGAAAACTCAAAAAAAGAAGGAGCAAAAAATGATAACAATTGATTCGCTCAGAGCATACGGCGCAAATGTCGAAGAAGGACTGGCGCGCTGCCTCAATAAAGAAGATTTTTATCTTAAAATGGTCAATTTGGGGCTTAAAGACGAGCGATTTGAAAAACTCGAAGGCATTTTTGCCTCTAAGGATTATGATGCCGCGTTTGAAGCAGTTCATGCGCTCAAAGGTGTTGTCGCAAACCTTGCCCTCACCCCGCTTTCTGAGCCAATCGAAAAAATGACCGAACTGTTGCGAAGCAGAACAGACACCGATTATTCAGATTTGTGCAATCAGGTCAAAGCAGAACGGGCAAAACTGCTTGCGCTGTAAACAAATTCAAAAGGTTTTTCAAAATACATGGAAGCTGAATCACCAATCCCTATCTCAAAAAGAACGAAATCGCTTATCAGCCACATAACGCAAGGTCTCAAAGAACGGAATGAAGTCATGAGCCTTGCGTTCCTCTCATGCATTGCAGGCGAGAATTTCTGCCTGTACGGACCGAGCGGAACGGGCAAAGCCACCATGCTTAAAAAGCTCAAGTCGGCATTTGCAGGCAGGTTTCAGTCCAAATCAAAGATTTTTGAGACACCCGCTGATTCCGAAGCAATCTCGTCATCATGGGAAGATTTTTTGCTTCACTTGCATGTTGAGCCAATCCAAAACGATCAAGTGTTTCTCAAACTGATTACTTCAAAAAAGTCGGATTCGCAAATCGTAAAGGCAGAAAATTCGATTGCCGCTGATGAATTAAAAGAATTTGATTCTCAAATCGAAGACATTACCGTACCTGTGGAAGTGCAAGAAGTTATCGCCCGTATCCGAACGGAACTCAATGCGCGCAATCTTGCATCCGATGAGTCAGAAAAGTCCGAACAGTTCTACATTTCTGACGACCGATGGATAAAAATCATGCGGCTCCTTAAAACATCCGCTTTTTTAAATGGGCGGAAGGCTGTTGATTTTATAGACTGCGAGCTTATCAGCCTGTGCATCTGGAAAATCAAAAAAACACGCGCAAAAACGGCAAGCACCAGCAAAGAAGTCGCCAAAATCGTTACGGATTGCATCACACAAAGCAAAAATCCGTTCGATGAGCACATCTCACAACTTGAATCGCTTGTGGCGGACTATAATGCCTTTGTCGATTCTGCCTTCTACATTGAGCAAGACGGGCAAAAAGTCAAAAATCCAGAGCTTTTTGGCTATACCAAGCCGTCCGAACCGAACGTATTCAAAATGAATGACGGCACTTCCGCGTTCAGAATCCTGCATCCAGAAGAAATCCGCTCCTACGATTACATTACGCCCTCGTATATCGCGCAGGAATTTTCTCTCTATGGCAACGGAAAAGGTGCGTATTTTGATCAAAACCGAGAGAGAATCGCAAAAAATGACCGCTATCGAGACAAATATTTCGTAAAGAATCTTACAATTGTTGATGGAACTGCCGTATGGACAGACGGCGACTGCAACAAAGAGTATTCTCTTCGCGTTCAGATGATTCCTGAGAATTTCGTAAAAGGTGATGAAGAAAAACTCTCTGCCATCAAAGCGCAGGCGGACGAAAAATACAATCTTATCGCACGGGCAATCGAAAAAGAAGGCGAAAAAATCCAAAAATATATTCGGAGCAAAGAACGCCAGTACAAGGCAAACTTGTTTTCGCCAAAGTCCACCTGTGAGCGGTTGCTTTCAAAAGCGGCTCATTCTGGAGAACGAATCTTTGAATTATCCAAGCTTTTTCGGAATTCTGTCGTAAAACTCGGATCATAGAGCTTTGAGCGCGAATAATCCGAATGAGAAACCACATTTCCCACAATAATAAGGGCTGTTTTTGAAATTTCGTGCACTTGTGCTGATTCAGCAAGGGTTCCGACCGTGCAAATCACCCGTTTTTCGTCTTTCCAAGTGGCTTTGTAAACGATTGCAACGGGCGTGTGCGGGGAAAGCCCTGCAGAAAGCAGCTCTTCCTGTACTTTTCCCATCATTCCTGCACTCAAAAAAAGCACGAGCGTTGTATTGTGGGCTGCAAGAGATGCAAGCCGTTCCTTTTCGGGAACGAGGGTACGCCCTTCAAGCCTGGTAATAATGACGGTCTGAGAAACATCGGGTAATGTATACTCAAGGTTTAAGGATGCCGCTGCCCCACAGAATGAGCTTACACCGGGAACTGACTCATACGGTATGCCGAGTTTGTCCAATTCATCCATCTGCTCACGAATCGCACCGTACAAACTGGGGTCTCCTGTGTGCAAACGAACGGTCGTCTTGCCCGATTTTTCGGATTTTTTGATGATGGCAAGCACTTCTTCAAGCGTCATTGTGGCACTGTTATAAATTTCTGCACATCTTGAGCAATTTTCAAGCAACTCTGGGTTTACCAGTGAGCCTGCGTAAATCACGACATCAGCGTTTTTTAGCAGATTTTGCCCTTTTACGGTAATTAACTCTGGGTCTCCAGGTCCTGCCCCTACAAAATAGACCATAGCTTACAGCTCCTTGCTTTGAGTGATATACTTTTTTGCCTCTGGCGTTTCACCAAGAAGCCCGTTTTCTTTCGTAAAAACAATGACTTCGCACTGCATCGCGCCACCTGTCCAATCCGTCAGCACTTTCTGAATCATTCGGGTGATTTCGGTGCAGATTTTGAGCCGTGTTTCTGCATGCTCGCCATACAAATCTAGCTCATGTATCGCCTGCTCCGTCGAAATACACGCCATGAGTTTTTCTTGCAGAAGCGGAAATTCGTTTTCTGCTACGAATTTTTTTGCAACGGAACAGAGCGTTTCCATTCGGTGGTCGCCGTACTTTGAGTGCGTGTTTTTAATTCCTGCGGCGACTTTTACCAGTTTTCCCATATGTCCGCACAAAAGCAGCTTTTTAAATCCTGCTTTTTGCGCCATCAGAACGGCATCGTAGATGAAATTTGAACAATGAACGGCAGCTTCAAGAGAAAAGCCAAATTCACTTTGAAGGAATTCGCTTCCGTAGTTGCCAGGCGTCATGAGCAATACGCGCTTCCCCTGCGATTTTCGGATATTTATTTCTATTTTAATCGTGTCCAAAATGGCCTGTTCGCTCATCGGCTCCACGATTCCGCTCGTTCCCAAAATTGAAATTCCGCCGATAATCCCCAGCTTGGGATTGAATGTTTTTGTGGCAAGAAATGCTCCCTCTGGAGCGGAAATCTCAACGGAAAGGCTGCATGTCTCTTCTATGCGCTCACGCTCACGGTTTATACCGTCACAAATCATTTTTCTGGGAACTGAATTTATCGCCCATTCGCCCGGTTTTTGATCCAAACCAGGTAAGGTAACCCGCCCTATCCCCATTCCGCCGGAAATAGTGATTCGTTGTGCGTCATCACATTCTTTTGTGACTTTTGAGCAGATTTTCGTTCCGTTCGTTACATCGCTGTCTTTTCCGCTGTATTTTCTGACGGAGCATGAGGCAACATCTTTAGAAATCACCTGATCTTCGATTTCGATGCAGACTTTTATTCCTTTTGGCGTGGTCAGAATTACATACGGCACGATTTTTTGCGTCAGTACCATTCTTGCCGCCGCCACGCTTCCTGCAGCCGCGCATGTTCCAGTCGTAAACCCGATGTCTGGCTCTGAAACGGATTTTTTAAGGAAAAAAGATTTCGTTGGATTCTGAACAGATTCTTTTTGCTCCATTGCGCATTATTCCCGTTTTGCCAAATCATACAGAATCGCATTGCAGATTGCCGCCGCCACCGTACTTCCGCCTTTTCTGCCTTCATTTACGATATACGGCACGGCTGTTTCCATAATCATTTCCTTTGCGGCAACTACATTTACAAAACCAACCGGCACGCCGATGATTGCGACTGGTGCAAATCCCGCTTTTATGAGCGAGCAAAGCTCAATCAGAGCCGTAGGAGCATTTCCGATTGCAAAAATAACGGGCTTTTGAATTTCTGCAGCTTTTCTCATGCTTACTGCGGCACGGGTCTGATCCTGTTCTTTCGCGCGTTTTGCGACTTCTTCATCCGCCATAAAGCAATGAACCGTTCCGCCGAACGATGCAAGCGTTTTTTTATTAATCCCGGCAAGTGCCATGTTCGTGTCCGTCACGATGTCCGCGCCATTTTGAATCGCATTTTTTATGACAGAAAGGACATTTTTTGAGAATCTGAGCGTTTTGGCGAATTCAAAATCAGCCGTTGTGTGAATAACGCGCAGTATGACGGGAGCTTTTTCTTCATCAAGGAGAATTTTTTTATCTTCAAGCTCTTTTTTTATGATTGCAAAACTCGTTTTTTCAATATCAGCGGGTAAGACATGTTCGATTGTGTTCATATGTTACGCCTTTTTTTGATATTCAAGGAGAAGGTCATCATTGAACTGACTTGTTTTTTCAAGGCTGAACGAAAACGCATCAGCGATATGCGCTCTGCCTTCTCCACCGACGGGAGATTTTGCCATTCCGCCGAAGATTTTTGGAGAAACAAACGCATAGATTTTATTCACGATTCCCGAAGCAAGCGCACTGTAATGGATTTCTCCACCGCCTTCAATAAGCACGCTGTCAATGTTTCGCTCACCAAGAATCTTCATAAGCGCGAGTAAATCAACATGAGGTGTGACAGTTTGCAGATTTTCTGCGTGACTAGCAGGGATTTGAATCACTTCAACGCCCGCCAGTTCGAGCTTGTGCATTTTTTCTGATGAGGAATGAGCCGTACAAGCCACGATGGTTTTTATTTTATCTGCCGTCTGAACAATCTGACTTTCAATCGGAATCCTAAGATTTGAGTCGCAGACAATCCGAAGGGGATTCCGCCCAATGCTCATGCCGTTTTTATCATGCAACCGACAATTGAGAAGCGGATTATCAGCAAGAACAGTGCCAATTCCTGCAAGAATCGCAGCATGCCTGTTCCGAAGCGTATGCACGAAAGCACGGGATTTTTCGTTTGAAATCCATTGAGACTCGCCTGTTTTTGTCGCGATTTTTCCATCGAGGGTCATCGCATATTTTAAACTAACGAACGGAAGTTTTGTCTGAATGAAATGAAAGAAAATCGGATTCAAATCGTCACATTCTTGCCGGAGAAAATCTTCTGTAACGGTAATTCCATGCTCACGAAGATAGGAATTGCCCTTTCCATGCACCAACGGATTGGGGTCTCGGCTTCCGACAAACACATGGCTGATTCCCGCTTCGACAAGGGCATGCGTACACGGCGGCTGTTTTCCAAAGTGACAGCACGGCTCCAAAGTAACGAAAATTGTTGCACCGCTCGGATTTTCGCCCCGTTCAGCGCAATCTTTTAGGGCATCACGCTCAGCGTGCAAGTCTCCATAGGCATGATGGTAGCCTTCACCAATTATCCTGCCGTTTTTAACGAGTACTGCTCCTACAAGCGGATTCGGATTCGTTTTGCCCTCGCCTTTTTTCGCAAGTTCAATCGCCCGATGCATGAAATCTTCGTTTGTCATAGGGTAAATCATATCATTTTCTTGTGAATTTTTAAATATCGTACTAAAATAAAGAATTGAAAAAAGGAGCGAAACTAAAAGAATGAGCAACAAAATTATTCTGAAAGCAGAAGACTTGGACGGCTATCTCACCGAGGAAGATTCCGCCGACCTCGCCAAACTCGACGCACTGTTCAAAGAGACGATGAAGTCATTCGACCCCGTTGACGAGCAAAAAATCATCGAAGGCTACGACAAAATGGGTCACGAAATGCACGCAATCTGCAAAAAACACCCTAGAATCAAAGTGTATTCCTTTGAAACCGATGTGCAGGCACAGGCTGAGGCGAGCCGCGTCATCTCAAAACTGCGCGACATCAACACTGACCATCAGGAATTCATGTATTACAGCCAGCGGGCGTACGAAATGCTCTTCCGTATGGCGTACATCAACCAAGAGACCGACAAAAAAGGTCACATCATCGTAAAAACGCCGGTCAACTTCCCTGTTCAGAACTACGCGGTTCACAAAATCCCCGCAATCGACCACAAAATCAACAACACCGTCATGTGCGTTATGCTCCGTGGCGCGCTCCTTCCGAGCATGATTGTCTCAAAGGAAATCGAAGAATATTCCTCAAACGGCTACCTCACTCCTTTCGCGCTCTTTAAAATCAGCCGAAACGACACCAAAAACGAAAGCAACATGGAATACATCATGGACTTGGACAAGTCTTTCTTCAATTTGGAGCAACTGAACGGCAAAGATTTGATTTTCGCTGACCCGATGAACGCAACGGGCGGCTCACTCGTCACAGTCGTAAAATATTTGCAGGATCAGGGCGTAAAGCCAGCCTCAATCGCGTTCTTCAACACGATTTCAACGCTCAAAGGCTCAATCCGCGTCACGCGTGCATTGCCGAATCTCACCTGCTACACGCTTTGGATGGATCCCGTAATGAACGAAAAAGCCTACATCATGCCAGGCTTAGGCGACGCGGGCGACAGGCTCAACGGTTGTGACACAAAAGAAAGAGCGCGAAACATCATTCAGCTTTTGGCAGACTACGGGCACAATATTTCAAGCCTGTATCGAAGCCAGATGTTTGAGATTGAGAGAACGGTTTTAGGATAAAAAGTAAGGAGAATAAAAATGGAATTGGTTTACGGAATTAAAGACCGCCCTTCTTTGGGCAAGGTTTTCTTGTTCGCAGTGCAGCAGCTGCTTGCGATTATGGCGGCGACGATTGCGGTTCCTGCGATTGTAGGGAACGGGCTTTCAGCTTCGGCGGCATTGTTCGGCGCGGGCGTGGGCACATTCATTTATTTGATTTTCACGAAGAGCGCAAGCCCGGTCTTTTTGGGAAGTTCCTTCGCGTTCATCGGCTCAATGTTCAGCGCATTCGGCGGAGCAGCGAGCGTCACGGTCGGATATTGGGGCTTAATCATCGGCTCGCTCATGGCGGGAATCGTGTACATCATCATCGCGCTCGCGGTCAAATTCTGCGGAGTCGCTTGGATTGACAAACTTATGCCGCCTGTGATTATCGGGCCTACGGTTGCAATTATCGGTCTTTCGCTTTCGGGGAACGCAATCGGCGATTTAATGAAAAGCAACATTGAAGGCGGAAGCTCGTATGTCGCGCTCATCTGCGGACTTTTTACGCTCTTTGTCACCATGCTCTGCTCAACCTACGGAAGCAAAATCGGAAAACTCATTCCGTTCATTCAGGGAATTTTAGCGGGCTACATTCTCGCTTCAATCTTTGCGATTATCGGGCATGCAACAAACAATCCCGCGCTTATCGTGATTGACTACTCTGCCCTCACCTCGCTTGATTTCTCAAAATTCTCTGCGTATTTCTCTCTTCCGAAATTCACATTCGCGCTTGGCGGTGCGGAAGGCTTAAAAGGAGTGACGGGCACTTACCTTCTCACGATTTTTGCCGCCTATGTTCCCGTGGCATTCGTCGTCTTTGCAGAGCATTTGGCTGACCACAAAAATCTTTCGGCTATCGTGGGCGTGAATCTGCTTGAAGAGCCAGGTCTTACCCGCACGCTCCTCGGTGACGGCGTGGGAACTTTCGTTTCTACCCTCTTCGGCGGCTGTCCAAACACCACTTACGGCGAGTCAATCGGCTGTGTGGCAATCACTCGGAACGCTTCAACGGTTTCAATCTGGGGCTGCGCGGTTTTGTGCATCGTGTTCAGCTTGATTACCCCGCTCGTCGCGTTCCTTGAAACAATTCCGTCTTGCGTTATGGGCGGCGTGTGCGTGGCATTGTACGGCTTCATCGCGGTTTC
Source organism: Treponema sp. (assembly GCA_017464425.1). Taxonomy (GTDB): domain Bacteria; phylum Spirochaetota; class Spirochaetia; order Treponematales; family Treponemataceae; genus Treponema_D. Next base: position 30,826 of record JAFUDX010000021.1, read on the forward strand.
AGGCTTAAAGATGTTCCAGCAGGTTGATTTGAACAAAAATGCGAACCTCTTCGTGGCAAGCGTGATTTTGATTACGGGCGTTGGTGGCATGGTCGTCAAATTCGGCAAAGTCGAAATCCGCACGGTCGCGTGTGCGCTCATTCTCGGAATTGTCACGAATATTTTGCTTCATCGGGAAGAGAAAACGAGCGAAAAATAAGCCGAACAGGCGGTATCGGTAAAATCGGCGGCGCGGTCATCGGTGTTATCATCTTCATAAGCCTTACCTACTGTCTCAAAAGTAAACCAAAGTCGACTTTACAGTTTTTTTACAAATCGTAATAATAACGCACAACAAAGGCGTTCCTTTTCGTTTCTAGAGCGAAAGAGAACGCCTTTTTTATTTCATTAAAAACGAGGTATCGTATGAAAAAAATTGCAGCTTTGTGTATACTGTTGCTTATGGTTGGTTCTATGGCATTCACCGCTCCAAAGAAATCTTCTTCTTCAAATCCGCCCAAATCTGATGTCGCAATCTTGGTCATCGATATGCAGAATGATTTTGTTCTGCCAGGCGCAGTTCTCTGTGTTGCTGGTGCGCAACCCACAATTCCGACGATTCAGGATTTGATAAAATATGGTCGGTCTCAAAATTGGTCAATTATCTACATCATTCGTGAGCATCGTCCGACAGGCGTTGATGTGGATGCACCACGAATTCCGCTCTTTACTGACGGAAAGCCAGGCTATTGTGTGCCAGGAACAAAGGGCTGTGAAATCGTAAAAGGTCTTGAACCAGAGGAAGGAGACATCATCGTAAGCAAACGCCGAAACAGCGGATTCTTTCAGACTGAACTTGATATGATTCTTCGCCGAATGGGAGTAAAAACCGTTATTCTTTCGGGAACTCAATACCCCAACTGCGTGCGCGGAACGGCGGCCGATGCCATGAGTTATGACTACAATACCGTCATTTGTACGGATGCGTGCTCTGCAAAAACAAAGGAAGTTGCAGATGCAAACATCTTTGACATGAAGAATATGGGAATTACCTGTATCCCGCTCGCAGAAGTCAAAAAGACGAAGTTCTAAGATTTTACATGCAAAAACTTAGAACTTTCGTTCAATAGACCAAATCCGCGTGATATGGCATTATTTTTACGAGCAAAGGTGTTTCATCAATTTCGGTGGAACGCCTTTTTTCTTTGGAGGTGCGTATGGAATCATCGGAATTCAGAAAACTTTGCGAACAAGCGTGCGGCAACACCGATTCGGTGAACGAATTGCTTGCGCGGTACGGCGTGAAATTCGGCATCTACAAAAACGGCACTTTCAAAGAACAGCTTTTCCCCTTCGACATGATTCCGCGCGTGATTGAAAAGGACGAATTCGCTTTTTTGGAGCGCGGGCTAAAACAGCGCGTTGTGGCGTTGAACTGCTTTATCAAGGACATCTACGCCGAAAAGAATATCGTAAAGGACGGCGTTGTTCCCGAAGAATTCATCTACGCGGGGAGCGGCTACCTTGCCCAGTGCGAGGGCGTGACACCGCCAAAAGGCATTTACGCGCACATCTCTGGAATTGACTTGGTGCAAGGAAAAGACGGCTCCTGGTTCATTCTTGAAGACAACCTGCGGATTCCGTCGGGGGCGAGTTACCCGATGATTGCCCGCGACTTGTGCCGAAAAAGCGCGCCGAGTCTCTTCGAGCAGATTCATATAGAAGACAACCGAAACTACGCGAGCCTCTTGCGAAAAACGATGGACACGGTGAACACGGGCGGACATACGGTGATTCTCTCGCCCGGTCGCTACAATGCCGCGTACTTTGAGCATTCCTATCTCGCCGAGCAGACGGGGGCGCACCTTGCCACGGGGAGCGAACTGACCGTTGAAAACGACCACCTCTATTTCATCGACTATTCGGGCAAAAAAGAGAAAGTCGGGGCAGTTTACCGCAGGATTTCAGACGACTTCCTTGACCCGATGAACTTCCGCGCTGACTCGGTAATCGGAATTCCGCACATCTACGACATCTACCGCAAAGGCAATGTCGCGCTCTTGAACGCGCCGGGAAACGGAGTCGCTGACGACAAGGGAATCTACTATTTCGTTCCGAAGATGGTCAAATACTACCTCGGCGAAGAGCCGATTCTCCAAAACGCGCCGACCTACCTTCCCTACTACGAGAGCGACATGAAGTATGTACTGGAGAAATTTGACACGCTCGTTTTAAAAGATGTCGCCGAGGCGGGCGGTTACGGCGTGGTGTTCGGAAGCAAAATGACAAAGGCAGAAAAAGCGGACTTCATCGCGCTCCTAAAAGCAAACCCGCGCCGATTCATCGCACAGGAAGTGATTGACTTCAAGGACATCGACATCTTTGAGGGCGGAAAGTGCGTGCCGAGAAAGGCAGACCTGCGGGCATTCGTACTCATGGCAGACGAACCGATGGTCTGGAAGAGCGGACTCACCCGTTTTTCGCGCAATCCCGACTCATTCATCGTGAACTCATCGCAAGGCGGCGGATTTAAGGACACTTGGGTGGTGGGAAACTGAAAACGGAAAATTGAAAGAGGAAAATTGGGCGCATCCTCCGCTACTTCGCTTCGCTCCGTAACGCGGCGGTCGGGTTTTTCGGGGTTACGCGCTAACCGCGCTCCATTGCTCCGCAACGCTTCGCGCCCCTACAATCCCTTGCGCTTGGCTGAAACTGCATTTTCGCAAAAGTACAAGCATTCTTCTCGCAGACTATAAATTTTCCTAAAAATCCGCTATAATCTTTCTATGACACAGACGGAACAGCAGAAAGCGTCGGTTGCAAGCAACCTTAGCGAGTTTTCAAAGAAAACTCGGGCAAAAGAATTCGCGGAATTTTGGGCAGACAAGGGCGAAGAAAAACAGGAAGCACAGAGATTTTGGATTGGGCTTCTTCACAATGTTTTAGGCGTGGCGGTCGCAGAAAACTACATCGAGTTTGAGAAGCGCGTACAGCTTTCACACACGAGCTACATCGATGCGTACATCGCGGACACAAAAGTCCTTATCGAGCAGAAGGGCGCGAAAATCGACCTGCACAAGGCTTACGAGCAATCGGACGGCAGTGTGCTCACGCCGTTCGAGCAGGCGAAGCGATATGTGGGCGAGATGAAGGCGAGCGAGAAGCCGCGATGGATTGTCGTGTGCAACTTCCGTGAGTTTCTTGTGTATGATTTGGAAGTGCCGAACGGCGAGCCAGAGCAGATTCTTCTCAAAGATTTGGAAAAAGACTATTACCGCTTGCAATTTTTAGTTGACCAAAAGAACGAAAACATCCGCCGTGAGGAAGAAATCTCGATTCAGGCAGGAAAACTCGTTGGCAAGTTGTACGATGCAATCTCCCCCGAATATAAAAATCCCGATGAAAAATCGTTCCGCTCGCTGAACATTCTTTGTGTGCGCATCGTGTTCTGTCTGTACGCAGAGGATGCAGGGCTTTTTGAGACACGGACGAGTTTTGAGGATTACATAAAAAGCTTCAATCTGCCGAACTTGCGGACGGGAATCATCAACCTGTTCAAGGCGTTGGACACGAAAATCGAAGACCGCGACAAATATGATGAAACCCTAAAGCCTTTCCCCTATGTGAACGGTGGCTTGTTCAAGGACGAGCAGATTGAAATCCCCAACTTCACTCAGAAAATCGTGGATGTAATCGTAAACGAGTGCGCCCCGTTCAACTGGAGCGAAATCAGCCCCACGATTTTCGGCGCGGTCTTTGAAAGCACCTTGAACCCCGAAACGCGGCGCAAGGGCGGAATGCACTACACGAGCATTCAGAACATCCACAAGGTTATCGACCCGCTGTTTATGGACGACCTCAACGCCGAGTTTGAGGAGATTTGCGCGACCAAAGCCGCCAAGCAGAAGACCGAAAAGCTCCACGCATTCCAAAAGAAACTCGGCTCGCTCACCTTCCTCGACCCCGCCTGCGGTTCGGGCAACTTTCTCACCGAGACCTATCTTTCGCTCCGCCGCCTTGAAAACAAGGTGATTTCCATTCTGAACAAGGGCGAGCGGGCGTTCGGCTTCGACGAGTTCATAAAAGTACACATCAACCAGTTCTACGGCATCGAGATAAACGACTTCGCCGTCACGGTCGCAAAGACCGCGCTGTGGATTGCAGAAAGCCAGATGGTCGCCGAGACCGAGGCGATTCTTTCGCAGACGATTGATTTTCTTCCACTCACGACCAATGCGTTCATCGTTGAGGGGAACGCACTCCGAATGGAGTGGGAGACGCTCAAACCGATTGACGAAAGTGCTCTCCCCCAAGACGGACTTTTCGCGGGCTTCACCACGCAGACCGACGGCACAGCGCACGAGTACAACTACATCATGGGAAACCCGCCGTTCGTGGGGGCGCGGATGATGGAGCAAGGCGGCGACCAGAAGAAGCAGATTCAGGATTTGTTCGGCGACATAAAGGATGTGCAGGATTTGGACTATGTTTGCGGCTGGTACAAGAAAGCCGCGGAACTGATTCAGGGAACAAAGACAGAAGTCGCGTTCGTTTCCACAAATTCAATTTGTCAGGGTTCTCAAGTTCCGATTCTGTGGAATGTGCTTCTGAATGACCTCAAAGTAAAAATCAACTTTGCATACCAGACTTTCAAATGGGATTCTGAAAGCACGGAAAAAGCCGCCGTTCACTGCGTGATTGTCGGGTTCGCCAGTTTCGAGAGAAAAGAAAAAGTCCTGTTTTTCTCTGACAGCGACAACAGAAAATCTGTCGCAAATATAAGCCCGTATCTGATTGAAGGCTCAGATACATTCGTCACGGCACAGAAAGAAACGCTCTGTGATGTCCCGAAGATGAACTTCGGAAACCAGCCGCGCGACGGCGGAAACTTTGTGCTTACTACAGAGGAAAAAGAGGAGCTTTTAAAGAAAGACCCTTCCGTCGAAAAGTTCATAAGACCGTACATCGGGGCTGAGGAATTCATAAACGGCAAGGAGCGGTGGTGTTTGTGGCTCAAAAACGCAAGCCCCGCGGAGCTTAAAAAGAGCAAAGTTCTTTACGAGCGTGTGGAGGCGGTGCGGAATTTCCGCCTTGCCTCAAAAGCAAAGACCACGAACGGCTACGCGAAAGTTCCCAATCAGTTCGCGCAGATTACGCAGAGCGATGGCGTGGACTACCTGATTGTTCCCCGTGTTTCTTCAGAACGCAGACAATATGTTCCAATAGGTTTTGCGACAAGCGACACGATTTCAAGCGATGCCGTGCAGATTGTGCCGAATGCGACGCTCTACCATTTCGGCGTGCTCACAAGCTCCGTCCACATGGCGTGGATGCGTGCCGTGGCTGGACGATTGAAGAGCGATTATCGTTATTCAAAGGAAATCGTCTACAACACCTTCCCCTTCGTGCTTCCGAAAGAAAAACAAACGGATTTGTTCGTGCCTAACGGCACTCACTCCGAAGAGCGAACATCGTTAGATGTGAGCAAATCCGTTTGTTCTTTAGTCTGCACTCAAGAGCAAGCCGCAAAAATCGAGCGGACGGCACAGGCGATTCTCGACGCCCGCGCAAAATACCCCGACTGCTCTCTTGCGGAATTGTATGACGAGGTTTCAATGCCCGCAGATTTGCGCCGCACCCACCACGAGAACGACAAGGCGGTGATGAGCGCATACGGCTTCAAGCAAGGGATGGAAGAAAGCGAGATTGTGGCGGAGTTGTTCAAACTGTATGAAGCGTTGACAAAATAAAATTTTGATAAGGGGATAGCGAAGTTTTTATTCCTGTGAAAAAATATTTCATGCTCCCAATAGCGAAATTATTAAAAATATGAAATACTATTTTTAAAGGAGATTTTAATATGACTTTTATTTTTGACAACGCTCTTATTGTAGAGTCAAAATCTTGGACATTGGTACATACAGATTATGAAGACCGACCATTTGCACTATATGCAGATGGAATTGAAATTACCAAAATAAATGATGCAAATGCAAAATTAGTGAACATATCGATGAAGTTTATACTTGCCAGTGTTTATTTCATGGTTTTATTCACAGTTCTTATTTTTGAAATATGGGTTTTAAGATAGTTTTATGAAAACAGATTCTAACAAAAAGCAAAGCGTTAGGGTATGTAGCACCGCCGTAGGCGTTCCGAAGCGAACAAAGTGAGCGTAGGAATGAGCGTTAGCGAAGTGCGAAACACCCGACCCGCCACAGGCGGGGAACGCCCAAATGTGCAAAAAATTAGCACGCAAACTGTAAAAATATGCTATAATACACCTAACGGAGGAATGCGTGTACACAATCGAGGATTTTCGGAAAATCAACAAAAGCGAAAATATCGTCATTTCCTTGCACGGGCAATTGCGGTTGAACGAGCGGAATATTTCCGTCGATGATGTCATGAATGCCATCGACAACGGCGAAATCATCGAGCAATACCCGAAAGATTTTCCGTTTCCGAGTTGCCTTATATTGGGGCTTGCGGTTGCGAACACTTATATTCATGTCGTTGTCAGCATGAATGGGGGCAAAATTTATCTTATCACGGCTTACATTCCAAGTCTTGATAAATGGGAAGCGGATTTGAAAACGAGAAAGGAGCGTTCAAAATGAAGTGTATCAGATGCGGGAACGAGACTTACAAAAGCACAACGACAGAAGCGGTGGAACTTGACGGCGGTGTTTTGATCATTCGGAACATTCCCTGCTACAAATGCGAGACTTGCGACGAAATCCATTTTACGGGCGATGTCGTGAAGCAACTTGAAAAGATTATCGCGCTTGCAAAACAGCACATTCAGGAACTTTCCGTTGTGAATTTTGCGACTGCGGCGTAGCCCCCTACCACTTTCGTTCCATAGACAATTCTTGCGTTCTCTGTCACAATCTTTGCAAGCAAAGGCGTTTTACCGATTTTGGTGGAGCGCCTTTTTTCTGTTTTAAAAGTCAATCGAAAACTGAAGTTTTCTTCTTGACTTTTTATGGAGGCAACACATGAAAGTTCTTTCTTGGGAAAACAGCGACAGGCTTTTTTGGCTTGGGCGGTATAGCGAGCGGGTGTATTCGACTATCAAGTTTTTCTCGAACAAATTCGACTCGATGATTGACTTGAAAAACTACGAGTACGCCGAATTCTGCAAAAATCAGGACATTCCGAACATCTACGCTTCAAAAGAGGACTTCACCGAGCGGTACTGCTTTTCAAGCGATGACCCGAATTCAATCTACTCGAACCTGATTCGCGCCTACGACAACGCAATCGTGCTTCGTGAGGAAATCGGAAGCGACACGCTCTGCTACATTCAGCTTGCCGTCTACGCGATGAACAAGGCGCGCACAAGTGACGCTCCCCTGCTCGCCCTGCAAAGCGTGACCGACAACATCGTGGCGTTCTGGGGCATGGTCGATGACAGCGTGGACGAATCGAATGTGAGGAGCATCGTCAAGCTCGGAAAGCGGATTGAGCGAATCGACAACTACGCCCGCATGAAGATGCACGCCGAGGAAATCAAGCGGGAACTGAAACGGCTGAACATCAGAATCGCCCGCACGGGGCTGAACTACGACACACGGAAGCTCACGCACTTGAACTGGCTTGCCGAAGTCGAGCCGCTTGACTACACGGGCATTATCGAAGAGATTGAATCACTCGTGCTGAACGAAAAGCCGAATCTTGCGCTTGCGGCAGGGCTGTAATTGAGACGACTCCGATTTCGCTACAAAATGCAGATGACTTTTGAACGCTTTGTGACCGAGCATCACTTCACGCTGCGGTGTTTCCCGACCGACGATGCGCGGCAGAAAATCATCGAGGAGAAGTCGGAGATTTTCCCGAAGCAGTTTTTGAGCGAAGAGCGGGACGCGTTCGGAAACAAATGCGTGTACGGAAAAGCCGAAATCCCGCACAATTATTTTTCGGTCGAAGTGAACGGAATCGCCGAAGTCGGGGGCGAAAATCCGATTCATGCAAGCGACGGAAAAGAATCGCTCTTCAAGTACGCGACAAAACTCACCGCCTGCGGAAGACGGCTGACGGAATTTTACGATGCAATTACGAGGATGAACGACAAGGCGTCTGTGTCATTGTCGGGCGTGACACTTCGACACGGCTCAGTGACCGCCCGACAATCTTTTTTCGATTTTTCACCGTTTGAGAAAGCGGAATTCTTTATGGATTCGATTTCGCGCGTTTTTTGCTATGAAACGGGCGTGACGGGCGTTTTTACCACGGCGGAAGAAGCGTTCGTGCTCACAAAGGGCGTGTGCCAGGACTACGCGCACATTCTGCTCGCCCTGTGCCGAAAAGCAAAAATCCCGTGCCGCTATGTCGCGGGCATGATGATTGGCGAGGGCGCAAGCCACGCATGGGTCGAAGTCTTTGAAAACGGCGCGTGGCTTTCGCTCGACCCCACCCACAACCGCCGCACCGACGACACATACATCGTCATTTCCCGCGGTCGCGACGCACAGGACTGCTCGATAAACCAGGGTGTGTTCCGCTGGTCAGAAAACGGGGGTGCACAGCGGCAGGAAATTTTGGTGGAAGTGCGGAAGATGAGGTAAATTTTTTTTCAATCTGAGTGTTGCACCCGCTTCATATAAACACCGCCGTTTTCTTTGAGCCAGTTGTCACATCGTTTGTAATCGGGGAAAACCTTGTCGATTTCCGCGTAGAATTCTTTTGAATGGTTCATGTGCTTTCGGTGGCAGAGTTCGTGGACTACAACACTGTCAAGAATCTCGCCCGGCATCAAGACCAACAGACAGTTGAAATTGAGGTTTCCGTTCGCAGCGCAGCTTCCCCATCTTGAAGATTGCAGCCTGATTGAAATCCGCCCGTAAGTCACACCGATGCACTTCGCGTAGTACCCTACCCGCTCTGGGATTATTTTTTTCGCCTTCTTCTTGATTTGTTTTATCTCATCTGCGGAAAGGAATCCCATTTCGCTCGCCCTTTGAATCTGCGAGTTTTGCTTTTCTATCTGTTTCGTTATCCACGACTTTTTGCTGACAAGAAATTCCTGAATGCGTTGCTCTGTTGTCCCATAAGGGGCTTTCACAAGAACGCGATTGTCAGACAAAACACTGACGGAAATTGATCTGCGGCGGGATTTTTGAATTATGTAGGTTATTTGCATAAGCGATTTCCAAAATTTAGTGCTCCAAAATCCATTTAATTCCGCGAGCCATGCGGATTTCGCTATCCACAAAATGATTTCCCTTGTTCAGCTCAAAGGTTGCGTGAATGCCCTTTGACTTCCAAAATGCACAAAGCCGCTCCGTATTTTCCTGCACCGAGCGTAAAACTTCATTTCGCGCCTTTGTCTCAGTGTCGCCCAGCGAGAGATATATGCAATCGGGCTTCCGTACAAACTCATTTGATTCTGCGTATTTCACAAAATCAGGAAACCAAAGAGAGCCTGACGCGCTTGCAATCCGAGAAAAGACATTCGTCTTGTGAGCCGTATACAGCGCAAAAAGTCCTGCGAGCGAATAGCCCGCAAGCGCGATGAAAGAAGGCTTTGTTTCGGTAGAAATTGTGTTGCTAACAGCGGGAACAATTTTTCCAGTAAGCAAATCGATGTAAGCATTCGCACCGCCTGAAAACGCTTCGCCATTCTTGTAAATCGGCGGATTTTCCCACGGCGACATATCCGCGTTCCAGTCCAAATTGCTCACAGCCGCCAGAGTAAATGGCGGACAGCCCAAAGCCTGACATTCGTTCCAGACAGACTCACCTTCCCCGCCATAAGTGTTCAGCACCACAAGCGGCGAGTCTTTGCTTTCCGAGCCGAAAACTGTGATTTTCTTTGATTCGATTTCAAGGGTATGCATAATCTTGTTCTATTATATCACATATTATGCATGATAAAGCGAACATTACACGGCTGCACTTAAAAATACAGTGATAAAAAATCTTGCACGCTCATGATAAAGTTTTCTTCTGGAAAATGTTTCAGATTGCCCGTTATTAACTTTGCGTTGCAGAATTTTGCGACTTCATAAAACTTTTTGTCGGCTTCATCGGTAAAATCGATTTTTATTTCCGGGACTATGACCGATTTTCCGATAGCCTTGAACCAATCAAGCAGAGAATTTATTTCATCTGGACGAAACTTGAATTTTGGTCTTTGAAGCACAGCCCTATATTCATCCATGATTCGCCAGTCATAGCAAGGGATAAGTTCGCCTTGCAAAACTTTTGCGACAATTTGGGCGGGCGCACCATTTTTAGACCACAAGGCTGAAACAAGAATATTCGTGTCTACAACGACCAGCATTTACTCACCTTTGCGAGCCGCTGCGATTTCGGCTTCAATTTCATCATCGGTCATAAACCCGTTTTCAGAGGCTCGGCTTCTCATTGAATTGAATGCAATCATTGCTTTTGCCTGTCGCACCGCTTTTACGGTTGTCTCAAAATCATAGTCTTCAAGGTTCACCAATAAAGCAGTCGGCTTCCCGTTGTTTGTGATAACGACTTCACCGTCAAGCGCAAGATTTCCCCAGATTGCTTTTGGTGTCGTCCTTAAATCGCGTACCGAATAAAAGTTCATAGGCAACTCCTCTGAAAAATTATACACAGTGCGTAACACAATTGTCAACGAAAAATGCTACGAATTGTTGCCAGTAATTTACTGCAAACAATGCATTCCCGTGTGTGAGTTTTTACACGGACCTCCCAACTTTGTAATCAGTTTGCCGTTCTGGGACTTTGTTTCGTCTCCGCAATACACGCAACTGTGCCCGTCGCTCAATCCCACATGCTTTCCCGCAGGATTTCCCAAGCATTTTTCGCCTAGCGATGAGAACAGTTTTTGATTCAGTGGGCGGAGATTGTCTCCGCAAAAACGGCAACGCATGGATTTATTCCGCAGTTGTTTGATTCGTCTGGATTTCCGTTTCTTTGTCCGCAAGTTCCTTTTCAAAATATTCGAGAATCGGAACGCTCCCTTCGGAATCATTTTCGTTGAAAGTTAATTCCATGTTGAGCGTTGGAATTCAGTCTCGTACTTTTTCGCAAATTCGCTTGCCCGCTGAATGTCTTCTTTTGAATTTGAAATGGTCGATTCTACTTTCGTTCCGTTCGTGAACTTGTTGCGGCGGATTTCGCTTACAATCGTGTTTGAGATGTTTTTATCCGAGCCGATGTATTTTGACGGCCTGTGTCTGAACAAGGTGATTGAACGAGCCGACCATCGGGATTGAAAGAATTTGAAAAGCGAGAACAAAACGAGCATGACCACCGCACACACGCACGCAATCAGCAACACCGTATACACAGCTTAGCTCACGCCGTCTGTAAAACTGAACAAAAGATTTTTCATTTTTATTGTCTCCATTTTTGATTTATTTTTTTGAGGAAGATAATCGCAAAACCTAAAGCTATGCAGCAATAAGTTGTTTCACTGCCAATTCAGATTTTTCTATTTGCTGATTTGCGACATCTTCATTAATCGTGTTAAGCTCACTTTCATTTTCGCTCTTTTCAACGAGTTGCACTTTGCACATGTCATAGAGCAAGCCAACAAGAAGAGCCGTATTTTCTGTGGTTCTTTTTTGTTCATCAGAAAACTTATTGAAATCAACTTTTTTAGAGAAAAGCCGAGCCAAAAGGGATTTCTTCTTTCGTTGTTCTTCAATCGTATTCTCCAATGCCGAAAGATAGTTCAAATAGACATCATTTACCTTACATAACGCCGAATCAAATTTTTCCGCAATACTTTTAAGTCGTTCAAGATAGTCACAAATTGAATTTATTTTTGTTTCATTTTCAAGCATTTGATTCCATGCCTTATCCGCCTTACTCGAAACACTTGAACCTGCAACGCTGAAAATTATCCCGCCAATCAGAAGTCCTACGCCTAAAGTTGCTCCGCCCAAAACGGCTGTTCCTAACGCAACTCCACCACCGCCAGCCGCCAACGAGCCACCACCTAAAGCCGCGAGTGTTGCATTTGTTGCGGCAGCACCGCTCAGTGCAGAAATCGCAGTTCCTGTTGAAGCAGTTCCCAAAGCCATAACAGCCGCCGTTGTTCCACCCGCCGCCGCAAATCCGCCAGCAGTTCCCAGTGCAGCACCGCCAAGTCCGCCAAGCAAAACACTTGCCCCAACAGCGGCATCCTTTACCTCTTTCGGCGTAAAGACAGACAATGTTACATTATCTTTATTGATTTCCGCGAAACTCGGAGCGTTTTTTATCTGTTCAAACGCGACAGAAAATCTTTGGAAGGAAGAAATGATTTCCATTTCATGTTTTCCCAATGTATCCATCGCTTCCATTGTTTCAGAATTTGAAGTTTCAAGATGAGCGACATTCTGTTCATTTCTGCGTTGTGCGGCTTTTACGGTGTCACTCGCTTCTTTCATTTTGATTCCGCCGTGAATTCCTGCGCCAATTCCGCCCGCCCCAGCAACAGCGGCAATCGCTCCAATTATAAAAGGCAATGGCATTTACTTTTCCCCCTGAACGAATTTCATAAGTTTTGCAGAAATCGTTGTGTACTCTTTCAGCAAATCAAGACAAGACTGAGAATCGGATTCTGAAAGTCCGAATGCTTTTACAAACGACTGTATCAAAGCCTTCTCAGATTCCGCGAAATCTCCGTCAGCATTCGCACACGCAAGCAATTCAAGCAAAAAAATGCGTTTTACGGAATCAACTGAGCCTTTTCCAATCTCTTCTGCTAATGGAATCGGGTCAGTTTTTTTATCTAGGGCATAGTTTTCAATTCCCATTTCGCGCGAATAGTCAGCAATAAACGATTTTTCGTTTTCTTCTAATTTTCCGTCAACCTGAATGACAGAAATCGCAAGTTTTAGGAAAATTGATTTTTCCACATCATTCAACAAATTCAAGAACATCTTGTTCCCCCTTTTTATATTTTTCTTTCAAGGTTTTGCAGCCCTGATAATTTAATTCATAGAACTGCTCCAAAGTCATTTTAGAAGAAAATATGTTTTTCCAACTTTCATCGACACGACACAATAACGGTCGCTCTTCATATATTGAACACAAGTTTTCTTTCAGGAATTTACAAACTCCGTCACCTCTGTCCAAATCTTTATACAAGACATTTCCGCCAATGTGCGAACAACACAGTCCGCATTTATCGCAGTCAAACATCACGCAAACGACAGGCGGCTATTTTTATCATTCATAAACGAATCGAAATTTGCGTAGTCACCCCACGGCAAATTCAGCCCCAGTTTTTTGTATATTGAGTGCAAGCATGCATTCGTTTCTTCAGAATTCGAGCAAAGTGATAACTGTTTTGAAGCAAGGGAAAAATTTTCTTCCTGTTTTTCAAGCACATCAAAATCAATATTCATCAGTTCCGAAAGATAACGGTCAAGCAATTCGCCCTGTTTTTTGAGAGAAACGGCAAAGTTGTCTACATCAGGGAGACTGTTCAGTTTTTCGACCGCTTTCTTTATGAATTTATTGTGGTCAAGTAAATAGAGAAATGAACAACTCATAATTCCCGAAACCAACACGCTGCAAAAAGTCGGAACAATGTCCCCAACGACAGGAATTCCAGCAAGTGGTGTTTTTCGCAAAAGTTCATTAACCATTGAAGCCGCCACAACACTTGCTCCCGTAGCGATAACTTTCGCCGCGGCGACAAATCTATCTCCAAGTGCATAGCAATCAGGGTTTATGAAAAGAATTTTTGAAGCCTGCACCAACGATGCAAATGTCTCTCGTATAATTTTTATGATATTTTTTGCGGTCGTAAAGAAAATGTTTGCAAGTGTTGTTACAAGAGATGATAGAACGCCCGCAACAGCACCTTCAATAAAAGTATCCCAAACTTCACGGAATTTTTTCTTTGCGTTCTTTAAGCCTTGTTTCACGGCTTTTGCGATTTCTTCAAAAAGCGATTTTCCGTCTTTTTTACAAGTGATGATGGCATCTTTTACCGTGAACCATATTTCCGTAAAAACAAGACCGAGTGCTTGTCGCAAGCCCATAGAAAGCCCCAATTTTGCGGCGGCTTTTCCTGTATCTTTCCAAAATTTTTTGCTTGTGTAATACACTCGATTTATTTTCGCATCGTAGGCTTTCTTTGCTTTTTTATAATGAGCAAGCATGTTTTTCTTTGTTGTTTCATCGAGTTCAGGGTGAGCCGCAATATAGTCAGGAATTTCATCTGCACCCATAGATTTATTCAACTTTTCATTTGTCCATGCGAAATTATCAGGAGAATTTGCAAGGTCTTTTCCATCAATTCCCGCAAGAACTCTACCAGCATCATCATGAATTGATTTTGCAGAAATTATATGGTCGAGATTTGCATTTTTCTCGCTCGGAGCATTTTTGCTTTTACCTAAAAATCCGAGATTTGTTTTCCCTGTATATTCATCTGTAAAATCTTTATTTCCATTCTCAAAATATTCTTTGCGTTTATCACGCTTTATTTGAGAAAATCGAGAATCCTTGTGATAATCAGCTGAATCATATTTTCCCCGATTTGCATAATCGTCTGCATTCTGCTGATTCTTATACGTCATTTCGGGGTCTTTTCCAATCTGCCGAACATTATGAACCGTATCGACATCGCCACCATGTCTGTCTTGCACAAGGAAATCAAGTCCAAAAGAACTTGCTAATGCACGCACGACAACTTTTTCATACTGTGAAAAAATACTTTCATACGAATCCTCAATCGGCTCATCTTCCAAATCAATCCGATTTACAAATGTACAAAATGAAGTGGTGTTTGCAGACATAATTATTTCTCTCGCATGTAAAAAGTTACAATCAGTATCGAATATACTAATTACTATATAATATACCAATAATCACCAATTTGCAACAAAATGTACTAATTGTTGTATGAATTCAGCATGGGATTTTGGAAGAATGTTGAAGAGAGGAGAATCTACCTCGGACTTACGCGCAAGGATTTAGCTCAGCGGGCAGGCATAAAATACGCCGTCATCGGGGCTGGCTTGGAGCGTGATTCCGTTCCCGCCGCGAACACAGCTCTTCGCATTGCGAACGCCCTGCATATTCCGCTTGAAAACTTGCTCGGTGATGATTTCAACCAGTCGCTTTACGAATCTGGCAATTCTGATGTCGCAAAAAATCTCGCCGAACTGCAAAAATATCGGAATGTGTACGAAGATTTAGAAAAACTCACCAACGAAACAAAAAAATCGCTCACCGAAATGATTCACAAACTGGCAAATGAGGCGGAAGAGCTGCAAAAAAAGCTTACCGCGCCGCCGTTGCTCCCAGAGCCGCCAGAGTGGTGAGGGGGTAACGAGAGATAAATTAATCTCCAAACAGCTCGGGCTCAGTTTCCGCAAGCATTTGCGCGAGCACTTTGTAATCCAAATACTGAATTCCGTATTCGCCCGAAGCAATTTTATCGGCAAGGCGGCTGTGGTAATACTTGTCCATCGCCTGATTCAAATCGCAATGATGCATTTCCGCAAGGTGAGCAATCAGCCGTTCTTCAAGACGCTCTTTGTAGATTTTTTCAAGAACTTCGCCGTCCATACTCAGACCTCTTCAAACGAATCAAACACAAGCAGGGAATCTATCGCCTTTTGTGTGATAAAAGCGATTTGGTCATAATTCGGATATGCACGGATTTCTTGAATCGCACGCTCTTTATCCCACACGCCTGAATGATACATATCAACGACACGGAACACCTTATCGTTTGCGACCATGCCCTTTATAATGTCGTATTTTTCATAATCAGTGCTACCGTCACGACAATGGCAGACAAAATCTATCCATTCCGACAAATCTTTTCCGAAGTCCTTTAGAATCAAGTCGCCACTATCCGTTTTCATTTGATACACATTGACGATTGCTTTCTTACCAACAATTGATGCTTTTCGTTTTGCCCAAATTTCAGCTTGCTCTTTAATCGTTGTCACATAAAATCCTTTTCCAAAGTCCAACGGTCGATATGAATGAAGAACATCGGGATTTTTCACTATTTCAACTGAACCATGATACACCGTCATATCGCTACGCCCCGTGCTGAAAGGAAATCTTCTATATCGCCCACGATATACGCCGTGCCCTGCGTGTGAAGCACATCATAATAGGGCACAAGAAGCTGTTTTATACAACCAGAGTCACACAGCTTTTTATACACCGCAGAAGGCAGTTTTTCCCATTTATTCGCGCACGCATGGAGCATATAAATGATGAACTCGAAAGTTTCTTTGCTCATAATTCAAATATACCATGAAAAAACTGAATTGACAAATGGATAAAAATTGGGGGGGTAATATCTTTCTTCATCACCTTTCTCATACTTTCGTACAAGGAAGCATCTCCTCAAATCCGCTATACTTTCCCCATGACCGAAAAAATCATCACCGTTGCGCAGGTCTCGCTGCCTGTGGACGAAAAACTCAAAATCCAAAAGCACCGAATCATGCCTGACGGGGCAAGCGAATCGGACGAACGCGAATATGAAAAAAGCGGAAAGCGGATTTCTGTCGTCACGGGAATTCACGGCGACGAGCTTGAAGGACAGTTCGTGTGCTACGAGCTTGCACGAAGAATCAGGGAAAATCCCGCCTGCTTGCACGGCATCGTTGACATCTACCCCGCGATGAACCCGTTCGGAATCGACAGTCTCACGCGCGGAATCCCCGCCTTCGACCTCGACATGAACCGCATCTTTCCCGGCAACGACTCAGGCGACATGAACGAATTCCTCGCCTCACGCATCATGCGCGACCTTGAAGGCTCCTCGCTCTGCCTCGACATCCACGCAAGCAACATCTTCCTCACCGAAGTCCCGCAAATCAGAATCAACACGCTCCACAAAGACACGCTCCTTCCCTATGCCCTCTGCGCGAATGTGGATTTCGTGTGGGTGCACGGCGCGAGCACGGTCTTGGAATCCACGCTCGCCTACTCGCTCAACTCCCGCTCGGTCAAAACGCTCGTCGTGGAAATGGGCGTGGGCATGAGAATCACGCGCGAATACGGAACGCAGCTCACGGATGGCATTTTCTCGCTCATGAAAAAACTCGGCATCTGGTCAGGCGAAGTCGCCCCCGTCAAAACGCCCGTCGTCTCAAACGATGAGAGCGGAAACGATGTCTGCTACCTGAACGCCCCCTGCTCCGGCGTCTTCATCAAAGAAAAAACGCACGGCTCCCCCGTCAAAAAAGGCGAAAAAATCGGCATAATCGTAAACCCGCTCACCGGCGAAACCCTGTCCGAAATCACCGCAGAAGAATCCGGCTGGCTCTTCACGATACGCGAGTACCCGATTGTAGACGAAGGCTCGCTCTTGGGGCGGGTGTGGAAAGGAGCGCAAAAATGACAGAATCCATCCTCTATGAAATAAATTCCCTCTACCGCGACAATTTCCGCGTGACAGGCTTTTCGTTCGGAGCGGGCGAAAAATCGGTGTGCGTGGTCGGGTCGATGCGCGGGAACGAATACCAGCAAATCTACGCGTGCTCACGGCTCATTGAAAAACTCAAATCGCTCGAAGAAAAAGGCAAAATCGCGAGCGGAAAGCAGATTCTCGTGATTCCCTGCGCAAACCCCTACTCGGTGAATGTGAAAAAACGCTTTTGGACAATCGACAACACCGACATCAACCGCATGTTCCCCGGCTACAACTTGGGCGAGACCACCCAGCGAATCGCGGACGGCATTTTCTCCACAATCAAGGATTTTTCGTACGGAATTCAGTTCGCCTCGTTCTACATGAGCGGAAATTTCGTTCCCCAGGTCAGAATGATGAAAACGGGTCACGAAAATGTGGAGCTTGCAAAGCAATTCGGGCTTCCCTATGTCGTCCTGCACAATCCGCGCCCCTTCGACACGACCACGCTCAACTACAACTGGCAGATTTGGGAAACCGACGCATTTTCGCTCTACACCACGAGCACGAGCGACATCGACAAAAAAAGCGCGGTTCAGGCGGTGGATTCGATTCTCAATTTCCTCTCAAAGCAGGGCATCATCGACTACAAAGGCTACGAGGGCTACATTTCGCGCGTGGTTGAGAGCAAGGATTTCGTGAACATCAGGAGCGAGCACGCGGGATTTTTCGAAAGTTTCGTCCAGGCGGGCGAATCGGTGGAACGCGGCCAGCTCCTCGCAAAAATCACCGACCCCTACACCGCCGCGCTCAAACAGGAAATCCGAGCGACCGAAAACGGAATCATCGCCTTCGCCCACAACGAAATTCTGATGTACCAAAATACCGCCGCTTTCAAACTGATTCGGGAAGAAGAATAAGGGGGAAGTCTCCCCCTCGCTCCAACCGCTTCGCGTTTTCCGCTACCCCTTCTCCTAAGGGGCAAGCCCCTTAAAATCCCCGATACTGTACCCTGCCTCTTTTAGCGCAAAGAGTGCCTCTTCAAATTGCCCTTCTTTCACCAAAATATAGTCCGTGTTGAAAGTAGAGACAGCGAAAATGCCGATTTTGTGCGCCGCAAGGATGGCAGAGATGCGCGAGAGAATGCCGATGAGAGAGAAGTCGAGCGTTCCGCAGATTCTGAACGCTTTCCAGCCATCATCGCGTGCGGTCGTGCGCTCTGGAACGGCAGAAGTCTCACAGACAAGGGAATATTCCTCATCTGTCTTTCCGCTGAAGTATATACGGCTGTCCGTCGCAAGATCTTTTTCTTCCGCCGCCTTGCAGACGGTCAAGTCATAGGGAAGTTTTTCTAATTTCAGCATTGGTAGACTCCTTTGAAGGTGATTATATATAGAAAGATAATCAAAATTTCCGCTGACGACCAGAAAAACCGCGCTTCCGACTTGCACCGAACGGCGTTCTTCGCGGAATTCCGTTTGGGGAAGCAAAACGGCTCGCGTTTTCGGGGAAATTTCGCCTGGACGGACAAAACGCCGTGCGGTGTTGTCTGCTTTCGCATTGGGGAGCAAAACCTACGCCCTGTTGAACTTCTCCTTCCCCTGCTTGCATCTCGGGCAGTGCCAGTCGTCGGGCAAATCCTCAAATCTCGTGCCTGCGGGAATGCCCTGCTTCTCGTCGCCAACGGCGGGGTCGTAGACATAGCCGCACACCGAGCAGACATATTTCCCGCTCGCCGTCTTGAACACGATTTCGCCAGCGGGAATCGTCTGGGGCGGGTTCGCCAAATCGATGACGCGCTTTGCCTCAAGGTTCTCGTAGCCCTGCGGCGTGTGCGTTCCCATGTACACCGTCGGGTTCTTCGCCACGAACTCGCGCACGCGGTCAAGCGTTTCCCGCGCCGCCGCCTTGTCGTCGTACACAATCGAAAGTTTGTTCTGGTACAACGCCTCGTCCACATAGGTGATGTCGCCGTGAATCATGTAAAAAAGCCCGTCATTCTCCACCACCACGATGCTGTTTCCGTTTGTGTGTCCCTTCGCCTTGATAAAATAAATGCCGTCGCAGATTTTTTGGCTTTCGGGGAAGTTGTGGTACGCGCCGTCGGTGAATTTGACGGGAACGAGGTTCGCCAGCCCTTTGAGTTCCTCTGCGCCCATTTCGTCCGCGCTCACATAAATCTTCGCGTTCGGGAAGGACTTGAGCTCGCCCGAATGGTCGGAGTGCCTGTGCGTGAGAAGGATTTTCGTCACCTGTTCCGCCTTGTAGCCCAACGCGGAAAGCGCGTCCATGTAGGAGCAAATGTCCTTCCCCGTGAACGCAAGGCTCGTTTCGTCGGGGGCTTCTTCGGGTGTGCCTGCGGGAAGCCCCGTATCGACCAGAATCACCTCGCTTCCCGTGTCAATCAGATAGTTCTGCAAACTGCCCCTATAGCGCACGCCCTTGTCGAACGCCTCCATGCCCTCTTCGCCGCCGAACGCAAACGGCTGGCTGTAAAATCCGTCTTTTCGGAATTTGACTGCTTTGATTTCCATTGTGTACCTCGTCTTTCAATTTTACAACGGAATCCCGCGGAAAGCAATTTACACTTTGAGCGGAATGTAAAGTTTTTGCATTTACCGTTTCAAAAACACCCCCACACCGTACAGCGGCAATTCTGTTTTTACATTTTTCTTGACGACTTTTCAAGAGAAAGTTAACGGCGATTGAGCCTGTCGAAACCACCGTTTGCCGCTCCTACAAGTTTGATTTTTCGTAGCTGACCGCAACCAAATCCATGATTTCCTTGTCCGAAAGCGTGTCGTCCATAATCACGACAATCCAATGTTTGTTCCGCTTTTTGTAGGGGTGATAGATTCCTTTCTGATTGTAGCGTTCCGCATCCTGCTTGAAATTGAGGTTCAGATACTCAACCTTTTCGTCCGAATCGCCCGTTACATTGAGCCGTTTTTTATACATCACAAGACCGACCCATTTTCTTGTCACCGGATTTCGGAATACGCCGTTCGTACCGAAGCCGTCCTTGTTCCGTTCCGGCTCGATTCCGTATGTTTCCCTAATCAAATCTGCGATTCGGTTGGTCTGGGCAAAAACAAAATATTCTTCCTTAAAGCATTTTTCGCGAATGTCAAGAAGCACCGCCTCACATTCTTTTTTGAGTTCAGAAACAAAACTGCCTACAACTGGTCTGTTGATTGCCGCATACTCCTCATCAAATGCCACCTCTATCAGCCGCGCGCCAAGTTTCTGCACATTTACAGTAACTTGAAGATTAAATTCGCCGTTATGAATGAGCTGAGAAAAGAAATAGGCGTCTCCGTCCTTTTTAAATCCGTATGGCACGAGCGCGTCTTTTCTCACGGTATGTTTCTTAAAAACTTCATCTGCCAATTTCATTTTTGCCTCAAAGTTTGAATGAGGATTCTAAAAACTGATTTACTTAATTTTATCACGGCAATCCGCAAAGTCAATTTACACTTTGGGGGAAGTGTAAAGAGAGAGTGATTTTTAGGGCGTTCCCCTACGCTTCGCTTCGGGTCGGGGCTTTCGCCGTTCCGCTGTCGCTCCATTCCCCGCCAACCGTGTTTGTATTTTGTCGGTGCGACAGGAGGTCGCGTTGCTTTAAAAGTAAATAAGTTGCGCGAGAACGAAGTTCTTGTCCACGCCACGGATGTCGGTGAACGCCTACGGCGCGGCTACAGCCCCTAACGCAAAAAAAATCCTCCTGCAAAAAGGAGGACTTGAAGTATCAATCGCTTGGGAGTGACGCCCTTACATGACGCTTACCTAGACCACGGCACTAACCCCAAGACTTACTGTTGATAGTTAAAGTATATAGTTGTTTAAGATTTCTGTCAAATCTTATTTCTTTTTCTTTCTTTTTCTTGGCGGAAACTCAAACACGGCTTTTAATATGTCTTTTTCCTTTAATTCCTTGAACAAATCAGAATAAGCCCCAGTGTTGATTTCTGAATAATACAGGTTTGCAAATACATCTGCGATTTGGATAAACGGATTATCAGCTGAATCAAGATATTTTACAGAGTAATGTTTTTCAGTTACATCATTCAGACAGAACTCGGTATTCAGATAGTTTTCCAGAAAGAATTTTGCTTCTGTTCTTTCGTTTTTTTCGTCAAGTTGCAAGAGACAGTCCTCATCGGTAAGAAGCTTGTGCTCCAGAAAGAATGACAAAGCCAATTTGATAGAATAATTAAAAGCCCTTGCTGTATTTTCGCATATCTTATCTGTCAAAAGGTCATTGTTGATTTTTATGTAATAAAGCTCAAAATATTTTTTCTTTATCAGGTACTTTACAAAATCAGTTTTCATTTTCTGATTAAGCTGTGAGCCTTTTATTTCATGGAACTTTCCAGCGTGAAACATAAGGTTGCCTTTCTTTGTCAATACGCCATTCGCATTGTAAAAATCTTTGTCGAATTCTTTGAGCCTAGTTTGTTATTGATAGAGCCTGATTCGTCCGCATAGAGATTCATGGGCACATTTTACACAAAAATTGCGTTTATTACCATAAAAAAATGAAAGCCGACTTTCTGCTTGGTCGTGCCCGCCGCTTGCGCGGGGTCGGGCTATCCGCCGTTCCGCCTATCGGCTTCATTGCTTCGCAACGCCTACGGCGCGGCTCCTATCCCTCACGCGAACCCCCTTGTAATAACTACAAATATATAGTATATTAACCATGCACCCGTGGCATGGGCGGATTGCCCCCGAACTCGACCAGTCGCAAGACTGGATTACCGATTTTGGAGGCTCAGCTATGAGTTTGTACGAAAAGATTATGGTGACGATTGCCATCATCACGCTTGTCTACGACATACTTAGCGACCTTCTCCGTAGACGGAAAAAGGAAGATGAGTAAAAAATAGCCCACCCTGTCTGATCCACAGAGTGGGCGAAGTCTGAGTAAAATCGGACTCTAAACCTATTTGTGGGGCAAGACGCTTGTCGCGGGTGCTCCTTGTCTTTAAATATATACCAGAATCCCCCTGCCGTCAAGCGACTTTCTCGCCGCAAACACGAAGCAAAGCAAGGCTTTGAGCGGTTTTGCGTACCACCCAAAGCCTTGCGCATTCAGTCACGACCTTTCTATATTTTGCCCCACCGAGCCGCATACAGCAACCCGGCAGGAGAAAAACTCATCAGTAACAGATTACTGTATTTCGTAGGTCTTGTTTGGATCAATCTCGTCGGTAGGTGAAACCTTATTCCCTGTAGCCTTATCACAGATTTGTCCGTAGCTCTGGAATTCTACATAACTGCTATCTATTTTTATATAATCCGGATATTTGGTTGCCATATCGTTCCATTTGTCACCCTCTTGATACTCCATTACAAAAGTAAAGTCAGAGTACTGGTATGTTAATGTGATGGAGTAAGTTGTTGCTTGCTGTTCAGTTGCATCAGGAATCGTAATGCTTGCGTTGCCTGTTGGCGTACCTGAAACGGTGACGGTGGTGTCGCTCGTGCGCGTTGCGGTAATGCCGTTATTGGTGATGTCCGTAAAATCCTCAAAATAGTAGCCATCGTTTGCCGTGAAGGTTACGGTTTCCATTGCATCAGAAAGTCCTTCTTGAGTGGTGTTCCCGCCGCTTGTAGTTGCGTTCGCTCCGCCTGTTAGGGTGACGGTATGAGTGTTGCCAGCAGACGCGGCGTAGCCATACACCTCAATCTTGGTCACGCCATACATGCCGAGGTTGGTGCTGCCGACGACAACTGACCTTGACCCCAAGGTTGCCTGGAAGGGGGCTGCCTCGTCGAAGGCCGTGTTGTTGCCGTTGAAGAACTTGACGCGGGTGATGGTGTAGCCATCGCTGGCGGCGGTGACGGTAATGGTTGCACTACTGGCCGTATACCATCCCCAATTAGCGGCGTATGATGAGCTACCTGCGAACGAAACGGTAGCCACGCCCTCTGTGCTGTAGCTGGCCTGCTCTGTGGCTGTTGCCGTAATGGTAGTGAGCAGTACTTCCTCCAACTCCGTAAATGTCGCGCTCACCGTTACATTGCTTGCGGGCATGGTAAAGGTGTTGTTTGTGACTGTGACGGCATTATTGCTTGCGTCTGTTACGCTGAACGCAGTGAACTGGTAGCCGCTGTCGGGCGTTGCCGAAAGCGTGATTGTCGTACCCGCCGTTGCAGTGGTCGGGCTTGCGGTTACACTGCCGTTTGTAATGCCGCTTGCAATTGAGACAGTGTAAATCGCAGTTTCCGTCCATTTCGCTTTCAAGGTGATGTCATCCGTTATTGGTGTGGCAAAGTCAAATTCGGTGTCGCCGTTGTACCAGCCCGCGAAGGTGTAGCGTGTCGTGGCGGTTGCTTCTTTTGTCGGGTCGTTTTCGGGCTTGGTTGCGGTCGCTCCGTAGCGCACGGTCTGTGTCGTGACTGTGCTTCCATCGTCCGCATTAAAGGTGACGGTGTAGGTATTGCGGTCATATTTGATTTCTACCGTCGTGCCGCTCGCCGCGATTGTCGCCTGTGTGATGCTTTGCGCGGTGAAGCCCGTGACGGTCTTTGCTTCGGCTTGTGTCTCTGCGCCAATCGTGCCCGATTTTGTTTCGTCGGGGTAGCTTGCGTTCTGCTCGTAGCCGCTCGCATCGGTTTTCTGGAACAGGTGGCGCACGGTGTAGGTTGCCATGTCGGGCGGAAGCGCGGTGAATGTTGCCGTTACCGTTACATTTCCTGCGGGCATGGTAAAGGTGTTGTTTGTGACGGTGACATCAGTCGTGCCGTTCTGTACCGTGAGCGTTGCAAGCTGATAGCCTGTGCTTGGCGTTGCGGTGAGCGTGATTGTCTCGCCAGCTGCCGCGCTCGTCGGATTTGCGGTGACAGTGCCGTTTTCGATTCCGCTTGCGATTGTCACGGTGTACTTTGTCGGGTCATCACCGCCCGAAGTTGTCTGCTTGAATGTCGCGCTTACGGTGACATTGCTTGCGGGCATGGTGAACGCGCCGTTCGTCACGGTGATGGCGTTTGTGTTCGCGTCAGTCACGCTGAATGAATCGAGCGTGTAGCCGTCTGCGGGCGTGGCGGTGAGTTTTACGGTGTCGCCTGCGACTGCGCTCGTCTTGTTCGCACTGACACTGCCGTTCGTGATTGTGCTTGCAATCGTGACGGTGTAATAGGTCGGGTCGTCGTCGGTCTTGCACGAGGCGAAACCGAACACAAAGGAGAGTGCCGCAATCATGGCACACAGTTTCAATAAGTTTCTCATAGGTTGTCCTCCTAAAAATCTATCTATATGCAGTCCGCCGCTTTGGGCGGACGATGCACCATTGGAATGGCGGGTAGCCCGCCGTTATGCGGTAGAAGCGTTCTACCTTATAGGGTAGAGCCTCGCTACCGTATGCTGTCGGGCAGTCCTACCTTGCAGGGGAGAGCCGACCGACAGCGCGGGGCGGTTTTACGCCTTGACCGCTGCAAGCACTTTGTTGTAAGTGCCTTTTTTCATCGTTTTGAGAGCCTTGCCCGATGAGCCGATGATTTTTGTGCGCACTTCCACGCTGAACTCTCCTGCCGTGATGTCGGCAGGAAGCAGGACGAGCAATCGCGCGGGCTTGTTCTCGATGACGGTGGAACAGCGCACCTCGCCGCTGCTGTGAGCGCGAACACGCCCTGTTCCTCATCGCTTGCATCGAACTTCAGCCGTGCGCCTGTCAGCTCCATGACGCTTCCCGCCTTAATTGTGGTTTCGACTGCGCTCAACCACCGCGCGTATAAACAAAAAGCCCTTACCGTACCGTGCGAGCAGAATGCCACACGAGCCGACAAGAGCTTGTGTTTGAGAAAGTGGGGTGTATTGTGTGGGATTAGATTTTGTACTAAGCGATTTTGGGCAGAGTTCGGGCGAATCTGCGAATCTGCGAATCTGCGAATCTGCGAATCTGCGAATCTGCGAATCTGCGAATCTGCGAATCTGCGAATCTGCGAATCTGCGAATCTGCGAATCTGCGAATCTGCGAATCTGCGAATCTGCGAAATTATATGGGCGGCACTGTCCGTGTCAAGAGGTTTTGAGAAAAAATATGCACTTTTTTCGCTGATTGTACTCCGCATACAAAGAGTATAGCACAGTTTGCGGGTTTTGTGGGGGAAATTTTAGGAATATTTTTGGGATTTTGTGCGGGAAAACGGTAACACTTTGTTTTATAATTTAACTATAATTTAACTATTGACAAAAACCGCTTTTCTGTTATATTTAAATCAAAGAGTGGTCCTGCTTAGTGGACGATTCAAAACAAGGCTGGAGACAGTCTTTCACAAGGCTTTCTTTTTTGAGAAAGCCTTTTTTTATGGGGTCTATGAAAGTTTTTGATGCAGATATAAGCAAAACTTCTCCAAAAATCGTAATGGTGGATAAAAACTATCTGGCATATTTGCACGGTTTTGACAGCCGAGTAAGCCTTAAAAAAGATCGTCCGTATGTCGGGCTTTCGGTTCAAATTAACGGCAAGATTTTTGTTATTCCGCTTACTTCCCAGACAACACAGGAGCGCAAGAAAAGAGGTTTGAAAAAACGAAATTCTCTCACGACGACCCTTATAAAGGCTTCTGGAATCGAAATTTCGGATTTGCTTCATAACAATATGATTCCTGTTCCAAAGAAACTTGCACAACGCGTAGAAATCGACCCTATAAAAGACACTTACCTTATGAACGAATATCGCTATATCCGTAAACATTGGGTGGGAATCACGAACAAATCCTTGATGATTTATCTTGAACGGTACAACGAACAATCAAGAAACAATGCTTTTTTGCAATCAATTTGCTGTGATTTTAAAATGCTTGAAGAAAAATGTGATGACTGGATAAAAAATCATCCATGAAATCCGTGCTCAAACAGTACCGATAGTTTTCTATAGACACCCCTCACAGCGTTTCAATCGCGTCTTTGAGCAGGTCGATTTCCGCGTCCGTACCTGTGCCGTCAAGCCGCGCGAGGACGGGAACATTGTACTGCGTTCCGATGGTGTCCGCTGCGAAGTTGAAAGTATCCGCGTGGCTTTTGGCACGGCTTCCGCTCCCCACCACCGCCTGAATGCCCGCGTTGTGCGAAAGGAACGCCTCCACCTGCTTGGGAACTTTTCCCTTGCCTGTGGTGTAGGTGAAGATGACGAACTCGCCGTCTATCGTTTCCGTGCCGTCGGTGATTTTGAGCGCGTCCGATAAGCCCAGCTTCCGCACGATTTTTTCAACATGCCCTGTCTTTGATGCATAGGCGTATTTCATGCCGTGTTTCTCCTTATGTTTTTTGGGTGAATTTTCTTGAGCTTCTGTTACATCAACCGCTTTTTTAACTCCGTCCTTACATTCTCCAAATCCCCGCTTGTCAGAATCGGAATGAGCGCGTTGATTTCTTCTATCGGCTTATCCCACCACGCGAACTTTTCCAGTAGGGAAATCATCTCTTCGTCAAAACGCTTGCGAATCGCGCGGGCAGGATTCCCGACCGCGACCGTGTACGGCGGAATGTCGCTTCCCACAACCGCGTTCGCCCCGATAATCGCGCCGTCGCCGATGTGAACGCCCGGCAGAATCACCGCGCTCTGACCAATCCACACATCGTTTCCGATAACCGTGTCGCCTTTTAACGGCAGGTCGCTTTTAGCAGGCGGTGGAGCATTCCAGCCCTCCAACGTGTAGAAGGGGAAAGTCGTTACCGCATTCATCTGGTGGTTCGCTCCGTTCATCACGAACTCAACGCCCGCGGCAATCTGACAGAACTTCCCGATGACAAGGCGGTCGCCGTTCCAGTCGTATAGGTGCGTCACATGGCTTTCAAAGTCGCTGTCTGCAATGTAAGTAAAATCGCCCACAATGATATTGGGATTTTTCAGCGTGGGCTTCACATAGATTTCATTTTCGTAGCCCGCAATCGGGTGGATTGTATTCGGGTCGGGATTCTTTCCGTCTTTCATTTTTCACCTCGTTGTGCGAACAGTATAACATAAAAATAGTATTCTAACTATGTCGCAAACAAAAAAAGCGCAAGTCCACCGTGAAATTCGCTTCACGCTATCTGGACTTACGCTTTCGCCGCTCGATTGGAGAAAGTATAAAAGGAATTTTGCAAAAGCACAAGAAAGCGGGGCAGAGAATCACCGCTGGATAACAGAAAGTTCTCGCAGCGCGCGTTTATTTCTGTGCCGTAGCCGCTTTGAACACGCATGAGGCGAGAACGGTCTTCGTGTTGAGCGCGGTAAAGGCACGGAATTCAGCGGCGTGGAGAAACCGCTGTGGGGTAGCTACTCGTTTGTGGTTGTGTCGCTTGTCGTTGTTTCAGATGCAGATTTCTTTTTCCCCCACGCTTGCGTTCGCCTTGTTTATCTCGATGTCGGCTTTGGCGGAAAAATCGGCGTAGTCGCTTTGAATGGCGCTCATGGCACTTACATAGGGCACGAGCTTTTCGTTGATTGCGGCAAGCAGCGGCTTTTTCAGGGCATAGGCACTTTCGCCTTTTGCGGTGAGGGCGGCGGTCGCGCTGTCACTGGCGGCGTTGAAGTCGTCCTGGGCGGTACGGAGAGAAGCGAGCAAATCAGCAACTCCGTCCAAGGCCTTGACCGCTTCGGCGAGAGCCGTGTTCGAGAAGTCTTCCAGCATGGACTCAATCAGCGAGGATTCCCGGGCATAAGGTTCGTTTGCGATTGCCTTGCCGTATTTGTCGTAGACGGCGGAAAGTTTCTTGGCGGCTTCCTGCCTGGAGGGAATGGGGATTGCTCCGTAGCCTGTGAGCAGCGTTCCCAGCTGGCGGACAAGCTCATCGCGTTTTGAGTCGGCATCTTCCAGAGAGGTGGAAACCTTGTCGGCTTTGATGGCGGTGGTGATTTTGGCGGAAAGCTTTTCGACTTCGGCAACTATCGCGGCAAGGTTTGAGTCCTTGGCAATCACGCTGTCAGTCTTTGCTTTTGGTAGTGGGGAACGGCCAAACAGGAATTTGACCGCTCCTTTCTGCCCGGCGGGGCAGAAAATTTTTGTTTGGTGTGTGTTTTTGGGCGCAACCCGCGACCTCCGTGTCGTAACGACAACTCTTCGAGTTGTCGCGGGTATTATTTGCTTTTAGCAAACGCGACCTCCTGTCGCGCTTACAACAAGCGATTTTTTTCTTTTGCGGGTCGGGCTTTTCGGGGTTACGCGCTAGCCGCGCTCCATTCCTACGCTCATTTCATTCGCTTCGGAACAAGCCTTGCGGCTTGCCCCTACAATCCCTTGCGCAGTCTGCTACTGTGCCAAATACGCTTTGTTCGCTCCAATTTCGCCTGAATACTTGTAGAATCTTACTCCGTCTGTACCATAACTCAGCACGAGAGCGTTTGTTACCGTGGTGGCGGTATCGCTTCCTGTGAGCAGGCTTGTGTATGTCTTTGAAGTGATTGTTGAAGAAAGAGAAATTTTTTCTTTAGCTGCTTTTAAAATTACGCCTTCGCCTGCTTTTATTATGTTGTCATCTGCCTTTAGAAGCGTAAATCTTCCATCCGTACTTGCACTCACATAGTAGACCTCGCAGTCGGCGACATAACTTGCGGTGCTGTCATAGAAAGTGGCGTAGTATGTGCCTGGGGTGTATGGGTCGGCTTGGGCAGACACGGTAGTGCCAGGTAAAATTGTGAAGGTCTTCTCCACACTTCCCAGCGATGCGTAATTGCCCTTGAATGTAACGGTCACCGTCGCCGTGCCGACATTGGTGTTATCCGTGTAGGAATACTCATAGTCCGTGCCTTTTGTAAGGCTTAATGAACCCGCTGTGACCAGCGGTTCGGGTGTGATCTCGCTGCCAGTGTAGGTCTGGTCGGGAATATTGTCTATAACACCAACAGTTTTCAGAATAGAAACACTCCACTTATCGTTGCCTACATCGGTCATTGTGATATCATAGAAGCCCGATTCGCCATTGTAATCCACTCTAAAATGCGTGCCGTTTCCAGACTCAGGGAATGTCCCTGCGCCGCCGGAATAGGGAATAGTTGCCTCGTATATACTGTTGTCCAAAAGAAAGCTTCTGTAGCTATATTCATTATCATATTCCAAAATCTGATACGATTGCCCCTGCCGAAGATTTACCGTATTCACTCCGTCATAGATGGTTTCGTAAACCTGATCCTCTGGGCTTGGTCCTGTTGAATACCACAACTTAAACTCTGTCGTACCATGTGTTCCTTGCTCAAACACTGCGCTCACCGTTACATTGCCCTTGGGCATGAAGAAACTGTTGCCTGTTGTCGCAACATCGTTGTTATCAGCGTCTTTCACGACAAGACTGGTAAGCCTGTATCCCGAATCAGGTGTGGCAGTAATCGTCACTTTCTCTCCGTACTTCGCTGTCGTTGTGCTTGTCAGCGTACCGTGCTCAATGCCGCCAAGAATGGTGATGGTATAGTCGGTATCGTCCTTCGGAGCAATAATTCTACGGTCTCCGTCTTCGGTGATGGTGAAGTAGTTATTCTTGTCTGCCGTCACATTGGTCTCATTGTGCATATAAACGATACTTTCGCTGTTCTTGATGCTCGATGCATCCACTTTGTCGATGCCGTCGTAAATTGTAACCGTACCAATGGCGTTCGTACATTGAGAATAAGTATAGCCCGTGCCGATGCCGTCGGCTGATGTGCCGCCCGTTGCCTTCACAGTTCCGCCCTTGATGGTGATATTGCCGATTCTTACGGTCTTTGCGCTACCGTTTCCATAGATAACGCCCGTGCCGATGCCTGCGCCCCACTGACTGCCGCCGTTGGCTGTGATATTTCCGCCCTCGATGACAATATCGCCGCCGATAACATCATTGGCAGGGTCCCACGCACGGCTCAGACCGATGCCGGCGGACTGATTACCGCCTGTTGCCGACAACGAGCCTTCTCCACGGATGGTGAGAGTTGTACCGCTGCCGCCAATCTGGATGCCAGCCTTTTGAATTGCACCCGTCACGCTGTTTATACCAACAAGGGTAATTGTCGCAGAACCCTCGCAGACAATGCCGCCCGTGATGGTGGCGTTATTGAGGGTGATGGATGCACCGTCGGACAGAGTGACTGTTTCGGAAATTGTGCCGGTGTATTCTGTTTGCGCCGTTGCCGTGGCTGCAAATAAAACCAGCGCGGCAAAAAATGTAAGTATTTTATTGAATTTCATTTGTCTCCCTCCTTATTACCATGCACCGTTACCGCTGGCAGGCTGTGCTCCTGCATCCACATTGATATAGAACGTTTCGCCTGCAGTGTAGATTCCGCTTTCTGTCCACTGGGCGGCTATGGTCTTATCGCCAACGCTTCCACTGCTTATGCTCGTGATTGTTTCTCCGGCAGCATTTCCGCTTGAGTCAGTTTCTTTCCATCCTTTGAATACATTCGCATTCTTTGTGATGTTTGTTGAAGTCGGCAACGTGATTGTGTCGCTGAATCTTGTGTAAGAGCCAGCCGTAGTTCCCGTGAGCGTGCCGCCGTTCGTGTTGAGCGTAATCTGATAGATGCTTTCAAGCTCGTCCGTGCCTGCGATTGCGGGTGCAGAAGTGCTTGTCAGTCCGTCCGTAATTCCCGCATATTCCTTCCATTCGCCCAGTTTGAGTGTTTTGGCTTCGTCGCCCCAGAGCGTGAATGTGAGCGCGTAGTTTCCGCTCGCGATGTCGCTTGCCGTGTAAGAGGCCTTGCCGTCCGCAAAAGTGAGGCTCGCGTTCTCCGGGCTAAGCGTGGTCATGCCGTCAATTGAGGTGAGGGCGGCAGAGGCGGCCTTTACACTTCCCGGCACGGTGAGCGTAACGCTGATTGCACCCTCGCCGTCTGTCGAAAGACTTGTAAGCGAAAGCGTGAAGCTCAGGCTGTTCGTGCCTTGTGCAATCTGCTTTTCTGCACTTCCCTGATATGTCACGCCGCCTTTTTTCGCCGTGAGGGTAAAGCTGTAGGTCGCCCCCGCCGTTACCGCGATGCTTGATGCTGTCATCTTTGCGTAGGCCGTGCCTGTGGCATCGCTCGCCCAGGTCTCGCTGACGGAGACCGCGTTTCCTGTGGTGGCAGTGCCGGTGAGTGAGAAGGTGTCAAAGTCTTGTGCAGCCCCCACTGTCGGGAGTGCCGTTCGTGCCCCCTGCTCCACGCCGATTGTGATGCAGGCTGATTCCTGAATGTTGTTTTCTTCGTTAGAGTCGATTGTATTGAACATCGAGCACGAAGCAAAAAGCAGCGTTGTGATTGCCGCAAATGCTGAAAGTATTTTTCTTTTCATTTTCTATTCCTCCTAGTTCCGTGCCGGTTCTTTTTTGACCGAAATCTGTGCGCCGTAAGGAATGCCGTCTTTTGTCGCACTAAGCGAAACCTGATAGACCGCATTCTCCGTAAGATTTGCCTTTGCGAGCGTGAGCGTTTTTCCGTCCTCGCTGACTGTCGCACCTGTCACGCTTGATGCCGCCGTGCCGTCAATCAGCCATGCGTAGCCGGTGAAGCCCGAATCCGCCGTGAGCGTGATTGTGCTGCAGTCGTCAGAAACGGTCTTTGCCACGCCGATTGTTGAGACAGGGGCGATGGTGACTGTGAAGCCACCCACTGTAGGTGTTGTTACCGTCGGATTGTCTTCTGGATTCTGCGGGTCATTTCCGCCCGTGCCGCTCGCCGTCCACTTTGCCGTGAGCGTGATGTTTGCGGTGATTGCCGTTCCAAAGTCAAATGCGCTTTCACCGTTGTACCACCCGCTAAAGGTGTAGCCCGCTTTTGTGGGGTCGGCGGGCTTTGTGGCTTTTTCGCCCTCTGCTACGGTCTGCTTGGTTTCGGCTCCGTCCACCGTGAATGTTACGGTGTAGGTAGGCTTGCTTGCTTCAATCCACTTTGCGTACAGAGTGATGTCTGCCGTTATCGCAGTGCTGAAAGTGAACGCCTTAGTGAAGTTGCTGTCGGTAAACCAGCCGCCGAAAATGTAGCCGTCCTTTGTAGGAGCAGTTGGTTCTGTGGCAGTCTTTCCGCTTTCTATTTTCTGCGATGCGATTTCCGTTCCTCCGTTTGTGGTGAAGGTGACGGTGTAGGTGGTGGTTTTGCCAGTGTCGCCGCTGTCATCTGGAGCTGTCGGCGTGTCGGGATTCTGCGGGTCGCTTCCGCCCGTGCCGACAGCCGTCCAGTTTGCCGTGAGCGTGACATCTTTGGTCACTTTGTAGCCGGCTTCGGCTTTTGTCTCGCCGTCGTACCAGCCGCCGAAAGTGTAGCCTTCCGCAGTGAGTGCGGGCAGCTGCTCTGCCGTAAGGGCTGTGCCGTCAGTTACCGTGAGTTTTTCTGGTGCGGTGGCGTGCTCCGTGCTGTAGGTGACGGTGCGGTAAACGGTTTCTTCCTCCGACTCTGTTTTGCACGAAGTTACGGCAAATACAAGGGCGAGCGCCATAAGAAAGGCAGCAAGTCCTTTTGTAATGCGCTGGAATGACGAGCGGCCTGTCATTGCCGAGCGTGTCCCATTTGTCATTGCCCGGCTTGACCGGGCAATCTCTCTCTTACTTTTCATTTTTTCCTCCAAATGAAATGATTTAAAAATAAAAAGACCGCCCCTGTTGCCGAAGTTAAAGTTACGGCAATAGAAGACGGTCTCTTTGTTACAAGAAAACGGTGTGTATGTGTGTGATTTTGCGTTTAGGGCAGACTTTGCCCCTACAGCCCGAAGCCCGAAGCCCGAAGCATTATATGGCGGGGAGCGAGCGTGTCAAGAGCTTTTGTGAATATTTTGAAAAAATGTGACTTTTGAAGTTTGACTTTCTCCATAATCATAAGATAGCATATTTGTGGAAAAATGTAACTACCCGAATCGGGTAGTTTGTGGGGGAAATTTATTATGTTTTCCTCGTGAATTGCAACAATAAAGTATTTTGGTAGACTCTATTCATCGTCTGCATCTGGATTATTACCTATATTTTTATAATAAGTTTGCAGCCCATCAATATGCTCAAGCAAATCGTCTGACAAAAGAACAGCAGAAAAAACTTGCGGAGTTTTTGGATTCTATTTTGTAGAAGTAAAAATAAAAGATTTTAGCACAAAAAAAATCCGTACCAGCTTATTGCCGATACGGATTTTGCAATTTAAATCGGTTCTACGCCCTGTTGAACTTGTCCTTCCCCTGCTTGCATCTCGGGCAGTGCCAGTCGTCGGGCAAATCCTCAAAGCGTGTGCCCGCGGGAATGCCCTGCTTCTCGTCGCCCACGGCGGGGTCGTACACATAGCCGCACACCGAGCAGACATATTTCCCGCTCGCGGTCTTGAACACTACCTCGCCCGCGGGAATCGTCTCGGGCGGGTTCGCCAAATCGATGACGCGCTTTGCCTCTAGGTTCTCGTAGCCCTGCGGCGTGTGCGTTCCCATGTACACCGTCGGGTTCTGCGCCACGAACTCGCGCACACGGTCAAGCGTTTCCCGCGCCGCCGCCTTGTCGTCGTACACAATCGAAAGTTTGTTCTGGTACAAGGCCTCGTCCACATAGGTGATGTCGCCGTGAATCATGTAGAAAAGCCCGTCGTTCTCCACCACAACGATGCTGTTCCCGTTCGTGTGCCCCTTCGCCTTGATAAAGTAGATGCCATCGCGGATTTTCTGGCTTTCGGGAAAATTGTGATACGCGCCGTCAGTGAACTTCACAGGAACAAGGTTCGGAAGACCCTTCAGCTCGTCCGCGCCGATTTCGTCCGCGTTCACATAAATCTTCGCGTTCGGGAACGACTTCAGCTCGCCCGAATGGTCGGAGTGCTTGTGCGTGAGAAGGATTTTCGTCACCTGTTCCGCCTTGTAGCCCAGCGCACAAAGCGCGTCCATGTAGGAGCAAATGTCCGTGCCCGTAAAAAGGATGCTCGACTCATCGGGCGACTCCTCCGGCGTACCAGCGGGAAGCCCCGTGTCCACCAGAATCACCTCGTCGCCCGTGTCAATCAGATAGTTCTGCAAGCTGCCCCGGTAGCGCACCCCCTTGTCGAACTTCTCCATCCCTTCCTCGCCGCCGAACACAAACGGCTGCGTATAAAACCCGTCCTTCCTGAATTTGACTGCCTTGATTTCCATCGTGTACCTCGTTTTTCTATTGTACACCGTGATTTGCGCGAACGCAATTAACACTTTGGGGGAAATGTAAAGAGAGATGGGAATTTTTAGGGCGTTTCCCACCTGTCAGTATTATGCGAAGCACTCCAAGCCAGTCTTTCCTACGCAATATTGACCTCTCCTATTTTCACCGCTAAAATAGGAGATACAGGAGACTGATAGGAGATGCGCAGGTTCGATTATTCAAAACTTTCAAATTGTACTGTTGATGCCGAGATTCTTGGGTATATCGCGAAAATCCATGAATGCAAGGGGCGGCAGGAATTGTATGTCCGCCAGAAAAAGGACAAGCTTGAAAAACTGGTTGAAATCGCAAAAATCCAAAGTACCGAAAGCTCGAACAAAATCGAGGGCATAGTCTCCACGAACACGCGAATCAAGCAGCTCGTGCAGGACAAGACCTCGCCCCGCAATCGCGACGAAAAAGAAATAATGGGCTATCGGGATGTTCTGAATATCGTTCATGAAAACTACGAGTACATTCCGATTACCCCGAATTATATTCTCCAGCTCCACAAGTATTTGTATCAGTACGCAAACCCTGATTTTGGCGGAAAATTCAAGAATACGCAGAACTACATCGTAGCCACCATGCCGGACGGAAATTCCCGCACGCTTTTTACGCCGCTTTCCCCGATTGAAACTCCGAATGCCATGCAGGAACTCTGCGACACTTTTAACAGAGCGATGGGTCTTGGGGAAATTGAACCGCTCATCCTCATCATCCAGTTCATAAAAGACTTTTTGTGTATCCATCCGTTTAACGACGGAAACGGCAGAATGTCTCGGCTTCTTACCACGCTTTTGCTGTACCGCTCAGGCTTTGTCGTCTGCAAATACATCAGCCTTGAAAAGAAAATCGAAAAAACGAAGGACGCATATTATGATGTCTTGGAGCAGTCCTCTGAAAACTGGAACGAGGCGAAAAATGACAACACACCGTTCGTAAAATACCTTCTTGGCATCATTCTTTCCGCCTACCGAGATTTTGAGGAACGGCTTACCTTGATTGCCGATAAGCTTTCTGCCCTAGAGATGGTGGAAAAAGCCGCAAACTCCCGCCTCGGAAAATTCACAAAGAGCGACATTCAGGAAGAATGCCCGTCTTTAGCCCGACAGACAATAGAAAAAGCCCTGAAGCAGCTCTGCGACGCAAAGAAAATTGAAAAGAAAGGCAGCGGAAGAAAAACTTTTTATGTGAAAATGTAAAGTTAGGAATCAGCCCAAATACTCTGCCTTATGCCGGCTGCCGCTTACAGCTGCCGCAGAATCCAGTTCTGTGCGCCGATGCAGTCAATCAGCTCAAGCTGCTGCTCGCCCCAGAACATGTCCTCTTCCTCGTCCAGATAATACGCCTTGAGGATGTCGAATGTGGCGTAGTCATCGCGGGCTTCTTCGGTGAGCGTCTTGAGCCACGCCAAGCCGTCCTTTGACACCTGCAAGTCGTATTTGAGCCAGTCAATCGGGTTCTTATGGACGGGCGTTTCCTTTTTCGCGCCGCACTTCACCTCGCCGCCCAAGTCGATGATGCGGTCGGTGCATTTATCTACCCACCCGCGCTCCTCGGTCGCGTGCTCAGCGTACTTTTCCGCGAGCTTCGCAAAGCCCTGAGAGGCGAACACGCGGGACTGTCCGCCTGCTGCGCCAAGTCCGTCACGATAATCTGCAATCCTTCGATGATTTTTGCCTTGTCTGCCATAATTCCTCCAAAAATCTGTTGTGTCGTTGTGTCGATATTCTGATTTTAGCGCGGAAGGGCGCAAAAGCAATTTACAGTTTCGGCGCGGTGTAAAGCGGGTTTACATTTTGGGGTGAAGTGTAAAGAAAAAAAATTATAATCGTAGACCTTCTCTACTTTTCAATCATCTGATACATATACACCCAGCCTTCCTGCCACAGTTTTGAAGATTCACGGCTTAATGTTTCATAGGCGGGAGAGTTGTACAGTTTCAAAATGCTGTCATTCAGCGAAAGGTGTTCGGAGCGGTTCAGTTCGCCGCAGATTTTTGCGACTTTGTGCGGGATGAAAAGATGGACATTTTTCTGCGTTACTTGCGGTCGTGTCATTTGAAAACCTCCTTAAAAACTCCGCGTTAGCGGTGCCGCAAGGATGCGGCAAATCCATAATTGCGAAGCAATTATGATGTGACAAAAATACACGGATGTGTTTTTGTCACACCTCCTCCGATTTTAGAAATCGTAAATAGTGTAACGCTTTTTCCGTGTGAAAGCAAATTTGGTCTACATATTTCCATGTCATCAGTTCTTCGAGCAGTTCACGCTTGCTCAAAAATCCCGCCTCATACAAGTTCAGGCTCTCATACACATTGTCGTTCGCAACCGCACCCATCACAACATCGTAATCGTAGGTAAAATGAATGTTCTGACGGTTTGACATGACAAAATCAAGCCATTCTTCGTCCGCATGGTGAAACACCTTGCTTTTCAAATCGGCTGTCTTGAAAATTAAGTTGTCCATTTCAAAAGTTGATACAACTGCTCTCTCGTAATTGAATCTGTCTTTCTTTATAAGCGACCATTTCTTTGCCTGGTCAAAATCAGTTGTCGTGTAGAAACCTGTCCCAAAATCCATTGAATGTGTTGCGTTTAAGATTTTTGGTTCTGAAACTTCCGAAAATCTGCCGTGAAAAATCTGCATTAATTTGTCCTCGCTTTTATGAAATCCACAATTGAGGCAAGAATGTATGATTTTCCCTGCGTGTGCAGAATCTCGTAATGCTTGCCCAAAAAATCAAGTACTTTCTTCTGCGCAAAGTCGTTCGCCACATCGCGCCCGTTCAAGTTGTTTTCCGCCGCATATTCTTCTATGCACCACGAGATAAATTCGGCTTTCTTTTCAAACAGTTCGTCCGGCATTGCGTTCTCCAACAAAAACATATCATAAAATGAAGAAAAATTATAGTGTGTAGAGCCAAGATTGAGTCTCTTGCATTCACCCCAAATACCCCGCAATCGGTGGCGGAAGGCTGTCGAAGAGGATTTTAGCAAAATCGTCGGGCGGGAGGGGCGTTTCGGCGGTGAGCCAGTCGAAGCAGAGGCACGAAAGTCCGTAGCAGTAGAGGCGGATTGCGCCTTCAAGAGCGGGTGTGAGCGGTTTTGTGCCGAGGCGTTTTTTGACTTCGGCGGTGAGCAGGTCGATGTTGATTTTTTGCATGTGGGTCAGAAAGGAGTCGTGTCCGCTCGTGTGGCGGAGCGCGTTCAAAAGGAAGCCGCGCTCTTCGGAAAAGTACCGCGCCCAGTCCCACAGAGCGTTCTGCCAGCGGTAGCCGTCTGCGCCGATTTTCCGCATGATTTTGAGCGTGTTCTGCGCGTAGCTCCACACAATCAGGTCGTATTTGTCGCGGAAGTGGTTGTAGAAGGTGACGGTGGTGATGGCGCAGTTGGCGGCGACCTCGCGCACGGTGATTTTGTCGATGGGCTTTTGCGCGGCAAGCTCCATAAACGACGCGGCGATGAGTTCTTTTGTGGTCAGGCGGGTCTGCATAGGGTGAGTATAGCAGATTTTTGGGAAATTGTGCAGCAGGCGTTGCGGGCGGCGTTTGAGCCCGCAGAGGGGGTAGCGGAAAACGGTAGCGTAGCGGACGGTTGGAGCGAGGGGGAGTGACGCTTCGCTAACGAGTTTTGCGTTCGATTACAAATCGAATGTTCGCAAAACTCGCTTCCCCCACCCTAACTGCTCATTTCTCACTGCTAACTCCTAACTTCTCCCTTCTCACTTTTCATCTTCCCATCTCAAACACGAGATTCAGCAGTTGCGTGCGCGAATTCACTCCCGCCTTGTTGAAAATGTTGTACACATGCTTTTTCACGGTGGAAAGGCTCACATGAATCTGCTCGGAAATGTCGTTGTTTGAGCGACCGTCGGCAATCAGGCGGAGCACCGCGCCCTCCCGTTCGGAAAGGGAAAATGAAGTGACGGCTTCCGAAAGACACTCCGCGACATATTCCGTCTTATTCAAATCTTTTGGCGAGCGCAAGAGAAGTTCAAGCCGTTCCTTCAAAACCGAAAGCGTGCAAATGTCCTCGTCCGAAAACGACTCCAGCTCGGAATCATCGGAAAGTTTTACGATTTCTGCCTGATTATTTTTCTGCACCACGATTTCAAAAGTATCCAACGAATCTGAATAATCTGATTTTTCGCACATAGCTTCCCCCATTCCGCGCAGAGTCGGTCGCACATAAAAAAAGCCGTTCCAAGAATTCTGAAACGACCCCATTGCCAAAAAAAGAGCCTTTCCGCACAACACGAAAAGGCTTCCTTGCTCATAATTTAGTTCTATTTTACTGATTTTTCGGATTTTGAGAAGCAGTTTTTGGGCGAATTCCCCGTTTGGCGATGGAACTAAAGTTCCTTTCTCTCAAACGCATACCCGCGCGGGGTGACAAGTTTCTTCCCCTGCGGCGTTTCAATCACCTTCGTTTCGCTATTCCCGACAAAAACCGTGGTGAACATGTCAAGTTCGGCAGTCGCAAGTTCTTTGAGCGTGAGAATTTCGCACTCCTCGCCTTCTCGTCCGATGTTCCGCGCGTAGCCACAAGGCGTGTTTTCGCCAAGCGTTTTGAGCAGAACCGTGCAGGCCTTAAAAAGATAATCCTTTCGCTTGTGGCTCATCGGGTTGTACATGACGATGCAGAAATCCGCGCGGGCAGCAGAATCGAGCCGTTTTTCGATTTTTTCCCACGGGGTCATCAAATCGCTCAGGCTGATGACGGCAAAATCGTGAATCAAGGGCGCGCCGAGCAAGGCTGAACCACTCAGAGCCGCCGTAATGCCAGGCAAAACGGAAATTTTTATGTTTTTGAATTCCTCGCCCCGCTCCTCGCAAGCTTTAGCAAAAATCTCGTAAATCAAGCCCGACATGCTGTACACGCCCGCGTCGCCCGAACAAATGAACACAACGCGCTTCCCTTTTGCCGCTTCTTCAAGTGCGAGTCTGCACCGTTCTTCTTCCTTCCGCATGGGCGTAGTGATGAATTCTTTTTCGCCGAAATGCGACTTCACAAGTTCGATGTAGACTTCATAGCCGACGATACAGTCACAATTTTTCAACGCTTCTGCACATGCAACGGTCATCTGCTCGAATTTTCCAGGCCCGATTCCCGCGACGATGAGATTTCCTTGTGTCATTGGGTTATTTCCTCACTGAGAATTGTTTCATAGTCACGCCGTGCATATAAAACGCGAACAATCTGAACCGTTTTTTCTTCGCCGTTTTCCGAAACGATATAGAATGCTTTGAAATTCTTAATAAGCACAAATCTGAATCCATAATTTGCCAAGAATCTGTCTTGAACTGGCGTTCCGCTGAATGGATGGCGCGACAAGGCTGAGATTTCTTTGGTCATCAAGTCGGCAAGATTCGATGCGGCTTTCGGATTTCCAAGCGTATCCTTTATATATGATAAGATTTCTTCGATGTCAGATTTTGCACTGGCGGAAATTTCAATAGAATACATTAAATCCCCAAATTCGCGCGAATATTGTGCATGGCATTTTCAAATGGCTCGTGCCGCCCCTCTTTGAAATCCTTCATACCCTCGGCAAGTTTTGCGTACAAGTCAAGTTTTTCAAGCAAGCGGTCATACTGCGTGATGCTCATGACCGCCAAATCGCCCTGCCCGTTTTTCGTAATAAAAACTGGCTCGTTCGTGCTGTGACAATACTGTGAAATTTCAGCGTATTTGTTTCGCAAATCTGCGCTCGCCCTGATTGCTGGCATGGTATTACCCCCGAAGAATTATACCTTAATTATATCATTATTTGCATATAATACAAGCCGAAAAGTCAGAAACAAGCGTTGATTTTAGCCCTTCTGGAATTTTCACTTCGATTTTTCGCACACCTGCCGCGAGCGTCATGCCGTCTTTTGCGGTTTTGGGAATAAGGATTTCGCTTGCTCCTGCCGCCCATACTGCCCGTTCGCACACATTGTCTGTGCCTGTGATTTCTGAAACGAAGTCAGAATGGCTCACTTTTTGGGGAATAGCGTTCAATTCTTCGGCAGAAAAGGTAACGAACGGTCGTTTGAGCGACTCTGAGAGCGAAAGAATCGCGTTTTCGTCTTTTTTGAGATCGATTGAGGCGATTTCTTCTACCGAACGATAGTCAATTTTGTGTTTTTTGAGCGTTTCACAAACGAACGATTGTAATTCTTCCGCTGATTTTCCTTTTTTGCACCCGATTCCAAGCACCACGCACCGCGGAATCAAATTGAGTATATCATTTTTGATATATAGAGAAATCGTGAACTGCGGGCGAGACCCCGAATCAAGTTCGGGGGGACAGTTTTTTTCAGATGCCTTGCGGGACTCATGCAGGACTTTGACGGCGAATTCTTTGGCTTTCTGCATGTCGTTGATTACGAGATTGTTTTTTTTCGCAAATTCGTCGATGGCGGGGAGATTGTTCACATCGCTTGCGGTCGTAATCACGGGCGTTGCCCCAAGCACACGGGCGATTCCTCGCGCCAATTCATTCGCGCCGCCAATGTGCCCAGAGAGAATCGGAATCACAAAGCTACCCTTCTCGTCTATCACGAGCACGGCGGAGTCAGTCGTTTTGTCGCGGACGAATGGAGCAATCGCACGCACAGCAATTCCCGCCGCCCCAATGAAAACGAGCGCGTTTCCTTCCTTGAAGTGAACTTTTACCCATTCCGAAAGCGAGATGGAATTTTTTCTCGCAGAAGAAGCACAATCGACCGTGACTTCAGAAAAATCGAGTTCGCCAGACTCACGCGAATCAACTTCCTTTATGAGCAAACAAATTCGCTCGGCGAGAGAAAATCCTGCTTCGGTAAATGAAATAATGTAAATCTGCATGCGTTCTGACCTGCATCAGTAAAATCAAGAATTCTGCGCAGCGCGAGCCAAATCTGCGTCCCAAGTTTTGAGCGGAACATCTTTTCGACGGGCAAGCTCCAAGTAAGTAGCATCGTAGTAAGTGAGGTTTTCCGCCTGTGCAATCGAAAAGATTCGAGCGCGGATTTCAGAATCGGGCTGCAAGTCGGTGTAAATCGGAAGCTCGGCAATCGACATAAAAATCGCGTCTGTTTGGGCTTTGGTGATCCGTGCGGGTGCGCCATTTTTTTGCGGTTTTGCGGCATTTAAAAGGACATTCCCGATTTCAAACCAAAAAAGCTGCGGCACGATAATCTGCCCGTTTTTTTGGATTAAATCTTGCAAAAAATCACGCGAAACCGATGACTCATCGCTCGTGAATTCAGAGAGAAGTGCACTCGCAAAATAGGAAGTGTCAACGACCGCAAGAGGAAGCGAATCTTCGAGATTGCCGTTTGAATCGATGACGATGTGATTTTTTTGCATTTACCGCCTACCCTCATTCTTCCACTGCTGAATCTGCGACACCGTAATGGGCGCAGTTTTGTTCTGCGCGGAGATTTGCGACGAAACCCTCATGAGCCGATTCCACGCATTGAGAGCCTGTGTAGATTCTTTTTTTTGAGGGCTCTGCATGACGGCAACATCATGCCCATTCCGCGTGATAGTAACGACAATACCTTCCTCGACCTTGCGCAAAAGCTCCGCAAAGTAAGTTTTTGCCTGAAACGACCCGATTGAAACTCTGTTGGCTTGAACAGCCCCCGCCATTGGCATCATACGCGCCTCCTTGTGAGTATTATAATAGCAGATTTTTAGAAAAAGTCAACCAGTTTACAGACTAGTTTTTACTTACTCAAAAGCCTGAAGCATTTGAGCGCGGAATTGTACGCCACACCAAAATCGTCCTCTTCTTTGGGGAAAGTTCCTTTCAAGAAGAATTTTTCGAGCAGTTTCACATAATATGCCGCCACTTTGTCGGCAGGATTGGCTTCGGAAAGTTTTTTGAATTTGTCGCAGGCGTTTTTATAGTCTTCATGCTCAAAATCCTTCATCGCGCTTTCCCAGACTTCGGCGTATTTCTGGAGCTGTTCACTCGCATTTTCTTTGAAGCAGAGCGGCTCGTAAAGCATGAGCGGTGTGTTTACATTCACCACCTGAACGCGGTCAAGGCGACGGCAGAGGATTTCATCGCCCAGTTCCTTGTAGGTCGCTTCGCTCACCAAGATTCCGAATGTCGAGTATTGCTTGTTCACGCCTTCCAATCGGCTTGCGAGGTTCACATTGTTTCCCATCATCGTGTAGTTCTTTTTATTCTCGCTTCCCATGTAGCCGGCAATCATTTCACCAGAGTTGATTCCAATCCGCGTGAAGATTTCCTTGCCGTTTTCGACCATGATTTTAAAGGCATTGTAGAGATTTTCTTCCATCTCTTGCGGTTTTGGCGCAGATGCAATCTCTTTGATTTTTGCGTTCATGAGTTTTTCGACCTGCTTCATTTTGAGCGCGGCTTTTACGGCACGCTTCGCATGATCGGTCATTTTTAAGGGTGCGCCCACAAGTGCGATGATTGCGTCTCCCTCGTATTTGTCGATTGTTCCGCCCTCTTCCATGATAATGTCGCTCATTTCGGTAAGATAGTAGTTTAAAAGCGCGACAAGTTCCGCTGCCGTCAAAAGCTCCGAGAA
The DNA here is from genome assembly GCA_017464425.1 of Treponema sp. Taxonomy (GTDB): domain Bacteria; phylum Spirochaetota; class Spirochaetia; order Treponematales; family Treponemataceae; genus Treponema_D. The sequence continues at coordinate 73,744 of JAFUDX010000021.1, forward strand.
CGAAGAGAATTTCTGAATGTCAGTGAAAATCGCCGTCATCTGAATGCTTTCGCCGCCGAGTTTGAAGCTGTCGGGGTTCGCCACAATCTGATTGACGACATCTTTTGAAAGACATTGGCTGAACGCGTTCGTGATGAATTTCTTGTCCTTTGAGGCGGACAAAAATCCTAAGACGATGCTTGAAATATATGCGAGAATTGAAGAAATGAGTGGAACTATTTCGCCAAGATAGATTCGCGTGAATTTGTAATACACCAAAAGAATCGTACTTGAAAGGCAGATTAAAAGAAGCCCGAAGATGATTTTCCCGCCGGTTGATTTGATTTTGCCCGTCGCAATAACGATGAGGATTGCAAAAACGAGCGCGTACAGAATCGAAACCCACACAGGACTTTCGCCCACAAAATCGCCGTTCAAGACTTGGTTTGCGAAGGTATAATGCACGCCCGGAAGCGGATATTGCGCCTCGTACTGGTTCACGCCGTAGTCGGAAGTGCTGGTGGCGCATGTTCCGACAATGCAGAGCGCGGAATTGAGCTGTTTTTTGAGCGCGTGGCACAATTTTGTGTATTCTTCGATGTAGGCTTCTTCACCGTCCTCAGCCATGTACAGGCGCAAAAGCGAAACGCGGTAAATGTCGCCGATTGAAAGATAGTTGTAGTCGTTGAATTGCACGGGCGGATACTTCAAGATGAATTTTCCGTCGTTTCCGCGCGGAATTACGATGTCTTTTTCGCTTCCGTTTGGCAGTTTTGCGCCACCCAAAGTGATTTTTTTGCCCTCAACGATGATTTTTGGATTTCCCAGTTTTTTGAGAAGGGCTGGAATCGTAAGCTGCGGATAATACTTTCCGTCATATTTTGCAAAAAGATTCACGCGGCGGTAGAAATTATCGCTGTCAGGGCTTGCGTTCACAAAGCCCGCCCCCGCCGCATATTGCATGAAATTCAGAATCGTTGAAAGCACGCCTGTAAATCTTTCAGTCGTGCCGTCATTTTTAATCTCAAGATTTTTTAAGAGTGCCTTTTCGTTCATCACCGAAAGCGTTTCTTCGTCAATGTCGGTAAAATAATCGAAGGTGAAGTTGAGGTAAGTGCTTTTTGACTTTGAGAGAGCTTCTTCCATCACTTCGTCGGGCCAGAACGGCTCAAAATTGTCGTTCACGCTCGCCTTCGCGCTGTCAATAAAACTCAAATCGAACACGATTGACTCTGCCCCCATTTCTTCCATAACGGAAATACAATCCGCGTACACATCGCGGGTAAAGGGAAACGAGCCAATCTGCTCAATCGCAAAATCGTCAATGCCGACCATCACCACATCATCACGAAGTTGTGTTGCTGGCAAAATCCGCTGAAAAAGGTCAGAGAATTTTGATTCAATGCTCGTAAAAAGAAACAGGGAACTTGCCGCCACGCACGCAAACGGAATCAGGAACGAAAAGGACTTTCTCTTAGTCATCAAGCTCCCCTTCTGCCATTACATCGGACGCGCGAGAAGAAGCCGTTGCCGTTCCCTTGCCTTTTTTGGCGACAGAGCCTGAAATGCCCTGCTTTGTTTCAATAAGTTCTGAAACGCTTGCTTTTTTGGGAGTGCGGAGCGTGATGTCCTTGCCGTCAGATGTGAGAACGAGCTTGGAATTCGTTCCGAGCGTGACGACCGTTTCATCGCTCACCGTCGCCCCCGCCTTCAGCGCGACATTCTTTCCTTTCTGCTCGTAGGTGACTTTGCCTGAGACAGATTTGACCTCATAGTCCTTTGCAGATGCAAAAAACGCCGCGAATGCGAGCAACGCGCCCGCAACAAAAACTGATTTTTTCATAAAATCCTCCTATTTAAATTTCTCACAGAGCAAAAGAGCTCACAGAGAGATTTTTGTTTTACAATATTTTTTCACATATAAGTACATTCTCTGTGAACTCCGTGTACTCTGTGAGGAATTTTTATTATTTCAAATATTTTAACACCCGCTCCACACTCGGCAACTCAATGTCGGTGTCGGATTCGGGAACGCTTACCGCCTTGTACAATTTCCAGGCCTCTTCAAGCGGATACAGAGCCGCCTCGCCTTTTTTTGCCGCGCTCCTCCACTGGTTGAAGCCCGCCGCTCGTGCAATCGCAAAAGAATCCTGGCAGACCGTCGCTTCAAGCGGAATCCACGCCTTTCCGTCCTGCACGATAAATCTTCCGTCTTTGAGGACGCCCGCCGCTTTTTCAGACGAAACGCCTGAATCAATCGCAAAGAAAATGTGCCCAGGAACGGTGATGAACGCCGTCTTTATTCCGATTGACTCAAACAACGCGCAGTTCAAGATTGAAAGGTCATCGCAGTCACCGCCCGAATACAAAAGCGTCTGGTACGGAAATTGCAGAAAGTCCGCATCAAGGCTCTCGCCAGAAGAAAACGGACTCGTGGGGTCGCGGACATAGCTTACGCCGTACGCTTTGAGAACGGCAAAAATTCCCCGCGCATAGTCCAAATTCTCGCAATAATCGCCCTGCGGATTTTTAAGGATGATTGATTTTGCGAGCTTTGAGATTTTGTTTGCAGCACCGTCGTGGCTCGAAACAAATGCCGCCACCCGCCTGTCGTCTTCCCAGCTCATTGAATTTCGGCTGAGCGCGGTGAAGTCAAGAATCTGCTCGCTCGTGACGCGTTTTCCAAGCGAGCGGTACGAAACGATGATTTTTCCTTCGGTTTTGTGCGAAAGGAGGGATTCCAAAATCGTTTCGTTCAAAAAAGCCGTGAGCGGGGCTGTGAAAACCTCATTCTGCTCGATTTTTTCAAAACTTGCGCAGATTTTGGGATTCTGCATGTACTCACCGACCAAAACGGAAACCGTGACATCGGTGATTTTGTTCTCCTCGCCGTTAAAAAGCAAAAGAGAGCCGAATGGATTTTCGTTGTAGTAGCTGTAAAAAACCGGGAAAATCGGGTCAGTCTCACTTTCGTCAACCTCCACGACATTTTTTGCAAAAATTCCCTTTGAGAAGCTGTATTTTATGCTCAAACCGACATCGATTCTTTTGGCAAAATCTTCCGGACTGTAATTGAATTTACTGAATCCCGCGAAAACGCCAAATTTAAGCTCCGGGAATGCGTAAAAGTCCGCGAAAATCCGACCGCCAAAAAGAGTTCCGCTCATCGCCTTAGTGTGTTTTTCTTCGACTTCGCCGAAATTCCACGCACCGCCATAGCCCTGCACGCCAGCCACAAACCTGTCATGAAAGCGGCACAAATAAGTGAGCGCAAGGTCGCCATAGTAAAGCGGTGTGTCGCTCAAAGTCTGCGCCTTGATGTCCGCGATTCCGCCCTGAATACCAAACCCGATTTTGTCACGGCCGCGCACCGTAAGCGGGTAAAAATCAAATGAAAGCGTACCCGAAAAAGAATTCTCGAATTCGCCCGCCGTGTGAAAATCAAGTTGCGGCATGAGCGCGACTTCAAAATCAAGCGCATGGAGAGGAAGCGCGAGTAAAAAACAGAAAAGAATGACCGACAGCCTTCTCATGCGCTACTCCCCGACAAGAATCTGAATCTTCTTGACATTGTTCAATGCCGTCTTGTTCTGCGGGTCTTTTGCAAGAACCTTGTTATACTGATTCAAAGCTGCACGGTAATTTTTTTGTGCCGAATAAACCAAGCCGATGTTGTTCATCGAAGCGATTGTGCCAAGTTTTTGATATTCCGCCAAAGCCTCTGCGTACATGCCGCAACGGACATAAGTGTCGGCAAGGAGCTTGGTGTTTTCGTTCGCGCGGAATTTTTTAAGGAGAGCCGATAAATCGTTATTTATATAGTAGGAAGTTGCTTCGTTGACCGCTTTGATGACTGCATCTTTGCTCGGATTTTTGTAAGAACCGCGGTAGCCTGAGAATGTGACTGGCGGATAGATTTCCCATGCCGCGTGAACATCCACGATTTCATACGGAAATTCAGAATCTGCTTCCGATGCTTTTTGCGCCACCTTCAGTTTCTTTGCCGCCGCAAGACGAGACTGCGTAAATCCCTTGCTGAAAGCCGCCATTGAGAGGCAGAGCCAGGTCGTGTTTGCATCAGAAAGAACGGAATCCTCGCCGAACTGATTGAGTCGTTTTTCGGGTGCGATTCCTGTGTCAACAAGGACGATAAAATCATCGTCAAGCGCGATAAATCCCGTGCCGATTCCAAAGCTTTCCAAGCACGAGCAGACCAAAATTCCGATGTCGTCATAGTCGCCGCTCAAAAGGCTCAAAGTCTGCAACGGATATTGAACTGAATCGATTTCTTCGCCGTTTCGGAACTCTTTGTACGGCGTAACCTTGTCCTCGCTGTAAACGATTCCCGCAAGGCGCAAGCCCTCCACAATCGCCGCCGAATACTGGAAAGCGGAATTCATGCCCGTCTTAAGATTGGTGATTTCCGCCCCCGCGATGAATTTTGCCGCCTCCAGAATTTCGGGCGTACCGCTGTCGATAAAACAGGCAAGGCTCGCCGGGTCGTTCCACAAAAAGGCGTTTCGGTGCTTTACTTCAAGCACGATATTCTGAACTTCAGTCATTTTTTTGCCCAAGAAACTGTATGAAATGACAAGCTCACCGTTGATTTTTCCGTCCTCGCTGTAGCGGAGCAATTCAGGACCAAAATCGGCAAGCACGGGAATTTCAACGCTTTTGTATCGGCTCAAAACAGAGCGAGAAAAACATTCCTTTTCGCTTGAAGTATACTTCCCTGCCCTAAAACTCACATGAACATCACGCGCCTCGGCAGAACTGAGATTGCGGAGGGTAACCGTTCCAAGCGGAGTTTGCTTATACATAGAAGAAAATGCCGGGAACGCAGAAGAATCTTGCTCAAAACTGACCCAAAAATTATCGCCCGAAGACGAAGATTTGTTTGTAGAAAAATTGAATTTCGCGCTTAATCCTACGAACGGACTTTTTATGAATGAAGAGCCATCAATATTGAAATTTTCGTATCCACCGACTGCACTCAAAACAATGCTAGGCGTAAAGCGAAAGCCCACCTCGCCAAAACCGCGCCAGTATGTGCCGCTCCCCGAACCTGTGACACTCGGCGCATCAATCGAAGTTTGGTGGAAGCCGTACGAGCCGTTTGCGCTCACATAAAGGCGGCTAAGCGGATAGTAGTACAGCCCCGCGCTCACACCGCCCATAAGGATATTAAAATTCTTGTCCAAAGATTCCTGTTTGATTGTATTATAGCCGCCCTCAACGCCGAGCGTGAGAAAATTGAGCAAATCGATGTCCGCATTAAAAAAGCCGCCAAAACCTGTGTCCAGATTTTCTTCTTTGGGGAATGTCATGACAGGAGAAACGCGAAAGGCAAAATCGAGAGCAAAAGATTGCGCACTAAGCAATGCCGTAACAAAGAGTGCCGTAAAAACTTTTTTCATGGTAAACTCCAGACTTTTTTAACTGAGCAAGGCAAAGATGAACAAAATTAATTATAACACAGATTTGGGGGATTTCAAGAGAAACGGCGGAGTGTCAAAAATTCTTGTTACTCACTTCTCCCACTTCTCAATCTTGCATTCGTGCGTTTTGGCGTTCTCGTCGTAGTTAACACCGATGAGGAGAATTTCGCCCGTGTAGTTTTCGAGCGAGGCGAAGTATTTTTTCTCCTTGATTTGGGCGAGTGCGCTTTCGGTCGTGCCGTTGCGCTTCAGTTCGATTATCATGGCGGGAATATTCGGCACAAACGGAATGAACACCACATCGGCAAAGCCCTTGCCCGTCGTCATTTCCTTTACAATCGTGTATTTGTTGAGCGCGTAGATGTACGAAAGATAGATTGACGACTGCAAAGCGTCTTCGTTGTTGTAGCTTCGGTTGCTCGTAACATGGATGTGGCTCATGTCGAGGGCGGCGACTACGGCTTCTTCATTCCCTCGAAGGGTCTCGGCGAGCAGTTCCTTTGAGCCTTTGATGATTTTGTTTGTTACGGCATATTCATCTACGATTGAAACGGCACGCTGCCATTCCTCAAGCACTTCTTTGTTTGGAATACGACAGTTTTTTTCCATACGGTCATACGCAAGGTATCCCAAGTGAATGAGATATGTAAAAACATCATCCTTTGTCCTGAATTCGGTCATCGTATTCATATATGTATAAGGGTCAACATCAACATTTTCACCAGAAATCATGCGTATTACATCTTCTTTCGTTCCAGCAAAGTTCTCTTTGATTCTGTCCGAAATGACGGCGTAAGTCGAGGTTTTGCTCCAGTAACTTTCAAAGGCTTCTTTTTCGATAGATTTTACCACAGATTCCGGATTGTAGATTTCAAACCCACGCTGAGAATATCCGTCATACCACCGTTTGCATTCTTCGTAATCGACATTGTATTTCGCGCACAAAGCTTTTACTTCGTCTGCCGTAAAACCGATATATTCGGCAAGTTTTCCCGCGTCAAGAATCGTGTATTCCTCGAAGTTGTTCAGCTTTGACTGGATTCGGTCTCGTACCACAGGCAAAATTCCTGTTAAATAAGCAAGTGCAATCGCCGGGCGGAGCGTGTTGCTCTTAAAAAGCCCGTTCAAAAAATCGAGGTACTGCGTGAATAGTTTTTGGCTCACATTCTCGCGCACAAGCACATCATATTCGTCAAGAATGATGACAAATCGCTCGCCCTTGTTCGCGTACACCTGCAAAATTGCCTGTGCGATTGACATGGAATCCGTGATTTCCACATCGGGGAAAGCTTCCCGCATTTCTTTAAGGACAAAATCCGTCAGGTGATTCAACAGCTCGTCCGTGTTTTTCTCGTTCCGATACTCGCTGTTCATGTCAATCTGAATCACATTCAGCTTGTTCAAATTGCTTTCAAAACTGGGGTCCCAGGCGATTTTATACGGCGCAAAAAGTGTGCGGGAATCTGCACCCTTTGAAAAATACGCAGAAAGCATGTTCCCCGCAATCGTCTTTCCGAAGCGGCGTGGGCGGGAAACGCAGAGATAGGTGTTGTCGGTTTCCATAAACTCATTTATGACCGCAATCATCTGCGTCTTATCGACATAAATCGGTCGCTTGAGCGTTCTGGCAAAATTCTCGTTGTTCGGATTAAGATAGATTCCCATACAACTTCTCCGTGCTAGAATTTTAAATATTATAATGCAGAAGTGAGAAATTATCTATATTGTTTTTTTTGGAGCTTTTTCCCCGTTGTGTCCTACTTCTGCATCATCTCGCAGAAAATGGCGAAGAGTCACTCTTGAACTTTCCACCCAATCATTCCCTTGCCGTCGCTTGAAAACACAACGCCGATTTTGAACAGCCGTTTGCCCGCTACAGCAAAGTGGTCTGCATAGCCGTTCGCGCTGATTTGCTCCAGTGCCTCGCAGGCGACTTCCTCAAAAACCCGCCCTTTGTCCATCTTTGTTTTTTCAAATCCCTTTATCGTAAGATAGCCACTCTGATAGATGACAGGGAGCATGTTCTTACTGTCGGGGTCGTAGTTCTTGAACTGGTCTTCTTTTGCTTTGCGACCGTTGATAATCGTAGTAAGTTCAAGCGGCTGATTCTGCAAGGTTTTTACTAAGAATGATGGCGTTCCGCTTTCAAACCAGTATGAGCCAAAATCTTTGGACTTAAGGCATTTTAAAAGACAAAACGGATTGTAAACGCCTTCAACATTATGCGTAAAATGATAACCGTCGTACATTTGAGCGTGCTGACCAGAAGCGACTTTCCAAAACGGCGGGGACGGCTTAAAAAATAATAGTCGTCTGTGTGAGTCATTTTATAAACGAGGTCTGTCTTGTCTACATAATACTTACCGTCATTGCGCAGGCGCTCAAAGTCCTGCACGCCAATCGGAAAACGCTTTAATTCCTGCATATAAAAAATAATAGCATAAATTGAGTTTTTTTGCTACTTTAGTTGTTCTGAAGTACAAGAATCAGGGGATAGTGACATCATAATAATACCCTTCTGGAATGGAGTCAGGGTCTAAATCTGATTCATCATCAATAACAATAAGGTTTTTTGAATCAGAAATTGGTACTAAATATTTATGACCTTGTAAGCTGGCAATAGCATAACATTTATAATTCCCTGATTCGAAAGTATTTGGGGGAAGACAATTATTAGCATCAGGACAATACGTATCGAAAAAATCATAGTGATATTGATGTATTGTATATGAATAGAAATATTCAAAATAATATGTTCCCCAATAGTCAAAAAGACCATCTACAACACCAATCGGAAAATATCCATTACGCCAGAAGTTAATCACTTTGTCATGATCATATAAAATCATATCTGGAGCGTCGTAATAAGCATAGCCCCTTCCAAAGTCAAGATCATCTAAATAAAGGTAAACATCAGCAAGTCCATATTTCATAATAAAATCTTTCATATCACCGAGCGGGCGAACATCTCCTGAAAAATTACCATCTTCATAAAAATGACAATTAGGAAAAATAAAAGCTTTTTTAAAAACACAATCTGCATAAAAAATAGTATCAGAAGTTACAACATATTGTGTACCAACACCAACAGAGACACCTCCTCTATCTCTCCAACCAATAAAGTGCGAATCTTCTGTATCACTTAAAACAGGAAAATAAGTTTCATCAAGCACTGTACCATACTCAACTTTAACAGGTGCAGGAGAAGCACCAAATATGTTATAATAACTAATCGTATATTCATTTATTTTCCATTTGGCATAAAAAGTCACATTGCCTTTATTTTCGTTGGTGTTCCAACAGTCAATCTGTTCATCATAATTCGGATTGTTGTACCAGCCTAAAAATGTATAGCCGGTTCGTTCTGGAGTTTTAAAACTATTATTAACCGAATCAATATCGTAGTATTCTAGAGTGTTTAATTCACCACCTGTATAATTGTCGTCAAAAGTAATTTTATAGCCCCACCTGGCATAAAGCACTTTGCCATAGGCGTAATCATCATCCAGTGAAGTAACTTTTTTTCCTGAGAAATCAGCATTATAATAAAAGCCTTCGAATGTATACGGCTCAAAAACAGGCTCTTCCAATTCAACAGGAGTGCCGTAACTATAAATTGAAGGTGCGCTCTCAGGCAGAATTCCCCCATTTAATGCATAAAGAATAACTACCCGGGCATTTTTGCCGTTTGTTCCGTCCGAGCCATCAGTTCCGTTTGTACCATCAGTTCCGTTTTGCCCGTCAAGGCCATCTGCTCCATTTTTGCCGGCAGAAGTTAACAATGTCCATTTTTCACCGTCGTAAATATATGAACATCCATCAGTTGTATTATAATATGCCCAAAGATACTGGGGATTTTCTATTTCATCTGCACTAGCAAAAGAGCCTTTCCAGACAATACTGGTGTGTTCAGACTCTGATTGAATATATTTTGTTACTTCTGTTTTGCAGCTTAAACAAAAGAATATACAGATAAAAAAACAAAGGCTCAACTTTTTTAATTCTTTAATCATTATCTTAGTCCCCATCTACGGTAAGTCATCAACAATTATGGATGAGTCCATGAGAAGAATGAAGCATTGTACTGAGTATTATAATATGGAGAATCTTCTGTGTAGACTGTAACTGTAACCACAAAATAATTACCACTTTTATCTTGTGCTGTAAAATAATAGTAAGTTCCATAAGTAGAACCCTCCAATGTTAAAGTGCTTCCATTTTCGTAAGGAGTAGATTTACTTGCACAAGTTGGAGCATTACTATTATAATTTACTCCACTGTTACTTGGACAGTATGCACTTGTCCAATAAGGATTCAACCCTGATTCCAAATCTTCAAATGTTAAAGCAATTTTTGCTTGAGTAAGATTACTACCTTTTCTTAAATAAACGCCAAAAGCTGAATAATCATTATTATTCGTACATTTCAGTTTTACGTTAGTAGTATCTTTTGATGCTAGTGTCTTTACTTGAGGCTTTTTTCCATCTATTGGATACTCAGCATTTGTAACAGTTTTGCGTCCCACATTACCTAACTGGTCTGTTACTGTTATTGTAAGTCCCTGATCTGTTAAAGAAGCTGCAGTATATGCCCACTTATTTGCATTAGTAAGAGTACCACTCACAACTCCATCTGGAATTTTGTTAAAACTTTCACCTGTAAAAGTTATTCCATTTTCTTTTATACCGCACCCCGTTTCTGTTATCTTAAAAATAATAGAAGCTGTTCCAGAAGCATAATTTGTATTTACACCATCTGTTACTCTTAAATTAACATTTTTCTGATAAAGTTGACCATAATCTGAAAGTTGTGTAGTTCCATCCGATATACCATATTTGTCAATAACAGTTGGAGTGCCGGCACTATACAATGTTAAATGATAAGGTACAATATTTACAATTTCGATTGTAGGAGCAGTTGTATCTTCATCTAACACAATCGTTGCAGTTTTCTGATTTCCGATTATATCATAAGTTGTAAACTCATAAGTACCTGTAGAACTTAATTCTATAGTATCATCATAAACCCAAAATAAATCAGAACCTTTTGTGTATTTACATTTACTGAAACCAATTCCATTATTAGTTCCATCCTCATCAGCAAAATCCTTAAAAGATACATAAACAGGGTCATTAGTAAGGCTTCGTACATAATAAATACCGTTTTCATTCTTTCTTACATTGTCAGAAATCTTAATGTCTGGCCCTTCTTCGTCTGTTATAACAGTAATATATAGAGTTGAATAATTACCTAATATATCATAAATCATATATTTATCGCCATTACATGCTCTTTGAATAGTATCATATTTTTTACCAGAGTCATAATATTTTCTATTAGAATAATATGGTCCATTATTTCCATATGTTGTAATACAAAGAACATAATATTTAATAAAATTATAACCATTAGAATATGCACTTCCCCCAAGTTCATTAATACAGTCAATTGAAGGCGCTATATTTGCAAATGGAATTGGATCATAAAGAGTAGGAGTAGAACTAGAATTATCTTTCATTACTATAGTTAAATCATAAGCATTTTCTTCACCTTCATGAGCTTTATATGTTATTTTAGTAGTTTCCCTAAAAGAATCCTTAGGTGTAGGTGGAAGAGTATCAAGACAGATGCTTGTGGTTGTAGAAGAAGAACATAAATTATTTGAAACAGTCAAATTTAAAAGATTTGCAGAAGCTATTCGGTCACTATAATCGCATTGTTTAAATTTTTCTGTATCCATCTTACATTGTACTTCGCAATAAATAGTTCCTTGTATTGTATTTTTGGGAATATCAAGATAATTTTCGGTACTTGTAGAACCATTATCTTTGTTTAACAGGACTGAATAAGTTCTTGTATACTCAGAATTTTCTTCTGTTGCTTCATACACTGTATAATATAGAACTTTTATAGAATCATCAAATACTATACCATTTTCCCCAAAATAAGCATTCGGGTCTGCACTTGATGATTTTGCGTAAAAAGCAAAGGTTATATCACCATTAGTTAAACCGTTAAAATTTTCAAATGTAAAAGTAGCTGTTGGTGTATAGTAATCCTGATTATTAAAACTAGCATTTAATGTCAATGTTTCTGGAGCACTAACATATCCTTCAGAAGTATCCCAGACTTCTAAACCATAAATAACAGGAGAATACAAAGTTTTACTCTTAACATACAAAGTTTTATCCCTTAAATTTCCTGCATTATCAGAAACTGTAAACACATAAGTTTTATTAATGTCAACTGTTAACTCATCATTCCAGTCAGCAGCCAAATCATCAACTGTTACACTCTTATGTGCAACACCGCTCAGTGAATCAGTAACTTTAATTTTAATTTGTTGTTCAACGTCTGTATAAATACTTACAGTGTCCCCTTCCTCTGAAATTACAGCTGTCTCACTTTCGCAGGCAATGGTAATTACCGGTGCAGTTACATCTACATAAACCGGCTGGCTTGAAAGACATTCTCCTGCACTTTCATTTCCTAAATCATCCTTAAAGTAAAACCACGAATAATAGTTTTGTGTAGTACTCAAATCTGGAATAGTAAGAGTTAGCCCGGTATCAGAATTGGCATTGCAATATTCAGAAGAAACGGAGTGAGTATCTTCTGTAGAAGAGGTTGAAAAACTTATTTTCCATTCAACAGTTTTACTTGCTGTCTGCAAAGAGTTTCCTCTTTCGCTAAAGAGACCTTCATCAACAATTGTTTTCTTAGGAACAAAAGTGATTTCTTCTTTTCCAGTCTTTGCATATCTACCGTTTACAGTTCCGTTTGTTACAAGAATGCCGCCCGACACACTAATGTTGTCTTTGTTTGTTGCAAGAGATGGTGATGTTGTATCACGTACAAAATAGAAGGTTGCAGGAACATCACTATAGTTTTCAAGGGCATCAACTGCTGTAAGTGTTATCTGATAAATACCGTCAGTTGAATATTTTGTAAAAAGTTCATCTAATAAAATAACTTTGTTTTCAACACCACTCTCATTGCCGTCAATTTCTGTGGCCACTTCAAAATCATTTTTAGAACAGCCTAAAACATCATTCCATTCACCATTTTTATTAAAAAATTGAGTTGCAGCAGTCAAAACTGTGCCGTTTGGAAGTTTTGCACCTTTATCTGCATACATAAGACGCTGAATGACTTCATAGCGCGAAACGCCCGTGTCCCCAGTCAAAGAATCATCTGCCGTAACACTATATTTGAGAGAATTATAATCAGCATTTACACGATAATTTTGAAAATCCGACCAGTCACTCCAGTTTTTTTGTTCAAGAGATTTTTCAGCATCATCGCTTTTTACGAATAAAGTGGAAGAAGTAATAACAGGTCCTTTTACATCTCCAGTAGAACCTGTTACAAATGTCCATGAATATGCAGAATCCAAAAGTGCCGCCCCTTCTGTTGTGTCAGCCGCAAGATTTGCTCCCAGTTCTACGGTAAGATAAGAAGCCGCCGGAAGCCATTTTGTAGAATCAAGTTTATTTTTAAATGGAATTACAATTTGAGTTCCATTCTTTTTGAGAACGGTTTTTTCGGCATCAAAATAATCCGTTATGTCGCCAGTTGTATCTTCCCCGCCGTCATCGTCAGTTTTTGAATATATGACTTTAAAATTCTTAAAACCTGTTATTTTTCCGTCGCTGTCTTTTTGAAGAATTGAAGACAAATCCATTTTTTTGTTAAAAGTGATTTTTATGGGGGTCGTTATGCTTACATCTTTTTCTGCGGTAAGAGGTTCGGTAAGCACAACAGAAGGCTTACTTCCGCAAAGTGGAACAATGTAAAGATTTTCGACTTTTTTCTTTATTGTTACAGAGCAACTAAGGCTTTTGCCCGCTCCTTTTCCGTCTTCATCAGAAAATTCAACATATTCGGTCGAAAGCGGCGTATTTGAAATAGAAGTAAAATTTGAATAAGCGACCCAGCCACCAAAATTATATGCATCATCAACGACAAAATTGACCGTAAACGGATATCCGACCTTTGCAGTTACAGGACTTCCCGTTGTTACCTGGCCATGAAGTAAACTTTCAGGAGCAACAATCACCGTAACGCTTTCGGCGTTTGCATAAGCGATGTCGGCTTCTAGCTGCTTTTTAAAATCTCCCCCCTCAAGGAAGTTAGAGCAAGAAGAAAGAGCGAGCGTGCTAAACAGTGCTACACAAACGAATACCCCCCCCGTACAATAGCAGAAAGGTTATGTAAACTTGCAGCAATGATTGGATTGACTTTTTTCATGGTAAACTCCAGAGTTTTTAACTGAGCGAAGCAAAGATGAACAAAATTAATTATAACACAGATTCGAGGGATTTCAAGGGTGCACGGCGGGGTGTCACGGCATCAGCATGAGAAAACTCATAATAGCCACACGGATTCGATTTTGCTAACGCAAAATCTGAGTACTTGTGATTAAATATGAGAAAACATAATTTTTAATCTGTAGCCATCGTCATACATGCAAGAACGCTTTCCAAAACAAAGCTGCTCTTTTGGCTTGAGCTGCATTTTTATTCTGTTGTAGATAATTCTGCGAATTATCGCTATGTTTTCCGCCGTGTTCTTGTCAAGAATGGGGCATGCATCTTCATTGAAAATCACATCAAGACACCAGTGAAGGTTGTTCACTACCGCCCAGTGGCTTCTTACTGCTTCGGCAAAATCTATCATGTCGTCAATCGAGCAGATGAAGTATCTGGATTCCACGGTTTCTTTTCCCTTGCTCTTCTCATCGTTCCCGCTTCCTTTTACTGTTTTTCCGTCAATGCTGATATAGCTTCCTTCTTTTAGATTCAGCTTTTCTTCAATCCATTTTATGAAAAGCCTCTGAAAAACCTTTGTGTCAATCATACCCATCGTCCTTCTGATTGTGTCATAGGACGGCAGTCCGTTCGGGAGTTTCAGCCCGACTTTTTCTCTCAGCCACCTCTCTTTTATTTCTGAAAACGCATAAATTCCATGAATTGTGTTCTCTCCGGCACTTACGCCACACATCACGACCGTAAGTATCTCATCGATACTGTGCAAAACCTTCCAGTCTTGCCGACTGTCGGGTATCTCGTCAAAAAATCCTTCCACCATGAAATAAATTCTATCATGGTTTCAATTTTTTAAACAACCCTAAATATGTTTCTCATGCTGAAGCCCTGGGCGGGGTGTAGAGAAAGGCACACGCTTTCTACAAGTCCTCATCGATTACACCGAATACTTGAATGTAGTTTTCAAAGCGTGGCAGGGCGAGCGTTACACTGCCGTGAACAGTAACAGAAACAATGCCTTGGTCTGAAAGGCGTTTTCTGTACACATTGAGGAGCTGCGCGGACATATTAAAGTGCTTGCGAATTTCAGCGGTTTTCGTAATCCCTTGTGCAATTACGGCGACTACTTTTCTGTCTTTTATGGAAAGTTCGCTCCAAATTTTATCATATACATAGGAAGAAAGATAAGTGTCGTATTCACTCAGGATTTTCTTTTCGCTTTCGCCTTTGTTTTTCCACATAAGATAGCCCAAAGTTTGAAACGCAAAAGGATAGCCTTTGGTAAGCCGCGCCATTTTAATTGCTTTCTCCGTTGAGAATCCGAATACTTCTTTATAATTGGCGGTCATCGCCGGAATATTCAGCGGCTCCAGTGTGACTTTTGGCGCACGATATAAAAATGTGAGTGTTTTTTCATTTTGGAGATTGCTTATATTTTCATAAAGTCCTGCCATCAGCAGATAAACAGGATAACCTTCCCGAAGATAAATCTGAAAGTTGCTCGCAAACAATTTTGTGTACTCATTTTTTACCATTTCATCAATGACAAAAAGAACTTTTTTATTACGCTTCAGCAAATCTTCAAGATAATTTCTGAGAAGTGTATCCGCATCAAAATTGCTGTCTTTGTGAGCCATTGAAAATCCAAAAACAGAAACATTTATATCAACATCGGGCAAGTATTTTTTTAGGAAAGACTTGTTCGTCAATTTATCTACGGCACTTTTCAATATATCTGTGTCGGAACTGAGATTAAGCACAATCCAATCAGCACTTTTTGAGAAATGTTCAGAGACTTTCGTTAAGACGACCGTTTTTCCAGCACCTCTTACCCCGGTAAGCATATAAACCTGAGAAGACGGCTGCTCCATTTCAAAGGTATTTATAATCTGATCAATCTGCACGGGGCGAGAAATGTACTGCTGAGGAATCTTTCCGAATGATAGATTATATGGATTTTGAAGTTCTTGCATTGTAAAACCTCACGACTTATTTATTTGTATTTATTTTGAATTATTTTATTTATTCGTATTTATTTGTATTTATAATCTACTTGAAAAAAACAAAAATTTCAATAATACATCTTTTATAGAACAATCGGTAATTTTGTGCTATACTATGATACATGGAAACACGAAAAATGCCGATTGGCATTCAGACTTTTGATAAAATCCGCGCCGACTCGTATGTGTATATTGATAAAACCGCGCTTGTCTATGAACTCGCGCAAACAAAGACACCGTATTTTCTCGCCCGCCCGCGCCGATTCGGAAAAAGCCTGCTCATTTCCACTTTAAAAGCCTATTTTGAGGGGCGAAAAGAATTGTTCACTGGGCTTAAAATCGCCGAGCTTGAAAAAGAATGGATTCCCTACCCCGTGATTCACATTGATTTCGGACGAAACGGCTACGAAACGAACGCACAGCTCAAAATCCGCCTAAATAAAATCCTTACTGAATACGAAACGCTCTACGGAATCACCAAAGACACCGATGATGAGCCGACCCGCCTTGAAACGCTCCTCCAGCGGGTGAACAAACAGACGGGCAAGCAGGTCGTTGTTCTCGTTGACGAATACGACAAGCCGATGCTCGACGCGCTCCAAACTCCTGACTTTGACGCAAACCGAATGCTCATACGGAATTTCTACGGAGTGCTCAAAGGCTGTGACGAATACCTTCATTTCGTTTTCCTCACGGGAATCACCAAATTCGCAAAAGTAAATATTTTCAGCGAGATGAACCAGCTGCACGACATCAGCATGAGCGAACGATACGCTGAGTTGTGTGGCATTACCGAAAAAGAACTAAAAGAAAATTTCATTCCAGAAATCAAAAGTTTTGCAGAAAAACTTGGTACAACGACAGAAGATATTTTGGCAAGTCTCAAACAAAAATATGACGGCTACCACTTCAATGCAGATTGCCCCGACATTTACAATCCGTTCAGCCTCGTGAATGCATTGGGCGAACAAAACTTCGATTCTTTCTGGTTTCAGACGGCAACGCCTTCCATGCTGTTCGGTCTTATCGAAAACGCAAAGTATGATTTGACGAATATTCTTGACGGTGTGACGATGAAATCAAATTCATTTTCTGATTATCGGGTAGGAGGAGGCTCACTTACGCCGATTATCTATCATTCGGGCTATCTCACAATCAAAGGGTATGACAAAGAATCAGACCTATACACGCTCAAATTCCCAAATGATGAAGTCCGCGAAGGATTTGTAGAATATCTGCTTCCGCTCTATACCGATATTCCCGAAGACAAGCTCGGTCTTACGGTGGAGCATTTCAGAAAGGCAATCGCCACGCGCGACATCGACACGCTCATGGAGCTTTTTAGTGCCGCCGTTGCTGATTTGCCCATGCGCCGAAGCGGTAACATGGAATACGCATACCAAGTGGCGTTCCATGCAATGCTCAGGCAGACGGGCTTTGAGGTTACGAGCGAGCAACAGGTTATCGGCGGGCGCGTTGATGTGACGCTCGAAACAAGCGACACTGTATACATTTTTGAGCTAAAGATGGACAAAGGTAAGTCGTGGGAAGAAGCGAGCAAAACTGCCCTCGCCCAAATTGAAAAGAAGGGCTACGCCACCCGATTTATGGCAAGCGGCAAAAAAATCTATAAAATTGCGCTCATCTTCGCCACTGAAAACGGCGGAGTTGCGGGCTACACGGTCGTGGAATAAATGCAAGAACCATTCTATAAAAACGGGCTTCGCTTTGGCTGTAAGCGATGCTCGTTCTGCTGCGGACATTCGCCGGGCTTTGTATATCTTTCTCTGCGTGATTTAACGGAACTCCGCTCCTTTCTTAACATGAGCGTTACCGACTTCGTATCAAAATACTGTCGCTGGGCAGACGATTACGATGGCGGGCAGATTCTCGCGCTTCTCGAAAAAAAGAACTACGACTGCATTCTCTGGGAAAACGGCTGCTCATGCTATGCCGCCCGTCCCGTCCAGTGCTCCACTTATCCATTTTGGTCTTGGATGATAAAAGACGAAGCAACCTGGAACGAATGTGCCGAAGACTGTCCTGGCATGCGAAACAACGAAGGGAAACTCTGGACATTTGAAGAAATCGAAGCAAATAAAAACGCATACGATGCAAACAAACCACTCACGCGCGCCGAAGTTGAAAAACTGATGGCGGAAGAAAAATAACTATGGTAAATCAATTTTCACGCACAGAAATCATACTCGGAAAAGAATCACTCGAACGACTAAAAAAGGCTCGCGTCGCCATCTTCGGAATCGGGGGTGTGGGTGGTTTTGTGGCAGAATCGCTTGCACGAGCAGGAATTTTTCATCTTGACTTAATCGATAATGACACGGTTTCTCTCACAAACATAAATCGGCAGATTATCGCCCTTCATTCAACGATTGGACAGGCAAAAGTTTTCGTTATGAAAGAGCGGATTTTAGACATCAATCCAGAATGTGAAGTAAACGCAATCCAATGCTTTTTCCTTCCAGAAAACAAAGATTCGTTTGATTTCACAAAATATGACTATGTAGTTGATGCCGTTGATACCGTAAAAGCAAAGCTTCAGATTATTACACAGGCAAAAGAAGCGAATATTCCCGTCATTTCATCAATGGGAGCCGGAAACAAGCTTGATCCCACCCTCTTTGAGATTGCCGACATCTCAAAAACATCAGTCTGCCCGCTCGCCCGTGTTATGCGGCAAGAATGTAAAAAACGCGGAATCACTCATGTAAAAGTCGTCTATTCAAAAGAAAAGCCCGTATCTTCAAAACTTTCTGAATCTGAAAAAGATTCTGCGGAACTGAAAGGAAATTCCATCGCGCCAGGAAGCATTTCGTTCGTGCCTGCCGTCGCAGGGTTGATTATCGCCTCACAAGTTATAAAAGATTTGACCGGCTCGCGCTCATGAATTCAACCAATTTAAAATTTTAGAATCCCGCGCATTTTGCTCTTCCGATTGATGCGAAAGCAATGCACGGACATATTTACCGATTATATCATTTTCCAGATTCACGATGTCCCCCACTCGCTTTGAAAGCAATGTCGTTTCTTTTGCCGTATGAGGAATAACGCTCACGGAAAATGCCGTATCACTTCGCGTTGCCACCGTCAGGCTGATTCCGTCAATCGCAATTGAGCCTTTTTCTACAATAAGCGAAAGAATTTCTTTAGAAGATGAAATATACACCCACACGGCATTTTCTTCTTTTTGCAGTTTTGTGATTGTTCCGATTCCATCAATATGACCGCTTACGATGTGCCCGCCAAACCTGCCTTCTGCGCTCATCGCCCGCTCAAGATTTACTTCGCTGCCTGCAGAAAGAGAGTGAAGCGAGGTCCGACGCACCGTCTCTGCCATAACATCCGCACAAAATGAATTTGCTGAAAGCGAAGTAACGGTCAGACACACACCGTTCACGGCAATCGAATCTCCAATGTTCGTACCCGCAAGCACTTTTTTTGCCCCAATTTCAAGTGAACCTGAATTCCCGCCCAGCGAGAGTTTTTTGATAATACCAATTTCTTCAATAATACCAGTAAACATTCTTCCCCCTTTTTGCATTTTGCTATTGTTTTCCGCCCGCACTTACAATCCAAACAGGATTTTGCGCCTTCATCAAATGGAAATTTCCAGCCTTTTCTGCCCTGCTTACAGAAATCTGCCGAATTTCAAGGTTAGTGAATTTTTGAGACAACAGAGTTTGAATCTCAAAAACGCCTTCAAGACTCACAAAATTCGCCACAATCCTGACATCTGGATTTTTTTCAAGCAGAATCTTGCACAACTGCCCAAAATCGCCCTTGCTTCCGCCAATAAACGCATGAGTGGGCGCAGGAAGCTCTGTATTTTTTAAAATATCGACGGCATTTCCTTTTAAAACCGTAACATTCTCAAGAGCGAATTTCTCACCGTTTTTTTGCGTTGCACTTACCGCATTTTCATCACAATCAATCGCAAAAATTCGGGCATGCGTTGCAATCCGTGCCGCCTCAACCGTAATTGAGCCGGTTCCGCTTCCAATATCATAGAACACAGAGGAATCAGAAAGACCAAGCGAGCAGAGTGAAATCTGGCGAATTTCCTGCTTTGTCATCGGAACTTTTTCAGAGCGGATAAAATCGCAATCCGCAAGAACAGGCAGGCTCGATTGAGCCATCGCATTATCATGTTCGATTAAAAGCACAAAAAGCGAGCCTTCCAAATCCGCTGAACGCATATCGCGCGGCGACATCTGTATGATTTTTTCAACATCATAGGAAAGATTTGAGCCTAAATAGCAGCGAATCTCACCCAGAATTCCGTTTTTTTGGGCACTGTCAATTTTTTGTGCGACCGCCGTAACATCAGCAGCCCCAGACAGAATGAAAAAACAGGCGGAATTTTTTCGGATTTCTTCGATAAGGTTGCATGTTGCGCCATGAAGCGACAGGAATTTCCAGTTTTGCCAGGATTTTCCGAGTTTTGAAGCAAAATACACTGCCGATGAAATTCCGTTTAAAGCAATCACATTCCATTCTGAGTTTTTAGCCTCGTAGAATGATGCTGCACCGCTAAAAAAGCCAATATCGCCCGAAAAAAGAACCGCCGCCGTGTTATATTCAGAGTGATGAGCCAGTAAACCAAAAATTTTGTGCGCCTCATACAAATTTTGGCGCGGAATTTGTGGTGAAATAAATGTATCCGCAAGTTTTAGCACGCGCTCTGAACCAAAAAGAATTTCCGCGCTCAAAACGGCCGTTTTTGCCTCGCTCGTGAGCAAGCCTGTATTTCCCATACCACAGCCGACAAGAAACAGCTTCTTTTGCGCATTTGCTTCCGTTTCCGAAAAAGGAATCTGTATTCCCGTTTCAGACGAAATTTTTTCTAAAACAGAACGAATTGAATATGTGCGCTCCGTATTGCAGGCTGCTTCTGGATTTTTAATTACGGCGATTTTCATGCCCAATTTTTGAGCCGCCGCAATTTTTTCAAAATAGCCTCCCACTCCCCCACTCTCTTTGGTAAGCAGAATTTGTGCGCCGCTTTCAGAAAACTGAATTTCATTTGCCTTTTCCGAAAACGGCCCTTGCATGGCGATTATCTGCTTTGGCGGAATGTGGCACGAAGCGCAAAGTTCAAGGCTTTCAACGGACGGAAGGACGCGCACAAAAATCCGTTCTTTTTGGGAAATCTTTTTTGACAGAACTGGCAGTTCTTTGCTTCCCGTTGCAACAAAAATGATTCCCGTTTGCCCTTCAAGCCAATCCCCTGCTTTAGAAATTGTATCAAAATAAAAAATATTTTTATCCGAAGAAGATTCTGTAGTGCTGGTATTTCTCGAAAGCCGCACATAGGGAGCATGGGTGACTTCACACGCTTTTTTTATCTCTTCTGAGGCTTTTACCGCAAACGGATGAGTCGCATCGATAATGTATGAAAACGCTTTTTTTTGAAATTCACGGGTCATCGCTTCTGCATCAAGCCGCCCCTGCAAAACCGTAAGATTGTTGCCTTTTGGCAAAAGCGCGGCTCCATAGTCAGTAGCAACGCTTACCACACAATCAAAGCCATTTTGCGACAAGATTTCTGAAATTATTCTGCCTTCCGTCGTACCCGCGAAAATAAAAAGTGAAGCCATTTCTTCTATAATACTAAAATCCAATGGAAACTTCAAATGAAAGTATGATATAATGCGGCATATGCGGATTCTTTTCTATTCGACAAGCTCAAACCACTATGATGGCGAGGCAATAAAAACAACGACCTTTCCGTCCTGGAGCGAGCAATGGGATTTTCTTGCATCAAAGCATCCTGAGCATGAATTCATAATCGCAACACAGCTTCCCGGCATGTTTTTGCTTGATGTCGAAAAAAACGAAATTGCCAAAAAATCTTCAAAAATCCGCTACCAGATACTGCAATCCGATAAAGAAAAACAAATCGCCGAAGAGTTAGCATGCCTGAAGCCAGACCTAGCCGTCGCCCTTTCATTTTATGTGATGCCGTATGATTGGCTCCCCATAAAAGACGCGATTGTGGCAGATTTTTTACGTTCAGCGGGAATCAGAACAATATGCCATTCAGTCGAAACAAGCCTTATCTGCTTTGACAAGTGGCAGACCCATCAATTTTTAGAAAAAATCGGCGTACCGTGCGCAAAAGCAGTCTATCTGCATCATGAATTGTACATAAACGCAGGTAACCGACGGGAAATCAAAAGTAATGTATTCACCACTGCGGTTTTTCATCAAATTAAAAAACTGAACTTTCCGCTCATTATCAAAGACACCACAGGATTAAGCTCATTCGGAGCAGATGTTGTCCATTCATATGATGATGCCATCGGAATCTTGCGCTCAAAAAAAACGACTTCGGACAGAATCATCGAAGAAATGATTCAAGGAATCCAAGCCGGAGCCGAAATTTATGGAATTCATGACGGAACGCACGGAATGTACACAGTTTTTCCGCCCTTTTTATTCAGCGTAAACCAATACGGAATCACCAGCCCCAAACAGTCCGAAAAAACTGGCCCGATTACAAAAAGCTCCCCTCTCTACGAAAAATATAAAATTTCCGAACTCACTGCGCTACTTTTAAAACTCGCGGATGAATTACAACTCAATGGAATCGCACAAATCGACTTAGTTTTTAACGGCAAAAACTGGTTCGTCATCGAAATAAATCCCCGTCTTTCAGGCATGAGCACAAGCTACGCCGCAAGCAGCAACCGATTTTTAAGCGAACTCATCTGGGAAGAAATCATTGAACGCTGTCTTTCAGAATCTTTTTCGACATCAGAAAAAATCTTTCGTCAGACCATAAACCAGAAAATTCCACTATTGGGCAAAGAAGAATTAAACGCATTGTTTTCCCGACCCGAAGTTGTTTTTGTGCATCAAATCGAAAACAAAGCGGCAAAACAAATTCGGGAACAAGGATATTGCGAAGTAATTTCTACAACTGAAAAAGATTGATTATTCAAGATTTTGCCTATAAAATAAAAGTATGCAATCAAATGTAAAAAAGTTTTTGGCAACGCATGGGTTTTATCTTGATTTGGATTTACCCAAACTTACAAACGAAGTTCTGCTCGATATGAACAATTCCCTTTCAGGAAAGCAGGCATATCAGGACATGTTTCCCACCTATCTCGATCCATCCGCAATCAAAATCAAAGAAAAGTCCGTCATCGTTATCGATGCAGGCGGCACCAATTTCCGCTCATCACTCGTCACTTTTAAAAACGACGGTTCTTCCTTTATCTCACAATTTGAAAAAACAAAAATGCCTGGCACGGAAGGGGAACTTTCTAAAAAAGAATTCTTCGAGCACATTGCAAAAAATATCGAACGCTTTAAAGACTCATACGACGAAATCTGCTTCTGCTTTTCCTATGCCATGACAATCACAGAAAATCTGGATGGGATTCTCACCAATTTCTCAAAGGAAATCCAAGCTCCCGAAGTCGTAGGAAGTTATATTGGCACAGAACTCAAAGAAGCACTTAAAGCACAAGGCTGGTCCAAAATTCCACAAGTCATCATACTCAATGATGCGGCAGCCGCTCTTATCTCTGGCACAGGGAATCCAAAATATTCAGCATACATCGGTCTCATTTTGGGTACAGGGCTTAACTGCGCGTATCTCCAGCCTGCAAAAAAAGAATTTGAACTCAAAAAGCAAATCATCGTCTGCGAAAGCGCAAAATTCGGCGGATTTAAAAACTCAGATTTCGACATTCTTTTGGACGAAAAAAGCCTGCATCCAGGAACATCCCCATACGAAAAACTTTGTTCAGGAGCATATTTAGGCCCGCTCGCCCTTGAAACAATCCAAGTCGCCGCAAAAGAAGGCCTTTTCTCAAACGGCTGTGCTGACATAATCGAAAAAACAACAAAACTTACCTTAATCGAAGTGAGTGATTTCCTTGAAAAAAGCAATATCGAAACAGGGCAGTTTTTCCCTCTTTTTAAAGATGCAACGCCAAATCAAGATGATTATAAAACGCTTTTCGCGATTTTTGATTCTCTCGTCAACAGAGCCGCACAACTCACCGCTGTTTTGCTTGCCGCCTGTCTCATTCAGTGCGAAGAAGGAACATCTGCGGAGCGGCCTGTTTGCATTTCGTGCAATGGAACAACATTCTTTAAAACATATAAAATCATTGAGCGAACAAAAGACTATCTCGCAAAAATCCTGGAAGGCAAAAACCTTCATTATGAAATGCTCGCTGCCGAAGCAGACATTACCATTGGCACGGCAAAGGCCGCATTTCGCTCCGAGTAAGTGTTTTAAAGCTCCACTTCCGTTGCAAAACGCAGATAGTAAAGCACGCACCTGATTTCGCGCTCATCACAGCCGAGCATTTGGCTGATGGCTTTTTTGTAGCAGGAAAGTTGGCTTCGGTATATTTCAGGCTCAATTTTCTGATTCGTCTTATAATCGACAATTGTATATTTGTACGGTGAGTGCGCTTCATTTTTATACACCAAGTCAATCTGACCGTTTACAATCAGCTCATCGGCATATGTTTCGCCAGATTTGTCACTGTCCGCTTCGATGAATGTTTTTTCTATTACGCTTCTGAACGAATATTCTGTCTTTTTCCATGAGGACGCAGACGCTTCTTTATACAGAGAAGATGCTTCAAATTTTGCCGCCATATCAGCGCATAATTCTTTGATTTTGGCAATTTTTTTGTCACGGTTTGAGAGTTTTTCATCTTCGCCCCATCTTTCCATGCCCACATTCGGAATAAACCGCTCGTTCATGCCAATCCACTCGCGCCCAGCCGTTTTTGGCTCTTGAGCCAACACTTTTGCTTCCATGTAGGCGTGCGCAATTGTTCCAAAGTGCGTAAAATTGAACAGAGGAGCAATTTCGGTATCGATTTCGTTTCCCTCACCTTCATCTTCCAAAACGGGAATTTCCTCTGAACCACATGGCACCGTACTTGCGACAATTTTATTAATCAGCTCATAGTCTGGATTTGCAGGCAAGTTTTCCCCAGCCATTTTTACGGTTCCCGTTTCCATTTTTAATTTACTGGGTGAAACATACAGTTTCGGCGAAAGCTCTTCTCGTACGATTTCGGTATTTTGGGGAAGGGCATGCGCTTTAATGAACTCAGATTTTGTGCCCTGCGCCTCGCCATCGATTTTTACGGATTTAAATGAGTCGGCATCATTCACAAAGGCAAACGCGGGATTTTTTACCGTAACACCGCCGTCTTCGCCTTCACTCACCCTGTCAAACAAAATCGGAAGCAGCAGTTGGTACATTGACTTCGGCTCATCATACTCTGTTTCTTCGGGAGAATGGACTTCAAATTTTTTGCACTTTTCGATTGATTTTTCGTCTTTTTTGAATTCTTCGTTCTCGCTTCCGACAATGTACAATTTTTCTTCCGCGCGAGTAAAGGCAACATATGCCAGACGGCGCAATTCCGCGCTTTCCTCACGCACCCGTTTTTCCTGAAGTGCCGAAAAAAAGTACGAATCGCCAAGTTTTTTCTGCTCAGTTTTCGGAAGTTTTTCCGCCGCACTCTGACAGCCACTCCATGCAGGCGTTTTGAGCAAAAAACCAAACTCGTTGGTAAAATCAATTCCGTCATCATGAGACGCACTGACGGAAGAAACAGCGCACACAAACACGACTTTGAATTCCAAGCCCTTGCTCTTGTGAATCGTAAGAATCTGCACCGCGTTCTCAGCAGTCAGCACTACATCCAAACCGTCAAGTTTGCGGTCGTCCTCGTATGTTTTTACCATGTCAATAAAGCTTGCAAGACTCTGCGTTTTTTCTTCAGCGAGACGCGCCATCTCAAACAAAATATCGTAAAACGAAGCATACATTGAAACCGATTTGTTCCACATAGTTTCATAGCGATACCCAAGCTCATACCAAATGTAAGAAATCGTTTTCGTAAGTTTTTCGGTTTTGAGGCGAGCAGTAATGTCCTCGTACAGTGCTTTGAGATTTTCGATTTTTGCGGAAAGCTCGGAATCATTTGCAATCGCGCCGAGCATTTTTTCATCAAAGGGCGATTTGTACGGTGTTTCCGTGTTCACAAGGATTTTTTCCATCTCGGCGAATGTGAGCGAGCAGAACGGAGAGCGAAGCACTTTCGCGTAGGCATTTTTGTCATTCGGATACACGCAGAGCTTTAAAAGCGATATGATGTCGTTAATCGGTCCGTCTGAGAAAAAGCCTTTGTACACTTCGGTTGAATACGGAATTCCTGCCGCAAGAAGCACATTTTCGTAAGGGGAAGTGGGCGTGGAAGTACGGAAAAGGAGCGCAATGTCACGGTACTGGTATTTTTGATTTCCGTTTTCGTCTTTTTCTGCAATCAGTTTTTGAATTTCACGGGCAACAAAACTCGCTTCGCATTCATATGATTTTCGCTCAGTTTCAAGACTTTCGGAATTCTCTTCGCTTTGGCTCGGATTTTCACTCGATACAACAGGATTCGCACCTTTTTTGGGATACAAGGCAAGCACCACTTTCTTTTCGGAGAATGAATCTGCTTTTAGCTTGGAAGTCGGCACTTCAACGCGTTTATAGTCTGCCTCAAAGTCAGGAATCTGCTCGCTTCCATTCGGGCGTGGTGGAAATTTTTCTTTCGTCATAAAAACAGCAGGCAGCGCGTCGTTTACTTTTTCGCCGCTCGGATAATCGTAGCCGCCAAAAATGGTGTTGAACGAACGGATAAGCTCAGCAGAAGAGCGGTAATTCGTTTTGAGTTCGATGGAATTTTTGATTGATGAGGAAAGATTTCTGAAAACGCTTACATCTGCCCCACGGAAGCGGTAAATGCTCTGCTTGTCGTCACCAACGAAGAACAGTTTGTGCGTGTCGAGCCGTTCCAAAAGGTCAGAATCAGAAAGTTTTGGAATCTGATACGCGCCATTCTCATCAAATTTTTCGTTTTGGTCACAAAGAATCAGCAGGACATCGCATTGAAGCTGATTGTCGTCCTGAAATTCATCAATCATAATCGCGTCGAATTTCTGCTTTTCAATCGCGCGAATTTCCGAATGCTCGCGCAGAATCGTAAGGGCAAGCTCGCTCACATCAGAAAAAGTAAGAAGACCCGAAACGCGCTTAGTGCGAATCATCTCCGTCTGGAAATGCGAAAGATGTGCGAAGATTTTTTTCTGCAAATCGAACGCAGAGACGGAATTCGCAAGCGCATAGAGTTTTTTGAGAAGCGGAAGGAGATTTTTTTTCGTAAGCTTGTAATTTTCATCCCCTACCCGCGAAAAATCTGTGCCGCAGTAGCCTGAAACAGCTTTGCAATACGAAGCAAAATTGTTTTTGAGGAAGGAATCGGCATTCTCGCCAGTTTCAAAAATTTCCGCCGTCATGCGCGGAGTATCGGGATTTCCGATTTCTGAAATATAATCGTACAGTTTTTGAAGCGTGGCACTTGTTTTTGGATTTTTCGGAAGCATGAGAAACGCACCAAGCTCGTCCGCAATTTCTGCCGTGAGCTTTTCATATTCGGCAAGAATCGCGTTTTTTTGCGTTTCAAGCGATGCGTCAAAGTCAATCGGCGTGATAATCGTGGAGAATTGCAAGATTGTGCGTGCAAATAAATCATCCGCCACATTCTGAATCTGAAAAACCTGCGCAATTTCCTTGATTTCACTGTCGTTAAGATGCTCAAGCACATATTTGGTGGCGGCATAGCGGATTTTTGAAGAAATTTTCTCGTCATCAAGCGTGAAATTCGGGTTGATTCCGTAAAAATGCGCTCCTTTTTTTGCGATTTCAGAAAAATAACTGTCAAGCGTTTGGATATGCGTTTTGTCAAAGGATTCTATTGCCGTCTGCGCGCGCGCCTTTATTTCTGTTATGTGCGGAAAATCAGCGGGCAAGTCCGCCGTTCCTTTTACATTCTTTCCGTGCAGATGATGTTTGAGACCGTTAAAGATTCGCTCCTTCATTTCGTTGGCGGCTTTTTTGGTAAAAGTAAGCGTAAGAATTTTTTCGCACGGAACATTTTTTGCTTCGACAAGATAGGCGTAGCGCGAAGCCAAGACCGTCGTTTTTCCGCTCCCCGCCCCCGCCGAAACCACGACATTTTTTGTTTCTTTTACGGCACGAAGCTGCTCATCGTTCAGATTGCTTGAAAGAAGGGCAAGATTTTTGTCATCAAGTTCAAAAGAATCGCGTTTGTGTTCTATCATGGTCAGATTTTCCTACCGATTCGGCCATGATTCATCTGGAATTATGAATTCCCCTTTTTTAATCCGAGAAACAACTTCATCTGCTGGCATCGGCTTCCCAAAAAGATAGCCTTGTATTTTTTCGCACCCAATTTCCTTAAGATACTGATATGCATCTTCGGTTTCGACCCCTTCAGAAAGCGTCTGCATGCCAATGTCTTTTGCAAGCATGACAATATTTTTAAGAATCGGACGACTTTTTGGCGTAGAAGAAAAGTTGCGAAGAAACGCCATATCAATCTTCATCATATCGAATTCATATTCCTTAAGAATATTGAGACCCGAATACCCGGAACCAAAATCATCAAGCCAAAGCGAATAGCCTTTTGCCTTTAGGCGAAGAAGCGTATCTTTAAGAGCCGCATCATTCTGAGAAAGAGCACTTTCGGTGACTTCAATATGAATCAATTTTTTGTCAATCTGTTGCTTTTCAAGGCAGTCTTCAAGCAATTTCTCAATGTCCATGAGCTCAAAATCTAAGCGTGAAAAATTAATCGAAACGGGAAGAATCGGAATATTTTTTTGAGGGGCAGTAACTAAATCCTGGCACACTTTTTTGACAACATACGCATCAAGTTTATGAATCTGACGGTATTCCTCAAGCACCGAAATGAACGCATAGGGCGGCATAAACCCATATTTGGGGTCAATCCAGCGGGCAAGTGCCTCAAAACCGCACAATTGTTTGTTTTCTGCAAAAACTACTGGCTGATAGTAAACCTGAATATAGTCGTTTTCGATTGCCCTGTCGATGTTATTAATAACATATTGCCTTCGCGCAAAATCTTCTGCACTGGCGGTTGTGTACTCGCAATAATTAACATCATATTTCTTTTTAATGCTGTCACAGGCATAGCGTGCAAAATCACAGGCCATATTTGTATGGCATGCCACATCTTCAGGAATATACGAGCCGACTTTAAGACCAAGTTTGACTTCATTATCAGATGCAACGATTTTTTTCCGAAGCGATTCAAGTTTTTCTTCCATACCGTTGTGATGCGTAAAAACCATAAAATGATCGTCCGAAAAGCGCGCAACGGGGTCTTCGGCAAATGTATATTTGATGGTATGCGCAACAGAACTTAAAAACTGGCTTCCTTGATCAAATCCATGCCGCTCATTATAGCTTGAAAAATTTGAAATATCCAAAAAAAGGAAAATCCGCGAAAGAAAATCATCGGGATCACAAGAGCGGATTTCGCCCACTTTATTACGGAATGCAACCATATTGTTGATTCCCGTAGCCTCATCCGTAACAGCAACTTCACCAAGATATGTGTTTACATTTTCGATGTGCTCAGCCTTTTTTGCTTCAAGAAATTTCTGATGAAAACGAGTTGCCGATGTTACGACTGTACCGAGCCAAAAAGTAAACAAATTCAGTTTTGTGGCAAGTGTCGGCGGTGTTTTATACCCACAGAGTATGAGAAAAAGCAAAAACGATGCGGTAATCAAAGCAAAAGAAACAATCGGTCTCCAGAGCAAAAGCCCGAAGATATAGATTTCCATTGTAAGGAACGCAAGAATCTGCTCGCCTTTCAAAAAATCAAGATACGAAATAAAAATTCCAAATGCGAGTCCCACAAAGGCAAAGAAAATTCTGACAATTTTTCCTACCATTCGGCTTTGGGGCTTTCCTTTAAGATAATTCCGCGACTGAATAAAAAGGACAAGCGCAGAGGAAAAAAGCAAAATATATGAAGCAAGATGCTGGACAAGCCATAAAAACGAGCGTTCTGTAGAACCAGAAAATGTATACCAAGAAATATAGCCCATCATAAACAATTCAAGCGACATTACGATAACGGAAACAATGACACCAGAATGTGCATTATCCGTATCGAAATACCGCTTGAAATAATCGCTATAGCCTTGCAGACCGAGAATCTTTTTTGTATACCGAACGCATCGCCGAAAAAGCGATTTTAATTTGCTCACTTTTTTACCTAAAAAGCCGTATCAGAAAATAGCTATTCTGTCTTTAGAACTGGCGCGTAGATGGTGTTGCCATCTGCATTGCTTGATGTTCCCGAAACAGAACGGTTGGTTGCTTTGATTTCGTAGGCAGTATTATCATAAATTTCAAATTTATTCGTCTGAAAATCAAAATAATTCTCGGTATCATCTTTCTTACGCGAGACTCCCCAATAAAGCGGAGCATTGCCATTCTGATTTGCATAAGAATTGATTTTGTCTCCGAAATAAAGTTTTGTAGTTGTTTCAGATTCGATTTCGCCAGTTTGAATCAAGGCAGAGCCAAGTGCAAGCCCCACAATTCCGTAAACCTCTGATTTTCCGCCCATATAGAGGGAGCCGATGTTATTTGCATCTGAACCAATTTGAAGGGCAACTTTGTTTGAAGAGTCTCCTGAAGAAATCACATTTTTTCCAAGTTCAAGTTCAAGAGTTTCTGCAGTAATATAAACAGGGGCATTATCTGTGCCATAATATTGTGAGTTCACACCAAAAGTATCGCTATCAAAATACTTATATCTAAAACCATTTGCAAGATTAAAAATTGACGAAGCCCCAACCATAACAGGAATACCATGATTTGTGCAGTCGGAATAAACGGTTGAAGAAGCAAGGGCAAAATTTGCTGTGCTTCCAAGAACTGCGAGTGCTTTGTCGCTTTTATCTGATGAATATGACTCTGACGAAGTTAAAGAGATAGTGCCACCAACAAAAGCCCCCTCAGAAGTTAGGCTTGAAGTACTAGCATAAATCAAAATAGTTGCTGTAGCACCAAGCACATTTTCAATGTTAGTTTCTTTTGCATAAAAATCAGAATTATTTATGTAAATCGGGTATGTTGAACTAGTCGTTGCATCCGGTAAACGAATCGCTTTACAATCTTTAATTGTAACGGCATCACAGAAAAGAGAGCCTTTCATTGCAGAATCTTCTGAACTTGAATTGAGGATGCTCAAAATATATGTGGCATCTACATCTTTAATCACAACATCGTTGAGCACTACCGTACCGCCTGTTGTTCCAATTAAGATATTAGAATGCTCCACCCCGCTTTCACTCGCAATAGTGCCGTTTTTAATAAACAATGTCTTTCCAGAAGAAATATGGAAAAGCGGATTTTCAGAAGTGCAATCTTCAGTTGCAGTAAATTTATCCCATGCGAGTGTATATTTATTCAAATCAATAATTACATTTTGAGTAATGAAACAAGCCCCTTGAACTACAGATAGACCAGTGGCATCATCAACGACTTTTGAAATAAAATTTTCTTTTACATTCCCGTTGAGCGTAATCGTATGTGCAGAACTTGGCGATGTTTGATTCGCTGCAACAAGAGCTTCCGCAAGCGTGTTGTATTCTGTACCATTAAGTGAAACCGTGCCGCCATAGGTAACTTCCGCGCTTGGCGATGTTTCATCCTGAGAATCGTCCGAAACAGGTTTTTCTTCTGCTACTGGTTCGCCGCGTGTTTTATCAGTATTTGCATCATCTGTAGACGGGGTTTCTTCGTTTTTGGCTTCTTCTTTGGTTTCTTCGCCGGTGACTTCTTCGTCAGTGTTTTTTGTGTCAGATTCTTTTTGTTCAGATTCTGCTTCCTCTTCGGTAGAATCTGCGTCTTCGGTTTTAACTTGCGAGATTGTGATTTTAACAGATGACTGCTCGCCTTCACGAACTATTGCCGTATTGGAACCTTCTCCCACTTTTGAGCCATCGCTATCAAAACAATATACCGTGACCGTGTATTCGCCCACTTGAATGTCTTTGAATTCGATTATGCCACCAACTTTTGAGTCTTTTTTATAGGTGGGCTGTAAATTCTGTGTTTTTGAATCTTGAGCCTGAGCAGGATTGCCTTCGACAGGAACTGCCACAGAAACCTGCTCAAGTGTTACAGAATAGTCTGAAACACTCTGCGCCCATTCTGGTGTTTCCGCCGAACGAGCAGATGTTGACGGTAATTGAACAATCAAAGATGTACTACCCTCGCTTGAAGATAACGCAGAACATGAAATCAAGAATGAAATCAGAAGAACTGAACCAAGACCAGCAAAAAACTTTTTCATTTTAGCCCCTCATACAAAAAATTCACTTAAAATTATAATGCAGTTTATTTCAGAAATCAATTTTTTTCAGTCATTTTTTCTTCTATTTATTAACATAAAAATCACAACGGGAGCACCAAAAATCGAAGTCACCGTGCTTATGCTCATTTCAAGCGGCGCAAAAATACTGCGGGCAATAAAATCACACACAAGGCAAAAAACGGAACCGCCCAAAAAAGAAGCCGGAATGATGACAAGCGGCTTGGAAGTCCGAAAAATCTGTTTTATTAAAAACGGAACGGCAATTCCCACGAACGAAACAGGCCCTGCATACGCCGTTACACAGGCCGAAAGCATACTCGAAAGAAGAATCAGAATGGGACGAAATCGTTTTGTATTCACACCCATCGTATGCGCATACACTTCTCCAAGCTGATACGCGCCGATTGGTTTTGCAAGCAGAAAAACGAAAAGCACACACACGAAAATAATCGCCCCGCTTGCCGCACAGTCAGAAAGCGAAAATCCCGCAAAACTTCCCTTTGACCAATTATGAAGATTCACAATGTCCGCGTCTTGGGCAAAAGTGACAAAAAAATCAGTAATCGCCGAAGTGATGTAGCCAATCATGATTCCTGCAACCAAAAGCGAACCGATGTGGTGGATTTTTTTAGAAACCACAAGAATAAACAACGTAGAGAGAAGCGCACCTACAAAACTTGCAAGCACAAGGGCAGCTGAACCGACAGAAATTCCGCGCTGCAAAAAGAAAATCATCGTCATCGCCACGCACATTTTTGCGCCCGAAGAAATGCCCAGCACGAACGGGCCTGCAATCGGATTCTGAAAATAAGTCTGAAGCAAAAATCCCGAAAGTGAAAGCGAGCCACCCAAAACACACGCCATAATCACACGCGGAAGCCGAATCTGCATGACAATGTTCGTTTCCTGAGCGGTATGAGAGCCAAAGCCAAAAATGATTTCAAAAACAGAGCCAAACGGAATCGGAACAGAGCCGATTGAAAGCGAAAGCACCGCCGAAAAAAGGAGCAAAAGCGAAAGTATTAAAAAAATGAGTGGAATCTGAGTGATTTTTGGCATACTGTATTTTATCGCAAAACGCGAATCTACTCCACTTTCTGCAAAAAGTGAACTTCTTCGCCCCGCCCGTCAATGATTTTCTGCAAGTCAAGAATCACATCGCTGATTCTGTCCGTCGCCTGATATATATAGCTTCCCGTTGCCCAGACTGCATCATTTTCAACAGCTTTACATTCAGCAAAGAGCGGATTTTTTTGAATCAAATCTTCTCTGGAGCGGATTGTATTATCAATAGAAGAATTGTAAATCAGAATGTCAGCGTCGGCGCAATGGGCGTAAAATTGTTCCATTGAAATCTGAATCGAAGGACTTTTTGCCTTTTTTGTGGAAGGAAATGCATATGTTCCGCCTGCCATTTCAATCATCTTCACAATGTAGTCATCACTTCCACGAATTACCGCCATTCCAGACGGTGTTGTATAGAAGAACGCAACGATCGGATTGTCATTGCCACCCTCCTTACGGTCGAAGCAATCCACTGCCAGCAAGTGTGTTTGCTCATCAAAAAACTGTTCCGCCTCAGTAAATTTGCCCGTCAAAAGCCCGTACACTTTAATCCATTCTAGTCGCCCAAGCGGGTGCTCCTCATAGCTTGACTTATCCACAAAAACCGTAATTCCAAGCAACTCCAATTTTTCTTTAATCTGCGGCGAATGCGAAATCATCATAGACTCAATGGCGAG
This sequence comes from Treponema sp., assembly GCA_017464425.1. GTDB lineage: Bacteria > Spirochaetota > Spirochaetia > Treponematales > Treponemataceae > Treponema_D. Next base: position 107,447 of record JAFUDX010000021.1, read on the forward strand.
CGGACATTTTTTATCTATCAAAAGCTCAAAATCAGGCGCACTGTATTTTCCCGCATACTGAATCGAGCCATTTTCCATCGCACGCACAGCTTCTTCTATATACCAGTCTTTTTTTTGAATTGAAGAAAATCCCAACGAATCAAGAGAATCAAGACGGGCAAAAAAAGCCATCGTCGAAGTCGCCGCAAGATACACATTTTTAAGCGGAAACCGAATCGTTTTCACATCAGACGGAAGATTTTCAGGAACAGGAGCGTTTTCGGGAACAAGCAAATAGCGGTCGGAATCAGAAATCGTGAGAAGTTTATACGGCTCTTCGCGTGCGTTCAAAATATCGGAACTGCCCGCCGCGTATTCATCGATTCGGAATTCTTTCGCATATTCGCCAAGAATCGTCCGTGTATGTGTGAGATTCGGAAGCTCAGGGATTTTTGCAGAGGGGGATTTTGTGCATGAAATGAGAAAAATAGAAAGCAGAAGCGAGAAAAAAAGAAAAATTTTTCTGACGCGGATAAACGCAGATGAACGCAGATTGTGTGTTTTCACACCGATTTTCTCTTGCCATTCATCTTGAATCGCACAATCACCACGCTCAAAATGACCAATGCCGCCCAAATCACTAAAATCAAGTCCGTTTTGGGAAGCGAGCCTGCTTTTTTGGCGGAAGATTCGTCAAATTCGAGATAGTACAGGATTTCGTGCGCTTGGCTCATAGCAAGCGTGTCGGCGAACACGGGCATTTTTTTGTTGAATGCGTAAATCGGAATCGTGAAGGTGGAATTTCCGCCGTCAGCGAGGATTTTTGTGTCCACATCAAATCGCTCACTGTTCACTTTCATGTAGTCGTAGTTTGGGCTAGACCATTCGATTTCTGCCGTTGCAAGACCGTCTTTTACAGTGACTTTTGCAGGGCTTGTGACTTTCGCTTTTCCGCTTCCACCAGAAAGTGCCACATTCACGAGATACGAGCCGTCTTTTAAAGATGACGATTTTTTCTCAGGCGAAACAAAAAGTGCGTTTTCGGGAAGGCTTACCGCATCAAACAAAATGTCGCGGTCGTACCATTTTTCTTTGTTCTTGCTGAACGCGGCGCATTTTATTGGCTCGTTGAGCGCGGGAATCGGAAACGAGAACACAAACGCGCCGTTTTCGTCAGCGGTGTAAGCGATTTCCCCTACCCCACTCGCATCCGAAGCCGCCTGTGCCGTTCCCAAAAACAGTTTCGTGTAGGATTTTCCGCTCATCGTCACGCTAACGCTCATCGCACCGTCCTTCACCGAAAGAAGCGACTTTGTGATTCTGAACATCGAAGAACTAGATTCAGCTTCAATTTCGTATTCCCCTTCCGCAATGTCCGAAGCGAGAACAGGAATCATTCCTTCCCGCCCGACTTTTTGAGGCGTAAGCATTTCATCGCTCGAAGCAACCTGTGCAAACAGTGAGAAGTGAGAAGTGAGAAGTGAGAAGTTAAGAACTAATGCAAGGAAAAAAAACTTTTTCATTGAGAAATCCTTTTAAAAAGTGAAAGAATATGGGGGCGTTACGGGGGTAGGGAGCGACCCGACAGGGGCAAAACCTGCGAGGCTGGTTTTGAGCGAGTCTCGGTGAAGGCTATGCCTGAACCGCATCCCCCGTAGAGGGGGTAGCGGAAATACCCGAACGGAGAGGAAGTGACCAAGCGTGCTTGGGCATTTCCGCGTAGTGAGTGGTATTGAAGAGAGGGGGAGACTTCCCCCTGTAACTCCTAACTACTCATTGCTAACTGCTAATTATTTATCGCTGCCTTTGTGTGGGCGACATACTGCTGCTGAATAGTGGTGTCCTGACCTAAGCCCTCAAGCACGCACTCGACTTCAAAGCCTGCTGCCTTGAAAATTGATTTCCATGAATCTTCTTCATCGCCTGCCATGTCGTTGTTTGCGTGGTCGCCGGCTACAACCATGAGCGGATGGAGCACGACTTTTTTGTATGAGCCTTTTGCCTGAATCGCGGCGAGCAAATCTTCTACGCTTGGAGTTGCCTCAACCGTGCCGACATAGTAATTCGCGAATCCTTTAGAAGAAAGAACTTCCTGCATTTTTGCGTAGACTTTGTTTGACTCAGCCTCTGTTCCGTGACCCATAAAGCAGATTGCGGTGTTTCCGTCGTCGAAATTCTTTGTTTTTGCGGTGATTGCGTCTGCAACGGCAGAAAAATCAGCATCGCTTGTGAGAAGCGGCTGGGCAAGCACGACCTTTGAGAATTTGCTTTCGTATTTTGAGAGCGTTTTCTGCAAATCTGTGTATTCAAACCCGTTCATCAAGTGAGTCGGCTGAACAACGAGCGTTTTGATTCCGTCGTTTGCGGCGCGGGTAAGAGCCTCGTCAACATTGTCAATCACAAGATTTTCACGTTCTTTAAGGATATTGATGATAGTGTCTGCGGTGAATGCGCGTGCGACTTTGTAATCAGGGAATGCGGCCCCAATTGCATTTTCGATTCCGCCAATCGTGAGGTCGCGGGAAGAATTGTAACTCGTTCCGAAACTGACGACCAAGATTTCCTTGTCATTTTTTGCTGCTTTATGGCAAGATGTGAAAACCGAAGCGAAAAGAACACTTGCACCAAGCGCAAGCGCGACCAATTTTGAACATTTGTTCATGTAAAAACTCCTTTGTCTCGAAGAAGACTTTTTATACTAATTTTAGGCTGGTGTCTGACTTGAAGGCAAGCTTCACACAGTAGCGGCACTGCTGGGGATTCTCACCCCATTCCCAGTTAGGCTCGCCCCCATATTTCCGCATGAAAATCTGTTATGCGAGCACCTAAAATCGCTACCTACTGTATCACAAGGAAAAAAAATCAGCAATATACTTTTTGACTTTTTGAAAAAGGTCGTTATAATAGAAGAAACAGTTTTAGAAAATAGAAAGAGGTACACTATGGCACAATTCTTCAAATGCAAAAAATGCGGAAAAATCATCGAAATCGTCAACAAAGGCTGCCCTGTGGTAGTCTGCTGCGGCGATGAAATGACCGAACTCAAAGCAAACACCACCGACGGCGCGACAGAAAAACATGTCCCCGTCATCGAAGCGAACGGAAACACCGTCACCGTCAAAGTTGGCTCTGCCGTTCACCCGATGGAAGCCGACCATTACATCCAGTGGATTGAAATTGAGACCAGCAAAGGCGTTCAGCGAAAATACTTGAATCCTGGCGAAGAGCCAAAAGCCGTTTTCGCGCTTGCAGGCGAAAAGTTGCTCGCTGCGTACGAGTATTGCAACAAGCACGGATTGTGGAAGGCAGAGGCATAACCGCTCAAAGCAAACAAAATGCCCAAACAAGAGCAAAACGCAAATTGAAATAATCTAAAAAGTGCACTATTATATATTGCACTTTATTTTTTGTGAGACATCTATGGCACATTTCAGTTTAAAAGCAAAGCTTTTGATTTTGGTTGACGCGCTCGTCATCATCGCGGTTCTTAGCATGGGCTTAATCCCCCGTTATGTCGCAAAAAACACGCTTACCGATTCCGTTCACACGAATCTTTCAAATCTTTCAGAAAGCGTTTCAAAGCAAATCGAAGATTTAAATGACGCAGAATTTACCCTCCTGCACGCATTGGCAGAAATTCCGCTTCTTAAAGATGAGAATGCAAGTCTCGAAGAAAAATGGGAAATGCTCCACGGCATGACTTCAATCGACACCGAAAAAATCAACGCTACGGGCGCGTCCCTCACCGAAATCGCGGGCAAAATGCGCACATCAATCGACCATATTGGCTCACAGATTGACCAGTTCAAGGTGTAAGCAATTTTTACTCTGGAGAGAAAATGAAGCGAATTCTTTCATTAGTGTTAGCAGTTCTCTGTCTTTGCCAGCCGATTTGTGCATTCGGTGCATTTGATGAGGCAATAGAAGACTCCCAAGAAAAGAAGGAAACGCGCAAAGAAGAGAGCAAACCCAAAAAAAACTCGCCGAATTCTTCTGCGCGAGACAGTGCGGAAGGCTCACTCATCCAGTTTTTTGCAGAAATTTTCGCCTATGTCTGGATTATCAATGCGTATGCCCGCTACTATCCCTACCCTTATTCATATAACGGCACAAAATATGTCGCATACGATGGCATTTCGGCAGATTCTGCGGATTTTGATGATTTTGCCTCTCCGCTTCGTCGCCAGAGATTTTCTTTTGATTCCTCACTCGTCTATCTAAAGGGACTTGCAGTCGGAAATGAGTCGAATTTTGATTGCATGCTGTACCCGCTCATAGGATTCTATGCAAAAAATCTTATTCTCTTCGACCACATTCACAATGAAGGAAACATGGGGAATATCAATTTGGGCGCAAATCTACCGATTTTTCAGACAAATTTTTTGAGTTTATACCTTAAGTTCGGCTGGTCACGATGGTACAACGAAGTAACGCCCTTGCTAAAAGACAATGCGTTTTTTCTTGGCGGTGAATTAAAATCATACCCATTCAAACCGCTTTCCTTAAAATGGACATTTGGCTGGCAATTTTACGAAAATGATATATTCGTGTATGACTCTGATTTACAGGCAGGGATTTTAATTAATCGACTTGAAATTTTTGCAGGCTGGAAATACCTGCGCACAGGAACGACGAACTCTGATTCCAGCCATTGGAATGGATTCGATAGCGGAATCAGAGTTCATTTTTAAACATTCTTCAGTAAAACTTACGCTTTCTTTGCCTGTCGAGAGAATGTTTTGACACCCTCAACAACCAAAATCACAGCGAGAATTGCCATTGCCGCTGCAAAGAAGAGCTGGAACCAGTTGCCCCAGTGGAATGCGTTCTCTGCTCCTGCCGCCATTGCACTGCATTTTGCGATAACAGTGCGGACGAGCTGAGTGAGCGTTGCCGCGAGCATGAACACGGTCGGAATGCAGAACATTTTGTTGTTCTTTCCGACTTCGCCGAGCCACGCCGCGACTGCCATGAGCGCGATACCTGCTAAGAGCTGGTTTGCTGAGCCGAACAAAGCCCAAATCTGAGAGAGCGAGAGACCGCCGAGCGTACAACCGATTACGACCATCAAGAGCGTACCGAAGAGCGGATGAGCCAAGCACTTTCTAGCTCCCGAAGCGTCTTTATATGACTCTTCGCCGTCTTTCAAGAACAATTCACTGAACATAAAGCGGCTCAATCGGGTCGCTGAGTCCAAAGAAGTGAGCGCGAAGACAGAAACTGCCAAAGTCAAGAGCGCGTAGATTGCGTTGTTGTTGTCGATATAGCCGAACATTTTTGCGATACCAGAGGCGAAAGCAACCGGCGGCGCTCCTTTGAACGCTCCGTCAACGATGAAGTTCTTTGAGACCATACCGACCGCAATCAAAGAGATGACAGCCAATGCAGATTCAATGAGCATTGAGCCGTAGCCGATAGCCTTTGCGTTCTTTTCGTTGTCGAGCTGTTTTGAAGTCGTTCCCGTTGCGATGAGCGAGTGGAAGCCAGAAACCGCACCACAGGCAACCGTGATGAACAAAGCCGGGAACATCGGACCGATTTTTGTTGACCAGCCCGTGAACGCCGGAAGGTCGAATTCAGCGTTTCCCGTGATTGCAGAAACCACGATACCAACGAGGGCGAGTGCCATCATGCCGTAGAGCAAGAATGAAGAGAGATAATCGCGCGGCTGGAGCAAGCACCAGACCGGAATCAAAGAAGCGACCGCGATATATGCACCGATAAAGACAATCCAAGCGTTTCGGCTCATTGCGAAACCGAAGTTCAAGCCGATGACGATTGAAAGCACGATTCCCACGAGACCGATAATCGTTGCAGGGAGCGTTTTGATTCCACAGCGGTTTGTAAGGATTCCGTAGATGACCGCAAGCACGATGAAGAGGAGAGAAATCATTGCCGTTGTCTGCGGGCCTGTCGGATTTGAGACGATGCCGAACGCGACTTTTCCCGCTTCGTTTGCCGCCGTTGCAAAAGTTCCCGCGACGACATTGACGAATGACGCGATAACCAAAATCAAAACGAGCAATGCGAAAATGATGAACAATTTCTTTGACGCTTTTCCCATTGAGTCTTTGATGATTTCGCCGACTGATTTTCCGTCATGGCGAGCAGAAGCAAACAAAGAACCGAAGTCCTGCAAGCCGCCGAAGAAAATACCGCCGATAACACACCACAAGAAGACCGGAACCCAACCGAACACAGCCGCCTGAATCGGGCCGTTAATCGGACCAGCACCCGCGATTGATGAGAAGTGATGTCCCATCAAGACTGCCGGTTTTGCGGCAACATAGTCCACGCCGTCTGCCTTTTCCTGTGCAGGCGTCTTTTTTGCGGGGTCGATTCCCCACTGCTTTGCAAGCCATGAGCCATAGAAAACATAGCCGATGAAAAGCAGAGCGATTGCAGCAAGAATAATAAGTAATGCTGTCATTTTGCTTTCTCCTCCTATTCTAGAAAGACTTTTTTTATAGCGAGCTGACGAGTTTCTTCAAGTCTGAGCCGCGGCGATTTGTGACCGCCCGCCCCGTTGAAGTCTCGTAAGCCAATGCCCGAAACGCACTCCAGCCAAAAAGACCGAATTTATATGATTTGTAGAATTTGAGTTTTTTGACGAGCTTGAACGATTCTTCGGAAAATCGCTCGGAAAGAAGAATGAGCGTGATGTCCGTGTTTCTGTGCCCATAGTACGGCGTGATTCGCTCCAATCCCCTCGCCCACGCCGCTTGCGCGACTTCCGTAAGATTCTGCTCTGGATTTTCATTACTTATATAGAAGAAAACGAATTCGTTTGAATCGATGTCCGCGATTTTTGCGGCTTTGACAAGCATGTACTGCTCATTATGGGACTTAAAAACAGCTTCGGCGGCAAAAGGAGCGTCAACATTTTTGACAGAGACATTATAATAACGCTCATAAGACTTCAAAATTTTTTGAAATGCATCCTTGCTGTCCATAATAGCAAAATTGTAAGACGATTAAAGTTTTCGGTCAAGAGATACCCATAATTTTATAAATTTTCTTCATATCTAAGTGCGTTCTAAGCGTATCTGCCAAAAGATTATACTGAGTTTCCTTAAAATCATGCAAAGTCAAAGATTTTTTTGCATAGCCGTCATTTTTTTGCAAATCAAAACCTTTCCGTTCTGCAAGAATCTGCATAAACTGATTCGTGAATTCACTTTCATCAAAAAGACCATGAATGTATGTGCCAAAAACGCTCCCCTTCACCGCCCCGTCATATTTGACCTGCCCCGTCACACTGTCCGTAATTTTCGCAAAATAAGACGCTTCGTTTTGGTCTAAAAAGCGCGTCTGCCCCTGATGAATTTCATAGCCTGAGATTCGAAGATTTTGAAGCACATCACTGATTTCAACTTTCCCAGAAACACGCGTACGAGTCTTTTGCGCATAAAATTCCGTTTCCACAGGCAACAAGCCCAAAGCATCAAGCGCACATTCAGACGAGCCTTCGGTTTCACTTCCCGTAATTTTTTTACCAAGAATCTGAAATCCGCCGCAAACCCCTACAATCACCGTGCCTTTTTCCGCTTCTTTCTGAATAAACTCCGCGCATCCTGTTTTTTTAAGCCACTCTAAATCATCAAGCGTATTTTTAGTGCCTGGGACAATAACACAATCCGGAACGCCAAAATCTTCTGGGCTCTGCACATAATACACATTTACCGTGCCATGATTCTGAAGCGGAATAAAATCAGTGAAATTTGAAATATGAGGAAGCCGAACAATCGCGATTTGAATTTCATCAGCCTTATCGCGAAACTTTGTGAAGGTGTGCAAATTTTCAGACAGCGAATCTTCATCATCAAGCTGAATGTTGAGATACGGAACAGTCCCCACGACAGGGATTCCCGTTTTTTCTTCAATCATTTTAATTCCTGAATCTAAAATCGACTTGTCACCCCGAAATTTGTTGATAATCAGTCCTTTGATTCTCGCTCGCTCATCCTTTTCCAAAAGCTCAATCGTGCCGTACAATTGGGCAAAAACGCCGCCCCGATCAATATCCGCGACAAGCAAAACAGGACTGTCTGCAATCTGCGCCATTCCCATGTTCACAATATCATTTTCTTTGAGATTGATTTCAGCAGGACTTCCCGCCCCCTCAATCACGATAATTTGATGTTCCGCCGCCAATGTGTTATACGCCGATTTTATTTGAGGCACAAGCGATTTTTTAAAAGAAAAATACTCCTTTGCCGCCATAGTGCCTATCACTTCGCCATTCACAATCACCTGACTTCCCGTATCGCTCATTGGTTTCAGCAAAATCGGATTCATCAAAACGCTCGGCTCTACTCCAGCCGCTTCCGCCTGCATTACCTGCGCCCGCCCCATTTCCAAGCCTTCATTCGTCACGAAAGAATTCAATGCCATATTTTGGGATTTAAAAGGAGCGACAGAAAACCCATCCTGCGAAAAAATGCGGCACAATCCTGCCACGATAAAACTTTTTCCCACATTCGACATCGTGCCCTGTACCATCACGGAAGCATTACCCAGCGAAGAGGGCACGGCAGGAGCGACTTCCCGCTTCTTACAAAAATTTCTCACCAAATCAGAATAATACGGCTCTTTTTTAAAAAAATCATCTTGCAAATCGTACAGCCGAAGAATTTCCGTTTTGCACGCGTTTTCGTCCACAGGAAGTTCTTTTACCGCTCCATGACCAACGCACAAAACCCTGTCCGAAAAGCGCAATGCTAGGTCAATTTCATGAAGAGAGGCAATAATCGTGCAGCCTTTTTTACACAAATCTGTCAGAATCGAAAAGAGCTCGAACCGCCAGCGAATATCAAGATATGATGTAGGCTCGTCCAGAACCAAAACGCTTGGACTCTGGCACAACGCACGCGCAAACAAAATCCGTTGTTTTTGACCGTCACTCACTTTCATGAAATCTTGATTCGCAAAATCATCTGCCTTCACCACAGAAAGAGCTTCGTCAATTTTTGCATTGTCATCATCAGTAAGAAGACCGAAATGGCCGGTGTAAGGATACCGACCGCTCGCAACGACATCACGGCATGTCAAAAGCTCAGGCTTAACGCTCACCGTGAGCAAGGCGGACATTTTTTTAGAAAGTTCTTTTGTAGAAAAATCCTTCAGGTTCTTTTTGTCTAAAAAAATCGCCCCAGAAATATGCGGGAGTTCTTTTATCAGCGTCTTTAAAATCGTTGACTTCCCTGCCCCATTCGCGCCAATCAAAGAAACAAATTCCCCTTTGCGCACAGAAAAAGAAAACGGCGCGTGCAGCGGATGAAAATTATAGCCCGCAGAAAGAGAGTCAAATTCAAGAACAATATTTCCTGTATTCTGAGAGGAACGGCTTGTCATTTTTTCATTTTATCTGTGCAAAAAAACTTTATCAACAAAAATCCGATGAATTTCCATAAAATTCACCGCAATGGTATTGACAGTGGGAAAAGAAATTTGTTAAAATCTTTTTGTTACATCAGCACTGTCTGCGGGGTTAGCTCAGTTGGTTAGAGCATCACGTTGACATCGTGGGGGTCAGTAGTTCGAGTCTACTATTCCGCATAGAGTGCTGATGTTTTTTTATTTTAAATCACATTCCTCGTCATCATATTTTTCACCCTTCATTTTGGTAACAGTTTCGATTCCGCTCCCCTACCCCACTATCTTTTTGGTAACAGAATTGATTCCACAAAGAAGCAGGAGCAACGCTTTACCTTGCGGTTTAAATCCCCTTTTTCCCCTTGTAAACACTATATGTAGCGTGCGTAAACAAGATAAAGCCGAAAATTCAGATGCAATTTGGTAACAGTTTTGATTCCCCCGAAAAACTGCCCTCTGCGCACAAAAAAGCGTGGTTACAGAATTGATTCCAAGCGAAAAAGAATCGCTTGTGGTAACAGTTTTGATTCTAGCCCATATTTATCCACAAAAGGCGGTGGATAACTCATTTTTCTGGTAACAGCTTTGATTTTTTGTTGATAAATATCTTATTTCTTTATAATATAAAAAATTACCAAGCATATCCAAAAAAAGCTGGTAACATGTTTGATTGCGTCTGGTAACACCTTTGATTGTTTCTTCTATAGATTCTAATAATTAACTAATAATATATTTAAACTAATAATAAGCCTGCAAAAATGTGGAAAACACCTTTTTTAGATATCCGATGTTATTAATGCATATCGCGTATCATCTTTGAGAACGGGCGTAGGACTTTTATACAGTGTAATACCACTTCCGTTCTGATCAAAGCTGACTTTTACTTCTGGGTAATAGTTTGTTTTGATTTCTCTGATATGATCGAGAATTCGGTTGTAATTTGTTGAAAGTTGTTTGGGATGAGCATCTTCACCAACAGGCATAAACTGCTCCACGAGCTTTTCTTTTGGAATAAACACAGGCTCGTTTGCCTTCATTCCGTTGTTTCGATAAATGAGCCATGCATAAATATCCTTTCCTGCAGGACTGTCGATATTCTTGTACACTGTGTAATCAATCGGAACAGCATGGGCCTGACAGAAAGAAGAGAATTCTGGTGAAAGAATAATCTTGAACGCCCCCACTTTATTTGATTTTGAGCCGTCATCGATTTCCTGATACTGAACGCCTGTCGTAAATCGAATGTTTCCTGTAGAAACGGTTGTGACCATAACATCGCTTTTAGGATAGTCTCCGTTTTCGTACAGTTCACGGAAAAGATAACCGCTTTTTAATTCTTTTATTTTTTGCTCAAAGGCAAATGATGCGTTTGTAAAACAATCCAGCTGTTCTTTTACATCTTTTCCGCGACTTTTGGGAAGCTGCAGTTCATTTAAAAGATCCAGTAATTTTGTGTATTCAATGAAAACAGTACAATCTTTTTCTTTGGAAAGAACAGCATGCGTCGTAAACAGCGAGAGGAGAAGACGGCCATAGCGACCGAACGGAACATTTTCTGGGGCAGTAAGTTTGAGCGTGATTCCGTTGCTGCCTTTTCGGACGAATACGGGGCTGTTTACATTGCGGAATGGCAGAGACGCGGTTGTGAAAAAACTTGGAATGTATGATAAAATTTTCCGTTCTTGCCTCGCCTTCTCAACGACAAACATTTCGTCCATTGTTGCCGGCAAGTCTGCGGTGTTTTTATCTTCGGTATTTGTTGTATCAGTTTTCATTTTTTGGCTTCCCCTCCTCGCCGTAAAAAATGCCCTCAAACGCTCAAAAAAGGCCTTCTGAGGCGTTTTTTGAGCCTCTGCCGTGATTTTTCTTACCCAGTGCGTTTTGGCGCGAAATTTCTAGTTTTTTATGACCGAAATTGCGCCGAGCTTTACCTCACCCTTTTCTTCCTGCTCTTTTAAATAATTGACCGCTTGGATAAGTCCGTCCGTCATGGTAAGCCCATGCGTGGTAAAAAATGTCTTCCACATGTCACGAATGTAACGGGGAACATTAAAACAAACACCGACTTTTGTTAAATCATTGCTGGTAATCTCTGATTTTTTTTCTGTGGTTGTGGTAACAGTTTTGATTTCTTGTTTAATCACGGGAGTTTCGGCTTTTGGTTTTGCAGACTCCTTTGCTGTGTTTGTATTCATTGTTTTAAAAAGCTCGCTCATTGAGGATGAGGTTGCGTCTTGCAGTTTGATTGTTGATGGCATATAAATTCCCCTCTGCTTAGTTAGCCAAACTTGCGGCTAAAGATTCGATGACTTTTAAAGTTTCTGCTTTTGTGCCAGAATATGCTTGCACGGGAATGCTCAGTTGTTGGGCTTTTTTAAATGCCTGGTCTTGTGGAATGATAAAAAGTTTGTATCCAGTTGACTCTAAGGGCTTGTATGCTTCGACGAGCTGGTTGCTGAGCGCATAGCTGGCATTGTATTCAGAAAGAACGAGCTTGTTCAAAAACGGGCGGCCAGATTCTGATATTCCGTGGCAGTCGTCATATTGGACTTTGAGTTTGTCGAAATTGGTTTTGAGCGTTTCAAGACCATCGCTTGAAAATTTATCGAGTTTGAGTGGGGTAATGATTTCATCGCTTGCAAGGCAGGCTGCTTTTTCAAGGCTTCCCCATGCAGGAGATGTATCGATTACGATATAGTCAGCGATTTTTGAAAGCTCCCGCGTGAGCTTGTAAAGGCGGAACGGCTCGTCTTTTGCGCGCAAATCCGCATAGTTTCGCAAGTCACCTTCGCGGGCGGCGGTGGGCAGAATAAAAAGATTGGGAACTTTTGTGGGTCGAATCACATCTTTTAGCTCGCATTTGTCAAGAAGATAATCAGCGAACTCGTATTGTAATTCTGTGATTCCGGCCCATGATGTAAGATTTGCCTGATCGTCAAGATCGATGCAGATAGTGTTTGCTTTTTTTGATAATTCGACGGCAAGACTGAACGCCGTGCTTGTTTTGGAGCAACCACCTTTGCGATTAAGCAACGTAATTACTTTTGACATAATATATTCCCCTCAAATCTATATTACTGCTATATGATACCAATAAATATAGAGTTTGTCAATATTTATTGATGATTTATATACCATCTCTATGCTCGATATATATGAAATATATACAAGAAAAATATAAAATCTATAATCAGGCTATAAATCTTATGTGTAAAATATAGACGCGCGAGGATTGCCTTAGACGCGTCTTTTTTATCTTTTTGACTGATTATTCGATTTTGGGGGTGGATCGATTCTAGAGGTGTTTTTGTGCGTCTGAGAGCATCTGTGAAAAAAAAGCAGTTTTTGTACGATATTGAAAATATATTGATGAATTCAATGAAAAATCAATAAAAAGTATATAAAACCGCTATAATAATTCAATAAATAGTATAGAAAATGCCTATATATCATTTAAAGGAATCAAAACTGTTACCAGAAAAAATACTGACAGCGGTGTGGGGTAGGGGAGTGAGATTTGTGGCGTTTGAAGCCTGTGTCTGAGCTCTGGGTGGAATCAATTCTGTTACCAAAATGACGGAATCAAAAGTGTTACCAAACCGATGGCGAATATGCTGGTCGTCTGCGTGCTTCTAAAGAAACTAGCGAATTCTGCCGATAATAAAACGCTATGGAAAACAAAACAGAAAGAACATTTTATAAAATTCGATATATTGGCGAAGAGTGCGATTATTTTGAGAAAGATAAAATTTATCTTTGTGTGGGGGAAGTTGTGGACGGTCCTCAGAAAGGCTCTCTTTTTGTGATAAATGAATTCGGCATCGATTACCTGTATAAAGCAGAATCTTTCGAGCGCGTTTAGAATTTTCTTTCAAAATTTCAAAAGAAGATTTATAATAGCAATATGGCTGATTTTTTTAATCTGATTTTAACACATACGCCGTGGTTTTGGCTTGCTGTTATGATTGTTTCAATTATCATTGAGGCTGCCACATTTTCTTTGACTACGGTGTGGGCGGCCATTTCTGCGTTTCTTATGGTTTTTCTATGCCAGACACCGCTTCCATTTCTTTGGCAGGTGCTTGTTTTTTTCCTTATTACAATTGTTCTTTTGCTTTTTACCCGTCCGTTTGCCGTTAAGAGACTAAGAATCGGAACTGTTACCACAAATGTAAACACCCTGGAAGGTCAGGAAGTGCTTATCACCAAAAAAATCACGCAGTTTGAGAAGGGCGAAGCGAAAGCCTCAAACGGGGTGATTTGGACGGCAACGAGTGATGGCGAAGGGGAAATCCCAAAAGGTACTGTGTGCGTGGTTTCCCGTGTTGAGGGAAACACTTTGGTTATTGAAAAAAATAAAAAGACCTGCTATGAAATGTCAATTAGGTGATAGAGATTTAATTGCTTTTTCAGCAAGTTTTGAGACGTCAACGTCAGGAGGAAAAATAGGAACGTAATCAATATTGTTTTTGAGAACAGTGAAGACAACATTGAGG
>JAFUDX010000045.1 GCA_017464425.1 Treponema sp.
TATGTATTCTTCTTTTTCAAATGCGGGCTTTATCGTAAAAACGATGGAGCACAAAATCAAAGGCTTTATCTCCAAAAATGCCGCTCAATCAGAAATCCTGGAAGCAATCCGTGCAGTCGCGTGCGGTGAAACCTATATCCAGAAAGATTTGATTCCCGACATGATGTACGTAAGCGGAATCATGGTCACCCTGACCAAAAAAGAGCGCGAGCTTCTGGACTTACTGGGCGAGCATCTCCCCAACGAACTGATTGCCGAAAAACTGGGCGTCTCCAAGCGCACCGTAGAAAACTATGTTTCCCGCATTTTCGACAAGTTCAACGTCAAGAACCGCTACGAGCTGGGCCGGTATTTGTAGGGGGAGATGATATATCTGTCGCAGCCTCTTCTAGGACAGGTGAAGCTGCACCTTGTGTAATAGAAAGTCCACGATGTTCAGATGTTCAATGCCGTCGTGGCTCAGATCAATCCTGTCTAAAGAAAGCACATATTTTGGAGAAGCGTCTGTAATTTTTTCAAATGCGCCGAATTCTCTTTTAATTGTCTCTTCGCTTGAAAGAAGATAAGCAACCTGAATAAAGCACTTTTTCTGCTCCTTAACTGCCACAAAATCAATTTCGCCCTTAAATGTCTTTCCTGTAAAAACGGTGAACCCTTGAATCAAAAGCTCATTGTAGATGATGTTTTCCAGAAAGAAGGTATCTTCGTAATGAATTGTGTTTGTGTTCAGTGTGCGGAGTCCTGTATCGGTGGCGTAAAATTTATCAGCTTTTTCCAGGGCTGTTTTTCCAGCAATGTTGAATTTTTTGCAGGAATGGAGAATGTAAGATTTGTGGAGTTTTTCCAGATATGTGTAAATTGTTCTGGCACTGACGCTGCTTTTGTTTTTTGCAGAGTAAAATGCGGCAATATTTTCTGCCGAAAACTCCTTTCCCGCATTTGACATGATGTAAAGGGAAATGTCCTTAAAGGCTTTTCTGTCAATCTTGCTGGATTTTTTTACAATATCCCGGTTGACGATGTTTGAATAGAGATTGTCTAAAAAACGTTTGATGGAATTCTCTTCCCTAAAGCTGAACCTGAGCGGAAAGCCGCCCCACTTGATGTAATCCTTTATGAAGTCGTCCGGATTGCAAGGGATTTTGTTCAATTCCAGATAATCAACTGATTCCTTAAAGCTGAAAGGAAAAACTTCAAATTCAACAGTCCGCCCGGTCAGAAGGGTTGCCAGTTCCCCGGAAAGCATTGTTGAGTCACTTCCCGTAACAAAAATAGAGCAGTTGAATTTAGCTTTTAAAGATGCAAGAAGTTTTTCAAACTTCTCCAGATGCTGGATTTCGTCCAGAAAAATGTAATATTTTTGGTCATCAACGATGCGGCTTTTGATTTCATCATGCATGTCTTTTATGCTGGTGATGAAGGAGTAATCCAAATCTTCAAGGTTTATGCTGATTATATGAGAGCCGGAAACGCCTTTTGAGAGAAGCTCATCTTTTACCGTTTCCATCAAGACAGACTTTCCCGAACGTCTTATTCCCGTTATGACTTTAATCAAATCAACATCATAATAAGGGCGGAGAAGTTTTAGATAATCTTCGCGAATAAGCTGCATTTTATTTTCAAGAACTCCCTAAAAATTAAAATATCTGCAAATATAAGCACCTTTACTTGCAAAATATTACATTAATCTATATTTTTCTGCAAGTATAGTGCTCTTTATTTTCAAAAATCTTACTTTTTACAGCTAAGCGAAATTCCCTTCTTCCCCAGCCAGTACACTCCCCAGGCGGCGAAGGTGCAGATAAAGCGGTCGGCAATGTTTACCGGAATGCGGACGGCAATCTGCAGGAGGAGCTTTGACTGGAATTTGTTCTGCCACAAGAAGGTAAGAAAATCTGTCTGGCTGCTGGCGGCCTTGTAGGCTTCGACATATCTTAAGATGTAGCCGATGATTCCGCCCGAAATGCTCATCACCAGGCAGAGGGCAAGGCTCAGAATAATCAGCTTTATAAAAAGTGCCAGGCTTGAGTCTGTTTTTTTGATAAACCATATTTTAAAATATCCGGCAGTAAGGGCTGCAAGAAAATGGCAGAGCATAAACCAGTGGCCCAGCTCTAAAGTTCTGTTTAAGCAAAAATCAATTAGATGATAGAAAAAGCCTGCAAGAACTCCCCACCAGGGGCCGGCAAGAAAACTCAGCGCCATAATAAAAATTGTGTCACAAAAAAGCGGCAGATGGTTTACCCAGGCTACAAAATCACAGATGATATAATCTAAAAAGCCGCAGAGAATGCTGAGGATAAAAAATAAAACTCTCTTCCGATTTGAAAAATCAAAGGAAAAACTCATACTTTATTATATCAACTATATAGAAGAATGTGCTATATTTTTAGTGATGAAAAAACAGATCTTCTTTATTTTATTTGTTTTATTCTCTTTTTCGGCTTTTGCTCATAAGGCCCAGAAACAGACAGAAAAACTTATGCCCGAAGCTATTACCCAAAAATGGCTGGAATGGGAAGCGGCTGGGGAGGAGGATGCCCAGAGCAGGCTTGAAGAACTTGCGATTGAAATAAAGAAGGCCCAGCCCTCTGATACTGTAATTTATTATTTTCCGGAAGCAAAGGTTATTTATGAAAATCTGCTTAGCGGAATCATAAAGGGTGATAAGCAGAAAATTGCGGAAAATGTCGTCCGCTGGGAAATCCTTCAGAAAAATCTTGTAAGCTTTCAGCTTGAGCAGGTTTATTATTCCTACAGGATTTTGATTCTAGTAATTATTCTGGCGCTTGGTATGTCGCTTGTCTTTTTAATTCTCTATCTTGTAACTTACAGGCGCCGAAAGGAAAACCTTATCTATACTGCCCAGGTGATTAAAACTCAGGAAGCCGAGCGGGAGCGTATTTCCAATGAGCTTCACGATACTGTTTGCCAGGATTTGCGGGTACTGCAGTTCCAGCTTAAAGATGAAGAATCCGTAAATCTCTGTAAGAAGATTGCAGGCGATGTGCGAAATACCTGCTATGCCCTAACTCCGACAGACTTGAACGAAGGTCTTTTTGAAGCCCTTGTTTCCCTCTGTGGAGTCTTAAAAAAGCAGAGCGGTCTTGAAATTATTCTTTGCATTCAGGATGAAGTAAAAAACAATCAGGACTTTAAGAGTTTTCCAAAAGAAAAGAATCTGAATATTTACCGCATTGTGCAGGAAATCCTTTCAAATTCCATAAAACATTCCGGCGCCGAAAAA
>JAFUDX010000001.1 GCA_017464425.1 Treponema sp.
CACCTTAAGCCCGTAGATGTCCGCAATCTCCTGTATGCGTTTTGTGTCGCAGGGCGTACCATATACATGCACCGGCATAATCGCCGTAGTTTTCGGAGTGATTGCAGCCTCTATTTTCTCTGGGTCGATATTGCCGTCTTCTTCGCGCACGTCCACAAACACAGGCTTCAAATTGTTCCACCAGATTGAGTGCGTAGTCGCCACAAAGCTATACGGCGTGGTAATCACCTCGCCCGTAATGCGCAAAGCCTGCAATGCCGTGATAAGCGGCAGGGTTCCGTTCGTGAAAAGCGAGAGATACGGCACACCGAGATACTCTGCAAGGGCTTTTTCAAGCTGCTGATGGTAGTGTCCGTTGTTTGTGAGCCATCGACGATTGAAAATATCCTCAAGACAAGCCTCAAAATCCTGTAAATTTGGAAGGAGCGGGCTTGTTACGGTGATTGTTTTTTTTGTATTCATCATTTTCCAATCTCCCACAAAATCCGCTTATTCATCTCCCGCCGCTCCCGGTCAAAAATCCAACCAAACTTGTTAAAATATTTGATTGCACTTTTTATGTGGCAGATAAGCATCTTTCGGCTCTTATAGCTTTCTCTTTTATGGTCATGCACAATCTTCACATCAGGGTAATACAGTGTCTTCGCCAAACAGTGCAATCGGCGTATCAAGTCAAAATCCTCGCAGTACATAAAATACCCGTCGTCGAAGAAAATCTCGTGCTCTTTCAGCGTGGAAAGCCGCATGAACATAAAGCAGCCGCTCAAACACGGCGGATTCATAACCTTGTCGTAGCCGCTCATTTTCAGGCAGTAGCGGTCATCGCGCTTCTTTCCCCAACTCTTTGGCAAAAAACGGCGAAAAATCAAATCCGCGGGCGTGGGAAGCAGCTTGCACAAATATTGCAACTCGCCATTCGGGTATTCCACACGCGGAAGCACATACGCTGCGTCCGTGTTCGCGTCCATAAAGCGAATCAGCTTCGAAAGCACATTCGCTTCAAAATAAATGTCGGGGTTCAGAACAACATGGTAATCAGCACCAGAATCAATCGCTTCCTGCATGGCAAGGTTGTGGCTCGCGCCGTAGCCAAGATTCGCGTTGTGAATATAGCGGACGGCTAAGCCCTTTTCGCCCCACTCCCTTTCGAGCACGCGCCATTTGTCATTGGGAGAATTGTCAATCACAAAAAATGTTTCGACACACCCGCTTGCCGCCACGGAGCCAAAAAGAGCGTTAATCTGAGAGCGCGGCGTATTGAACAAAACAACGCTTGCCGTCAGCATTTCACCGCTTTCCTATCCACTTTTTCCCAACCGAGAATTTCTTCGCTCACAAATTCTCCGTCCGCCTCATACACCACGCGGCACTTCACTTCCATCATCTCCGCCAGTTTCTCCGCATAGTACGCAATAACATCTTTTCGGATTTCGTCCTCGCCGAGCCGAACGACTTTCACGCCCTCACAGTACGAGTCTGAAAGGTCCGAGTTCAAATCAGATTCAGTTTTCGCACAGAGATAGAGCAGCACTTCACCATCATCTTCCTCCGCCGCAGAATCAAACACGCCGTTCAACACGCCTTCCAAAAACAACTCGTTCACCCCGTTCGGAAAGAGGATGATATTCTTTTCAGGCACAGAGCCACCTTCGTCACTCGTGAGAAAAGAATGCGTATTCACCAATTTTTTCTGAAAATAATTCTTTGGCGCAGAACCGCAGAGAATCGCGTAAGACAACAATATATGCCTCGAAAAATAATTGTATTAAGCAAATAATAACTGTAATTCAGTTTTAAATCAACTGTAATTAAGGTAAAATAACTGTATTAGATTGAATTATAAAAGAGATTTTTTTGTAATAATCAAAAAATGACACATTTTCAGCATGTTTTTATTCAGAATTTGAGGTTTTACAGGACGAAAGCGGGATTTTCGCAGCTTGTTTTTTCCGAACAAATAGGATTAAGCCAAAATTATCTGAACGCAGTAGAAAATGGCAAAAATTTCCCCTCTGCTGAAGTGATTCAAAAAATCATTGATGTGCTGAATTTGCTTCCCTATCAACTTTTTCTGGAATCACCGAACATTCAAAAGCAAGACAAAAAAACGGAAATCGTTCAACTTGCGTGCGATTTAAAACAAAAAGTCGTCAAACAGCTTGATGATTTTATCGAAAACTATTCTTAAAGAAACACTCTCTCGAATTTTCAGATTGTCTCTCAACAAAAAATAATATATACTATAACTCTATGGCAGTAATTGAACTCAAAAATGTAAGCAAAATCTATCAAATGGAAAAAGTGCAGGTAAAGGCGGTTGACAACGCTTCGTTCAAAATCGAACAGGGCGAATTTGCCGCGCTTTCAGGTCCGTCTGGCTCAGGAAAGTCCACGCTCCTCAACATGATTGGTCTCATTGACCTGCCGAATTCTGGTTCAATTATCCTTGAAGGCACTGATGTTTATAAAGGAATCGATTTAGAAAAATCCAAAAAAGTGCCGTTCAAAATCGACTCAAAACTCACTGAACTCCGCCGCGCTCACTTGGGCTTCATCTTCCAAACTTTCAATCTTATTCCCGTGCTCAATGTGTGGGAAAATGTCGAATTCCCCCTCTCGCTCGGAAAATCGCCCGCAAACGACACGCTTTCAGCTTCAGAAAAAAAAGACTGGGTTGCGTTCTTGCTTGAAACGGTCGGGCTTTCAGACTGGCGCAACCACAAGCCTTCAGAACTTTCGGGAGGTCAGCGGCAGCGTGTTGCAATCGCACGCGCGCTCGTCACCAAAGCGCCGATCATCCTTGCCGACGAGCCTACGGCAAACTTAGACTCAAAGAACGGCGACCAAATTCTTGAATTGATGAAAAAGCTCAATCAGGAATTAAAGACTACATTCGTATTCTCCACGCACGATGCAAAAA
The DNA here is from genome assembly GCA_017464425.1 of Treponema sp. Taxonomy (GTDB): domain Bacteria; phylum Spirochaetota; class Spirochaetia; order Treponematales; family Treponemataceae; genus Treponema_D. Next base: position 2,921 of record JAFUDX010000001.1, read on the forward strand.
TCGTTGCGCTCAGTGACCATGTAATCAAAATCCGCGACGGAAAGATTCAAGCACCAGATGTGGCATAAGGTGGTCTCTAAAACCTGCGTTATTTTTCAAGGCCCGCACTTACAAATAATGAATCTTGATACCAATCCACTATCATGCTGAATTCTTTGGTTTTATACCCTTCACATTCAGCACGAATTTTCATGATTTTACCGCTCACGAGTTCTTTTTGGGGAACTTGATCGAAGGCTACATATTTTCCGTTGTAGAAGACGGTGAATTTTGTTTTATTCGTTAAAATTTCGTTTGTTTTTACATCAAACGCACGGGTCTGCACGCTTACTGTTCGCACCACTCGTTGCAGATTATCAAAATTAAGGTTTTCTGGCTCACCGTTCACCTCAAAACTTGACCACATCACATACGAACCAATCAAAACCTTTACGCGATAGTGCCCGTCTTTTAAGTACACCGGCTTGATTGAAAGGTATTTTACATTCGCTTTTGACGATGTTGAGACTGACTTTCCGCTTTTTGTGCGCGTAACGATTCCCTGCGAAGTCTTAAAATCACGCTGGCTTCCTTTTACTTCGGGCAAATTCGGGTCAGATTCATCAAAAAAATAGGCTTTTACGGGAATATCAAGCCCGTAAATGTTATTCTGAACGCCTGCAATCGGCGTGACGAGGTTGAGCGTAACGGGCTTGTACCACGGGCTTAAAATCGAAGCGTGGAAAATGCCCTCGCTCCATGCATATGCCCCCAAAATGCCCACCACGGCGGCACAAGCAACATAACTCGTGATTTTCACTCCGAGACGGCTTTTTTTTTCAAATTCAGGTAAGACGAACTGATTTTTTGAGAGGATAATCTGCGCGAGCGAGATGCGGATTGCGTGTGTGTCGTAGTCGCGGAGGTATTTTTTTACGATTTTGATGACCGAATCGATTGACTTGTAGCGTTTTTCGGGATTCGCTTTGAGCATTTTATGAATCATGCGGCAAATCACATGCGGAATCGACGGGTCAATCTTCCGCGGGCTGATGTACTTCCCTTTTTTGATTTTTTCAAGATTTTCCGCGCTGATTGTCGAGGCAAAGGGCTTACTTCCCGTGAGCATTTCGTAGAGCATGACGCCCATTGAATAAATGTCGGCGCGGTTATCGACTGAGCGGGAATCCGAAATCTGCTCGGGGCTCATGTAGGCGGGAGTTCCGAGCGTTACGCCCGTCTGCGTGACATCGCCCGCCACCTTTGAGACGATTCGGTCTGTTTTTGTGACCGCTATTTCTTCGATTTCGTCACTTGCGGCGATTCCAAAATCAGCGAGTTTGACTTCTGCACGGCGGCTGATGAGGATATTCCCTGGCTTTATGTCGCGGTGCACGATTCCCCGCGCGTGCGCGAATTTGAGCGCGTAGCAGGCATCCAAAAACACGAGCAAAGAAAGCTCCGTTCCGAGCGAGACTTGTTTTTCGATTACCTGCGCGAGCGAAAGACCGTCAACGAATTCTTCGACGATATAATGGCTGTTTCCTTCGACGAAATAATCAAAAAGATGGACAATGTAAGGGCTTTGCATGTCGAGCAAAATCTGCGCTTCCCGTTTGAACCGCTCGCGAATCGTTGCGTTCCCCTTAATCGTGAGTTTTTTGAGGATGACCATGCGGCGAAGCGTGGGGTGAACTGCCTTGTACACCGCACCCATGCCGCCCTTCGCGACAAGCCCCATGATTTTGTATTTTCCGATATATTCAGGAGATGAAGAAGCTTTTGCAGCACTTACCGAAGCGGCAGGTTTTATGCCAGATTTTACAGCGGGTGTTTTTTTGGAAACGACAGTCTCATCAGCCATACAGTTTTCTCCATGCTAATAGGTTTATTCTTTTTCTTTTTTGCAATAGACTTCGAACGTATCTCCAAGCCCAAAAAAGTGGCTCGCACCAGAATAGAGCGCAAATCTAAGGCTCGTTGATTTTTGCCCTTTGAGATTCGGAAATCGCTCAGGATGATGGCCCGTGGAGACAATTTTGCAGACTTTAAAACCGTATTTTTTAAGAATTGAAGCCGCTCTTCCTGGCTCCCAAAGCGTGTAATGGTCGCTCGGTGAATTCTGGAAAAAACTCTGAGTATTGAATCTGCCCGAAACGCCAGACGCTGATGGTGTTGAAAAGGCAAAAATGCCTCCGTTTTTTAGAATTTTTGAAACAGAGCGCAAAACGGTGTCCAAATTCTGAAAGTGCTCAATGACATACCACATCGTAATCGCATCGAAATTTTTGACTCCGAATTCTTCTACAGGGTCAAATTCGGGGAATGAGGCAACGGTAGCAGGATAATGGAGCTGCTTCTGCACATAATCAACGGCTTCTTGCGAGACATCCGTACCGAACACCTGCCATCCAGCGTCATTTGCCGCGTCAAGATACGGTCCGAACGCACAGCCAATGTCCAAAACGGCGGGGGTAACAGCCTTATGGTTTCCACGGTAAAGCATATCGATAACGCTCGTCCTGCGGACGCACTGTTTTTTGATGGAAGAAAAATCATCGAGATAGGTTTTTCCGTATTGTTTTTTGTAGTCCTCAAAGAAGTATGATGAATTGTAATTTTTGCTGCTTGCGTGAGTCCATGACATGTAGAGCATGCCGCATGTCTTACAGCGACGGAATGTGTGAAGCGTTGTGCGGGAAACAATTGGATTTTCAAAGGAATTTGCTTCGTCGCGGCAGATGGGGCACGGAAATCGTTTTCCTTCTGCAAGTGATTTTACGAATATTCCGAGTGATTTTCGCTCGCCTTCTTTTGTAAACGGAGAATCTGGATACAACGAAGCCGTGTCCTTTAGGAGAGATATAGCATTGTCCGGCGTGATTTGCGTAATCGGAAGGCAGGCAAAGCCGTATTTTTGCGCAAGATTCACATGGAGTGGCGTGGTTCCGAGCAAAATGACACCGCAGCCTGCGGCAAGTGCCTCAAATGCCGTAAATCCGTAGTGCGTAATGACGACATCATAGCCAGAAAGCTGTTCTTTAAGATTGTGAACAGGGCGGATAAATTCGATTTTTTTCCGTATGTCTTCATTTACCCTGAGTGCTGATTCTTCGGGATTCTGCACGATGGCAGTGATTTTTTTATTGCTGAGGCGGGATGCAAACGCAATCGAAGACGGCACAACTAAATCAGAGGGATCCTCGCCCCCGACCGTAATCAAAAGTGACTTGATTTCATCGATGGTTTCTGGACGCTTTGCAGTACGCTTGTTTTGAGGAAGCGAAACAAATGATGGGTCAACGATATTTGCAGGGCGTGCCAATCCATACGATGGAATTATATCAACAAGACAATCACAAAGATCGGCATTTAAAGAGCCTTCATCGATAGCCACAACGGGAGCCGCTTTTGAGAGCGCAAGCGCAAGTTCCCGGTCAAGCGTAAAAGCATCCGTGACAATCAAATCATATTCGTTTTTTTCTGGCAGACGCTGTACGATTTGTTCTTCTTTTAAACCATTGTTCTTTGCATCGGCAAGAAGCTCATCGATTTCTTCAAGGCCAGCATCCTCTGGAATATATACATTCGCACCTGTTTCAAGCGCAATTTGCAGGCAGCGGCGCAAATGCCCCGTTCCCTTTCCTTTTTTAACGCAGGGAACGCAGAGAATCGGCTTGTATAAATCCGGGCTTTCCAGTGCAGAAAGAATTTGCTCTGTGGTATACGGCTCTTTGACTGGTTTTTTTTCTGAACACTTTGCCCCTGAAATGATTTTTACCACTGACTCGGCTCTTTTAAAATCAGCGATGGTGTCAATCGTTGTGCGCAGCTGGGGATAATTCCATGTATCGGGGCTTGGCACAAAAAGCGAGTGAAAATGCTCAGGATGATTGTAAAGCGAGGGACCTACATGCTCGTGGTCATACGCAAGATTCGTAAGTGCGCGTGCTTTTAAAAGCGATGCGCCTTTAAAGACTTCGATTCCGCTACCGTGAGGAAGCCCTGTATATGTGATGTAATCAAATTCTTCAGAAACGGAGCGTTTTTCAGCTTCTTCAAGCAGTGACTGAGCCGCTTCATAAAACAAAAACGGATTGTCCGCAGTGGCACGCAACACCAAATCTGCCTTTGTTGCTTCGATTAACGCGCAATATCGGGCAAGCACATCTTCAAGCGGACCAACGAATATTTTAAATCCGTTTCGCTCGCAGATGGGCGCAAGCCTTTCTGAGGATTCTTCGTCTGTGGCAACATAATAGTCGTCTGCCTTTACCTTTTTCATGGCAGAAAGAGTCCAGTCTAAAACAGTCTTTCCGCCCAAGAGTTTAAGCGCCTTTTGGCTCAAGCGAGTTGATGAAAGCCTACATTGAACAGCGATTAGTGTCATTTTAAAAATCCGTCTTCTTTAATTATCGACTTAAATTATACATTTTGAACGCTTTCAATTCAACATCATTGAAAAAAACACAGAAATATAGTACAAAATCAGAAGGATTAAACTGTATGGAAAAACAACGGGCCGCAAACAATCGTACGCTTACCCTCTCTGATGATGAACGCATTTCCCTAAAATCAAAACTGCTCACCGAGCAAACACTGACAGAAAACACCGATGTGCTGAACAAGACCATAAACGGCGATGTCCTCAAAATGCTTGCATTCATTCCGAACGAATTTGCGGATTTGATTATCATTGATCCGCCGTACAACCTGACCAAAAATTTCAATGGTCTCACATTCAATTCCCGTAGTGACGAGCGGTATGACAGCTATCTTTCCCTTTGGTTTCCAGAAGTCTGCAAAAAACTAAAGCCGAACGGCTCTCTGTACATGTGCGGAGACTGGAAGTGCACCTCATCTTTGCAGCGTGCGATTGAAAAAGAGCTTACCATTCTCAATCGAATCACATGGCAGCGAGAAAAAGGACGGGGAGCCGCGTCAAACTGGAAGAACGGTATGGAAGACATTTGGTTTGCCGTAAAAAATCCCGCAGATTATTATTTTGATGTCAATGCCGTCATGATAAAGCGAAAAGTACGTGCGCCGTACAAAATCAATGGAAAGCCAAAAGACTGGAGCGAAAGCGAAAACGGCAATTTCAGGCTCACCTATCCGTCAAATTTCTGGGACGATATATCCATCCCCTTTTGGTCAATGCCAGAAAATACAGATCATCCCACCCAAAAATCAGAAAAACTGTACGCCAAACTTATTCTTGCCTCATCAAAAAAAGGCGGCACCGTTTTTGACCCGTTTTTGGGGAGCGGAACGGCAAGCGTTGTGGCAAAAAAACTCGGCAGAAACTACTGTGGCATCGAAGTCAACGAAGAATATTGCCTGTGGGCAGAAAAACGGCTGGAAATGGCAGAGCATGACACAACCATACAGGGATATTCCGATGGTGTCTTCTGGGAGCGGAATTCACTGAATTTTCAGAAAAAAAGCGCGGGGAATAAAAAACACTAAAAGCCGAATTTTCGCGAGCTAACGCTCATAAGTAAGCCCATGCACATCATTGCCGTCCACAAGGATGAACCGCCGTAGCTTAAAAACAGGAGCGGAATTCCCGTAATCGGCATGATTCCCATGACCATGCCTACATTGACCAAAAAATGAAAGACGAACATGCCGAGCACTCCAGAAGCAATTAAGAGCCCGAATGTATTCGCCGCATTTTTGATGATGAAAATCGTGCGCATAAAAATCAAAAAGTAAAGGGCAAACACGCACATACAACCGACAAAGCCCAATTCTTCGGACAAAATGCTGAAAATAAAGTCAGTGCTTTGCTCCGGCAAGAATCGGTAATGGCTTTGCGTTCCCTGCAGATAGCCGCGTCCGAGCAAGTTCCCTGAGCCAATCGCCGTTTTTGACTGAATGATGTTCCAGCCTGCCCCGCGCGGGTCAGCATACGGGTCAATGAATACGATGAGTCGCATGACCTGATAGTCTTTGAGGACTTTTCCTGCAAAATACGAAAGAATCAACGCTCCGCACACAATTGAAGCACCGTACGAAATCCAGTAGAAGTATTTGTTGTGGCGGTAGAAAAACATGCCTAAAAGCGAAAGGACACAGATTGAGCCTGTCGCAAAAATCAAGACGAGCCTGAGCCTGAGATTCGTAAGGACACGGATAAAGACGACCGAACTGTGCGCAATCTGAGTTTCCCAAATCGGAAGAACGGTAAATACAATCGTAAGCATGCCGCCCGCAAAAATAAAGAGAATGTAGCGGACGGGAACACCAGCGATAAAAGTCATCACAAGGAAAATGGGAAAATAGACAAGGGCAGTTCCCAAATCAGGCTGTGCCAAAATCAATCCCATCGGAATGAACATGATTCCAAGTGAAATGATAAAGCGTCGCCGCTGATCGGATGTTTTTTTTGTTCTGTCCAGATACCATGCCAAAAACAAAATAAAGACGATTTTCGTGAATTCAGACGGCTGAATGCCGAATGGACCAAAACCGAGCCAGCTTCGTGCGCCGTTTACATACCGGCCAAAAAATTTGGTAAAGAGAAGCAGCACGCATGCCCCCACAAAGAGTTGCGGAACATAGCGCGCAAAGCGTCGGTAATCCAAAAGCGAAAGCGTAAGCATGATAAGAATGCCAGTTCCACCCCAGATAATCTGTTTGATGTATTCGGTAGAAACATTCATGCCTTCTGAGTTGATGCCAGAAGAATAGATAAAAAGCACACCAAAGGTAACGAGCGCAACAACGCAGAAAAAGAGAATAAAATCAAAATACTGCAAAACCTTAAAATTCAACTTCATATTTTTCCAGTTTACTCCGCCCTGCCCCGCGCATGTTTTCGAGAGCGAATGACTTCACGCACATTTGCAGGCAATGCGGCAACCGCCTCATCATAGTTCTGATTCGCAAAAATTCCCTGAAAAATGATGTTCGTTGCATACGGAGCCCACCATTCCCATTCGTTCACCGCCTCAACCAAAACGACTACTACAACTTGTTCTTCCACAGGAGCATTGAACGGAGCATAGCATGCCATCCATGAGTGCCAGTGGTCAAGCGAGCCGACTTCTGCCGTACCCGTTTTTCCTGCAATCTGTACGACCTTGTTGTTGAGCGGGAATGCAGGCGTTCCGTCAGTAATCGTGTAGCGCATCGCGTTCTGCACTTCGCGCCACACGGAAGAATCAATGCTGGACTCATGCAGAATCTGCGGCTTCACTTCTTCAATCACTTCATTTGTGGCAGGATCGCGGATTTCTTTGAGCAAGTGCGGACGGTAGATTTTCCCCTCATTCGCCACCATTGCGACCATATTTGCGATATGGAGCGGCGTGACGAGCGTGTAGCCCTGCCCGATTGACATATTCATTGTATCGCCACCGAGCCACTTTTGGTGGTATCGTCGTTCTTTCCACGGAGCCGTTGGCACGAATCCTGACTGTTGGGCAGGCAAATCAATGTCAAGGCTTTCACCGAAACCAAATTCTTTTGCGTACGAAGAGATTTTATCAACGCCGAGATAGTCTCGCCCGACTTCCCAGTAATATACATCGCATGACTGCGCAAGTGCTTCCTTCATATCAAGGCGACCGTGCCCCCATTTTTGGTGACAGTGGAAAATGCGGTTACCATAATCAACGCGCCCCGTGCAGAGAATGTCTCGGCTCGAAGGAAACGCCTTTTCAGCGAGCATTGCCGTAGACATGATGATTTTGAATGTAGAAGCTGGCGGATATGCCGCATTCACCACACGATTTAAAAGCGGACGGTTTGAGTCCTCTGCAAGACGGTTGTACTGAGCAGCAGCATTGTCATCATTAAACAAGTTTTGGTCATAGAACGGATAGGAAACCATCGCCAAGATTTCACCGTCACTCGGCCTAAGCACGACTGCCGCACCAACGCGCTCGCCCAGAGCTTTTTCGGCAAGTTCCTGAATGCGCATGTCAACCGTAAGCACAAGATTTTTACCCATCTGGGGCGGTTCAATAATCGGCGTGTCGGAGATAACATGCCCGCGTACATCGACCGTGCGGCTTTCCCGCCCCTGAATTCCCTGCAAGCGCAAGTCATATTGCTTTTCGATGCCCGTTTTTCCGACGATTGACTTGTTTGAGTAGACTCGCCTTCCGTCCTCATCGGTAATATTGTACATGACTTTAACTTCTTCTTTGGTGATGTCGCCGACATAGCCAACTACATGCGAAATCGAGCCTGTTTCAACATAGTTACGGACTGGTTTGCTGCGCCACGAAACGCCCGGCAAATCAGTGACATTTTCTGCGATATTGGAAATCGTTGCGAACGGAACATTCGAGCGGACTTCCACAGCCGTGTAGCTTCTTCGCAGTGATTGCGGAATCTTGCGGTCAATTTCTGTTTTTGAGATTCCAAGATATGACGCAAGACGAGAAGTGACAGAATCATAATGCCCCGCAGGAATTTCAGCAGGGGTTAAATCGATAGCAAATGAATCTGTGTTGATGACCATTGGCATTGAAGCATTGCGGTCAAAGATTTCGCCGCGCTGTGCGTCAATCGTTTTGACCTGAGAAGAAATCGTCTGCGACTGCTTTCGGTATTGGGCACCTTCGATGACTTGAAGCGAAAAGAGCCTGAGCACATACACAACGAAAATCAGCGTTATCAGAAAACCGAGAATGAGAATCTTTGCGTTTTGCTCAACCGAGCCGTTTTCGCTCTCAAAAAGGTTCGCCATTTATGCAACTTGCTCCGGGTCAAGGCGGATTATTCCGCTGAAAATATCAAGGAATTTAAAAACAAGCGGAGTGAGAATCGAATTTGCAGCAATCTCAAACAAAAACTGAATAGAAAAAATCTGATACGGTACGACAGAATCAGGGAAAAATACGGAAATCACAAAAACGAGCAGTATTTTAAAGAGCGTGGCAGAAAATCCAATCAAAATGGGAAGAAAAACACCGTTCATGTTTAAAGTCTTGCTGAAAATACCAAAAGAATATCCGATTATCGTACGCAACAGACTGTGCAGACCAAACGGAGAGACGCTTAAAAAATCCAAAAACAGCCCTGAGACAAATCCTGCCGAAACGCCAAAGAGCCTGCCGTTATGAACGGAAAGATAGAGCGTAACAATCAACAGAAAATCAGGAATCGCTGGCAAAAAGAGCATGTTTGACAAAATCGCGGTTTCAAATACGACAAAGCAGAGCAGAAGTAACGCCGAAACTGAAAAAGATTTTACCATTACCGTGCCCCCGTTGCGATAGATTGGTCAGAAATCGAAAATCTGTCAGAGACAATCACCATCTCAATTCGTGAAAAATCAATGACAGGGGTAACTTTTATGTTTAAAGAAGAATCATAATCAAGGACTTTAATTTCTGAAATCGAGCCGATGGGAATATCAGGGCCGTAATTTCCCCCTTCACCGCTCGTAACAATCAAATCGCCTATCTGAAGCTCATTTAAAACCCGTTTTTTGATGTATGTCATGGTCAACGGTGAATCAGAAGAACCTACCCCCGTCACAAGACCAATATCGCGGGTATTTTGGATTCGGGCAGAAACCGAGCATTTTGTGTCATAAATCGGCATGACAAGGCTTGTGCCCGCTCCAACCGTAACGATTTTTCCAACGAGTCCTACGATTCCGCTCTGAGTCGCAAGAACGGGCATGCCCTTTCGGATTCCGTGCCTGCTTCCTTTGTTAATCGTAAACGCCGAATACAGGCTGTCTGGATTTCGGGAGATGATTTTTGCAGGATAATTCTTTTCTTGAAAGGCTTCAGAAAAATTCAGCTGCTCTTTTAAACGCTCATTTTCTTTTTTGATGTCAGAATTTGAACGCTGTAAGATTTCGTAGTTTTTAAGTCGTTCGGTAAGCTCTTTGTTTTCTTCTCGAAGACGGGTAAGTTCCTGCACCGCATTGAATGTGCCAGTGACCCCCGATGTAACGACATTCACGCTTTTTTCGACTGATGAAAGAAGCGTAAAACCGATTTTCTGGAAATTCAAGACAAAGCCACCTGAATGGAATGCAAGCATAATCCCAGAAAACACGACAAAAACGATGAGAAAAATTTCTGATAAACCAAACCTGAACGAATGCTTAGACGAAGCCATGAAAATCTACTTAGTCGTTGAGATTGTCATAAATCGCGCGGTCGCTCGACATATCTTTGAACAAGTCGAATGCCTGCCCCGCACCGAGCGCGACGCATTCAAGCGGCTTTTCAACGAGAATGACAGGAACGCCCGTTTCTTTTGAGATGAGTTTTGGCAAGCCCTTAAGCATGCTTCCGCCGCCACTCATGACGATACCGCGCTCAACGATGTCGGCGGCAAGCTCAGAAGGTGTTTCGCCCAAAGTGACTTTGATAAGCTCAACGATTTCGTTTACGGTTGATTTTAAAGCCTCGCGCACTTCAACGCTGTCGATTTCCAAACGGCGCGGAAGCCCCGTGATTGCGTCATTACCGCGCACTTCCATTTTTTCGATTGCCTTGTCTTTGTCTTGAAGCGCGTTTCCAATCTGAATTTTAAGGCGTTCTGCCGTCTGCTGACCAATGCGAAGGTTATGCACATTGAGCACATATTTCATGATAGCCTCATCGAATTTGTCACCGCCCACGCGGATTGCCTTTGTGACGACCATGCCGCCGAGTGAAATGACAGAAACTTCGGTGGTACCGCCGCCGATGTCGCAAATCATGTGACCCGCTGGCTCGTTGATTGGAATCTGCGCACCGATTGCCGCCGCCAAAGACTCTTCGATAACATCAACTTCTTTTGCGCCCGCCTTCAAAGCCGTTTCGATGACGGCGCGTCGCTCAACCTGCGTAATGCACGACGGAATGCCGATTTTCATGCGCGTAGACTTAAAAAGCTGGTGGCGGGAAATGACCTTTGAAATGAAGTATTTAATCATTTTTTCGCACGAATCGATGTCAGCGATAACACCGTCTGCGAGCGGGCGGATTGCCTCGATGTTGCCAGGCGTTTTCCAGAGCATGCGCTTAGCCTCTGCTCCGACAGCCCAGACATGCTTAGTGCCCTTTTCCACCGCGACAACAGAAGGCTCGTCAACAACAATGCCCTTGCCGCGTACATAAATCAATGTATTACATGTACCTAAATCAATACCAATATCAGTTGAAAATCGGTCAAAGAAACCCATAAAAAAGTCCTCCCAAACTTTTTGTTCTATACCTGTCATTATCGGGTTTAGCCCGATAATCTTATTTTACTTGAAATCAGACATCTTTTTCAATGCTAAAGGGTGATTATTTTGAATTCTCAATGCTTTTCTCCATTCAGCACGAGCCTTTGCAGCATCCCCCCTCGCTTCGTAAATGACGCCTAACCCATAGTATGAATCTGCGGAATTTTCGTTTTTTTCAAGGATGAGATTGAATTCCTTTTCTGCGTCGTCATATTGCTCACGCTCCAGGAAAATATTTCCCATCAGCAAATGGCTTTTGAGAATAATCTGCTCGTCCTTGCATTCCTGCGAAATACGGAACAAGTACTGCTCCGCCGCATTGTCCTGCCCTGCGTTGTGATACTGCTCGGCAATCGAAAGAAGCAGAATATCCGACTCGCGTACCAAAAGTGCTTCCGTAAAAGAAGAAATGCTTTCCATAGTCATACCGAGCGAAGCATAGCACAAGCCTAAAAGCTCTGGAATGTCATCTGCCTTATAGCCGTGTTTTTTTGATTTGAGAAGATAATCAATCGCAAGATCGGAATAGTAATAGTATGAAGACTGAAAATTTTTGTAAAAGTAAGCCTTTCCGAGCATATATTCGATTTGTGCTCCCGCGCCAAACCGGGCATTCTGAAGAGCAAGCCTGAGTGAATTGATTGAATCATCGATATAAGTAAGGGAAGAAACGACATCACTCTGGGAAACCGAAAGGAAAAATGCTGAGAATCCGTGATATGTGAGGGCTGCCGTGTTGAACGGTTTTGTGTACAGAATCGCCGAGCTGATTTCGTAAATGTCCTTATAGATTTCAGAAACATCGGTGTAATCGTATTTTTGCCACTTTGACTTGTCGTTTACGAGTTTCCATTTGGATTTTAAATTGATGATGGAATTTCCATTGTTGATTTTTGAATCGATTAGTCGGTGGGTAAAAAAAATGGCGACGGAAACAACGGCCGCAAGACAGGCAAACAGAGCAAGTTTTTTAAAAAAATGCCCCTTTTGCTTGAAGATTTCTCTTGTCTGAAAGCGTTTTAACTTCATGTTCCCACCGCAAAATAAAAACAGAAAAGACAATAAGCCGGGTTCTGTCCTGCACTCTTCAAAAAGAAGAGTGCGCATAACCATCTATCCGAAACTTTTGTTGCCAAAAGCCTTTAGCAGCCTACCCGTAGCCATAAGCCGGAAACATTAGCTACTGCTTGGCCTTGCTCCAAACGAGGTTTACCCTGCCGTTTCTGTTGCCAAAAACGCGGTGCGCTCTTACCGCACCATTTCACCCTTACCCGAAGGCGGTTTGTTTTCTGTGGCACTGTCTGTCAGAAAAAGGCTTATGCTCCTTGTAAGCAAGTTCCCCTTTCTGCCCGGTGATTACCCGGCGTTTTTTCCGGTGGAGCCCGGACTTTCCTCACCTGCGATTGCTTTCATGAGCAAGGCAGGTACGGTTATATCTTTTCTGTATATTTTAATGAATTAGTCGTCACCGAAAGAAACGGTGGCTTCATCACCCATTTCGTTCTCGGTTTCGTTTTCGTCGATTTCGTCTTCGTCTCGCTCGTCAGCAAATTCGTCCTCAAAATCGGCAAGGCTTCCTGTTTCTTCAAGCGTTGAGTAATCTTCTGCCTCTTCTTCTGCAACTTCCTGATAAAAAAGAATGCGAGAGCAGTACGGGCAGAACAGAATCTTTTCGCCGTCACGGACTTCGTTCGCAAACTGACCGGGAAGAATCATTTGGCAGCCAGTACAAACGCCATTTTTAACAGCGACGATACCTTCTGAGTTGCGCTGAATGATTCGTTGGAATTTGTACACCGTTTCTGAATCCTGATTGAGTTCTTTAAGACCTTCGTTTAAAGTATTGACGATTTGGTCTTCCTGTGACTGGAGAGAATCAACCTGATCTTTATAGCCCTGAATCTGAGTCGCAAGAGCTTCTTTGCTTGTGTTTAAATCTGACTTTTGAGCGTCAATCATCGCCTTATCCGCTTTGAGAGACTCATCAAGCTCAGAAAGCTTTTTTTCTTCACGGATTAAGTCTTTGCGAACGGCGGCTTCTTTTTCGGTAGCTTCTGTGATTTGCTTGTCAAGTGCTTCGTATTCACGGTGCGAAGTGATGTTGTCCATGTTCTTTTCGCCAGACTCACGGGATGCTTCTGCGGCAGCCAGTTCCTGCTTGAGCCGTTCGACGATTTCTTTTACTTCGTCATATGTTTTATTTTTTTCGATATATTCTTTTGTAAGACGGGCAAGCAACTCGTCCTGAGAATCAAGCTGTTTTGGAGAAGACTCGATTTTCTTTTCCAAATCGTATTTTTCGACCAAAACATCCTGCAAAGATTTAAGTTTATCAAAAACTTCTGTCATTTCCATAATCAAAAGACCTCAAACATGCTGGAATCACCAATCAAATAGTGACACCGATTATTATATCATTTAATTATATAAAAATTGAGTGTTTATGTCTATTACACATCGTCTCTTTTTAGCGAATTATTTTTGATTCTGCCTAATCCAGATTCTGCAGCTCAATCGCGATTTCTTCCATTTCACGGTCGGTCATGGCGATTGTCTCAGCCACGCGGAAGAGCTCGCGGCGCACGCTTTCGGGGACTTTTGTGTTTGTTTTATAGTGAAGCTCATGCTCCAAACTCGCCCAAAAATCCATCGCAATCGTGCGGAGCTGGATTTCGACCTTTACATGATGAGTGGTTTCAGAAAGATACACGGGAACTTCAATCACCAGATGCAAACTTCGGTAGCCAGATTCTTTTGGATTTTTGATGTAGTCCTTTTCTTCAAGGAGCGTGATGTCGGGCTGCTTTAAAAGCATGTCGCGCACGGAATAAATATCCGAAATGTACGGGCAAATCACGCGCACGCCCGCAATGTCATGGAGATTTTCAATCATTGAATCAAAACTGACAGGAAGTTTTTTCTTTTCGAGTTTGCTCGCGATACTCTGCGGCGACTTGATTCGAGATTTTACGGTCTCAATCGGATTTCGCCTGCCCGAAACCTTGTTTTCTTTGTTTAGAATGTCGAGTTTCGTCTCAATCTGCTTAGTTGCGCTCTCATAGACCATCATTATCTGCTGGAACTCGAACGCCATTTTATAAAAATTGTCTGGATTACTAAGCAAATCATTTGAAATTACTTTTGGCAACTCAATTTCAGTTACACTTTCTGCAGCAAGTTCATCTATCTTCAAATTTATGCCTCTTTGAAACTGTTTTCACTCTTTAAAACAAAAGATACTGAAAAAAGTTGCAAATCGGCAAGTGAAAAGTGAGAAATGGTCAATCAGCAGTGTGCAGGTAGCAGTTGGGGGTTAACTGCTCATTGCTCACTGCTAACTGCTCACTTTTATCTTCTAACCCCTAACTTTTTTTCCAAATCTTTGATTAATTTGTACTCAAAGGAATCCACGAGCGCAAGGTACGAAGCCTCAATCACATCGCTTGAAACGCCCATCGTCGCCCAGTGCTCGTCTCCGTCGCTCGACTCAATCAAAACGCGGACTCGTGAAGCAGTCGCAGATTTTCCGTCAAGAACGCGGACTTTGTAGTCAGTGAGGTGAATCTGGCTCACCGTCGGATAGAACTGCTCCAGCGCGTTGCGCATGGCAACATCAAGCGCATTGACAGGACCGTCGCCGTCACCCGCCGTAACCACGACCTTTCCGTCAACATCGATTTTGAACTGAGCGAACGCACTCTGGTCATCGGCAAAGCGCGGAAACTCACCGCTCGTCTTGTAATAATGAAGATTGAAGAATGGCTGATACTTTCCGATTGCCTTACGCACAAGAATTTCAAAGCTTGCGTCCGCGCCCTCAAACTGATAGCCCTCATGCTCCAGTTCTTTCACGCGCTTTACGATTTCGGCGACAATCGGGCTTGACTTTGTGAGCGTTTTGTCGAATTTCTGCACTTTTTCGACAATCATGCTCTTACCCGCGACCTCGCTCATAAGGAACACGCGCTCATTTCCCACGCTCTCAGGCGTAACATGCTCGTACGCAAACGGATTTTTAATCACCGCGTCGATGTGCATTCCCGCCTTGTGCGCAAACGCGCTCGCACCCACATACGGCATTCCCGCTTCCAAAGCAATATTCGTAATCTCGGCGACCCGCTTGCAAATCGGTGTGAGATTCTGCACATTCCCGCTTGGGATACAATCACAATTCATTTTAAGCTGCAAGTCGGCGATAATCGTTGAAAGATTCGCGTTTCCCGTGCGCTCACCGAATCCGAGCAGAACGCCCTGCACATGGCTTGCCCCCGCCTCAACCGCAAGGAGCGAATTCGCAACCGCACAGCCCGAATCGTTGTGCGTGTGAATTCCTACGGAAGCGACTTTTCCAAACTTCTCAACGACTTTTTTCGTAATCTCGTAGCACTGCATCGGCATCATGCCGCCTTTTGTTTCGCAGAGACACAAAGTCTTCGCGCCGCCCTCAACTGCCGCTTCAAGAGCCTTCATAGCGTAATCGGCATTCTCGGTGTAGCCCGTAAAAAAATGCTCCGCGTCAAAAATCACTTCTTTTTTATTCGCCACAAGGAAAGAGACCGTATCACGAATCATCTCAAGGTTCTCTTCGAGCGTGGCATGCAAAATCTCCGTCGCCTGAAAATCCCACGACTTTCCGAAAATGCACACGACCTCGGTATCAGCCGACAAAAGGCTCTGGAGATTCGCGTCCTCAGCGCACTTAATCCCCTTGCGCCGCGTAGAGCCGAACGCGACAATCTTCGAGTGCGAGAGAGTCAGTTTTTTCGCCTCGACAAAAAATTCCATGTCCTTCGGGTTCGAGCCAGGATTTCCAGCCTCAATATATGTCACGCCCAGTTCATCGAGCGCCTTCACGATGTTAATTTTATCCTGCACCGAATATGAAATGCCCTCACCCTGAGAGCCATCGCGCAAAGTAGAATCAAGAATAGTGATTTTGTTCATAAGGAAAGATTATAGCAGAAAAGAGAAAGCAATGCTATAACGGCGGGCTGTATGAAAAACAGTTTTAGTGGAGATGGGGGGAATTGAACCCCCGTCCGAAAGTGGAAGCCAAATACATCTACATGTTTAGTTATGCGAGGTGGTTGTCGGGAGCAGGTAGCAGCATAACAAGCGTCTCCTCCGTATTTTGAGAAAAAGTCCCGTGCGCACCCCAAAAATTACGCACAGCAAGTCCCTGTTTGTGACGGAAAAGGTGAAGTTAGGAACAGCACCCCACGATTTCCGGCCCAAGCTGAATTAAGCAGCGAGAGCTTCTGCGAAAGAAGCCTCTTCGACTTCTTCTTCTTTTCTTTCGAAAATTGCAGTTATTGTTTTCTCAGTTTAGGGAACCTTGACTCCCACATGCCGTAAGTGCCTTGATCACAGTCGTCGAAACCGGTGCACCCCCGTTTGTATTTCATGAATAAATATAGTCAGAAAAAGCAGAAAAGTCAATTATCGGTGCAACGGAATATAACGGAGTATAATATATAGAAAACATTGTTATTCTGTGCTATTCTGAGCCTACCATGAAAATTATCGCGGAAATTGGGACTTCACACGGTGGAAACCTGCAAAAAGCCAAAGAACTGATTGATGTTGCCGTTGAAAGCGGCGCGGATTTTGTTAAATTTCAATGGGTGTATGCTTCAGAAATCTTGCATCCAAACACAGGATTCGTGCAGCTTCCGACCGGGAAGATTCCGCTCTTCAATCGATTTAAAGAACTTGAAGTCAGGCCTGATTTTTTTAGAGAATGCCTGGAGTATACCCACCAAAAAGGCGCACAATTTCTCTGCTCTCCGTTTGGCACAAAATCGCTCGAAGAACTTCTTTCAATCAATCCTGACGCAATCAAAATCGCGTCTCCAGAACTGAATCATATTCCGCTTCTTCAAAAACTTGCGGATTTTCGGAAAACACATGACATTCCAGTCATTATTTCTTCAGGAGTCTCAAAACTGAGCGACATTGAAGAGGCCGTCTCTACGCTCGGAAGAAAAAATCTTACGCTACTGCACTGCATTACGAGTTACCCTGCCCCCGAAGAAGAATACAATCTGCGTCTCATTCCGAATTTATCAGCAATTTTTGGTATTCCGTGCGGAGTGAGCGATCATTCGTTGGATCCCATCCTCGTTCCATCGGTAGCGGCTGCTGTCGGCGGTACGATAATCGAAAAACACATTACGCTTTCCAAAGAAACAGACGGCTTGGACGATCCAGTGGCATTGACCGGCGAGCAGTTTGCCCTTATGAGCCATTGCGTCCATCAGTGCGAGGCGGCGTTCAGGCAATACGGGCCAAACGCGGAATCATACATTTTAAATCAGCTAAAAGATGAATACGGAGAGCGAATCGAAAAAATCTTGGGAAATGGCGTAAAAACTCTTGCTCCTGCAGAAGCGGCCAATTACGGAAGAACGAACCGAAGCCTTCACTTTATGCGCTCACTAAACGCTGGTGATGTTATCAGTGCAGAAGACATTGGTGTTTTGCGGACCGAAAAAGAACTTTCCGTTGGCATTCATCCGCGATTCTTAGAGAATATTATTGGCTCCCGCTTAGCGCGGGTCGTTGCGGATGGAGCTGGAGTCCAGTGGGAAGATGTGCTTGCATCTTTTCCTACACAAAATACTTGCAAATAATATAAAACCATACTATAATAACGATATGAAGAAATCCATTTCCTTTTTTACCGTTTTCTTTTTTTCTTTTCTCCTCTTTGCCGAAGAATTCAAAATTCTTTCGTTCAATATGGGCTCCCGCAACAAAACAGCACTTCAAGTAGCTCAGATGATTCAAGAGTCAGGTGCTGATTTCGTTTTTTTGCAGGAAATTTGGGTTTCAGCTCCTAAAGACGAAGCATTGCAAAAAATGTGTGCGCATTTGGGAAAATCAGACTGGGATTTTATCTCATCGTCATCGTATCTGCTTCGCGACATGCAAACCATTGACGGCGAAACATACAAAACGGGCGGTAACGGTCAGAACAACGCCATTATTTACAACAAAAGCAAGCTCTCGGTCAAAAATCTTTCAGAGCAATTGGGATTCACTCACTTCGGAAAGGTACAGCATGCCTTTCTCTTCGATAAAAACAATGTCGTCGTCGTTGAGCTTTCGCCCAAAAACAAGCCGGAGCAATCATGCGTCGCAATCGACATTCACCTTCCCTACAACGATAAAGAGCATCGTGCGCGCGATTTGGCTACGCTTGAACGCCTGTACGCACGCTATAAACTAAAAGGCGCAGTCATTGCCGCAGGCGATTTCAATTACAACCGCAGGGATTTAACCAAACGCAATTTTGATTTTGTCGACGGAACGGAACGCTGGTTTTCCGATCCCAATTTTGGAATCTGTACCACGCTGTCCACAAAGGGCGAGAGCAGCGTACAATTCTCAAACGATTACGACCATTTTATCTTCAATAAAAAAATCAAAGTCGTCGAGCAAATGCACCGCGCCTTTACGGATTCAGCTGATTCTGAGTCAATCCGAATGGTCAGCGAGGCAATCATGTTCGGCACAGACATATATAAAAATTCAATCGATTTCAGAAAGGCTATTTCAGACCATGTTCCCATCATGATGAGCGTGGAAATTCTGGAATAGCACAACTAATTTATACGGAGCGTTTTTTATGAAGCGATTTTTTTATGGTTTCTTTTTTGTGTGCATGAGTATTCTCTTTTTGCAGTGTAATCTTGAGACAGAGGTAAAAACCACCTTGCAAGAACAATCACAAGAAGAAGACGACGAGGAAAAACAGAAACAGAGCGAACAAACGCCAGAAGAAGAGTCTCCCTCACAAACACCTAAAGAACAAGAACAAAAAGAAGACACAGCCACAATCATTTGGACTGGCTCGCAGGATTTCAACGACCCAAGCTGGTCAGTCAACATTCAGATTTCAGCGGATAACTTCACTTCTTGCACAGAAGGAAGCACAATTCAAGTTGAATGGTACGCTTCTTCAAGCGCAACCGACTACAAAAAACTGAAATTTAATTCAATGGGAAGTGCTTGGACTGAACTCACGGGCGGCTCATTTTCGGGCGGACACACGGATTCAGACGCGGGCGTTGTACCCGATTCAAGCCCCGTCTCTTACACGCTCACTTCCGCAAACGCCACTGCGCTCAAATCAAACGGATTTGCGCTCTTAGGCTACGGCGTGGTTGTTACAAAAATAACGCTCATTTCGGGCGGTTCTTCCTCATCAGGCGGAGATTCATCAAGCGAAAGCACGGACACACCGCCGAACGTAACTCCAAAGGCAACGCCAACTTCCGTTACGGGAACACCATTCGCAAATCACGGAAAATTGCATATTTCAGGCGCGTATTTGTATGACGAGCATAATAAAAAATACATGCTTTACGGCATGAGCACGCACGGAATCACCTTTGGTGACGATTTTTCCCGCTATGTGAACAAAGAGGCGTTCAAAACGCTCGTTGACGACTGGAACACGAATTGCCTCCGAATCGTTCTGTATCCGCGTGATTACAACGGCTACTGCTCAGGCGGTGATAAAGCAAAACTCAAACAAATCGTCAAAAACGGCATCGACTATGCGACGGAATGCGGCATGTATGTCCTCGTTGACTGGCATGTGCACAACTACAATCCGCAGGAAACAAAGGCAGAGGCAAAAGCCTTTCTTTCAGAAATCGCCGCCGAATACGCAAACTACGATAATGTGCTCTACGAAATCTGTAACGAACCGACAGGCTCACCGTGGGCAAGCAGCATAAAGCCCTACGCCGAAGAAGTTATTCCAGAAATCAGAAAATATGCAAATGATGCGGTTATTGTGGTGGGAACGAACAATTGGAGCCAAGATGTCGAAGAAGCCCTCGCTTCCCCGCTCGACACGGCGACTTATGGAAATGTCATGTACACCTTCCATTTCTATGCAGATACGCACAAAAGTGAGTTCAGAACACGCGTTGAGAACGCAATCAAGGGCGGGCTTCCGATTTTCATCACCGAATTCGGAACTTGCGATGCAAGCGGAAACGGCGGATTCAACGAAAGCGAAAGCAAAAAATGGTTCGACTTGTGCAAAACATACAGCATCAGCCACTTGAACTGGAGTTTGTGCAACAAAGGCGAAACGGCAAGCGCGATTCAGTCAAACTGCTCAAAGACAAGCGGCTGGAGCGAAAGCGAGCTCACTGAAAGCGGAAAACTGGTGCGAAGCCATTTTATTTCTGACTGCACGAGGTAGTTCCATGTCTCTAAAAAAGCGATTTTTTCTGTTTTTCACCACAGTTTTTCTCGGAATTTTGCTTTCTTCGTGCAGTTCTACAAAAGGCATAGCTTCAAACGAAGAGACGGCAAAAGCGCAACAGGACACAGAACCTACAGAAAAATCACACACACAGGCACAAGAATCCTCTCTTTCACTCATTTTTGCCGGCGACATCATGGCCCACAAACCAAACTATACGGCGGGCAATTTCACTGGCATTTGGCGCGATATTACGCCGCTCATTTCTTCCTGTGACCTTGCCTTTGCGAATGTCGAAGCCCCCGTTGCCAATTCGCTTCCCTGGAGCACCTACCCGCAATTCAATATGCATACGGAATATGTTGAGGCGGCAATCAACGCAGGATTCAATGTCTTTTCGCTCGCGAACAATCACACGAACGACCAAAGCCTTCAAGGCATTAAAGAGACCAAAAAATATTTTGATTCGCGCCCTCACATTTGGGCGTGCGGTGTCAAAGATACGGCAGACGGTCCACTCACCTATAAAATCATCGAAAAAAACGGCTGGAAGGTTTTGTTTGTTGCAATCACAGAAATTCTCAATTCATTCGATGCTTCTTCATACATTGATTACTATCCTTCCACAGAAAAAAAACGCGCACAACTCATCGATGAGCTCAAAACAGTACAGGAACAGGCACACTGTAATTTGTTCATCGTATCAGTTCACACCGATGAGCCAGAATATATCATCAAAGTCACCGAAAATCACAAGGCATTTTTTCGGAAGATAATCGCCGAATGCAAGGCAGACATCATTTGGGCAAATCATCCCCATGTCGTAAAATATTTTGAAACAGTCGAGCCTGCCGATTCGCAAACAACTGCGCAAAACGGCAGAACAGCGTTCATTATGTATGCCAATGGAAACACGATTTCCGCGCAAAGAACAAACCCACAATTCTCCGCTCCAGAAACGCAGCGCGATTACACGGGCGACGGTCTGATTGTCAAACTAAAGGCTATCAAAAAATCGGACGGAAGCGTAACGCTCACAGACTATGAGCCGCACTTGATTACCACCTATATCACGCCTTCGTCGCAGTATGTTATTAAATTTCTAGAAGAAGATTTTATCAGCGCGCTTGACCGGGCCGAAGTCAAAAACTGGGCAAACTATCTTTCAAAGCGAAAAAAACTCGTTGAAACCATCCTTGAGCGTAAGTAAACCGTATGAAATCATCAAAACTCCCCTCACTTCAAAAATTAGAATCATGGATTGACTCATACCTCAATTTTGAAAAAACTCCCAAAAAGAACATTTTTTGGCTCGACACAATGCGGTTTTTCTGCCAAAAATTTGGCGAACCTGAACAATGTGCCCCCTGTTTTCATGTGGCGGGCAGCAAAGGCAAAGGCTCCGTCTCAACATTTATCGCCTCAATTTTAGACGAAGCCGGCTACACGACCGGTATTTACACTTCCCCACACATTCTTGATTTTATCGAACGCATTTCTTCGGCAACGGGTGCGTTTAAAGCAGAAGTATACAACAATGCCGTTGAAGAGCTGATGAAGGGTGTACAAAGCATAACGCAAAGCGAGCTTCCTGCAGAGCGTCCGATTACATGGTTTGAGCTTGTCACACTGTTTTCATTTTTAGTCTTTCGACAGGCAAAGGTTGACTATTCCGTTTTTGAAGTGGGGCTTGGCGGCAGGCTGGATTCAACAAATGTCGTGCATCCCCTTTGCTCGATAATCACGCCGATTGAGCTTGAGCACACCGAATTCTTAGGCGATACGGTAGAAAAAATTGCATATGAGAAAGGTGGAATCATAAAAGAAAACACCCCTGTCGTAATCGCACAGCAAACGCCTTCTGTCCGAGCCGTTTTTGAAAAAATCGCAGAAGAAAAGCATGCCCCCGTCGTTTTTTTGGAAGACACCATAACAGATCTCGAATATAAGATAAAAAATATATCAACATATATAAAAAATAATACAGAACAAACGATAGATAGTGTAAAAAAATATACATATTCACAATCTTTTGATTCAATGGCGTTAATGAGCCTGTCATTTTCTTCAAAATTATTCTCCCGACCGATAAAAACTGACATACGATTGGTAGGAAAATTTCAGGCGGAGAATGCCACGCTCGCAGCAATCGCTGTAAAATCAGTGCTACCGAACATTAGTGAGGACGCGATTGAGCGAGGTCTCTCAAAAGCCCATCTCCCCGCTCGCTTTGAGATTCTTGAAAATCCGTTCTCAAAAAAATCATTTTTGATTCTCGACGGAGCGCATACGGTAAACAGCGTTCGCTTTACAATGGAAACGATGCGGCAGGTATTCGGAAAAAAAAATGCGGAAAAACCACACATTCTTCTTTTTGCCTGTGCCGCCGACAAGGATGCAAAAGACATCGCCCCGCTCTTTAAGAATGAATTCGACTTAGTGTTTTTGACAAAACCAGGAACGGTAAAACAATCTGACTTAACTGCGCTTTCACAAGCTTTTGACGAGGCTGCTATTGCCTACGATTTGGACGAAAATTTTGAACATCAAATACATCGGGCGATAAAAAAAGCCAGCGACGAAAACGCACTTCTTCTCGTTACTGGCTCGTTCTATTTGATTGCTGAAGTAAAGAAACTACTCAATATATACTCTGGGAACGCGCTTTGATATTCCGCAGGTGATTTCATAGGAAATCGTGTTCGTAGCCCGCGCAATATCCTCCGCGCTTTGCAACGCACCGCTATTTTCAGGCCCAAAAATCACCGCCTCGTCCCAGCGTTTGACTTCGCTCATTTTCCCCACATCGACCATGCACTGATCCATGCAGATTCTGCCACGAATCGGATACGCCTTTCCGTTTATTGCGACTTTTAGACCGCTTCCCTCGCCGCCTTCATGCGTCTGGTTAAAACGGCGGAAAAGCCCGTCATCGTAGCCAATCGGAATAACGCCGATGTCAGTTTCACGGGAGGAAGTCCATGTGCGACCATAGGAAATCGAATGTCCGATTCCAAATTTTCGAATCGCAACGACTTTTGAGACAAGTGCCATCACGGGTTTTAATTCAATTTCTTCATCTTTTTTTGAGAAATATTCGCAGGTCAAATCGCCTGGATAATAGCCGTAGCAGATAATTCCAGGTCGGCACATGTCCAAGTGCATTTCAGGATTATTCAGCGTGAGTGCGGAATTTGCGCAGTGGCGGATTCCGGGATCAATTCCGAGCTTTTTAACCTGCTCGGTTGCAAACAAAAATCGCTCGAACTGCATTTTAGTATATTCGATGTCGTCTGCGTCTAAAGAGTCACCCACCGCAAAATGTGTGCACATGCCGCCTAACTGAAGGACTTTTGTGTCCTCAATCATCTTCGCATAAAACGCAGATTCTTCGGGAAGACAGCCAATCCGTCCCATTCCCGTGTCAACAGCCAAATGAACAGGGAAATCTTTTTTACCGAGCCTGAGGCATGAAACGGCGATGCCCGTGATGTATTCTTCATCAAAGACAAGCGGCGTCAAATCATTCTCAACGAGTGCGTCCATTTCATCAGGTGAGCACAAACTCAAAACCAAAATCGGGCATTTAATTCCCGCCTCGCGAAGCTGAATTCCTTCATTTATGATAGAAACGGCAAAATAATCAACGCCACATTCAAGCGCGACCTTTGCGCACTGAACTGCCCCATGCCCGTATGCGTCCGCCTTGATTGCCACGCACATTTTTGCGGGAGATTTTATTTTTGCGCGGATTGTTTTTAAATTATGCCGCAGGTTTTCAAGATAGAT
Organism: Treponema sp.; assembly: GCA_017464425.1. Taxonomy (GTDB): domain Bacteria; phylum Spirochaetota; class Spirochaetia; order Treponematales; family Treponemataceae; genus Treponema_D. The sequence continues at coordinate 27,106 of JAFUDX010000001.1, forward strand.
TTTTGCGATTGTCGGTCTCATTTTTATTCTCGTGAGTTAGATTTTTGTGCTTAGTTTTCTGATTTTAGTTTTTCTTCTGGAAGCAAGCAGATGACGGCATTTCCAGGACTTACATAACAGGTGCGTTTGGTAGAGGCAAGTTTATAGTCCTTGAGAATGGCTTCGTTGTTTTTCCAGTTGTTTTTTGCCTTGCCCATAAAAAGAAGCTCGCCCGTCTCGTCATAAATCGCGATATTTTCTGTAGGATTTGTTATAAAATCGCGGCATTTTTCGGCTGTTGCAGAAAGCAGTTCCTTTTTGTAATTGACGGAAAATTTGATTTCATCATCTCCACCTGCGGCATCGTAATAGGTAACGGCATATTCCCCAGTAGGAATAGTTTCGCCTTCAGGAGCATTTAAATTGAGTGAAAATGCGTAGCTCTTGTTGAGACCAGTAAAGATTTCTGGCTTAGTGACATTCCATGAATAGCCAGTTTGTGCATGGAATACTGAAAAAGACTCAGTGCGCTGCACGGCATTCGTGACCTGCAAAAAAACGGCAAGTCGTTGTGCGGGCGGATTTTCTGAATCAGTAAAATCAAAAATCGTACTTGCAGAGGCAGAAACGACATCGGTTTCACTTTCGGCACAGGAAAAAAGCAAGAGAGAAAACAGAAAGATGAGCGAGTAACGAAAAAACTTCATGATTCTAGAAGTTGAAAATGAGGTTGATGACCGTCAAATCCTGATTGGCAAATTGGTTTACGATTGACTCGAATTTGACATTGAGCTTTTTACAGGCATCGTCAAGATATGAAAGATAGTACAAGCCCAAATCGGTGCCGCCCTGCCCGTCCGGGATTTCGCGGTAAAAATCGATGAGGGAGCGCTTGTTGGTATCGGCAGCCATTTTGTCTTCGATGTTGGCCTTTGTTTCCTGATTTTCGTCATTTTTGTTCAAGACCATGATTTGCAAGCGGCCCTGCTTACCGATTGCCGTTGAGCCACCGCCGAGTTTCCATGAAAGGGAAACCAACTCGTGCTTGCGCTTTAACTCGCCGATGATTTTTGAGCGGACTTCTGGGTCAAAAAGAAGCGCGTCCAAATCATCAACGCCGTTGTACAGCACTTTTGCTTCTTTTTTAAGGTTCTGATTTTCGGCATTGAGCGCAAGTTCCATGAGAAGGATGGAAATATATTCTGCAACGCGCGACTTTTCCATGTAAATCTGCAAAAGGTGACGGATTGCGATATTGATTTGCGCGAATCCTTCTTTATCTTTAAAAAATTTGATGATGATGTACCAGTTCATGAGCGAAAGGCGGTTGAGGAATTTTTCGGTCATGAGAAGGTAAATATTGCGCTCTTCCAAAGAATATTCTTTGTTCTCCATGATGGACTTCCACACGGGGTCAAGGATTTCTTTTTTTGCCTGACGAACGATGTTTTCTTTTTTGGCAATCATAAGACGGAGCTGCTTATCGTCGATTTTGGTGCGCTCGTCAATCAATTCGCTTGGATTGGAACGGTTGTGCTTACGAACGCAGTCACATTTGATTAAGTCGGCGAAAACCTGACGGTCAAACTGCTTGTAAAGGATTGAATAGACAACGACCTTTGCCAAGTCCATGACTTCCTGACGCACAGACACGAATTCCGACATGGAAATTTCGATTTTGGAAATGTAGTCAACCATAATCATGTTCTGGATTGACTGCGGGGAGAATGGATTTAATGAGATGCCGTATTCCTCAACATTGTCGGCAAGCCTAATTCGGAGCAACTTTTTGTTGTTGCTGATGAAGTGGGATGTACCCGCCTCCGTTAAGATTACCTTCAATGGCAAATTGAGTGTGAATTTTTTTTCTGCTGGCATGAAAATTCTCCCGTTCTTTTATCTATTCATTGTACTACAAGGTACTTGAATTGTAAACTGACAAATTATATTCTTATATGATGAATTTTCGAAAAATTCTTGTTTTTCTTCTATTATTATCGGCAGGATTTGCTGTTTTCTCTCAAGAAAAAACTCAGGAAACATTCTTGCACATTCCGTTCGGAAATTCACTTTCAAATTCGGTAGCATCTTCTCTTTCGCGCCACAGTTTTTCGCCTGTCAAACAGCAGCTTTCCGATACGGGACAGGATAATTTTGCGTACAATATAATTCTTGATTTTGAAGGAGATTCTGACCTTCGCCAGAATGACAGCAATTCAGTTCAGAGTATTAGTCATGCTGAATTTGTTTCAGCATCTGCAAATTTCCGAAACGAAGTGATTTTTTGCTTTACACAGGAAGATTTTTTTGTACATGAGGATGAAATTCTTGATTTTCTTACCTACATAAAGGAATTAAAGCGTGAATGGCGAGCAACGGTGCTTTTTTCGGCGTTGGATTTTTCCGAATTCAAAGATTCTTCTTCACCAAACGGCTCTCATATTTTTGCTTCTTCAATCGATGATGCTGATTCAGTCTGTGCGATTATCATTTCCCTCGACGATTCAAAAGAAAATGCGATTCATACGGGAAGCAAACGCCATACGACTCCCCTTTTTTTGACCCAGCGGATTACCGATTCATTTTTTGAGACGCGGAACCGATTCACTTTTGAGGATACGCTTTCTGCAATTTACCGGCTCGGCATTTTAAGTGGCGAAGAGCGGCTTTCGTATTTTTTTGAAAATGACATTCCTGCGATTGGAATTGATTTTAATGGAAGCAAAAATCTCTCCGTTCTCAAAAATTTTGCCCAGAATTATACGCTTGAAGGCACGGAAGAATGGGACATGCACTATTTGTACCTCGACCGCGCCAATATTTTCAAGGGAATTTTTATCAATGAGCGCACGATTATCATCATCTGTCTGTGCGTGGGCCTGCTTACGATTCTGATTTTGTGCGTTTTTTCTTTTACCGGCTCGCATGGTGAGCGACAAAAGTATGAATTCATAAAATCCAGCTACATGATTCCGATTACGGTAGGAATTTCATTTTTGTCGCTCGTTTTGGGGCAGAATATCGTCGCATTTTTCTCATCCAATTTTTCTATCAATCCCGTGTTTCAGTTCGGAATCAAAATCGTCTTTTCGCTTACCTTTATCTCGATTTTGTTTGCCGTTCAGGAAATTTTAAAATTTTCGGTCACGGCGTTTGTGTACGGCTATTTGCTTTCGGTCGTCTCGATTTTTAATATTTTCCTGTTTTCTACGCGGGATTTAACACTGTTCGTCATTTTTGCGATTGAATACATCATCATTTACATTTCCCGCTCGGCAAAAAAACTCGGAATTTTGGTGTTCTTCTTTATTTTGATGGCGATTCCGTTTATGCCGTACGCTTACATCATCATCAAAAACGCAACGGATGCGGAATTGGCGGTGTCGATTTTTTGCGACCCGATTGGAAACCTGTTGCTCGCGTTTGCCATGTTCCCGTTCCAAATCATGTGGCTTAAAATCTTGATGTTCATGAACATTTATGCAGGTGGCAAAGGCTATTCAATGAAGCGAATCATTTTTAACGATGTGTTCTCAACGGCTCTCGTTTTGACATTCGTCTTTAGTCTGATTTTTTCTATTTCCCAGTTTATTTACAAGCCTGCTGAGCGGCGCATGAATAAAATTGAAACAAAAATCGTTCAAGAGGAAAGAAACACGCTCACGGCGCAATTAAGCAAGGACAGTTTTTCGGGTATGAATACGAACCACATTGCCATTCAGTCAAACGATGAGGCAGTGCGCTATACGGTCATGCTGTACGGAATCAATACGGAGCACCCGATTTACGATTCAATTTATGATTATACCGTGATTTCAGACAAAGGCAGAAGTGATGTCTATTCATTTACGATTCCCGATTTTCCGCCCAAAGAAATTACGATTGACTATGCCTGTGATGTGAGCGCACGGGCAAAAATTGAAATTACGGCACTGTATCGGACAGAAATGCCGCATACATTCCGCTCTGAAACGCGGGAGCTGAAGGTCGAATAAGTGAACACCGTTTTTCTCCATGTTGATTTAGATGCATTTTTCGCCTCTGTCGAGCAACTTGACCACCCCGAATACAAAGGAAAGCCCGTGATTGTGGGAGGGCTTCCGACCGACCGCCGTTCCGTTGTCTCTACTGCCTCGTATGAAGCACGGAAATTTGGCGTGCACTCGGCAATGCCCACCTTTCAGGCGGTAAAATTGTGTCCAAACGGGATTTATCTGCGCCCGCGCATGAAACGCTACCACGAAAAGAGCGAAGAAGTGATGGCGATTTTTAGGGAATACTCGCCCGACATTCAGCAGATTTCCGTTGATGAGGCGTTCATTGATTTGACGGGCACGGAACGGCTTTTTGGCTCACCCGAAGACACGGCGCGTCGCCTCAAAAAAGAAGTATTTGAAAAAACAGGATTAACCGTTTCGGTGGGGCTTGCTTCCACAAAATACTGCGCGAAAATTGCTTCAGGCTTACAAAAACCTGACGGACTTACGATTGTGCCTTTTGGGGGCGAAACTGAATTCATGCTGTCGCTCCCGCTCACCAAAGTGTGGGGCGCGGGCAAAAAAACGCTCGCAAAACTGGAGCAATACGGAATCAAAACCACGCGCGACATCTACACGCGCTCGGAAAAACTTTTGCAAAGCCTGTTCGGAAATGCGGCTGGCTCGTTTTTGTATCATTCGGTGCGTGGAAACGAAGGCGCGGATTTTCGAGCCGAGCCAAAATCGCGGTCAATCAGTGCGGAAAACACTTACGAATACGATTTGACGAATCCAGAAATCATCGAAACGGCGATTTTGGACTTGTGCCACACGGTCATGTTCCGCAGCCTACGCGAAAAGGTGCGGAGTACGACGGTTGCTCTTAAAATCCGCTACGAAGATTTTTCGACGGTGAGCGTTCAGACGACAAGCGAGCGATATGTTTCTTCGGTTGACGATTTGTTTGAGCGGGCAAAGGCTCTGCTGGAAAAAAAACGCGATGCGCGGCTCGGAATTCGTCTTTTGGGCGTGGCGATGCAAAATCTTGAAGACGACACCACGCCCCGTCAGCAAGAGTTGTTTGACTTTGGCGATGAAAAAAAACGAAAGCTTGAAAGCGCGATTCTAAAAGCGCAGGAAAAAGACCCGTCTTTAAAAATCACGAAGGCGCGGCTGTTGGGAACGACATCAGTTGCCCTGCTCCTTGCCCTGCTTCCGATTCAAAAATCATATGCGGAACTTCCGACCAAAACCGAAAAAGAGGCGGATGGTGCGGCGGGTATCGTCTTTGACACATCAAAACTGCCGCTTTCTGATTCTGGTGAATTCGTTTCGCTCTTTAACAAGGACTTTGGCGAGCAGAATGTAGAATTTTTTGCCGAAGGCTACTGGAAAAGCACGATTACGGGTGGCGCGACCTATTCGTTTGGATTCGGGACAACGCCCACGCTCTCTACGAACACGCCTGTCTTTGCGCAGAATGTGGATTTAAGCCTCTATTTTTTATTGAACCATCACTGGTATTTTGAAGCCGCTTTTGCCGACGAATTCACCAAAAACACCGTGGCGGCAGGCTACATCGGCGACGGCTACTTAAAGCACGCACGCGTTTCAAACCGAAAAATCATATTCCCGTCAATTTATTCTGTTGATGATGTGAATCGCGGGATTGGCGGTGGTGAAAATCAGGCACCAGGAATTTCGTTCAATTGGAAGGGCGAAAACTGGCAGGCTGATTCAGCGGTTCGCTACGATTTATTGGAAGTACACAAAAAGACCTGGTACGGAAAAAATTCTGTCTCAATCAATGAAATCGCATTGTCTGCCTACAACACGGGAAATCAATACTTTTTGCCAAAATTTTCGCTCGTTCAGAATATCAAAGCCGTGTATGTCGAGTCTTCTTCGGGCGACTACAAAGACAGCAAGGGCAGAAAATACAAAAAACTTGATGAAAGCCAGTATGTGCTCATCGCAAGCCAAAATCAGATTCTCCTTTCAAAGGATGCAAAGGCGTATAAAAAAAATGGCGTGCTTCCAGCGGTGGCGGTAACTTTTTATGGAAGCGTGGCGCAGGGGGATTTTGAAAGTTTTTTTGAGAAAGTGGAAAAGTGGTTTTCAGTGAGCAATGAGCGGTTAGCAGTGAGCAGTTATTTCTATAAGATGTTCGTTCGTGATTCAAAGGAAAGTCTTTCTTCAGGAAAGGCGACGGGAGAACTTTTCTATTCCATTGACGGCGAGGATTGCTTGTTTTTGCAGCATCCGTCAGGGTTTTCGCCGTTTGCGGTGGCTTCCCGCTATGATTGTGGCTCTTCAAGTGCGAGTGATGCGCAGATTGCGGAAAAGATGAGCGGAGTAGCTGATTCTGATTACGCGGTTGTGATTGATGACGATGACACAGCGTTTGTCCAGACGGATTTTTTTTATGCCAATCATCTCTACGCTGATGTGTACCTCTCTGATGATGAGGCGACCGATGAAGCTGAAAAACTGATTCATTCTGCGTTTCCGCTTGCCCGTGAAAATCCGCAGGTGTATTTGGGCGGTTCTGATTCTGTTTCTGGAAAAGTGCTTCAAGTGCGCAGTTTTAGTCCTGTAAATCGCTTTGAAATCGGAACGGACGCGGTGGCAGGAACGGTGACGGTCTACAAAAACGGCGTGATTGACACGGGAGCGCGATTCGATGAAGAATCTGGCACGATTACGCTTTCAAGCGCGGTGGGAACGAGCGACCACATTACGGCGCGGTGGTATGAAGAAAGCGAAGACAGTGAGTCGGGGGCGGTCGTGGCGGCAGGTGGATTCAAATATGATTTTACCGACCGCGTTTCAGCCGACATTTCCGCGTCTGGGCGGTGGAGTTATTCGCCTGAAAAGGAATTTTCTGATTCATCAAGCACTCAGACGGGATTTGCCACGCTCGCAACCAAATTTTCCTACACGGGCGAACGTTTTTTTGCCTCGAATGTGGCGGCGGCAACCTACGAAAACACGAACACAACGGGGCTCTACCGCATGTTAGGCAATTCCGACAAAGAAACTGACACGCACTACCTTTCAAAAACGGCCGGCGTTGATTTGCCGAGCGGCTTTTCTCCCACTTTGAATGAAAAAAATGCAAGCGTAATCACTTCAATTGAATTAAAATCAGAAAAAAATGGCTCAATTGAAGCACGCGATGGGGTAACCGATTCAGAAATTTCAGGCTATGCCGTGCCGTTGGAATGGGATTTTCAGGGACTTACGGCAGGCGCGGGCGAAAACCAAGCGTGGGCGGCTCGTACCATTTACACACCGGGCGTAAATCAAATTCTTTCTAATGCCTCTAGTTTTTCAATTGCGATAAAAAATCCTGACAGTACACAAGATTTTGACATGGAAAACTGTGCGCTTTATCTGCAATTAGGTGTTTCATCAGACGATGATTTTTCGCTCGAAGAATCTGAAAAGATTCCGACATGGAAAATTTCTGACAGCACAGGCGAACAGGTAAAAAATCCGTTCGATTTTGCACAATCGGGCTGGCAAATCGTAAAAATCACGCTCACGGACGAAGACAGAAGCGCGATTTCCCATCTGCAAAACTTCAACGCGCGATTCATTCTGACGGCAAGCGACACGGCTTCAATTCCCCAAACAGGCACGATTTTTTTAGGTCCGTATGAGGCAGGCGAACTCGTGTTTGCCGTTGAAACAGAAGCCGATGTTGCGACCGCAAACTATCAGACGAGCGACGCAAGCCTTTCTTCATCAAAAATCAAAAAATTCAACAGCTCTTCTTCAAGCACGAATTATGTGCAGTATTTTGACTGGAATTTTTCGGGTGAGCAAACGGAAAGCCAAGAACTCACATTCTCTCGGTATTTTTCTGAAGTCACTCTGTCCGAATATAAAAAACTTTCTTTCTTTTTGAAGGCAGAAAACGCTGAGTCCGTGAAAATCACGCTTTCACGCATGCAAGCAAACGGAATCAAAAAAAATGCCCTCGTCTACACGGTGGATTCGCCTTCATCATCTTGGAACGAGTACACGATTGATTTGACGGGCGGCACTTCTTCAAAACTCACGAGCCTTGACCGTGATATTCTTCCGACAAAAATCGAAATCACCGTCACCACGCGCGAAAACGGCTCGCTTTCATTCGACGAACTGTTTTTAAGCGAAAATACGCCGTTTGTCATTCTGCAAGACAAAGTTGCCACAGGCTACAAAATTGACGGGGAAATTCTTAAAACAGAACATCACACGATTTTAAAAGATTTTTCTGCACATGCGACAGGAAATGTCTCGACCTCGCTTGAAACAGAAGATGGCGCAGCGAAGGAAAAATCAGTCAGTTCAACGGGAAATTTAGGCTTCACGCTCACGAACATAAAAGTGAACGCAAACGCGGCAATTTCAAACGCCTACCAAAACGCAAAATCGTCTTATTCCACGCAAAAAAACGCGTTGGACGGGGCAAGTCACTCGCTTGAAACAGAAAAACCGCTCTTCGGCATGCTCTCACTTTCTGAAAATTACAATTTTTCAGCGGCAGAAGAAAGTCTTGAAAAGGCAAACGCGGCAAAAATCGACTTCGCAAAAGTTTTCGTGCCGCTGGAACTAAGCGCGGAGACAAAGGCACGCTCAGACTCGTGGGCACTTTCACAAAACGCAAAAGGAAAAGCGAATTTTAAAATCGGAAATTTCAATCTGACTTCAAACGCAAAAATTTCACAAAAAATTCCGACCAATGCGTCTTCTTCATCATCACAAAACAAAAAAGAAAAATTCAAAACGGAAAACTACGCAGGTGGCTGGAAAAAAATCACCGCTTTCAGTTTTGACACGGGCGACGAAAAAGCCTCAAAACGCACGGTTGGCATGGATGCGGCAGTAAACTACAAATTCGATTTTCTTTCATTTTCTCCCTCGCTCAGTTTTGAAACGGACGGCGACTACAAATCATCAGCAAAAACGACATTCACCGACACCACAAAGGGCGGATTCGACCTTCCGTTTAAGATTTCAAAGAACACATTTTCATTTTCATGGAAAAAAACGACTGCAAGCACGCAAGAAACAGAAAAAGGCGGCTCATACAAACGCGACACAAACGACTTGCAGGCTTCTCTTTCCGAAAAATCATATTTTTTTACCGCACTTCCGATATATGATTTAGCGAGCACACATCTTGTCAGAGAAGTCTTTGAAACACCACGAGATTCATCATCATACACGGGCGCGTATGCATTCACTTGGAAGCGGGCATTTTTTGCAAACAAATACGATTTTTTCATTCCGCAATCGGCAAAATTTGAAGCCACGCGTGACATTACGGCAGGAACGAGCACGGCGGATTTTTATCAGCTCAAAAATACCATGAACTATACTGCACTCAACATTTTCGGCAAAAACGGAACGATTCCGCTTTTTTCATCTTTTTCACACGACGAATATGCGTCTTCGCTCACCGCCGCCGTAAAAATCCCGCGTGAAGCACCGTCACAATGGTCGTTCATTCTTTCTGGCTATGTACAGGCGACATTTTATTTTACGAGCCAAAATTATCTCAAAAACGGATTTGAAGGCTCGCTCGAAGGAAGCGAGGATTGGAAAGCAAAATACACGCTCATCTGGAAACGGAATGCAGAGCACTCACTTACCAAAGGGATTGTCGGCATTTTTAGCAGTGAAAAAGCCGGGCATATCTCAAAAATCACCAAAACAGACAGTCTGAATGCAATCGCACGTTGCGCAAGTCCTTCTTCATCAAGTGCTTCTCCCACAAGGAAATACAATCTGGCCTACACGCACGCAACGGAAACACAAGCGACAAAATACATTTCAATAAACACGGATTTTGGTCTCGCCTACTACGCCAACTGGGGAAAAATCGCCACGCTCACCGCCACCGCAACGATTGGGGGAACGGTAAAGTTTTAGTTTTGCCCTATGTTCTTGCGTAACGGAGCACCACCGCCGCAATCACGACGAACATGAACACGGGGAACCATGCGCCCATGAACGGGGAAATCGCACCGAATTTGGCGAGCAGCATCGTAATCATCTGCGTAACGTAGAACAAAACCGCCGCGCTGATGCACGAGGCAAGGCTCATGAGCATGACATTTTTGCGGGTTTTTCCGCTCAAGCCGACCGACAAAAACACGACGATGAACAAAATGAACGGGAACGAATATTTTTTGTAGTAGAGGCTCAACGGCTCGGCGAACGGCAAGCCCGCTTTCTGCAAGTGCTCGATGTACACTTTCGCCGTCGCAGAATCGACCGTTTCCACGCTGATGACATTGTTTTGGAAAGTTTCGGGCGGCTCGGTGAGGCGGTCACGGTTTTCGTTCGTGACACTTCCCGCCGTAATCGTACCGTCTTTTAAAGTGTATTGAATCGCGCCTGAAAGAATCCATTTTTCATCGCGCCATGAAGCAGAGTCTGCACGGATAATTGAATTCAATGTTTTGTCATCATTCCGAATGATGATAAACAGCGAAGTAAGCCGTTTTGCGGCATCATCGTAAAATTCAGCCTTGTAGCAGATTTTGCTGTTTTCACTCAAAATGACGATTTTGTCATTGTTTAAGGTTTTGTCTTTTTTTAAGACTTCCTCCTGCTCCGCCGTTTTTTTGGCAAAGGTGGGAACTACGAGTTTGTCATCAAAGAAAAAGAGCGCGAAACTCATGCCGAACGCAAAAATCAAAAGCGGAAAGGTAAAGCGCGTGAGCGAAACACCCGAAGCGAACACCGCAATCAACTCATTGTTCGCGTACAAATCACTCAATGTGTACGAAACCGAAAACAGCATGGCAATCGGCGCGGCATACCAAAAGCACTTCGGCAAATACAACGCCATAATCCGCAAAACTTTAAGACCTGGAACACCGTTTGAAATGAAATTCCAGAGATTCATCATCAAATCAACGAGAATCAGCACGAGCGCAAAGAACACGAGCGCACCCACAAAAAGAGGAATGACTTTTCTGAACAGGTATTCGACAAGTTTCATTTTCGCAAGAGCCTCAGATAGAACAAAATGCCCGCCACGCCAATGAGAATGTTCGGCGCCCACATCGTCGTAATGCCATACACGCCCGTGCGCGAACTGAAAATCTGCCCGACAATGCTCACTGCCCAGTAAAAAAGCGAAATGAACAGCCCGATAATCAAGCCAATCGTCTGCCCGTTGTGCTTTCCGAAAATGAGCGCGAGCGGAAGGGCTAAAATCGCGAAGAAAATCGAGCCGAACGGCATGGAGAATTTTTTCGCCATTTCAAGATTGTAGCGGTTCCGTTTTTTCTGCGTAACTTCCGCATCGTTTTTCATCGCTTTGATTTCTTTGTACAAGTCGTAGCTCGTCATTTCGCGCGGAGAAATGGCACGGTCGTTTTCGAGAAAGGTGGATTCAAAAATGTTCAGCTCCACATTTTCGCTCGTAAGCACATCGTAGTCATTTTTTTTGTCATGGTCGAACATCACCACGCTCGCATCATTCATAATGAGCTTCATCAAAACGCCCGCAGCCGAAGATTTTTTGACCATCGAAGCGTCCGCCACGATAATCCGCTGCCCGCCATCAGAATCCGTGTCAAAGAAAATCAAATCGCTCACATTTTCGCCCGAAACATCGCCAATCACGAGCGTTTTATCATTCGTGCGCTTGATTGAATTCGATTCAAGCTCAACGGCAGGATTTGAAGTGAGAATCGAACGGTAGAGTTTGTTGTAGTTGATTGTACCAAGCGGCAAAAGATAGTCGTTCACGAAAAACGAAGCAAAAGAAATCAAAATCCCCAAAATCAAAACGGGCTTTAAAATCATGCGGTAATTCTGCCCGCTCGCCCGCAAAATCAAGATTTCGTTCTCGCTCGCAAGCCGCCCCAAGCACATCAAAAAACCGACGAGCGTAGCAAACGGAGCCGACTGCGCAATGACCATCGGAAGCGAATAGGTAATAAGGCGCATGACATCAATAACGGGCACATGTTTTTTAAGAATATTTTCAGCAACGAGCAAAATCTGATTCACAAAAAAGACCATAAAAAAGAAGATAAATGCAATAAAAAAGTACAGGAACAATTCTTTCATCAAATAGCGGAAAAGCACATGGCGGTTGATTCCGTTTTCTTCCTGCATTGAAGTCTGAAAAAAATTCCCCGCCCGCCGCAATCGCACGGCATAAAAAAAATGTGCAATTCCATGCGAAATCGAATTGAGGAGGTTAAAATCGTTGTATTTTTGAGCGAATGTTTTGCCCGCTTCTTCAAGATTTTTTCGTAAATTGCTCCTCGCCCATGTCCGCCGAAAATAAATCAGGGAAACGATAACGCGCTTAACGACATACAAGCCACGAAATTTTTTGAGAATCTCTGTCTTTTTTTTATTGAGGAAGCGTTTTAACTTCCAGATGGGGCGTGCCATTATTTTCCTGTTGAGCCAAATCCGCCTGAACCGCGCTCGGTTTCGTCAAGTTCGCTCACCGGCACGAAATTTCCAAGCGTAACGGGAGCAACGACAATCTGCGCAATTCGCTCGCCATTGTTCACGGTAAAATCTTCATCTCCGAGATTGATTAAAATGACTTTAAGTTCACCACGATAATCAGAATCAATCGTGCCCGGCGTGTTCAAAACCGTAACGCCGTTCTTTGCCGCTAAGCCTGAACGAGGCCGCACTTGAATTTCATAGCCAGCGGGAATCGCAAAAAAAAGCCCCGTTCCAATCATCGCGCGGCTCCCCTTTTTGATTACCAGAGGCTCGGAAAGGAGCGCACACACATCAGCCCCCGCCGCCCCGCTCGTCTTATATTCAGGAATTTTCGCGCCATTCTGCGCAACGCATTTAATTTCAATTTTATTCATGCTTTCATTATACCAAAACGAGAAAAAATTTAAACCACCGCACACTTCCAACTTCTAACTTCTAATTGCTAACTGCACACTGCTACCTGCTACCTGCTACCTGCTTCTAACTTTTTTCTTATTTTTCTCTCACGCACTTCACATGAAGCTGATTTTTGCACGCGCTATACTGTATGTATCTTCAGAACGCGAGGTGCAACCATGAAACGAACGATTTTTTTGATTAGTATCACTGTTTTATTTCTCACTGCCTGCACAAACATTTCCTCTGACGAAACGACGTCATCAGAGTCTGAAAGCACAACGACAGGAAAAACGAGCGACTCATCAGCAAGCGACAGCTCAACAGAAGCAAGCTCATCTTCATCTTCTTCAGTAAACTATACCGTAACGGAAGCGGCACAGTCCGTCTTTGAAATTTCAAGCGCAACTTCATCCGTCACGATTTCAGGCCTTTCTGCGGGCAGAACGCTCTATCTGACAAAAACAAATCCAACATCTGCGACGATTTCATCTTCATACACAAAATATGTTACGGGCGCAACGGGAATTTCTCTTTCAAACGGAGATTCATCATCATCTTCTTCCTCAGGAACTTCATCATCAGGTACTTCTTCGCACGGAGGATTCGGCCCCCGACACGACTGCACAAGCCTTTCACTCAATCTTTCGCTTCCCCAGATTTCAGAAAACGAATCACGAGCCGCCACAACTTCGCTTACAACGGTCACGCCTGCCACCTACACGCAGAGCGATGTGGGAACGGCGAGTCGCTCAATTTATGTCGATCAGGACGCAAGTATTTCAACATTCAAGGCAGAAACGGCGATTTTACGGGCTGTGGGCGAAAAGTGCGCGGTATGGGTTGTTTCTGACAACTGGACGAATGGAAACGCGGGCGGCGAAAAAATCAATTCCGCAATCGCAGAAAAGCTCGCGGCAAATTTTGACACAATGTATGACAAAATCAGGGCAGTGTTTGGCGAAGAATCAAACAATCTTTCGACAAACACATCGTTTTCCTCACAAGTTGCAATGAGCGACTACAGCGAAACAGGCGAACTGGTGAACATCGTCGTCTATGACATTGGAAAAGATTACGCAAACGGTGAGAATTCTGGTGACATCGTGGGATATTTTTATGCGAAGGATTATTTTTATCTGACAACAAGCAATTCCGTCTACAAGTATTCAAACAAAGGAAAATATTTTTACATCGACGGGTATTTTGCGGCAAACTATACGAGCACGGTCTATTCTACTCTTGCCCATGAATTCCAGCATATGATTGACTTCGGCGTAAAATCAATGGAAAACGGTGTGGATTCTTCAACGGCATACAATGAAATGAAGTCGATGCTCTGCGAAGATGTGATGTATACAACATTGTGTGATTTGGATTCTGATTTTTGTGAAGAAGACAGCCCTATTTCACGGCTTCCGCTCTTTAACCGCCACTATGCTGATGTCGGCCTTGAATACAAATCATCGTCTCCCGAAGTGTATTATTCATACGCAAACAATTACGCGTTCGGAGCATGGCTTGTGCGGAATTACGGCGGGATAGCACTTTTAAATGAATTTGCCACAAATGCCTACGCGGATGAAAAAGCGATTCTAAAGGCACTTTCTGCGACAGGAGCAAGCGAGACTACAATGGAAGCACTTTTAAAAAACTATGCGCTTTCATGCGTGATTTCAAATGCGAGCGTGACTTTCAATAAAACGCTTTCGGATTCTGAATGCACGCTGAACGGCTACACATATTCGCTTGAACCAATTGATTTGTGGAATCTTGCCAGTGTTCTTCCCGAAACATATGCTGACTGCAAAAATTCCACCACATACTACAAATTCGATGGTCCCTATCTGTACGGCTATAACAGCCAGGTGGAACTTCGCCCGTACGGAATAAGCGCACAGATTATCGGAACGGCCACCAGTAGTGAAGCAACGATTACATTCAACACAACTGGCGTTTCATCGAATCAAAAAGCGTATATCGTAGTGGAGTAAATTCCGTGTTCTTTACTCAAGCGTTAAATCGCCTTCCTTTATCCAACCAATTTTGCGCAAAAGAAGCCCGAATGCCCATGAAAGCACGCCCGGTAAGATAAAGCACACGAGAATAAGCCCAAGCCAGTCAAATGCCGTCGGAGCGATTGCCTGTGCCCCGTGAGATAAAGCCGCCTCGCTCGGAGAATACCAGCCTGCAATCACGCCAATCTGACCGACCAAGCCGCACGTTCCCATTCCCGAAGAGACCGCCGCGCCGTTCATTTCCATTTTGAAAAGGCAGGTTGCAATCGGGCCTGTAATCGCCGAAGCGAGCGTGGGCGGAATCCAAATCTTGGGATTTTTGATGATGTTCGGCATTTGAAGCATGCTCGTTCCCAAGCCCTGAGAAAGAATTCCGCCCCACCCGTTTTCGCGGAACGAAAGAATCGCAAAGCCGACCATCTGCGCAGAACAACCCGCGACAGCCGCACCGCCCGCTAATCCTACAAGACCGAGAGCCGCACAAATCGCCGCAGAGGAAATCGGGAGCGTGAGGACGATTCCCACAATCACCGAAATGATGATTCCCATAACGAACGGATGCAATTTCGTCGCCCACACGATGATGTTTCCGATAGAGCTAGCCGCAAGACCGATGTAGCGGGCAAAAAGCACCGTAAGAAGGCTACCTGCAAGAATCGTAACGAGCGGAGTGACGATGATATCAACCTTCGTTTTTTTGCTCACCAAGTTTCCAAGCTCCGCCGCCGCAATCGCAATCACGAGGACAGCCAACGGGCCTCCCGCCCCGCCCGTCACATTCGCCGCGCTTCCGACAGCAACGAGCGAAAAAAGCACGAGCGCGGGAACACTCATCGCAAAACCGATT
Source organism: Treponema sp. (assembly GCA_017464425.1). Classification (GTDB taxonomy): domain Bacteria; phylum Spirochaetota; class Spirochaetia; order Treponematales; family Treponemataceae; genus Treponema_D. Next base: position 42,804 of record JAFUDX010000001.1, read on the forward strand.
CCAACCGCCATAGCCGCGCCAACGACATGGCTATCCGTCGCAAAATTTCCCGCATCGACCAAAAACTGAAAGACGGGATTTGTGCCGAGCCGCAATAGCTGCTGCCCCAAAGTCTTGATGATTGTTCCGATAAGCAATGAAGCAAACAATCCCTGCGCCATACCACTCAACGCGTCAATAAGATAACGCTTTGCGTACTTGTTCATAACGAACTCCTAAAAATGAGAGAATAAAAAATTGGATTTTTCATTGAGTCACTTCTGATGTAGACTTAGGAGCGTTCGTGAACTCGTTAGACAGTACGCATGGATTTTTGAAACCTTGACGAGTCTGTCATCAGTCATCTAACCGTAACATCTGTTTTTATATGTCAGAAAATGTAACAGAAAAACGGAAAAGTGAAAAGGGAAAATTGAAAATCTGAAAACTGAAATGTGAAATTATATAAAAATGTCAGAATTGCAAAAAAAAAAAAAACGGGAAAATCCAACTTTTTGACTGAATGAAGTTATAGAATTAAAGAAATATTTTTATGGGAGAAGAAATTACATGAAAAAAGTATTCCGAAAATTCTGTTTCACGCTTGCAGCCCTTGCTTCACTCAGTTTTTTTGCCTGCGCAGACGATGAATCAACCGAAACTGACACACGGGAAGTCACTGAAACAACTATCGATGACTCAACAAAAGATGTCAACGCGGTGCTGACCGAAAATCTGCTTACCGATGAAAGCATCACGGAAATTCTTCCCTCAAAAACGCCGCCGTCATCATCTTCTCGCGCGGCGGCAATTCAAGCCTACATTCTTAAAAATCTCTCGAACGCAACACTGTGGCGCGAAGGCACGAAGGTCTACTACTACGCCGAAGGCTACACCGATTCAGAAAAAGGAATCCCGCTCGGCAACAGCGCGCACAACATGTTCAAAGACTGCGCAACGCTCGCTTCAATCGACCTTTCAGGCTTTGACACAAGCGATACGACTGACATGAGCTTTATGTTCAACGGTTGCACTGCCCTCGCAAAAATCACATTCGGCTCAAATTTCAGCACAAGCAATGTCACGAATATGCAGAGTATGTTCTACGGCTGCAAAAGCCTTGATTCTGTTGATGTCAGTTCGTTCGACACGGCAAAAGTCACAAACATGCGGAATATGTTCCGAAACTGCGAATCACTCACTTCACTTGATTTGAGCAAATTTGACACGAGCAATGTGACCACGATGATTTACATGTTCCGCACTTGCTCAAAAATCACTTCGATTGATGTATCAAGCTTCAACACAGAAAACGTCATCGAAACGGCAAATATGTTCGCAGAATGCCCGCTTCTTGAATCAATCGATGTGAGTGCTTTCAGCGTTGCAAGCTGTAAAGACGATTTTAGCGATTCCGAAAACAAAATTCAGGCGATTAACGGAATGTTTAGGGGATGTGCCGCTCTCAAAGAAATCAACCTTTCAAGTTTTGATTTGAAAAGCAATCCGAACATCACGAGCTTACAAGCACTGTTTTCTGGCTGCACTTCACTTGAAAAAGTCACATTCGGCGAAAATTTTGACACAAGCAGCATCACAGATATGAGTTCTATGTTCTATGGTTGTTCAAAACTTGAAAGTCTTGATGTAAGCAAATTCAACACGAGCAATGTCACGGAGATGAACGGCATGTTCTATCAATGTTCTGCACTCAAAGAAGTCGATGTGAGCGGATTTGACACAAGCAAAGTAACGACAATGAAGAGTATGTTCTACGAATGCAGTGCACTCACTTCACTCGATGTGAGTAATTTCGACACGAGCAATGTGACGGATATGAGTTATATGTTCAACAAATGCTCTTCCCTCACACAACTTGATGTCAGTAAATTTGATACAAGCAAAGTTACGACCATGCAGACGATGTTCCAAAACTGCGAAAAAGTTGAATCTCTTGATGTCAGCAATTTTGACACAAAAAATGTGACAAGCATGAGCTACATGTTCAACCGCTGCTACAAAATCACTTCACTTGATTTGTCAAAATTTGATACGAGCAAAGTAACAACGCTTCACGCTATGTTCCAGTACTGTCAGTCGCTCACAAGTGCCGATATAAGTACATTCGACACAAGTGCTGTCACCGATGTGGGAAATATGTTCAATAAATGCACCGCTCTCACCACGATTTACGCGAAATCTGGCAGCGACTGGAATAATGCATCGACTTTGGAAACATCTTCTGGCATATTTACGGATTGCACAAAACTTGTCGGCGGAAACGGTACGGTATATGCAAGCAATCACACGGGAAAGCAATACGCCCGAATCGACACGGCAACTGCACTAGGCTATTTCACGGCAAAGAACTAGAAAGTGAATTTTCTGTCATGCGGACAATACAATGGAAAGCTCTGCGATTGGCGCGGAGCTTTTTCTTTTGACGGAGCTACGGGCTATGGGCCAATGCCGTTAATTTAAGCCGCCCTGTAACCGAAACAGGTGCATGATTTGGGTTTTAACTCCAATGCAAAGGAGCGACCAGGTCTTTCTGGCAGAAGATTTTTTGAAATCAAATAGATTACATTTTCTGCAGGACACAAGCCTCTTAAGAAAGCTTTGCAAATAGCAACAGCGGTTGAGAAATTTACTTTCTGAGGTTTTATGTCCTTATTTTTTTTTGACTTCTGCAAGGGACGAATTTATCCTACAGAAGTCATGCATTATCAAATTTGAATAAATTTCCTGCTTAATAGAGTTTGTTTTTCTAG
>JAFUDX010000022.1 GCA_017464425.1 Treponema sp.
AAGAAGCTTTAACTGAAGCGATAAACGAAGTCTGTAAAGAAAAAGAAAAGTACAGCATAGTAGAAAATGCCTTTATCAGAAACAGAGAATTACCTCTTCCAAAACTGATAGAAGATATCCTTCTGTTCGAAAACAAATCAAAAGAAGTTAAGCGAGATGTATGAAAATCAACAGAGTGCACATGGTATCTATCTTGATAGGTTAGATAAATTTCCTGATAATGCGAATTTTTGTTTTATCTTGAATAAGCAAAGTTATGAGAAACTGTGTGCTGATGATGTGTGTCCTTGCGTAAAGCAGGAAATCCTCACGCAGTTCTTCAAGGAAGTTATGGATATTGTGTTGCAAACATCGGCTTAAATTATTGTTTACTTCCTAAATTCTGCGTTTTCTTTGAAGAAGATGTTCGGGCTGTTCGGCGACTACAAGAAGATTAAGCTGGTGCAGGGCTGGCATCTCGGCTCGCCGCGCCGTGCACGCACGGCACTGCCGGAGCCGCCCGCAGTCGTATCTGCGGGCGGTTGTTTTTCTTGTCAATAAGTTTCTAGCTTAATGGCAATTGCAGCGGAAGTGTGATAGAATAAGGATATGATGAACGCGCGAAAAATGCCGATTGGCATACAGGATTTTACAAAGCTTCGCGAAAGCGGATTTGTGTATGTGGACAAGACAGAGATTATCTACAATCTCGCAAAAAATGAGTGTCCGTACTTTTTGAGCCGTCCGCGAAGATTCGGAAAGAGCCTTTTAATCACGACGCTCGAAGCGTATTTTCTCGGCAAGAAAGATCTGTTCCGAGGACTTGCGATAGAGAATCTGGAGAAAGATTGGATAGAGTATCCCGTGTTGAAGTTCTCTCTTGCGGGAGGCGAGTTCACGCAGACGGACGGGCTTCGCAAGACTCTGAACAGGTCTCTTTCTGTCTTTGAGCAAAAGTATGGACTCCAAGAAGGCGATTCAAATGACCTTCCAGGAAGATTCTTCGAGACACTCAAAAACGCAAACGAGAAGACAGGGCGAAAGGTCGCCGTCCTCATCGACGAGTACGACAATCCGCTGTTGAAGAACATCGGCGGAAGCTCCGAGCAGGATGAGGCGAACAGGGCGTTGTACAAGGGCTTTTTCGCCGTGCTGAAAGACTGCGACGGCTATCTGCGGTTTGTGCTGTTCACGGGAGTGACGAAGTTCAGCAAGGTGTCGATTTTCAGCGACTTGAACCAGCTGCAAGACATCTCTATGCACTCGCAGTATGCTGAAATCTGCGGAATCACGCAGAGCGAGCTTGAATCGACGTTCGCTCCCGAAATCGACGCATTGGCGGCGAAGAACCATCTGACGCGGGAAGGCTGTTTGCAGAAGCTCAAGAGGCTTTATGACGGCTACAAGTTTTCGCAGGAGTGTGAAAATATCTATAACCCGTTCAGTTTGATTAACGCGTTCAGTTCTCTCAAGTTCGGCAAGTTCTGGTTCGGCACGGGAACGCCGACATTCTTGGTGAAACGGCTCAACGAAATGGGCTTCAATCCAAAGCGGTTCAGCGACGGCTCGCTTTATGCGTCCGAAGACGGAATCTCGGACTATCGTCCCGACAATCCCGACATCGTGCCTCTGCTCTATCAGTCGGGCTATCTCACGATAAAGGACTATGACGAGCGGCGCGAGCGATTCGTGCTTGGATATCCGAATGACGAGGTGAAGTATGGATTTATGAATAGCCTTGCCACCGAATACCTCAATCTGAAACGCCAGAGCGCGAACAATGATATTTTTGCTATCGATGACGCTGTGGAAGCGGGCGATACGGACACGCTGAGGGATCAATTTATTTCTCTTTTCGCAAGCCTGCCGTATCCCGCTGCTCCGAGCGACAATGTATTCGAGCGGGATTTCCAGAATGTCGTGTATCTCGTGTTCTACCTGCTCGGGCAGTTCGTGCAAGTCGAGCAACATTCTGCGAAAGGACGGGCGGATTGTATCGTCGAAACCGATGAGTATGTCTATATCTTCGAGTTCAAGCGCGACGACACGGCGGAGAATGCGCTCGCACAAATCGACGGCGCGGGCTATGCCAAGCCCTATGAGGCGGATTCACGCAAACTCATCAAAATTGGCGCGGTGTTCTCAAGCACGGAGCGCACGCTCACGGAATGGCTCGTGAAACTCTGAATACCTAAAAGGTGGAAGCCGTGGTATAGGGGGCGTTACGGGGGATTTCCCCCGTAGAGAGGGTAGAACGCAACGAAGTGCGGGCGTAGGGGGAGCCTTCCCCCTTTCCATCTTGAAACAGTTTTCGTTTTTTGTTACAGTAGTATTTACATACTAGTTTAATGGGTAATCATTCTTTATGAAAACTGAACTCTTAAAAACGGATGTGCTCATCATCGGCGGCGGAACGGCTGGCTGTTATGCGGCAATAACGCTCGGCTCGCACAGCGATATTTCGGTCATCATCGCAGAAAAAGCGAATGTCGCACGGAGCGGATGCCTTGCGGCAGGCGTGAATGCGCTCAATGCCTACATCACGGACGGTCATGTGCCGCAAGATTATGTCGATTATGCCTCACATGATGCCGACGGGATTGTGCGCGAAGATTTGCTTCTTTCGATTTGCGAGCGGTTAAATTCAGTAACTCACGATTTGGAAAAACGCGGGCTTGTCATTCTCAAAGACGAAAACGGAAACTATGTGAGCCGTGGCTGGCGAAATATCAAAATCAATGGCGAGAATATCAAGTCACTGTTGGCAAAAGGCGCGGCGGCTCAAAAAAATGTCAAAATCATAAATCATCTGAACATCACTGACCTTGCGACTGTGACCGAAAACGGAAAAACGCGCGTGGTCGGTGCGTACGGTTTTAGCGTGAATGAAAAAATTTCCTATTATATAGAAGCAAAAGCCGTTCTGATTGCGACGGGTGGAGCGGCAGGGTTGTACCGACCGAACAATCCCGGATTTTCGCGTCACAAGATGTGGTATCCGCCGTTCAACACGGGCGCGGGCTATGCGATGGGAATCCTCGCGGGTGCGGAAATGACCACATTTGAAATGCGATTCATCGCGCTTCGTTGCAAAGACACGATTGCCCCCACGGGAACGATTGCGCAGGGAGTCGGTGCAAAGCAGGTGAACGCAAAGGGCGAAATCTACGAAACGAAATACGGCTTAAAAACGAGCGAACGCTGCTGGGGCACGGTCGAAGAAAACCGAGCGGGAAACGGACCGTGCTTTCTCGCCACCAAAGGCATTTCAAGTGAAGCCGAGCAAGACTTATACAAAGCGTACTTGAACATGGCACCGAGCCAAACGCTCAAATGGCTCGAAAATGGCGTTGGTCCTGCAAGCGAGAGCGTTGAGGTCGAAGGAACGGAGCCGTACATCGTGGGCGGACACACCGCAAGCGGCTTTTGGGTGAACACCAAGCGCGAAACGACAATCAGCGGACTTTTTGCGGCAGGCGATGTCGCGGGTGGCGCACCGCAGAAGTATGTGACTGGCGCACTCGCAGAAGGCGAAATCGCCGCAGAAAGCATTACGGAATTTTTGAAAATGCCACACGGATTCGATTTTCCTACGGAAAATCAACAACAAAAAAATCAAAATGGGAATTGCGTAGCAATTCCGAATCCGCGTGACAATTCTAAGTTTTCTGAATATGAAAATCACTTGCTCTCAGGCGAGGAAAGTTCGTCAAATTCAAACTTTGCACCATTTTCAACAGAGCAGATTGAAGAAGCCATGCAGAAAATTATGGACGAGTATGCGGGCGGAATCGCTACGGGCTATCGCTACAATGAAAGCCGCCTCATTCTTGCTTCACAAAAAATCGCGGAGTTACAGGCACTTGTTCCGAGCCTAAAGGCGAGCGATATGGACGATTTGTTGCGGATTTATGAAGTGCGGGAGCGGCTCATTGTGTGTCAGTCGCTGATTGCCCATCTTCGCGCACGAAAAGAAACGCGCTGGCACAGTTTTGGCGAGCATGCCGATTACCCCCAAAAGAGCGATGACGGCGTTTGCTATGTCAATTCCGTGTACAAAGACGGCGAAATCAAAATTATCACACGACCTCTCGTAACAGGAGCGCGCTATGAGCATCAGAATTAAACAGAACACCTGCATCGGCTGTTCAAGTTGCGTCGAAGTCTGCCCTGGAAATCTCATCAAACTGAATTCAGAAAAAAAAGCACACATCAAGCACGAACGGGATTGCTGGGGATGCACAAGTTGCGTAAAAGCGTGCCCCGTTCAAGCAATCAGCTTCTTTTTGGGTGCTGACATCGGTGGCAGAGGAGCAGAACTCACCGTCACCACAAAAGGCAGTGTGCGCACATGGACAGTCACCAAACGCGACGGCACCGTGCAGAACATCGTCGTTGACGGAAGCGTATCAAATAAGTATTAGACATTACAACCTTGCATTATAATAGGTAATATGCTATATTAAACCTACTAACTCACTATGTAAAAAGAACGAGGCTCAATTATGAGTGAATTATCCCATTTGGACGAACTGGAGGCAGAGGCGATTTACATTATCCGCGAAGTGGCGGCTGAATGTGAAAAGCCTGTCATGCTCTACTCAATCGGCAAGGACAGCTCGGTTATGCTGCATCTTGCGCTCAAAGCATTTTATCCTGAAAAACCGCCGTTTCCATTCCTACACATCGACACAACCTGGAAATTCCGCGAAATGATTGCCTTCCGTGACCATGTGGCAAAAAAATACGGTCTTGATATGCTCGTGTACACAAATCAGGAGGGCGTGAAGGCGGGCATAAATCCGTTTGACCACGGCTCTGCGTACACGGACATTATGAAAACGCAGGCACTAAAGCAAGCACTCACGCAATACGGCTTTACGGCGGCTTTTGGCGGAGGGCGGCGCGATGAAGAAAAATCTCGTGCAAAGGAGCGCGTCTTTAGCTTCAGAAATGCGGCTCAGGCGTGGGACCCAAAAAATCAGCGTCCTGAAATGTGGAAACTCTACAACACGCAGATTCACAAAGGCGAAAGCATCCGCGTGTTCCCGCTTTCAAACTGGACAGAAAAAGACATCTGGCAGTACATCAAGCGCGAAAATATTGAAATCGTGTCGCTCTATTTTGCGGCGGAACGGCCTGTTATCGAGCGCGACGGTTCAATCATTTTGGTTGACGATGACCGCTTAAAACTTCGGGAAGGCGAAAAAATCCTGCATAAATCAGTACGATTCCGAACGCTTGGCTGCTATCCGCTCACGGGTGGCGTTTACAGCACGGCAAATACACTTGACGAAATCATCGACGAGACATTGAGTGCCGTCACGAGCGAACGAACGAGCCGCGTGATTGACAAAGACGGCGGAGCGGCGAGCATGGAAAAACGCAAGCGGGAGGGCTACTTCTAATGAAAGGACTTTTAAAATTCATCACCTGCGGAAGCGTTGACGACGGAAAATCAACGCTTATCGGGCATATTCTCTACGATGCAAAATTGTTGTACGCTGACCAGGAGCAGTCGCTTCAACTTGAATCAAAAGTCGGAAGCCGTGAAGGAAAAATCGACTATTCGCTTCTTCTCGACGGACTTATGGCGGAGCGCGAGCAGGGAATCACAATTGATGTGGCGTACCGTTATTTTTCGACTGAAAAGCGAAGTTTCATCGTTGCGGACACTCCCGGACACGAAGAATACACGAGAAATATGGCGGTTGGCGCGTCATTTGCCGACCTTGCGATTATTCTGGTCGATGTCGTGCATGGCGTTCTCGTGCAGACCCGCCGACATGCCCGCATTTGCTCGCTCATGGGAATCAAGCACTTCATTTTTGCCGTCAATAAAATGGATTTGGCCGGCTATAGCGAGGCGCGATTCAATGAAGTCACCACACAAATCAATGAAATCATCACCGAACTTGATTTGCAGGATGTCGTGATTATTCCCGTAAGTGCGACTGAAGGCGACAACATCACAAAATCAAGCGAAAATATGGCGTGGTACACGGGAAAGACGATTCTTTCACACTTGGAAACCGTTGAGACTCAGCACGCCGATGAAGAATCAGGTTTTTACCTTCCGATTCAGCGCGTATGCCGACCGAACCACGAATTCCGTGGATTTATGGGGCAGATTGAGCGCGGACAAATCAAAATCGGAGACGAAATCACTACGCTCCCAAGCCGCGAAAAGGCAAAAGTCAAAAAAATCGTCGTCGGATTTGAAGAAAAAGATGAGGCTTCTCGCGGAAAAGCCGTGAACATCGTTCTTGACCGAGAAGTTGATGTGAGCCGTGGCTGTGTCTTCACCAAAGACCTTGAAATTCCGATTGCAACTAGTTTTACCGCAACGATTCTCTGGATGGACGACAGCGAACTTGAAACGGGCAAGAATTTCTTCGTCAAAATCGGCACAAAGCAGATTCCGGGATTGGTGACGCACATTGACCATTCAATCGATGTGAACACGGGAGCTGAAAAAAAGTGCTCGTCTCTCAAAAAGAACGAAATCGCCGTCTGTACCATCAGCGTGACCGAACCGATTGTGCTTGACGAATTCAAAAAAAATCACACGCTCGGTGAATTGATTTTGATTGACCGAATCAGCAACATGACCAGTGCCTGCGGCGTGGTCACAGCCGTTTCCGAATCAAACAAAGCCGTTTCGCTGGTCGTTGACAAAAATCGCCGTGCCGCCCTCAAATTGCAGACTCCGCTCATCGCAGAGTTCATTCTTGGGCAGAACGGCATTACGGAAGAATTCGTGTCGTCGGTTGAAAAGAAACTCGCTGACGCGGGTCGCCACACCTACCGCTACATGCCAAAATCTGACGAAGACTATCTTTCTGTCGCCCGCCACTTGTACGAGGCAGGACTTGTCGTGCTCCTCGAACTCGACGAACGCCAGAAAAAAGAGCACTCCGAATCAGAGAGCGGGGCATGGTATACAGGCTGGCAGAAAAATCTTTCAGGCGCAAACGCAAGCGATGTCGCGGAAACGCTCCGCAAAAAGACCGCATTCGTATCTGAGGAAGATTATTCGATTTAGCGGCCCACCTTGTATTCCACATAGAACGGCACTGACCATTCCCATTTCCAGTCGTCGCGGGTGACCTGCTTGTGAAGGAAATCTGCGCCGACGGAAATTGTCCACTGGTCAACCGTAATCCATGCGCGGGGGTAGAATTCAAAAGTCTTGCGGCTCGCGTCAGAATCTGAATCATCAAGCGCGGCATAGTAGAAAAAGCGCGGCTTGAACGCGATATGCTCCACAATCGGAATCAAAAGCTGCGTGCCAGCGTAGAGCGGAATCATGTTGCCATCGACCGTGTGACCCGCTTCGCCCTCGGCGATGAACTGCACCGCACCGAAATTCGAGCGGAAGTTGAGCGAGGCGAAGTTTGATTTTGAAACCGCCTTGTAATTCGACACATTTTTGAAGACAGCACTTGCCACATACGGGTCAGAATTGTAGGAAAATGAAAGCGTTGCGTTCAGTTTGGAGACGAAGCCTGTGAGTTTTGGCGCGTAGTTTGCGCTCGCCGTCCAATAGACTTCATCGTTTGTTGTGCGCGTGACTTCTTTTGTTTTGGAATCTTGTTTTTCGCTCGCCGTGTATTCTGCTCCAAGCGAAAATCCGAGCGAAAGGGGAATGTTTTCATTCAGTTTGGCAAAATTGTATTCAATCGCACCGAATCCTGAACGAGAATTCCTGAATTCAACATAACTTTCGGTAAGGGGAAGCGCCGCACCGAAAGTAAAGCCCGCAATCTGTGACTTTGCGCCCACGCCTGTTTTTCCCCAGCGGCTTGAACCCGTGTACATTTCTGCGAGCTGGAAATAATTTCCCGTGAGATAGTACGAATAGAGTTTTCCGATGGAGACTTCAAGCGTTTTGTTTGCAAACGGTCGGTAACGGAGATACGCGCGCTTGATTTCGACCTCTTGGGCAAGCGCTTTGTCGGTGTCCACATCTTTTGAATCATCGTACTTTTTGATGCGGTAGTACATTTTTCCGCCCGCGGTAAGACGGTCGCTTGAAAGCGTAAAATCGCCCATCGCGTATACGCCACCCCATTCAGTCGTCGATTCTTCAAATGTAGAATCCCAAGTTTTTTGAACGGCAGTACCGCCCACTAGAATTTTCCCGCTCGTCGTAAAATCAGCAGAAAAGGCACGGAACGACAACAACACGCCGAATCCAAAAAACAAAACAGATTTTTTCATAAAAAACCTCGTGTGAAGAAAATAGATAAACGCAATCCTAAGCGGCGGGGGGCGGAGAACTGAAGTTTCCGCCCCCTCTTTTGGTGGTCTAGATTACGCTTGCTGCCCTATCATCACACCGAGTTCTATTGAGACTATTGTATCAAATTGTAGCGATAAAGAGAATCACATTCTTCGCTTTTTTTGAGACTTACGCCCATCACGCGCCGCACGGTTTCGCCGTCACAAAGCACTTCTTCGGCGGTTCCTTGCGCGACGATTTTTCCGCTTTGCATGAGGCACACGCGGTCACAGATGCTGAAACTCTGTGGCAGGTCGTGGCTCGTAAGCACAATGCCCCGTCCTTCCTTTGCGAGCCGAGAAAGTACTTCAATCACTTCGACCTGATGCTTTATGTCCATGTAGGTCGCTGGCTCATCGAGCAAAATCATCTTCGTGTCCTGCGCAATCACCATCGCAAGGTAGGCACGCTGTTTTTCGCCGCCCGAAATTTCAGAAAGATTTTTGTCGCGTTTTTCCCACATGTCGGTGAGGCGGAGCGCATTTTCTATTAAGGCAAGGTCTTTTTCGCCCAAGATTTTTGAAAATCCGAGATAGGGGAAGCGTCCGTGGCAGACGAGCGTGTACACATCAAGGTTCGCGTTCTGATGAATCTGCGGAAGGTAGGCAACGAGTTTTGCCCGCTGTTTGTGAGAGAGCGCACGGAGATTTTTTCCGTCGATGAAAACCGAGCCCGAATTTCCCTGCACGCCCGCGTTCATGCCCACAATCGACTTTAAAAGCGTGGATTTTCCGCTTCCGTTCAAGCCGACAATCGCGGTGATTTTTCCGTCATCAAAGCGAAGGTGGTCAATGTCGAGAATCGTCTTTCCGTCATAACCCGCGCGAAGATTCTGAATCTCAATCATACCGAAAGCCTCTTCTTTTTTGAAATCAGCATCCAAATGAAAAACGGCGAGCCCAAGCACGACAAAAATAAGCCGACGGGAAGTTCATACGGGAAGAACAGCACTCGTGCAAGCACATCACAGAACAGCAAAAAGTCCGCACCGAGCAATGCGCACAGAATGATGTTGCGCTTTGTGTTGTTTTTGCTGAACAGACGAATAAGATTCGGAATCAAAAGCCCCACGAATCCCAAAAGCCCGCACACGCTCACACTCGCCCCCGCGAGCAAGCCCGACACGATGATTCCCGCAATCCGACAGCGTTTTACATTCAAGCCAAGCCCGAACGCCGTTTCGTCTCCCAGTTGGAACAAATCAATCCCGCCCGAAAGCACGAACGCGACGACAAACGAAGCAAGAATCACGGGAAAAGCAATGTACAGCGATGAAAGATTGAGATTCTGAAATCCGCCGAGAGAAAACGCCACTTTATCGGCAACGATGTCGGGTCGGAGCGTGATAATCACATCAATTCCCGCCGTCATCAGCGAAGAGACCGCCACGCCTGAAAGCACGAGCGTCGTTTTTGAAACACCCGCCCGCTTGCTGATAAGATACACCGTAAGCACCGAAAGCAACGCGCCAAAAAATGCACCGAGCGAGCGAGCCAACGCCACATACGGAAAAACGAGTGAAACCAAAAGCACGAAAAGCCCAGAGCCAGCATTCACGCCGATAATACCAGGACTTGCAAGCGTGTTGTTGAGCGAAAGTTGCAAAATAAGACCCGAAACCGAAAGAGCCGCCCCGCACAAAAGAGAAGCAAACGCGCGGGGAAAGCGCACTTTAAAAAGAATGAGTTTTGCGCTCGGAGAAACATCGCCGCCAGAAACAAGCGAGATGAGCGTTTTGAGCGAATCGGCGAACGAAAGCCCCTGCGTTCCTGCGAACACGGAAAGAAAAAAGAAGAGCAAAAACGCGATGCTTCCGAAAATCACGAGTATCTTAAAATCAATGTTCCGCTTCGTCGGGGCGTGAATATCAGAAAGATGTGCCATGTCCGTCCACATAGTCTGCGATATATGAATAGGCTTCTGCCCAGCGAGCGTTCGGCTTATAGTTGAACAGTTCGCGCGGAAGCATTTTTACCCGCCCGTTTTTGACCGCAGAAAGTCCACTCCAAGCAGGATTTGACTCAAACGCACGGTGAAAGGCTTCTTCGGCATTTTTTTCGCTACCTTGCGCCACCACGAAAATGTAGTCGGGGTCAGCTGAAATAATCGCCTCAACGCTCAAATCATCAAGCGGATTTTTGTCAGACACAATCGACCGTAAGCCAAGCCCTTCAAGAATCTCGTTCCCGAAGTGGTCTTTTAAGACCTTGTTTTTGGTCGGACTCGCGCGTAAAAAGAGGTATGTTCCCGCTGTTCCCTCTGCACGATTGCGGTCATTGAGCGTGTGCGGTTGCGAAGCAAGTAGCAAATGACCTTTGCAGATTTTTTCAATTTCCGCCTTCACTTGAACGACATTTTTTTCAAACAAATCATTCCGACCTGTCAGAACCGTAAAATCGCGCATGGCTTTTTCGTAATCGGCAAAAAATTTGACATCAACGATGTAGGTTTTGATTCCAAGCGAAGAAAGATTTGCGTTCAGTTTTTTGTGAACGGGAATATCCGCTGTCAAAAGCACCAAATCGGGATTCAAAGAAAGAATCGCCTCAATGCTCGAAGTGGTGAGCGTTCCGACAGAACGAGCCGCGCCGATTCCGTCAAGTTCCATCGCGTCCGCCGTCGTTCCGCTCAATTTTCCGCCGCTCAAAAGCCACATTTCCGCGATTGATTTTGAGAGCGCGACCACGCTTTTTGGCTCAGAGCCGTGCAATGCCACCGCACCGTCAGATTTTCCGCGTGCAAACAGAGGAGAAAGAAGCGCAAAAAGAAGGCAAAAAAGAGGAATTTTTTTATTCATTCACAAAGTCCTTAAACCACGCCTGCTCACCAAGCGAAGTGATTGATTTTTCTACCGTAATGCCGTTTTTTTCAAGAATCTGGCACAAACTTTTTCCGTGTGAAGCGACTTCAGAATCCGCCGCGCCAAAAATATCGTTTTTGACATGATGACCGCAGTTGATAAAAAGCGGCACAACGCGCACTTGAGACCAATTTTTGCGCTCACCCGATTTTTCTAAATCAGAAAGAAAATCCTGCACCGTTCCCCGACCTTTTAAAAGCACGGCACGCACATTTTTTGCGCCGAGTTTGTGCAGTTTCCGTTCGAGCGAACGATATTCGCTGTTTTTAGAGTAGGGAAGTCCGTGCCCAACCAAAATCGTTTTTTCTTTCGGGTCAAAATACGAATGAGAAATCAGCTGTTTTGCAAACGCATAGATGCGCGTTTTTCCCGAAAGCACGGGTTTTGTAAACGAGATTTTTTTGAATCGGGAAGAAAAAGCCCGTACGCGAGATTTCATCGCCTTGCATTCAAATCCGTTTGTGACAAAAAGCGCGACAATACGAAGTCGCTGAATGCACGAAGAAGCGAGAGAATCCAGTTTTGATTCGAGACTGTCATCGCCTTTTTTTTGAAGGAGCGCATAATCTACGGTAAGGGTAGCCGATTGATTCATGCTGTCTAGCGTACAGATAATTACCTAGTTAGTCAATAGGTTTTGAAAAGATGGAGCGTGTTACTTCCGAGCGAAGCCGCAAAGAAACCGATGATGAACTTCGGAAGACGAAGCCAAATCTCGCTCGCACCGACTTTTCTTTCCGCATTTTCGCCGTTGTTATCGACATATTTTGCAAAGAAGAGGGCGACAAAGAACGCGATGAAGCCAATCAAGATATTCTGAATTGATTTGACCAAAACAGCCGCTTTCTGCGCTTCTGGACCGAGTGCCGTTCCCGCAACCGTGACCGCACCCGTTGAATCGACCGTACCGCCAATCAACGCACCGCCGATAAGCTGGCTCACGCCGAGTGCTTTCAAAATGACTGGCTCAAAGACCATCATCAAAACTGTGAAAATAATTGAAATTGAGACTGCGAGAGACAAATCCGTCTTTTTTGCCCGTGAAGCCGCGCCAGATGCGATTGCGGCAGATGTACCACAGACAGAAGTTGCCGTATTTTGCACCGAGAGAAAAAAGCACACCGGTAACAAGGAATGTTCGGATAAGACCGAACCAGAATGAAGCCTGAGAAAGCTGAGCACCCAATGAAGAAGAAGCTCCCGGTCCCCATTTTGAAAAATTAATGGCTTTGAATGTAAAACTCGGAATCCATTTTCCATCTGCCTGCGTTCCCGTAAGCACCGAAATAGCCCCGATGATAATGACAATGAAGCCAATCCAGACTGCAAGCCAGTCTTCTTGCTTGATTAAATCGCTCCAGTGGAATGTATCGACTGAAACGACTTCATCGTTTTGTGAAACAGTTGTGGTTGTATCACTCATACCGCACTCCTTTACCTACCGAAATAGTAGGTATACATTTTTAGAATAACGGTACGATACAACTTTTTACCTACTTAGTCAATAGGTAAATAATTTAAATAAACAGCGTCGCGTCTGATGTTTCGCAACTGCCCAAGAAGGTCGCAACGCCGCCGAGTTCCACGCCGTCGATGAATTCTTCTTTGCGGATTCCCATGATGTCCATGCTCATTTGGCAGGCAACGATTTTTACGCCGTGGTCGATTGCGCTCTGCATGAGTTCTTCGAGCGAGGAGACGCTTTTGTTTTTCATGACCCAGCGAATCATTTTTGGTCCCATGCCGCCCATGTTCATGCGCGAAAGACCGAGTTTTTTTGATCCGCGTGGCATCATAAAGCCAAACATTTTTTCAATCAGATTTTTGCGGACACGCACTTTTTTTGCTTTACGCAAGATGTTCAAGCCCCAAAAAGTGAAGAAAAGCGTGACTTTTCGCCCCATTGCCGCCGCTCCGTTCGCCATGATGAACGCCGCCAACGCCTTGTCCAAGTCGCCGCTGAAAATCACGAAGGTTTTGTCGTTTCCGCCACTTCCCGCAACGGTCGTAAAATGCGCTTCTTTTTTGGTGACGAGTGCTTCAATCACGCCGTCTTTGATTTCGAGTTTTTCAAGGACATTGCGTGTCCGCTGACACCACACGGCAATGTCGCTCGCAAAGGCATCTTCGGTCGCCTGAACGCGCACTTGCTCGCCGTCTTCAAGCGTTTTGAGCGCGTCGCTCACTTTTACGATTGGTCCTGGGCATTTCAATCCTTTTGCGTCGATAAAAAGCGGCTCTGATTTTTCAGCATTTGATTCAGCGTGGGCATTTTGAGCGGCAGGGAAACTTTGTGCTTCTTCAAGCGATTTTGTGCCACCCGCGAGATTGAATGCGCTGTAGCCGTGTTCCAAGAGAAGCTCTGCAATCTGCTCGCTTGTGTCACCTGTGCGGCACACGACGAGCACGGGCTTTTCTTTTGGAATGTCTGCGATATGCGCCGAAAGATTTTTGAGAAGGCTCGTAAACGGAATGTTCACCGTGCCTGCAAGCGGATGCACGATGATTTCAGCTTCGTCGCGCACATCGAGAATCGTGTAGTCCGATTTTTTGAGATTTTTGAATTCTTCTGCGGTGATTGTCTTGATTTCTGCCATAGTCTGCTCCGATTTTATATGATATAAAACCAGTCTTCTTTTTGCTCAACTTCGGTCTTTTTGCCCGTTTTGATGTCGAGTTCCTGATTTTTGATGCTCACTTTTGCGTCAGGGGCGATTGATGTGGTGATGAAGGCGTTACTTCCGATGACCGCGTTCTTGCCGATGACGGTCTCACCGCCCAAAATTGAAGCACCTGCATAAATCGTCACATAATCTTCGATTGTGGGGTGGCGTTTTATGCCTTTGAGTTTTTGGCCCGCACGCGTTGAAAGCGCTCCAAGCGTAACGCCCTGATAGATTTTTACATGCTCACCGATGACCGCCGTTTCGCCAATCACAACGCCAGTTCCGTGGTCGATGAAAAAGTATTTTCCAATCGTTGTGCCGGGATGGATGTCGATTCCCGTTTTTGAGTGGGCATATTCGGTCATAATGCGCGGAATGAGCGGCACATTGAGTTTGTACAGCTCGTGCGCGATTCGGTTGATTGCCGTCGCCCAAATACCTGGGTAGGCAAGAATGATTTCGTTTTTATTGAATGCGGCAGGGTCGCCGTCAAAGGCTGCCTCAACATCGGTTGCCAAATACTCGCGCACGACCAAAAGCCGCTGCAAGAAGACTCGAATCACATGCTGAGTCTTTTCTCTGACATTCGCACCGACAACGCCGTTTTTGTCCAAACATTCGGGACACTGAAAGAGGGCAAGCGTGATTTGCGCTTCAAGATTATAGACGACATCTTCAATCAATGAATTTATGTAGCTCGAAAGATTATAAAATTTGAAATTCTTTTCACGGAAATAACCGGGGAACACAATTCGGAGCAATTTACGCGTTATTTCGTGTATCACATCAACATCTGGCTGGCTGTTAAACTCCACTTCCTCAATATGCACATCATTTTTGTAATTCGCAAGGAGCGTATCGACGATTTCGCCAGTTTCATAGTTTTCCATAAGATTTTCCTTGATAAAAACAAGGGGGCAAAAGCCCCCAAATTGTTAGAGGGAGCCTCGAAAAACTTCAGTTTTTCGAGGCAACTCTGAAAATGCGATGTTTTAATTCCTGCTATTTTCAGGAATTAAAACTCGTCAGGAAGTTCGGAAAATCGCCGAAGGCGAGTTTCCGAACTTCCTAGAATGTATGGAGCACCCGGACAAGCGCGTCGATGTCGTCTGGCGAATTGTAAATTGCCAGAGTCGGGCGCACGCTTCCTTCGTACCCGTAATGGCGCAAAATCGGCTGAGCACAGTGATGACCCGTGCGGACTGCGATTCCATAGGCATTGAGCCGCTGTCCGACTTCCTCATCATCGTGACCGTCGAGTTTGAATGAGAGAACGCCCGCTTTGTTTGCCGCCTCGCCAATCAGATGAAGACCTTTGACCGTTTTCATTTCCTTGATGGCATACTGCGTCAATTCGTGTTCCCACTGCGCGACTGCCGGCATTCCGATGCTTTCAAGATATTCGAGTGCCGCACCCAAGCCAACCGCGTCCGCGATAGAGCCAGTGCCCGCCTCGAATTTGTTCGGAGCCGGATTGTAAATCGTGCGCTCGAAAGTGACATCGGCAATCATGTTGCCGCCGCCGTGATACGGTCGTGCCGCTTCAAGAAGCTCTTTTTTGCCGTACACGCCGCCGATTCCCGTAGGTCCGTAGACTTTGTGCCCTGAGAACACATAGAAATCCGCGTCGCTCGCGCTCACATTGACCGGCAAATGCGCAATCGACTGAGCACCGTCAATCAAAATGCGAACGCCGTGCCGATGGGCGATGGCAATGAGTTCTTCCACAGGCGTGATTGTGCCCGTTACATTTGAAACCTGCGTGACCGAGACGAATTTCGTGCGCTTGGTGAACAATTTTTCGTATTCGCCAAGAAGAAGCTCGCCCTTGTCGTTCACAGGAATGACTTTGATGACCGCGCCCGTTTCTTCGGCAATGAGCTGCCACGGAACGATGTTCGCGTGATGCTCCAAAATGCTCACGATGATTTCGTCACCGGGGAGCAAAGTGGGCTTCACATACGCGTTCGCCACAAGGTTGATTGCCTCTGTCGTGCCGCGCACAAAAACGATGTTGCTGCTTGACGGCGCACCGATAAACCTGGCAACGATGTCTCGTGCATTTTCATAAGCGTCAGTCGAGCGAGCCGCGAGCGTGTGCGCCCCACGGTGAACATTTGAGTTTTCGTGCTCGTAGTAGTACGAAAGGCGGTCAATCACCTGCCGCGGTCGCTGAGTTGTCGCGCCGTTGTCGAGCCAGACCAAATTGTTTCCGTTGATTTTTTCCTGCAAAATCGGGAAATCATCACGAATCTGCTGCAAGGTCTTTGAGCCGATGATGATGCTTGAATTGCGGCTGCTTCCGCTCGTGCTTGAAACGGATTTTTTGTCTCCGCCCAGAGAAGTCGGCGCGTTGATTGCCCGTGCGTTCTTCTGGCTTTCTTCCTGCGAGTAAACTTTTGGCGAATAGCTGACCTGCGAATTCTCAATCTTCGGATTTCCCTGCACCTCTCGCGGCTGAATGTCGTTCGGAGAAGCAACGCTGTTCACTTCGCCCAAGAACGGGTCTTCAAACGACGCGAAACTTTCTGCTTTCGGCACATTTCCGTACGTCGAAAGCGTGTTTTCCGCGTGATTCAAGTACTCGCCGTAAGACGGGCTTTCCTCGCTCGCAAAATGAGAATAATCATCTGCCACAACAGGAACAGAAGGCTCTCTGCCTGCTTCCGCCGCTGCCGCTGATTGCCCCTGAGAACCGAAATTGCTGAAATATTCCTGACCGAACCGAGTCGGGCAGAGTCCAGCATTTGCCTGCACTTCAGGTACTAAATCAGGGAACAGCGAATTTGCAAGCGACTCCAATTCCTGTGCGCTCGGCAAAAAATTGTCTTGCAATTTTTTGTAAGGCAATTCATTGCCGCCAAAATTGTATGCCTGTTCGTTAGTTGTAATCATAGTATTCACCTACCTCTACATCTTCGAGAACTGCAATCGCATCATCAGCGAGAATTGCTGCAGAGCAGTACAAAGACAAGAGATAAGATGCAACACCTTTGTCGTCAATGCCACGGAATCGGACTGAAAGACCGCGTGAATGTTCGTTCTTCAAGCCAGCCTGGAAGAGACCGATAACGCCGCGTTTTGCTTCGCCCGTGCGAACGAGAAGGATGTTTGTCTTTCCGCTCTGAGACTGCGGATTTTTGAGACCGTCAACAAGCAATTTGTCGGTCGGGATAAGCGGAATGCCGCGCCACAAGATGAATGTGCCGCCCGCGATGTTTGTTGTTGCCGGGGGAACGCCACGGCGTGTGCACTCGCGCTCAAAAGCCGCGATTGCGCGTGGGTGAGCGAGGAAGAAGCTCGGCTCTTTCCACACTTTTGAGATAAGCTCGTCCAAATCGTCTGGAGTTGGGCGACCGTCTGCACGGAGCGGCTGAATGCGCTGTGACTCAGGCACATTCTTCAAGAGACCGTAATCATCGTTGTTGATGAGCTGGCTTTCCTGTCGTTCGCGCAAAGAATCGATTGCAAGCGCGAGCTGTTCCTGCACCTGATCATACGGAGAAGAATACACATCTTCGATGGCTGTGTTTACATTGATGATAGTAGAAATTGAGTTCAAGCGGTATTCGCGCGGTTCTGTCTCGTATTCGACATAGCCGTCAGGAATGATGTCAGATTTTTTTGTCTGTGAGCAGAGCACATCAAGCGGAGTTTCGCCTTCAACGACCTTGTTTACGCGGAAAATTCCTGTTTCAAGACCTTTGAATTCGAGGACTTTTGTGAGCCATTTCGGTGTGAGCGCACCATACTGTGGCTTGGTTTTCGTGACATTGGCAAGGTTATACGCTGCCTTTGCACCCAATGCGTTAATTTCGTCTTTTTTGTCTGCCATGTTAGCTGACCTCCATTTTTGCCGCTTCAGAACCTACTGAAACCAGCTGATTTATATAAAATCACCGTCTGTGACGATGTTTTTGCCTACAACCACGCGCCTTCGTGCGGAAGAATGATGTCTTTTGCCGCCTCTATGCCGCCCTTCAAGTTGTACATCGGACCTGTGTAGCCCGCCTCACGCAACGTGTTGATTGCGAGAATGCTTCGCTTTCCCTCACGGCACACGAAAATCGTGTCAATCGTGGGGTCGAGTTCCTTTTGACGACGAGCAAGCTGACCGATTGGAATGACGATTGCGTCAGGGAATCGGCTGATTGCCCGCTCATGCGGTTCACGCACATCAATAATCGTCATTTTGTCGCCACGGGAAATGCGCTCCGCAAGAGCCGATGCCTCAATTCCTTCAACGGGAATTTCATTGTCAGCCTGTTTGAGACCGCAGAATTCCTCGTAGTCGAAATCTTCAACTTCCGTAATCGACGGCTTTAGTCCACAAATTGGGCAATTATCGTCCTTTGCGATTTTGACTTTTGATGAAGTGAGATTCCATGAATCAAAGATAAAGCTCTCTCCGACAAGAGCCTCTCCTCCGCCCACAATCAATTTTAAGACTTCAGTTGCCTGAATGCTTCCGATGATGCCGGGGAGCGAGCTGATAACGCCACCCTCCGCGCAAGTGGGAACAAGGCCACTTGGTGGCGGTGACGGGAATGCACAGCGGTAGCACGGTCCTTGCGTAGAATCAAAAACAGAAACCTGACCTTCAAACTGATACACCGCACCAAACACATCGGGCTTTTTGAGCAACACGCACGCATCGTTAATCAAGTAGCGAGCCTTGTAATTGTCCGTGGCATCGGCAACGATGTCATAATCCGCAATGATTTCTTCTATATTTTCTGCTTCGAGCTTGACATTGTAGGTTTCGACCGTGATTGACTGGTTGATTCCTTTGATTTTGTCTTTCGCTGACATGACTTTCGGACGCTTCAAATCACGCTTTCCGTACAAAATCTGATTCTGGAGATTGTGCAGGTTCACCACATCAAAATCAGCAAGCCCGATTGTGCCCACGCCCGCCGCCGCAAGATATTGGGCAAGCACCGAGCCAAGCGAGCCAAGCCCGCAAATCAAGACTTTTGCCGCCTTAATGCTTTTCTGCCCCTTTACGCCGATTTCGCGGAGCATAAGATGTTTTGAAAATCGCTCGATTTCCGCGTCATCGAGTTTGGCTTCCTTTCGCCGTTCTTGCGGAATGACAGATTCAACGGGAGCACCGCCCGCAATCGAAGGCAAAAGAAGCACCGTGTCACCGTCGTGCAAGCGGGTTTCTGTTTTTTGAAGCTGATTGATGTTCACATCGTTTACGAAAATATTTATGAACGGACGCAATTCGCCGTTTTCATCGTACAATGCTTTTTTAAAATCGGGATATTCATCGGTGAGCGCGTTGAGCACACCCAACACCGTGTCTTTTTCAAATGAGAAGGAAGAAGTGCGTTCAGTAAATGTGCGCAAAGTCGCTGAAATCAAAACTTTTACAGACATACAATTTCCTCCTCAGTAAAATTCGCGTTTTTTGTTCCGACGATAAAGGCAAAACTTTTGACCGCCGCCGCCTTTCCGCCCAAAACGGAAACAATCGGGTACGAAAAACCGGGAATCGCGAAAGCCCGGTCTTTTTGGGAAGCGACCGCCTCAAAATCCGCGTGCGAGTGATAAAAACCAATCACATCAAGATTTTGTGAAGCCGCCGCTTGCTCCGCTTTTTGCAATTCCGCCTGAGAGACAGCAAATTCCGTTCGCTTGAACTCAGCAGAATTTTCAATAGGGTAGAGTGCATTCACATTTCGTACCTCACCCTCACTGTTTCCCAACAGAACGCCAATGCACTCTTCGGGAAACGCTTGTTCGCCATGTTGCTTTATATGAGCCAAAAGCTCTTTTTCTAGTTTTAACATAAACACACCTCTCGTTGTCGAGTCAGTACCACCTCTACCTTTTTACCTAGTATATTACTAGGGATAATAAATGTCAACAACCTTTTATTTCTAAAAAATTCTCTTTCTTTCTTTCAGATTCCGTGCTATAATATTAAAGATAACTTTGCTTGACGGTGGCTTTTATGGCTTTTAAAGAATCAACTCGCATGCCGAGATACATTTTTTTTGCGGTTCTTCTCACTCTTGTTACGGTTTTTTCTTTTTTCAGTTTTGAGCGTGCGGTAAACAAAAATGTCGCTGAAAGTTCCACCAACTTCCTTAAAGAAACGGCTTCTCTGTACGCAGGAACATTCCAAGTCAAACTGAACGACCAGCTTTTCATGCTTGAGTCTCAGGCTCGCTATTTCCAAGAAATCGACATGGACGACTACAATGCGGTCAAATCCACGATTATTTCCACAAAGGGAGTAGGGGAATTCAAACGAATCGCGGTGGCAAATTCGAGCGGCATGACGGTCAACTACGACGGTCAATCTTCGGGCAACATCTTAATGAAGGATTACTTCAAAAAAGCGATGAAGGGGCGGGCGCAGATTTCCTCAACCATTTCCACTGATGAAGACGGCGAGCAAGTCCTTACGCTGGCAGTTCCGATTTTTCAAAAAACTGACGAAAATCAAAAAATCGTCGGCGTTATCACAGGTACATTCGCATATTCAGTTCTCGACAATCTCTTTTCCGTTGACACATTTGGTGGCGAAGGCTATTCATTCATCATCGACAAAGAAGGCAAAATCTTAATCGGAAGCAAAAGCCCGAATCGTTTGTGTTTCGCTGAAAACTGGTTTGATTTTTTCAAAGCAAATGGTGCGCTTTCAACTTCGCAATTAAGCGCAATGTATTCCAACATACAGTCAAATCACACGGGAATCACCGAGTATTCCGTAAATGACGCAAACCGAATCGTTGTCTACACTCCGGTCGGCGTAAATGACTGGTATGTCCTTTCTGTCGTCACATCGGACTTCATTCTTTCTCAGCAACGAAAAATCACCCGAATTACGATTACGCTCATCATCGTCATGCTGTTTGTGTTTGCAGTCATCACGATTTTTCTTACGCGGCTTATCGTGCAAAAGGCGAGGGTTGAAAAGGATGTTTCGCGCTATGCAATCAATTCCGAAAACAGCCAAACGCTCATTTTTGAGTACGATTTTGAAAAGAAAGTCATTGAATTCACGGGCAACACGGATTTCGTTTTTGGCGAAAACCTCAAACAAGTCGAACTTTCTGATTTTGAGAAGATTTCTTCCCGAATTCACGAATCCGAGCGGGATTTGCTTGAGCATTTGCGGTCTTTCGTAAAAGAGGGTGGCATAAATTACAGTTCAGAACTTCGCTTTATCGGACATAACGGCGAATATTCGTGGTACCGTCTTTCAGGCACAATCATTTTTGACAAAGACGAAAAAACGCCGATTAAATTCATCGGCAATCTGGTCAATGTAAACGCACAGGTTATTCACGAGCAGGAACTTAAAACACAGGCCGAAACTGACCTTCTTTCGGGATTGCTCAACAAAATTTATATGGAAAAGAGTGTCACAAAATTCATCGGCGAAAATAAAGACACCACTTTCGGCGCATTCTTCATCATCGATTTGGACAACTTCAAGCAGGTCAATGATAGGTTAGGGCACTCGTTTGGCGACCAGGCAATCTGCGACACGGCGACAAAACTTTCTCTCGTGTTTTCCGAAAAAGACTTCATCGGGCGAATTGGCGGCGACGAATTCTGCGTGTTCCTCTGCATTCGCAACACGATTCAAAATCCGCTCGCAATTGTCGAAGAAAAGGCGAACACGCTCAAATCAATTTTGGCGGAATATTATTCAAACGAAGAAGAATCCGTGCATGTCACGCCGAGTATCGGAATTTCGCTGTTCCCTGAGCAAGCAAGTTCATACAAAGATTTGTTCAAACGCTCGGATATTGCGCTGTATCATGTCAAAAATAGCGGAAAAAACAATTTCGCAATTTATAATGACAGCATGAAAAATGCTGGGGAGTCGGTCTATGAGTAAATCTAAATTCGGAATGACACTCTGCGTTGTGCTGTGTGCGTTCGGTCTGCTTTTTTCATCGTGCAACAAAAAGAATGTAAATCAGAATCAAGTGTCCCAGTCGGAAGAAAGCGCACAGTCAGTCACAATTTCGCTTGGATTTTCAACGAATCTTGAAGACCCGCGTGGAGTGGCTTCGCTTCTTTTTAAAGATGAAGTCGAAAAGAATTCAAACGGCAGAATCAAAGTTATGATTCACCCCGACGGAGAACTTGGAGCCGACGGAGACCTAATCAAAGGCATTATCGATGGCAAAGTCGACATGACGGTTTCGAGCGCAGGAAATTTTGCCGTGTACGCCACAAAATTGGGCATTTCTGCCATGCCGTTCCTTTTTTCTGATTTTGATGAAGCATGGGCGTTTATGGACGGCGATTTAGTTGCTGAAGTCAACAAAACGCTTGAAGAATTCGGCATTGTCGTTCTCTCGCATTTTGACAATGGCTTCCGCTGCGTTACGACCACGAACAAGGCGGTCAAATCCGTTGCCGATATGCGCGGTCTTAACATTCGCACGCCGCCAAACCAAATCGTTATGGAAACAATGTCCGCGCTGGGGGCAAATCCAAAGCCATACGCATTCAACGAGCTTAAAAAGGCACTCAAAGACGGCCTTTTTGACTCTCAGGAAAACCCGATTCCGATTATTTACAATTCAAAGTTGTTTGAAGAGCAGAAATTCCTTTCAATCACAAACCACAGTTACGATGCCATGCCGCTCGTTATCCGCTTGGATTTGTGGAATGAATTTTCACAGGCTGACAAGGACATCATTCTTGCCGCCGCTAAAAAAGCGCAGGATTTAGACCGAAAACTCGTCAAAGAGCAGACGGAATCGTATGTGTCAAAACTTCGTGAAGAGGGCATGACGATTACCAATCCCGACCTCAAAGCGTTCCAAAAAGCAACTAGCGGCGTTATCGATGTGTTCACGAATGTGTACGGCGAAGAATTGCTTGCACGCTTAAAGGCGGAAACGGCAAAATAAGCACAAATTACGCGCTTTATATGCAGTAATCAAACCCGTTAAATTGCCGATTTTTTTCGGCAATTTGTTCGAGTGTTGACGAATCCACATAATCGTTTATTACATTCTCAAATTCTTTCCAAAAATCATCATTTCCAACGGAACTGACCGCGTTTGAATCTGTAAGTGAACGCGGATTTAAATCGCCTTCCATTGCCCGCAAAATTTCTCCAACGGTATATTTATCAGGCTGCCGTGAAAGTTTATAACCGCCGTTATTGCCCCGTAGCCCAACGACCAACCCAGACTTACTGAGCTGAATAAGGATTTGCTCCAAATATTTTGCCGAAAGATTGTGCCGATGTGAAAGCAATTTGAGCGGAATGTATTTTTCTGGATCCTGCTCAGCAAGCTCCGTCATTATCAGAAGAGCGTATTGTCCTTTTGTCGAAATTTTAAGCATGTTTCCCTCTTGACGATATATAAACTACCTAGTAGGTAGATAGGTATATTTTACCCGACATTTCCCGTTTTTTCAATAGTCTCTTTTATTTTTTTCTGAAAAATTTTTAGAATCATGCGTTTTAGAAGATATATAATTACTTTTTATAATCTATGTTCTGTCTACCAATATCCGCTAAAATAAAGCAGACCAAAAACTGGACTGCCCTATTTTATACCGTGCCAAGAATTATTTATTTACTCGGTCCTTCAAAGCCTTTCCTGCCTTGAATTTTGGTGTTTTTGTCGCAGCGATTTTGATTGTTTCGCCAGTCTTTGGATTGCGGCCTTCGCGAGCAGAGCGTGTACCAACATCAAATGTGCCGAAGCCGATGAGCTGGACAGAATCACCTTTTTCCATTGCACCAGAAACAGTCTCAACGAAAGATTTGAGGAATGCTTCTGTGTCTTTTTTAGTGAATTTTGTGTCTGCTGCAATTGCATCAATCAATTCTGATTTGTTCATTTTTATCTCCCTAAAACTAAATCTTTCTTTATTATATGGTATATAGTATATCGTTTCAAGACATTGATTTTAGCACCAAAACGCAAAAGGCTAAATGTCTCAAAGAATATGCCGGTATTCAGGCTCTGACCATGCTATATTTAAAGCAAGGAGACACGCTATGTATGGATTGACATATGAACAAGTTCTTCAAACGGCACTAAAAGAAATTTTCAAGAAAATCGGAAACCTAAAGAAGAACGACAATCAGAAAAATTTGAGCGGAAAATTGTTTATGCACCTTGAAAAACAACGAAGGACTTATATATATGCCATAGACAAATACGGGGTCGTAAAGCACGACCCCTTTAGTAGCCCCGAGCAACGGTAAACCGCCACCCCGAACAGTTATTACTATACCACACTCCCCCGAAAAGTCAATAGACCGCTATATACAAAAATCTCCCCCGCGCTACAGGCAAGATGCCTGCAATACGGGGGAGCGCGTGCCGTGTAACAAGAGATTTGTCACACGGATTCGATTTTGCTACGCAAAATCTAGACTTTAAGTGACATTCCCCCGCGCGGACAATGCCGCGGTGAGAGGGAAAGGATGACAATTAGTTACTAGCCTTTGTTACAGCCGTAACAAGGTTACTTATTGAACGAGCAGTGTCAGGATTCGGATTAACCCCTGTAACAGCGATAGAAATCAAATAATCCTTTTCATCGCTTGTTGTTATAAGAACATATCCGTCAGAAGCTGTATTACCAACATTAAATACTGTCGTAGTTGTATCTTGAGCAACTCCACCTACCGTGAGACCAGCAGGAACACTTGTTGCACCGTATGAACTATCACGACAATTTACAGTAATAACACTTCCCGCAGAAACAGGAACATAAATTTTTGTATCTTTATTCATCTGCGCATAACCAGAAGCGTTTTGTGACAATTTTCCCGAAGTCGCATCAACATACAGAGCAATTTTAGAATTTGAACCTTTAATGTATGCAGTACCAGCGTTCACTTCTGTCTTTCCAGTAGAAGTTCCAAAGCTAGCATCCGAATAGCAGCCCAATTCGCCCATTTGCCAAGTTGAATCGACAGTAGTCGCAGCCGTTGCCGTCACTTCAATGCTTTTTGATGCATTTGAAGTCGCTGTAGCATCACTTGTTGCAGTTACAGTAATATTTTCCGTTGTTGTCGCTGTTCCTTTAATCGTTGCTGTCAAAGTATCTGATGAAATTGTAATAGTAAAATACTCAGAAGATGTCGGTGTCCAAGATACCGTTTGTACAGGGATAGAGTCGGTATTGATGTAGGCATTCGTAAGTGTTGCTGTTAATTCAATCGTTTCATTAACAGCGACAGAAGTGTCACCATCCAACTTAACAGCAACACTATTCGTCTTGCCTGTTCCATCAGAAATAGTAACACTACGGAAATAATGTGCTCCACCAAATGCAATTTTCAATGTAGTTGGTGTAGTTCCTGAGTACAAGAATGCAATGGCGGTGTCAGTTGATTTTACATTTTGGACAAGCGTATTTGTTCCTTCCGTCACCGTCATAGCGGCGTTATACTGCGTTCCACCAAATGATTCAAAGCTAACAACTGTCGGACCTGCAACATCAATTTCCATCTCTGTAGTTGCACTTGTGGAAATCCAACTAGAGTTACTTGTGGCAAGTCCATTTTCATTCCAACGGAAAGAACCATCAGGAATAGAAGTTGCCCCCGCTACAAGAGAATCTCTCAGACCACCTACGCTAGCATCTTTGTTAAAATCATATTTTCCATTAGTTACTGCACTTGCACTCACTGTCACCGTCACTTCTTGGTCAGTAACATTTCCGCCACTTACTTTGACTTTTGCTGTACCTGCTTTGCCTGTAGCAAATACATCAATGCTAGAAGTAGCGTTTGTCGTGCCAATCGTAACAGCAGATGTTGCGCTCGTCGCAGCCGCCGTTGCACTCGTAAAACTGATAATGTCATCGCCTTCGGTGATTTGCCATGTAAGACCGTCTGTGTCCGTATCAGCAGGAGATATTACTGCGTTCAAAGTTGCTTTCGGGTTTTCGTTGCTGTACAAATCAATATTAGCATTCGCAACTTGAATCGTCTGAATCGCGTTGCTTGCCGTATTGAATGTAATTGCAGCGGCCGCCGAAGCAGAACCGTTCTTGTCGCTTACAGTGATTATCGGCGTTTTACCCGCACTGTAGGTTACAGTCGCACTCTTTGTGTCGCTGGCAGGTGTTACTGTCACCGAAGTGTCAGATGACCGCCATTCCAACTCAACAGGTGTTGCCGTAGAAGGAGTAACGCTTGCAGAGAGAACCACATTTCCTGTGCTTTGCAGTGTAATCGAATTATCCGCATCTACACCACTTGCAGAAAGTGTAATTCCAGTTATTGCCACCGTGCCATCTGCCGTTACGGCATGGTCGCTCGACTCGGTCTTGATGCTGTAGATGTACATGTGTGTGCCTTTCACGCCACCGTTCATGATTTTTATGGTGGTGCTTGGCTTCACATAGAATGTGTAATCAGCCGCGGTATCGCTCATGGGCTCGCTCAGAGCGAGTACTTTGCTACCTTCAAGCAGGGCGATGTATGAGTGTACGCCTACTTTGTCGCTCGCTTCTTTCCACTTCGCATTAATCGTGAGTTTGATAGAAGTCGCGCCTTCTTTTGCAAGTTGCGCCGCTTTCAGCTCAATGTAGGTTTTTGGAGTTGCCGTGCCACCAACTGCGGCAACAGCATCGCTATTCGTCGCATAGTAATTGAAACCAATACCGCCATTGTCGCCATCCATCAAGCCGTTTGCATCAGAATAGTAGTACAAACCATCAACATTCTGGTTCAGCGTGTAACTTTGGCCGTCTGTTTTTGTGCTATATGGGCCTGTCCCAGCAAACGCGCCAAATTCAACTGCAGCTGCGCCGTATTTCTTTGTTTCTGAGTCCGTGATGTTTACCGTCCACGGCACAGTGAGTGTCGCAGCAGACGGGTTATTGTTAGTGGGCTCTTCTGGTGTTGCGCCGAGTTCGCCAATGGTGATTGCGGTAATGTAGCGGTCTGCACCAACGGCATTCACTTTGAGATACTTCGCAGTTGCGACAATATCTGCGCCCGCCTGTTTTGCAAATGTGAGTGAACTGAGCGTTGATCCGAGCACAACGCCTGTCGTATCAGTGCCGTCGTAATCATAGGTGAATGTCGTGTTGTCTTCAGTAGCAAATTCTTTGGTACCGTCACCAATGGTGTATTTTTTGCTAGAATCAACAGTAGCAGAATGACCGATTGTAATCGTGCATGCGCCTTCAACAGGAATATAGAGGAACACATTTTTTATCTGGATTTTTCCAGCATTTTTCATGCCCATTTTTCCGTTTGAGGTAATGATTGTGCCGTCAGCCTTTGAATTAACAACCAACCCATCCCACAAGCCTGCATTTCCACTCTGGATATCCATTGCCATACGGATTGCCGCTGCATCAGAATGATAGACCACATCTTTTCCTGTCGTGGAAATAGTTGTTTTTCCAGCGGTCGCGGTTGTATATTTTACGGATTTTACCGTAACCGTTGCGTTAGAAAGTTCTGCTCCTGCCCACACCTGCACTTTTGATTCAGTTGTGGTAAGCGTATCAACGAGTGTCTTTTTACTTGCATCATAGAATTTAAGGTTTTCATTAGAACTTGTGAGTTCAATTTCACGGTCTACGGTGTCTGCGGGGGTAAAGCCAATGGTGAGCGTCTGGAGTCCATAGCGAGCCATCGTCGCTTTTTCCGCTGTCAAAGAAAGTGATTCAGCCGGAATATCCTTAGAAATAACTTTAATCTGTGCATAATCGGTCTTGTCGTTTGAACCTTTCATCGTGATTTTCACAAGACCATCCGCATCTTTGACCGTAGTGACCAAACCATTTGCATCGACCGTAGCAAGGTTCTGATCAGAAGATTCATAGGTATAGGTCACACCGTCAGCCATTGAACTTCCAGAAAGCTGGACTGTATTTCCACCGATGATGTTCTTTGAATAGTCAGGCTCAACATAGACATTTGCCTTTGAGGTGTCTGCCGACGCGTTAAATTCTGCCTCATAGTCAGAAATATCCCAAATCGTCTCGGCAAAAGCATACGCATTTTTTTCGACATCAAATCCACGATTCAAGATTGCATAACGACCATTGTACTCACGGTTCACCACACGCTCGCTCATCGTATAAGTTAGGGCAAGACGACCAGCCGTTGAAATTTCCGTGCCGTCAGCGAGTTTGTTTCCATAATCCTTGTATGCGATTGCGGCATCTCCAGCGGCATCGTTTCTGTTCTTTGTCGCTTCACTAGCCCACAAATTGCTGTTCAACATTTGACTGAATGTGCAGTTGATTACCGCAGCCTGTGTGTCCGATCCAGAGTTGCGTCCGTAGTAGGCTTTTGCTTTTACGCCGTCCTCAACGGTGACTTCAGAATTATAGAGAACAAAGCCTTTGTTCACTTTGTTTGTGTCCACCGTGCGTGAGGCAAAGATGTACGCAGAAGTAGTATCATCGCCACGCATAAGAATTTTACATTCCTCAAACAACGCAACGTCAAGCGTACCCCAAATAAAGTCAACATCACCCGCAATATAGTCTTTGTAGAACCATGCGCGACCACCACTGTTGCCCATAATAAGCGTGTCCTGAGTGCCGATGAACGAAGAATTGTACGCCACCAAATATCCGTTTGACTGGAAATTCAAAACTTCGTTACGGGCATCGCTCGTTCCGTCTGCTTTTCTGCTGTAGGTTGATTTGAGCGTAATGTTCTTTAGGGTAAGATTACCACCCTGCCAGATGAAGTTTACGCGCACAGTGGTACCGCTGTTCCAGCCTTCCATGTTCTTCCAATCGACAACCGTTTTGCTTCCGTAGTTATCATCTGCCGCACCCACAATCGTCACATTTGCGCTTCCGTAGTACGCCAATCGTTCATGGTATTTTCCTTCCGCAACATTAATTGTCCAGTCGCCAGTTGCTTCTGTCGCGCGCAAATAGTTCAATGCGCCCTGAATTGTGGCGAAGTCGCCGTCCGTGCCGACAGAAATTTCGTTTTCTGCGATCGATGGGGCTGCTTTTGTGGTGTATGTACCGATTACTTTGTCGTCAATTTTGACTGCGTATTCTGTGTCTGCATAGAGTTTTGAGTAGCCCTTTTCGTCTGTGTGAGTGACGATTACGACATTTCCTTCATCGTCAAAATCAATGAGCTGATTTTTTACTTTGATTGCTCCGGTTGCGCCTTTTGAGCTATTGATTGTGTTGTAAGTGTCGTCAAGAGTGATTGTATCTACAACTGCAGTTCCCTGTAAAACATACACTTTGCTGTCTGCCGTGTAAGCAGGTTCTGAATCGAGCTTAAGGAAGAGTGAGCCGTCAAAAGATTTTTCAAGTTCTTTTACAGAGACGGTGCTTCCATTTGAATCTGTTACGGCTTCTGTGTTGATTGTACCGTCAGAATTTGCTTCTGCCGTGTACAATGTGCTTCCGTCTGAAGATTTAATGATGATGTCGCCGTTTTCTGCGATTTCAACAGCGCCTGTTGTTGCTGTACCGTCTGCACTGGTGATTGTGACCGTGCCGTCAGATGCAATAACAACTGTTGAATCCCCAAATGAATAAGTTCCGGCAACTGTTGAAGAGTCAGCAGTCTTTGGGGTGACAGTGATTTTTACTTTTTTTGTGTCTTTATATTTTGCCTGAATTTCTACAGTTCCTGAGTCTTTACCTGTTACTTTGGCAACGGTAGTAACAGTTCCGTCTTCCGCAGTTTCTTCGGAAAGTTCAACTACAGCTTTTGACTCATCGAGGGAAGAAAATTCTGCCAGATCCGTTACATCTTTACCATCATATTTTGCGGTAATTGTGATTGAACTTCCGACTTCCACTGTGTTTGCGGAAGCAGAAAGTTTGAGTTCTGGATCATCATCGTCCCCACCGTGGCACGAAGCCAATCCAAACCCGAACAATGCGAGCGCAGTTGTAAGGGCCGCAAGCGTTCTCCATGATTTTTTCATAGAAATCCTCCATTTCTAAAAACATTTTTGTTATAATGGGAGAGAAATTTGCAAAAAAGCGAAATTTTCACCCATACACTGTGTTCATTTTCCGAGAGAATTCCCCATCTTTACATAAAAAATTCAATTATTTTTGATACAAGATTTTGTGAATTTTCGCATTTTCTAAGAATATTCTAAGATTTTGTAAAACGAGCTGCCTTAAAAAATTTCTTTCAGAATTTTCTATAAAATTCGCGACTTTTGTGATATACTTTTTTTGCATGACCCCCAAAATCACTGCCCGGCGCACTTTTCTCAAAAAACGCTCCTCCCCGCTCACGATTGGCTTTACCGCAATCGCCGATTTTTCTTCTTTTATCGGGCAGGAGTATCTTGCGGGAATTATGAAGGCGGCAGAGCATTACGGCGTAAATTTCATCAACATCACAAGCGCAATCCGCCCTTCCCTCTTCGTTGCCCCCAATTTTTTCAGCAGTTATCTTTCAAAAACGGCCTTTATGCGCGCTCCGCTTCTTGACGGGCTTATCACATGGGCATCATCACTCAGCGCATACATGAAGAATGACGAAATTCAACGGCTGTTTTCTTCACTTTCGCCACTACCAATGGTCGACATCGGCTACATCGACATTCCAAACGTTCCTTCAATCCGAATCGACAACGACTATTCCATTCACATTCTTGTGGAGCATCTCGTAAAGTATCACGGATTTTCACGAATCGCATTCTTCGGCTCAAAATTTTCTCTTCCGCATCAGCTCCGTCTTGCCTCATTCAAAAAAGAAATGAAGTCGTTTTCCCTGCCCGTTTCTGACGAACTCATTTTTCTTACGGATTCTTTGGACGAGCAAGCTGTCGCCGAGCAAACACAAAAATTCCGAAGCAAATTCATGCTGACTGATGCGCACGCCCGACCGCAGGCAATTCTTACTTCAAGCGACATTATTGCCCATCATTTAATCGAAGAACTTGAAAAATACGGCATCCATGTTCCCGAAGACATTGCCGTCACAGGCTTTAACAATCAGCTGGCTTCCCTCACTTCTTCCACGCCCATCACCACGATTGACCTTGCCTACTTTAAACGCGGGTATGAAGCCGTCGAAATCCTGATAGACCAAATCATGGAGCGAGAAAGTCCGCACAAATCACCCGCACAAATCACCCACACCGTTCCCACATCACTCGTCATACGGCAAAGCTGCGGCTGTTTTGAAGCCGAGATTTTTGACGCGCAAAATTCTCAGTACGGCAGCAAAATTGATTTTTCAGAAAATTCAAGCGAAGTCGAAATCCGCTCATATCTTGAAACTTCACTTGAAGCAGTTTTCGGCTCAAACTCACCTGAGCAACGCGCGTCCCTGTCTCAGGCAATTTTTGATGATATATACGATACAAGCGTACCCCCCCCCCGTATATACAAAACCATACAAGCCTTTCGCTCGATATTCTGCACTCATTCACCGCAAGCAAATTCGCCACTCACGGTAACCGAGCAGATTTCCGCACTCCGAAGAATTGTGCTTCCGCTCACTTCTCACGCACCAGAACTCGCGCACAAAGCCGAAGACATTTTCCATGCACTCAGAGCACTTCATGCCCTTCAAGAAAATTACAAAATGACAAGCCGGCAGGGTGAGCTGTACAAGCCAGAAAATTTAATGAACCTTGCGTTGAATTTTTCTTCCGCAGAAAGCATAAAGCAGCTGGAAAATATTCTCCGTGTAAAGCTCGCTTCCCTTTCGATTCCGGGCATTATTCTGTGTCTCTCCCCTACCCTCTCAGAGAATTTGGATTCCGTGAGCATTGAGCTGATTCATCCAGACACGCAAAATGAATTATCGCAGATGCTTCCGCTAAAAATCCGCGAGCCAGCCCTCTTCCCAAAGCGATTTTTTCCAAAAGACCGGCCGTTTTCTCTTACGCTTTCGATTCTGTTCCATGAAGGCTTTTATCTTGGCTACGCATACATCTTTATGAACAACGGAAATCTCGCCCTGTATGATGACTTGCAGGAACTTTTAAGCCAGAATCTGTACAGAATTTATCTAAAGGAAGGAAAATCAAAATCAAAATCGGCGATTATGCCTGACCGTGAAAAAATCACCGAAAATGTAGGTTTTTCGCCAGAAGAAAATCCCGTCGTAAAAGGCGGAAAACTGAGCACGCAAAACATCGTTGATTACCTTCTTGACCATATCGAAGAAATGTGCGACTTGGATAAAATGGCCAGTTTTTTTGGAATGAGCAAAAGTTATCTTACCCGAAGATGCAAAGAACTTACGGGCTACCCCGTGCAAACGCTTCACGAACGGCTTAAAATCGAACACGCAAAAAATCTTATCAAAAGCGGAAAGATGAAGATGAACGATATTGCCACACGGCTCGGCTTTTCAAATCCGAATTATTTTTCAAATGTGTTCAAAAAAGTAACGGGTATGCGCCCCACAGAATTTGCGGCAAAAAAATAGCCTACTCTACCATTCCCGTTTCAAAACTCACCGTGAACATCGCAGAAGAATCTGCCTCGCCCCACAGTTCCATAATTCGCGTTGTGACCGTAGCGATATTTGCGGAAGAAGTCTCTGGAAGGATAACAATGCACTGATTTTTGCCATTTTGGGTAATCAAATCACTCTGCCGCAAAGAAGAGCTGAGCACAGTCATAAATTCATCGACGGCATCTTCAATGGGAACGGCGGCATGTTCTTTTTCTTTAAGTGAAAAGAGAAGCAAACTCGTTTTTTTTTGGTAATTTGCTTTGAGCCGCGAAAGAAATTGATATGAAGTGCGGAATTGCTCGAACGGAAGAATGAACGCGCCCTTTGCTTTGTTGCGCTCGCTCAAAATTTGGATTGCATTGGAAAGATTTGTCGACTGCTCTTCTTGTTTTTCTGTATCTGTGGACAAATCGGTATAAAAAAGATAGCCATGCTTGCCGTTTTTTTTGACCGCGTACAACGCCTTGTCTGCCTTTTTGTGCAGCGAATCAAAATCAGTGCCTTCATTTGGCACAAAAACACAGCCGATTGACGCTCCGAGCGGAATATTCATGTCCTCGCCCATGAATTCTTTGGCAGCATCGATGATGTACTTGTTTATAAAGCGAGACTTTTTTTCGATTACGATTTCATCAGTGACATTCTGGCAGAAGGCAATAAATTCATCACCGCCGAGCCGCCCAACAATATCAATGGGTCTGACAACTGCTTTTAAAATTTCTGCGAACCGAATGAGGATTTTATCGCCCATTGCGTGGCCGTACATGTCATTCACCAATTTAAAGCTGTCCAAATCAATCATCATGAGGACACCCTGAGAATGTTTGCAGACATCGGAAATTTCTGCCTCTGAAGATGATTTGTTTAATAATCCTGTCATGGGCTCCATGACCGCAGCCTGTTTAAGCCCTTGAATTTTTTCGACCGTTTGGAGAATATTGGCCACTCGTTTAAGAAGAATGTCCGCACGGAACGGCTTGTGAATAAAATCCATCGCTCCGTTTTCAAAGCCTTTGCTTTCCGTTTCTTCGTCAGTGTCAGCAGTCATAAACATAAACGGAATCCGCTCATTGCACGATTTTTCCAAAGCCTGCTGCAGCTCGTACCCAGAAATTCCCGGCATTCGGAGATCAGAAAGCACCATGTCCGGCTTTTCTTTTTTAAAAAGAGAAATAGCCTCCTCGCCAGAAGAAGCGCACACAGTATCATACGCGGAAGAAAGAATATGATTCGTCATCATCAGGGAAATCTTTTCGTCGTCAACAATCATTATTTTCTTCATGAGGAATCTCCAATCAGACTACTGTATCACAAAATTCCAAATTTCTCAACATTTTACCGCTCGCCGCTTACCGTAAAATACCGTCGGCACACCGCTTGGTAGTCAATGCAATTTGCATACTGCCCTTTTGCCGCACACAGCATACGGCTTTGATTCAGCGCATTCACTGCGAATTTCTCATCGTTCACTTCGTCACAGAAACGCTTTGCATATTTTAAAAACTCTGCCGCAACAAGGTTTGTATCGATTTTTGAGGCTTTTGTGCCATCGGGAGCCGCGCCCAAAAAGAATTTTTCTTCACATTTTTTGATTGAATAGAACGCGGCGGATTCAACATGCAAACGCTCGCCCTCGTTAACGGCATGTCCAAGAAGATACAGATACATCGGCATTTGAAAATCAATCACTTTTTCTGCCTTGCCAGCTTCTTTTTCCTTTACCATGAGATTTACAGGAATTCCGTTCGTTTTAAAATCAACGATAATAAAGCTCGATTCATTTGGCATCGCCAGAATACAGTCAATTTTTCCGTCAAAATAATAGCCGCCCTGCCCTACCCCGTTTTCGTCAGTCGGCAACGCCTGCATTTCCTTTTCGACCGCATGAACCGTGCAACCGCGAAAAACATCACAAAAATGAGCCAGGCTTTTTTCCAACATTCTGAAATTCGGATTATTTTGTGCGCAGTTTTCGTCATCAATGCGGTACTGCGATGAAATCACTTTGATTGTCGTTCGGCTCGCTGTATTTTTTTCGTATGATTCGCCAAAGAATTCTTTAAAAGCCGACTCTAAATTTTGAGCAGAAACAGCCTTGTTTATCGAAGAAATCAGAATTGCCGAAAATTCTTCGCCCAATTTTTCTGAATTTTCATCGCTTGGACATAATTTCGCCTTTCGCTTACACAAATCGGCAAAGAAAATCTCGAAAATTTTATGATTCACCGTGCCCAAAATGTATTCGTCAATCAGTTCCGCCTCATTATCAAGGGGCTTGATTTTCAGCACATCCTTAAACAGCCATTTTCTCGGACACTCAAAATAATTTTTAAGCGTTGTCTGCGAAACTTCGATTCGATTTAAAAGGAGCGGATTTTTTTTCTTGTGACCGTCACGGTTTTCCGCAAGATAATGAAGCCGATTCCGAATCAGCTCGGTGAATTTTTCTGATTTCTCAAATATGCCGGAATCAACGGAATCTTTTTTGTGCAAATTCTTCCAATTTTGAAGTCCAAGTGCCTGCCGTGAAAAAATTCGATGTAACATCTCGCCGTTTTGCAGCCAGTTTTTTTCTTCCGTAAAAATATCGGTTCGCTCAGGAACAGTTTCCGTCGTTTTTTCCATTTTTCCATAGCCAAAACCATACTCACCGTTGTACGCATGCCGAGAAGCCGTAAAATATGCCTTAAAAAGCGCAGAATGTTGATAGAGCACAACAAAACCAAAAGTCGGGTCTGTGTCGGCGAAGCCTAAATTCTCGTCCAAGTCACCCATTTTCATAAAAAGACGGCGTTTATTTTCATTCAAAAAATCAAGCGGTTTGAACGAATCAGCAACCGAAAGCGAATCTTGCGTTGCATCCAGCACCACTTGAATCTGATAGGGTGCTGTGGCAGCAGTGCGATATGGATACACCTGAACGCAACGGCTCTCGCCCTGAGAAAGATACTGCACATGGCTCAAATGGCTCACAAAAAAGGCGAAGGGAGAGGCAACCGTATAATTCGGAAAATCAGCCTCCAAATCGACGATTTCATTGAGCGAAGACACACAACGGCTCAGCACATTGTTTGAAGTCTCCATGTTTTGGAATTCCGCAAAATCAAAAAAAGTCTCGCGAAAAACTTCATACGCCTTTCTGATTTCTTTGAATGTTTTTGCATTCACGAGCGAGGGCAAAATTTCCACAAGATTTTTATACAGATTTTTAATCAGCTCGTCATTGTTAAGCCCAGTTCCGTTGTCATTCTTGGGATTTTTAAAAGCCTCGTCCCAGACAGTGACCGCTTTTCCCTTTTCGTAGGTGACTTCACCAGATGTACAAATACAATTATTCATACGACCAAAAAGCAGCAGATTCTCGATTGCGGCCTTGTTCAACCACGGCACATCTTCGTTTAAAAGCAGATTTTTAAGACTTTCATACGAAAACTGATTTTCTACGCAGTCCTGAATTTGAGCAAAAATAGCCCCCGCTCCATATGAAGAAAGCGGACGGCTGTATCTGAGCGTATGGGGAATTTCATACAAAGCAAATTCGCGGTCAAGATAGGAGCCAAAATTATCCAGATTCGGCACATTCACCGCCATATCGCTCCATTCAATTCCGTTTTTTTCGTGCATTTCACGCAAAAAAAGCGCAACATCTTTGATTTCAAGGGAAGAATTCTCAAAAAAGTACGATTCGTACTCGCCTTCACTTTCTGGAACGCTCACAAAGTGAATTTTTTTGATTTTTTCAAGTTTATGGCGATACTGCTCCCAGTCCTCAAGAATCTCAGGATACATCAGAAAATACTCACGCCCGTCGCCCGAAAAATCAGGCTCCACCCACGCAGGGTCAAAAAGCCTGTTCTCTTCAAGAAATTTGCTGTATTCCGCATACAGAATTTCAAAATCCTTGTCCTCATCGTCAGTAAAATCAGAATTTTTATAGGTTTCGTAGAATTGATGCAGAAATTCATCTTCTGAAGAAAACAGTCCGTCAGTAACAGGAAGTGTTTCCGAGCCATGACGAAACACATCTGCCTGCCGTTCCCGCAATTTTTTCCAGAGTTTGAGCGATGGCAGAATCGACGCAATCCAATCTGCGAACGCGGAAGATTCTTTGGCATACTTTGGGATAATCACGCTTTTAAAAAAAGGAGCTTCCGCATTTTTTGCAATCAGACACTGCGCAAAAATCTTTCGCATGGTTGCTGGCACCGTGCGCAAATCAGAAATATCGCTTCGGATACATTCGCCTTTGAATTTGTCCCATGCCAGAAACCGCTCCATCGCCACCGCTTTGATGGAAGTGTTTTTGATTACCCAATCAGCCCATTTTTGGCAGGCTATATCGGTCGGAAAAACAAAAACAGCGTTCTGATTCGAGATTTGCTCTTGAAGAAGCGATTGTATTTTCTGCATGGCCGCTTTATTTTGCGTCTACCGTGCTAGTGGAATTGAGACGCCACACCGAAAAGAAATTCGATTTATCCAAAAGCACTGGATTTCCACGCTCATCCGTGACCAAAATTCCTTCATCAAAAACATTCAGCGGACTTGACCCGTTGATTGCAACATCGCTTTTCTTTTTGAGCGTAAGATTTTTATCGTATGACGCAAGATAATTTTTGCCGTTTTCGCTTACAATCACAAGATACGAATCGCCCAATTGCAACAGCGGTGAATTTTCACTCAGCGTTTCCGTGCTTTCTTTTTGAATTTCAAGATTTTCTGAATCAATCAAGCAGAGTTTTATCGCAGATTTGCTGTCATTTACGCCACATACCGCAAGGAACAATTCTGCAAACACGGCGTTTGTTCCGTCATCTTTTTGGAAACTGATATTTTGGACGGGATAAATCGTCTTTTCTCGGATTTGCTTGAGCGGAGATTTTTTGACCACCGTTCCTGTCTTTGGATTTACCGTCATTAATGAATACAGTTTATTTTTTTCATCAGCGATAAAGAGGCTCGTGAGATACTTTTCGCTCTCCCCTCCCCTCTCAGCTTCTGATTTTTGAACTTCTTTTTTATCTTTTGCAATTTGCTCGCGCTCAGTCTTTGCTTCGCCTGCCTTGCGGTCGGCAATTTTCTGCTGTTCTTCGGCAGTCTTTGCGTTTTCTTTGGCAGCAGTTTTATCGCCATCTTTTTTAGCCTGAGTCGCGTCTTTTTGTGCTTCCCGTGCCTTTTCGCTCGCCGTCGCAGCTTCTTTTTCTTTGATGTCGGTCATTTTTTCGCGCGTATCGACACTTTTGTCTTCTTCAGCACGCAATGCCTCAACAACTTTATCATCACTGATTACCGAAGTTTCAACGCCAGCCTCACCCTCAATCACGCTTCCAAGCGGAATGACAAGCTGTGTTTTTCCCGCCCATTCTTCC
Organism: Treponema sp.; assembly: GCA_017464425.1. Lineage (GTDB taxonomy): Bacteria > Spirochaetota > Spirochaetia > Treponematales > Treponemataceae > Treponema_D. The sequence goes on from JAFUDX010000022.1 coordinate 37,553, forward strand.
CAATTCGTGCTCAAGCCTACAGAATCTTCTGTTAAATAGGTAAGAACCGCACTTTTGTATTTGCCAGCGAAATTGGAAAGATTTCCGCGATATACCGCATTATACACCGTAATAAAAATCGCAAGCGTTTCAGAATCTTCACGAGAATAACCGTACGCCGCCATGAGGTAGCCCGTAACAATCCGCCGCAAATTGTTGATATGGTCAACGCCCGCCGTTTCGTTCAAAAAGAGAATGTCAGCGTCCAGGCCTTTTTCTTCCAATCCGCCCACGACATGATAGAGGGAATATTTTGCATACGGCTGCACAGAACGCGGATTTTCGACATCGGCGGCAACCTCGTTTCCGAGTGCCGTACCAATCCCTACAATACTCGCTGCAGAATCAATGACCGCATGAGGACCGCTATAATTTTCAAACTGAACGGCATCGCTCTGTGCCGCTTCAAGCTCGCTCCGATTTACCTGCGCAAAAAGCGAAGCCGAGAGAAGCACACCCGCACAAATCAAAAAAAACTTTTTCATATTATTTTTCCTTAAAATGTCATTGCCGTGCTCGACACGGCAATCTTTGCTCAAAAGATTATCGGGTCGATGCCCGATAATGACAGATTATTTTATTAACTCTTTCGCGCTCGCCAAAAATCCCGCCATGTTCTGAATGTCCGACGGAATGATGATTTTGGTGGCTTCACCCTCGCTCACTTTGGCGAAAGTCTCAAGGCTCTTCAATTTAATGACCGCATCATCTGCGCCCGCCTCACGAATCATCTGGATTCCCTGCGCGGTCGCTTTCTGCACTTCAAGGATTGCCTCAGCCTCGCCCTTCGCTTTCTGCACGGCGGCTTCCTTCTGAGCCTCCGCTTCAAGAATGGTCGCCTGCTTTTTGCCCTCGGCTTCCAAAATCGCGCTCTGTTTGTGACCTTCGGCAATCAGAATCTGCTCGCGTCGCTCTCGCTCGGCGCGCATCTGCTTTTCCATCGCTTCCTGAATCGCCTTTGGCGGGTCGATGTTCTTCACCTCAACGCGCGTGACCTTGATTCCCCACGGGTCAGTCGCCTCGTCAAGAATGCTCCGCATCTTCGTATTGATTACATCGCGGCTCGTGAGCGTTTCGTCAAGCTCCAGCTCACCGATAATGTTTCGGATAGTCGTTGAAGTGAGGTTCTCCAGCGCAAAATTTGGATTCTCAACGCCGTAAGTGTACAGTTTTGGGTCAGTCACCTGGCAATACACCACCGTGTCAATCTGAATCGTAACATTGTCCTTCGTAATCACCGGCTGCGGCGGAAAGTCCATGACCTTTTCTTTGAGCGACATTGAATTCGCAATTCGGTCGATAAACGGAAACTTCACATGAAAGCCCACCTGCCATGTCGTATGATATGCACCAAGCCGTTCTATAATACAAGCACGAGACTGCGGCACCACACGCACATTTGTCACAATCACAATGAATAAGATAAATAGAACAATTATAACAACAGGAATCATCATATAGTTTTCTCCTCGTATATTAATGTTATTGAATTATCTTATTCGATTTGGGATAGTATACCCGTGACATATGACCCGATAACCCGTTTTCTCCTTGGGGCTTTCCCCGTAACAAAGACTGGGTTTCTTGCTCTGGATGGCAGTA
>JAFUDX010000023.1 GCA_017464425.1 Treponema sp.
CTTAACACAATTCTCCGCGATAAAAAAGTGCTTGTAAGTCCTGTCGTTCAATTTCGTCCTGCTGTCTTCAAGGCAGATGTTCTCGAAAGTGCAGATTGGCAAGTCGTTGTGGAAAATGTCAGCGAGGCAGATGAAAATCACATGGGAATCCTTCAGCTCCTTGTATTGCTGCCCAGATTTGAGCGTATCCATGTCCATAACGCTCTGATAGTAGCGCGAGCGTTCAGGCAGGTCTTTCGTGCCGATGCATTGAATTTCCACATCGAAGAGCCGATTCGTGTCCTTTACATACACATCAAGCCTGATTCCGCGTGAGCCGTGGTCGATGAAGATTGTCTCCTCGTTCGACATCTCTATCCGTTCGATTTTGATTCCGAGCAGAAGCTCAATCAGATGCTGGCACGCATCGGGATGATGGCGCATCACTTTGTAGAAAATGAAGTTGTTCGCCAGTGTGAGACTTTCCCATTTTTCCTCCGGAGTAAGATTTTGTTTTGATTCCATAAAATTCTCCTTCTCCGCACCCGCACTATATATAGGGAAAATTTTCCGATTTTCGGCAACGCGATTGAAAAATTTTGAAAAAAAATTCAATTTTAAAAAGAATTCGCTTTTATTCTTGTATCGTGGTATACTGTTTGTATCTTATTTTCATAAAAAAGAGGCATATATGGCTATCACTTGGGAAAATTTGGACAAACTTCCTTCTTACAAAAAACTTCAGTCGCTCAAAAATGCAGTGAGCGTAAAAGCAGAACTTTCTTCTGGCTCGGCAAGTGAACGGGTCAAAAAATATTCGGTTCCGATGGGGGCGGGGCTTACCTACAATTATGCGGCAAAGCAGGTTGACGAAAAGGTGCTTGCCGTTCTCAAAGAACTTGCAAAAGAAGCCCAGCTTACAGAAAAATTCGCGGCTACTTACAACGGCGAAGTCATTAACACGGGAGAAAAGCGCATGGTTTTGCACCATTTGTGCCGCGGGCAGCTCGGAAATGATGTAAAAGCTGACGGTGTAAACAAGCGTGAATTCTATCTTAAAGAGCAAAAACGAATCGCAGAATTTGCCGAAAAAGTTCATTCTGGCAAAATCGTAAACGCAAAGGGCGAAAAATTTACTACGGTTGTTCAGATTGGTATCGGTGGTTCTGATTTGGGGCCACGCGCCATGTACTTGGCTCTCGAAAATTGGGCAAAAGCAAATAATACCTTCAAAATGGAGGCAAAATTCATTTCGAATGTTGACCCAGACGACGCAACTGCTGTTTTGGGCTCTACGGATTTGGCGCACGCAATCTTTATTTTGGTTTCAAAATCAGGAACGACGCTTGAAACGCTCACCAATGAGTCATTTGTAAAAGACGCGCTAAAAAAAGCAGGGCTTGATCCGTCAAAGCACATGATTGCGGTCACTTCCGAGACTTCTCCGCTCGCGCACAATCCTGATTATCTCGAAGCATTCTATATGGATGATTACATCGGAGGCCGATATTCTTCAACTTCTGGAGTAGGTGGGGCAGTGCTTTCGCTTGCGTTCGGTGCGCAGGTTTTCGATGATTTCTTAAAAGGTGCGGCAGAAGAAGACAAGCTTGCCACAAACGAAGACTTGCTTAAAAATCCTGCTTTGCTTGACGCGCTCATCGGTGTGTACGAACGAAATGTGCAGGGATATCCGTCAACGGCAGTGCTTCCGTACTCACAGGCTCTTTCTCGCTTCCCTGCTCACTTGCAGCAGCTCGACATGGAGTCAAACGGAAAGAGCGTGAACCGCTTTGGCGAAAAAATCAACTATATCACAGGTCCTGTCATCTTTGGTGAGCCAGGTACAAACGGTCAGCACTCATTCTACCAGCTTTTGCATCAGGGAACGGACATTGTGCCGCTTCAGTTCATCGCATTTGCAGAAAATCAAACGGGAAACGATGTCATTATCGAAGATTCAACGAGCCAGAAAAAGCTTGGTGCAAATGTTACTGCCCAGATTATGGCATTTGCGTGCGGTAAGGATGACGCAGATCCAAACAAGACTTTCGCGGGCGACCGACCGTCAAGCCTGATTTACGCAAAAAAACTTACTCCGCAGGTCTTGGGTGCGCTTCTTGCTCATTACGAAAACAAAGTGATGTTTCAGGGATTTGTATGGAATGTAAACAGCTTTGACCAGGAAGGCGTTCAGCTTGGTAAGAAACTGGCAAAAACCGTTCTTTCTGGAAAGGCAAGTGGTGCTCTTAAGGCTTATACTGAATTGTTGGGAATTTAGTTTGCTCTATACTTTAAAGCGACTTTTCGGTATTATTAAAGAAATATCTTACACATAAGAGGCTATTAGAAATGGCAAAAGACATTTATGACACATTCCGTGACATCGGTATCATTCCGGTTGTCGCAATTGAAGACGCTTCAAAAGCAGCTGATTTGGCACACGCGCTCGTAAAGGGCGGATTGCCGGCTTCAGAAGTTACATTCCGCACAGCATGCGCGGCTGAGGCAATCGAAGCAATGATTAAAGCAGAGCCTGACATGCTCGTCGGCGCGGGTACGGTTCTCAATGTTGAGCAGGCAGAAAAGGCTGTCAAAGCAGGCGCAAAATTCATCGTTTCACCGGGCTACAATCCTGATGTCGTTGACTGGTGCATCAAGAACAATGTTCCCACAATGCCAGGAATCTCAAATCCGTCAGAAATCACCGCTTGTATCAACAAGGGCGTTACACACCTCAAATTGTTCCCTGCTGAGCGCAAGGGCGGCTACAAAATCATCGATGACTTTGGCGGTCCGTTCCCGCAGTGTACATTCATGCCAACTGGCGGCGTTACCACTGAGAATGTCGGCGAATATGCAAAACGAAAGAACATCCTCTGCATGGGCGGAACATGGATGGTCAAAAAGCCACTCATCGAAGGCTGCAAATGGGACGAAATCACTCAGATTTGTAAAGATGCGGTAAAAGCAATGCACAACTTCCACATCGACCACTGGGGAATCAACGCAAAGAATCCTGACGACGCTACAAAAATCGCAGAAGGATTCGACCCGTTCGGTTTCACCGCAAAAGTCGGAAATTCTTCAATTTTCGCTTCTGACCAAATCGAAATCATGAAGCAGGACGGCAGAGGTACTCACGGTCACATTTCCGTAGTCTGCAACAATGTCGAGCGTGCGCTTGCATACCTCGAAAAATTTGGCTTCAAACCAGTCGCAGGCACCGAAAAGTGGACGGGCAAAGAAAACGCTTCTCCGCTCAAGGTCGTCTACCTCGACAAAGAAGTCGGCGGATTCGCGATTCACTTGAAACGAGCGTAAGGTTTAACCACAGATTACACAGATAAACACAGATTATATATTTTGAACATGGAATCGCTTTATTACCTATGAAATATTTTAGTCTGTGATATTTATGATTAAATTCTAGAAATCCCCTCAGCCATAAACACATGCCTGAGGGGATTTTTTATCGTATACAAAACACAAAATCTGTGGAATCTGTGGTTTCTTTTTACTTCTCTGACAAGTCAATTACTGTTGTGACTGAGGGATTTTTTGTTTGCTGTTATATTTTCATTTTATGGATTCTGATTTTTGCGGCGATTGTTGCTTTTTGGAATTCTTCTTCTATTATGCTGTCGATTTTTGATAAGTCGCTTTCGTCAATTGATTTTTCTTTTGCTGAGTAAAAAAGTGCTGACGGGGATATTTCCAAGATTTCTGAAATTTTTTCGAGCAGCTCCGCTGATACGAAACTTTTTCCTGTCTCAAGTGTGCTTAGGTGTTTGACGGAAATTTCAAGTTTTTCCGCCAGTTGTTCCTGTGACATTTCTCTTGTTTTTCTATATTCATGCAGATTATTTCCGAAACCTTGCTTTATGTTCATTCAAAAATGATAAAACAATGGTATGTTAAAACAATGATGTGTAAGGTTTAGTTTTTTAGAAAAATCTAGGTAATAGGTGAAATTTCTTATTTAGAACAAGATATTTAAAGTGTATTATATACTAAAATTTAACCTATAAGGTTTAAAAAGGAGACTTAAAATGAAAAAAGCAAAATTGTTTTTTCTGATGTTGTGCGCATTTTCTGTTTTGTCGCTTGTCGCTTGCAAGGCAGGTGATGAGGAAGAGAAGGCGAGCGTTCCTTCAATTGATTATGAATCACACAATGATTACTCGGTTATGGTAAAAAATAACACGAGTTATAATCTTGTGGCGTTTAAGGGAAGCCCTCGAAAATCAAATCTTATTGGTGGAATTCCAGCGGACGCTACGAATCATAAGTTGAATAAAACTGGCGGCTTGTTTACCACATCGCAAGATTTTATGCTTTTTATTGTTAAGGAAGATGATTATAAAAAGAATAATGATAATCTTTCGGCTTTGGATTCTTCACCATTTGCAAATATTTACGCGTATTACAATGCAAATTCTGATAACGCAATGGTTTATGAAATTTCGTCTAAACTTGGTGGAAATGGTACGATTACTGTATACAATACCTCTGGATTTAATGTTGAACTGCGTCTCAATGGAATTAATGGAGAAACCTTAGGATATATTGGTGATGGGATGGAAGTAACATGGCAGAAGCCGCAGGACAAGCAGTTTGAGAATCGTTTCCCCTTGCTGATTCTCAAAAATATAGAACTCATGAATTGAGAACAACGGACTGGCTTGGAAATGCAGAACTTGTATCTATACCTGAGCAGGTATTTAAAAGCGATTATCTCTATTCAGTAACCGCTACGGGTGATACAATTTATACTCTTTCATTATCAGATGTTACTGTTATTGGAAAATACGATTTTGCAAATAATAAGTTTATTGAGACTAATACTGATTCCGAGCAACTAAATTTTCTAAAAAATCTAAAGGGCATTGCTTTTTGAGTAATGTCCTTTTTTATAGGAATTTCAATAATGAAACCAAAATTAAAACTTCTGCTTTTATCACTGCTTTATATATTCTTGCTGACTTTTCTTGCTTGTAATAATGCTGCCGATGATGGAAACAAGTCGCAGGATCAAAATTCTGATGATGACAAAACATATCTTCAAGTAAATAATAACAGTCAGTTCGACATAAATGTTTATTTTCAATCTCCGGCTTATGCTGAAGCGTGGGCAAGTGTAAAAGCCGGTAAATCTGAGAAAAAAGAGATTGCACCGAGCGCAACAAATGCAGGTGACGGAATCTATATTCAGTATTTGTACCCGATTGGAAATATCGTGATTCCTTACTATGATGTGACGAATTCCGCGTGTGTTCAGGTTAAGCAAATTCGTGAGAAGGAAACAAATCTGCTGAATGTTCCAACTCTTTCCCAACTTACTATGGACACTGCGTATCTTATTGTAAAAAATGAGAGCGATACTGATATTGCCCTTTATGATGATACAAATCCAGTGCTTCCATTATATCAAGAAAGCTATTGGATTGTATCAAATGAGTACAAAATCTATGAGTTGAAATCTGTTACTTCGCTGGCGAACTATAAATTAGGCAACGGTTTTACAAATAAAATCCTCTCTTCGCAGAATATTTTGCAAGGAAATATTTATACAATGCGTTGCACAAATTCTACGGTTGATTTGATTTCTGTTTCTCCGATTGATATTTCCGTCAACTCCAAAATCTGGAAACTTCCGCTCTCACAGGAAAAGGGAAAGTTTCTTTCTGCGGATAAATTCGGTGTGCGGGAAAATTCTTCTGACGGCTATTTGTTCACGGGGCAGCTGACATATGATGCGAATTTTCGCAATGAAGAAAGTTCGGCGTATATTGCGGAAATTTCTTCTTCTGGTGATATTTCAGACCGCGTGATGACATTCAAGGATGGTCCGAAAGCCTTAAAATCCAATTGCTTTATCGAAAAAAATGGCATGAGAATCATTGTTAGAGAAAAAAAATTCCAGTGGCAAAATGGTTCCATTTATTTATGGGGACAAAGGATGTGATTTTTATATCGAGCCAGAGATTGCGCGATTTGACAGATTTGACCAAATAATCTTCAACGAAGAGGGAGTTTTTGAGCTTCTTTTTGAAACCGTAAGTGCTGAGGATGAAGATACTGTACAAGGGTTCGGAATCTTTGAATTGAAAATCACCTCTTATTCTGAAGCGAGTGGAAAGATTGTGTATTCTGATGCAAACAATTTTGCGTATGACTTTATTTATGCGAATCAAGAATATGTTGTGCTTGCGCGAGATGGTTCCGATGAAACTGGATATAAGTCAAAATTCATTTTTATAAATGGTTCTGATTTTACCGTGACTGAGACAAAAGATTTGAACAATTATCTGTTTGACTCTCTTGTTTGCACTTCTGATGAAAAATATGCCTTTGCTTCTGGAAGTTATAAAAATTCTGTTAGTGGCAAAGATGTCGCTTCATTTATTAAAATTGATGTAGAAAACCATACATTCAGCAATAACGGAGTTCCCAAACTCTTTCCCGCGAGTGAGACGAACTTAAATTCAAATTTTAATTGTCTTTCAATTAAAGAAAATGAAATTTTTCTTGCCGGCTATATTGACGAGAATTATACCGATGATGAAGACGGATATACTTCTGGCTATCCTTACTTGGTCTCTTATGATACGAGCACTGATAAAGTGATTTGAAGTCAGGTCTATACGGATACGGCATATGAGGAATTTGAAATATTCAGTTGCTATCAATCGGCAATCGGAACGCCGCTTATTGAGCTGTATAACGCAAACACGGATGTGTCATATCTTGTTTCATGCGGATTGCTCGGTGAAATCCCAGAAAATGAACTTGCTTCCCTGCCTCGAAGTACAAAAATTAATTCTCTCGCAATTCCGAATGTCACGCTGAGCATTGTCGATGCAAACGGTACGGAACACGAAATTTCTTTTGCGTACGGAAAATCGCTTTCAGTTTCTGACATTACGAAAAAATTGCCAGCAGATTTTTCACTTCCGAGTGATAAAGCCGTGTACAAATATCAGATAAAAAATGACGATGATACCTATTCTGATGTTTCATTCCCGTACACCGCTATATCTTCTGAAACATTGTATGCGCGGTTTAAAATAAAAGCACCTGAAATTATTTCGGCGGAATTAACTTCTGTTACATTGGAAAGAGATATTGTAACGGTGGTCTGGAGTGAAGTTCCATCAGCACAGTTGTATGAGATTGGGTATACGAATAGTACCCACGATGCTTTTGGAACGATAACTGTTGAAGCCCCCATTCTCTGGTTTGACCTTTCACTTTCTCCAACGGTAGCGACCTACAAAATCACGCTGAGGGCATACGACTTAGAAAACGATGAATGGAGCGACTATTCCGAAATAATGACCGTCTCGACTTGGTAAAACGGTTTGTGCTGCCAGTGCCTGATTACTTCTCTGACAAATCGATGAGCGTGGTAACGGGCACGGGGGCGAGCTTTTTTTTGTAGTTGAGTTCTGGAATTCCGATGACTCCGAAGAATTCTGACACGATGCCACCGCCTTGTTCGATTACATTTTTGCTTGCGGTGAGCGTGCCACCCGTGGCGATTAAATCATCGATTACAAGATAGTTTTTGCCTTTTTCGATGTCGCTTTTGTGTGCTTCGATTGTTGCCTCGCCGTATTCGAGCGAATAGCTTGCGCGGTACACATCGCCAGGAAGCTTGCCCTTTTTGCGGATAAGCACGAGCGGAATGCCAAGACGGTCGGCTAGAGGTGAAGCGAACAAGAATCCGCGACTTTCTACGGCGGCGATTGCATCAATCGGCTTGCTCTTGTAGAGCTCTACCATGCGGTCAAGACAGTGCTTGAATGCACCTGGATTGGTGAAGATGCTCGTGACATCAAAAAAGAGAATGCCTTCTTTTGGAAAATTGGGAACTCTGCGGATTGCTTTATTTAAAAGTTCGTCAAACTGTTCTGTAGCCATATGCACCATTCTACCATTTTTACGGAATCAGTGTCTATGAATAAACATGTGAAAAAATATTCCACATCAAGCCGTTTTCGTAGTATAATACTTGCCATGAATCGATTGTTTAACAGGGCTTTTTGTGCCGTTTTTTCACTTTTTTTTCTCTCGTTTTCATTTGGCCAGGAATTTTCTGACGAAAATCAGTCTCCGCTCGAAGATTTTGACTCTATCATCGATTTAGAAAAAACTGACGAAAAATCTTCCGCTATAAAAGAATCTCTCCAGCATAATTTTACGATTATCATGGCGAATCAGCCGTGGAATCTTGATATTCACACCGCAACATATTCAAGCGAGGCGCAGATTCTTGATTCGTTATATGAAGGGCTTTTTTCTTACGACCCCAAAAATCTTGACCCGCTTCCTGCTATTGCCGAAGGCTATAAAATTTCTCGCGATAAAAAACGCTGGACTTTTACGATTCGTGACAACCTCATGTTTTCTGATGGCGAAAAAATCACTGCATACAGCATAAAAAATGCGTGGCTTTCACTTTTGCGCACGCCAAATGCTCCGTATGCTTCCATGCTTGACTGCATAAAAGGGGCGCGTGATTTTAGAAATGGCACAGCTGGTGAATCTGATGTCGCGATTATCGCACGAAATGACAAAACATTGGTCGTTACGCTCAATCAGCCCACTGCTCATTTTGCAAAATTGTTGTGCCATCATGCCTTCGCCGCCTGCAAAGTAAATTATGACGGCGAAACTGATACTTCTGTGTTCAGCGGAGCATTCACTATCAAAGAAAACACAGGAAAATCGCTTGTGCTCCTTAAAAATGAGCGGTATTGGGATGCAAAAAGCGTGCATATCCCGCAAATCACCATTCGCCAGTCAAACGAAACAAAAGACAATGCATGGGCGTTCAACGATGGTACTGCTGACTGGATTTCGGGCATGGTCGACACCGGCGCACTTTTAAACAAAAATTCAATCCGTATTTCGGCGATTTTTGGCACGGAATTCCTGTTCTTTTCTTGCAAAAACAAGCCCTGGAATGATGCTGATTTTAGAAACGCGTTGCTTACGGCCGTTCCGTGGGAACTCTTGCGAAAAACAGGACTTGTCGCAGCCAAAACTTTGATTTATCCGCTTGCCGGTTATCACGGAGTCGAAGGAATTACAGAAACATCGCTTGAAGACGCAAAAGAAATGATGGAAGAAGCTCGGAAAAAGCTTAAAATTCCTCTGGACGAAAAATTATCGATTACTTTTGGAATTTCTGCAATTTCAGAGCGGCAGAAGTCGCAGGCCAAAATTCTTAAAAATGCGTGGGAAGAACTGGGCGTTGAGCTAAAAATCCAGACTACGCCCGATGATCGCTACATTGATTCAATTCCCGGCTGGAACGCTGATTTGTTTACATATTCTTGGATTGGAGATTTTGCGGATCCGATTGCATTTTTGGAGCTGTTCCGCGCAAATTCAACTTTAAATCCGTCCAAGTGGCAGGACGAAAAATTTGAAGATTTGATTCAAAAGGCGAACGAAACTACTGACAACGCAGAGCATTACAAATTGCTTGCTCAGGCAGAGCAGCTTTTGCTTGATAGTGGCGAAGTGCTTCCGCTTACGCATTCTATCAGTTTGCACGCGCTCAATTTGCAGCAAATCGGCGGTTGGTACACGAATGCGCTTGATATTCACCCGTATAAATATTTGTATTTCAAAGAAGTGAAGGTCGAATCTGCACCGAATGTGATTTAAGGCTTTGCTGTAACTTTCACTGCGCACGATTTTTTTGTTTTTGAGGTCAATTTGAAAAGAAAAATCTTATTTTTTGCAGTTGTTTTTTCTCTTGCGTGCAGTCTTCTTTCGGCAACAGCGGTGATTTCTGATTTTACTGAACAGAAGGTCGAAGAATTTGTTTCCTACCGCGTGCTTTTAAAAAGCGCAGAAGATGAATTTGCGTATAGTACGATTCTTTCTTTGCGAGATGCCGCGCTTGCTGAGCTTCCTCGCCATGCAGTGAATTACGAGCAAGAAGAGTGTATTTTGGAAAGTCTGTATCTTCTTGAGTATTATGAACATGCGCTCAATTCTACAGGGAACCAAAAGGATCTTCGTGCACAAATCAAAAGTCAAATGAAGAAAAATGTCGCCTATATCGACAATCATAAAAAAGAGCCGATGAGCGAATGGTTGTTTCATTTTAGTGCCGATTTGATTGCGTACTATATGACGCGCTCTGTTCCTGCAACGATACTGTATGGCTTTAAGGTAAAAGGATATTACGAAAAATCGATTGAAATAAACAAAAATCGCGCATCATCATTTATCTGTCTTGGAAACTGGTGCTTTTATGCGCCTGGAATTGCTGGCGGCGGCAAAAAAAAGGCACTGAACTATTTTGAGCAGGCATTGAAGTGTGCTGAAATTCCCGGTGAAAAATATCTTGCGTATATCGGGTATTCTCAAATCAATTTTGAAAACAAAAACAAAGAAAAAGCCGCTGAATATCTGGAAAAAGCCATTGCGCTTGATTTGGGGAGAAAGGATTTGGATTTAATTGCCCGATGCAACAAAAAAGGCTATTCTTATTTTCAATATTTGCGGAATCGCTCAGGAATTGATGAAGAGATGGCCGAAGATGAAAAGGATGAAGAAGACCGATAGTCTGAGCCACTAAAAGTAAAATCGGATTACACCGTATATTCCATAAAATTTCTGTTTTTGATATACTGAATGTATGGCTACACATAAAACGGTTGACGAAACAACGCTCGAAAATCTTTTGTATCTTTCTCGCTTGTCTCCTTCAAGTACAGATATGACTACGCTCAAAAAGCAGGTCGATGAAATTGTCGGCTATTTCGACATCCTTTCAAAATACGATGATTCTGAAAATCCGTATGATGCATATCCTTCCACAAAAGCAGAGGCACTTCGTGAAGATACCATTGTTCCTGGTCTCGATATTCCTGATGTCAAAAAAGTCACGGATAAATTTATGGACGGTTATTTCCAAGTTCCAAAAGTTTTAGGCGAAGGAGCGTAATTATCGCCCGATGTCTCAAAGTCTCTGCCTTTCCCAAGAAATCTTCTCTCGCTTCGGCACAGTAAAACGCGCACGAAAATGCTTTCTGTATACGGCAAAGGGGGTGCGACTTACCGATTTGTATCAGGAAGGCGGGCGCGCGATTTTGGGATGGGGGGGCTCTGCGTTCACCGTGCTCAAAAATGTCTTGGAGCGCGGAATCACAGGCAGCTACTTCACTGATTTTTCATCTCCGAATGGTCGCGAAAAAAGCCCACTTGCCCGTGCCGTTTCTGAGCTTTTTGCCGATGACCGCCATGCATTCACTTTTTCATCAAAACAGGCGGCTTTGGAGGCGGCAGTTTCGCTTTCAGCAAAATCAACGAGCGTGTGGCGACCGTGGAATCCGCAAGTTGTGGACTGGCAGGGCGTGGATTGTATCGTTTTTGCGCCTGTGCTTCCTTATACTGATTCAATTTACATTCTTGCGGTAAAAGATTCCCATGTTAAATACGGGAATGACAGTGAGCCAGGCAATGAAAAATCCGTTTCATTGCCGAATGATGAGTTCCCTGTATCATTGACCCGACAATCTTTTCTTTCCTCTCCGCTCTGTGCGGCCGTAACGCGCTCAATCTACGACCTTATCAAAGCGTTGCAGGAGCGTGAGGAAAAGCACTGGTTTATTTACGACCAAATTATCACCAAATACTGGGAGCGAAAAGGTCCGTACCTCTTCCCCAAAATTCCTAAAGAAGTCTATTTTGATTTCGTGCGCCATTGTTTGGATTGCAATCTCGTTGTTTCGCCCGACTATTATCAGCCGTCAATCGTGCCGTTCGGGGCGGATAAAGGCAATTTCTCAAAACTGCAAAAAAATCCCTTCACATATGACTGAAATTGAAATCATCTTCTTTATCATAAAACTTGTTCTCGGCGGAATCATCGCGTTTCTTGCAATCATGCTTTGGAGCAGAATGCGGGATTTTGCATGGATGTTTTTGGTTTTTGCGGCCGTTACGGGCTATTCTTCGGTTGTTTTTGATTTGCTTTTAAAACTCGGATTTGTCTCGGCAAAAGAACTGTCGATTTTGGGAAACAATATTCCAATTATCCAGCTCGTGCTTGCGGTTTTGCCAAGTTTTTTCATGATAATTGCGTTCATAATCATGCTTTTTAGGACGGGAAGAAAATAGTGACGACGAGCGAATTTTGGAAATCATATTTAAAAGCAACGAATCAGAGCGAAGAAAATGCCGTCTATTCAGGCGAGCTTGTCTTTGAGGACACGGGCTTTACTGGGGAAACGCAACTTTCACTCGTGCTTTCGGGTGCAAAAACGGCGATTTTTACACCGCTTGAATCAATCGAAGTCAATCTGGAAAATATTCCTGTCGTGGGAGAAACATATGTCGTTCTTGACCCAAGCGATGAACCGCATTGCATAATTGAGCTGACTGATGTAACTATTGTTCCTCTCAACGAAATTTCATGGGATTTGGCACGGCGAGACGGCGAGAACGAAAACCTTTCTGACTGGCAGGATAAAATGCGGGAATTCGTAGAGGACGAGGCGGACTTGTGCGGTTTTGAAGCGCGCGAAGACAGCAAAATCGTCTGCGAGATTTTTCATGTCATTTATAAGAAATAGAATTTCTCACAGATAGGGAGCGTGTAGAAATTGCGTTGCAATTTTAGCGACTCTCCCGAAGAGCTGTGCTCGTAGGGCTAAAGAGTACACAGAGAATAGATGTTATATAGTATAACCTCTGTGAGCTCTGTGCCCTCTGTGAGAAATTTAAAATAAAAAGGAGGCTATTATGGCTAAAACAACAAAGGTAAGCCTTTTCTGGCTTATTCTCAACATCGCTGTTGGCGCAATGCTCGCTATCGGCGGAATCTGGGCATTGCAGGGCGGCGGTGACTTCGGCTGCAAGGCAATCAAATCAATCTTCAGCGGCGATTTCGCAAAAATTATGGGGATTGTTTTTGGCGTTATCGAATTGCTTTCGGGAATCTTTATTATTCTCCAGCTTTTTATCGGTGACAGAGTTGGCTCGCTCGGAACAATTCTCAAACTGATTATCGTAATCGTTTGGGCTGTCGCTATTATCCTTGCAGACTTTATTCATGGAAATTTCAACAACTTCTTGAATTGGTTCTATGATTTTGCGATGCATGTAATCGTCTTGTGCGCACTTTTGGTCACACGGGACTAAAAGACTCACAGAGCTAAAGAGCACACAGAGAGTATTTTTTATAAGTAGAACTCTCTGTGAACTCCTAAGCCTACGCAACACAGTTGCTTCGGAGAATCGCTAAAATTGCTATGTAATTTTTTAACGCTCCCTATCTGTGAGAAATTTAAAATAAAAAACCGTCGTACTTGACGACGGCATTCATTCAATTGCAAAATTGAATTAGTTGGCAGCTTTTGGAGCGCCAGCGTTTGCAGGAACGACTGTGATTTTCTTTGTAACGAAACCTGAGCGGTAGCAGCGTGTGCAAACATTCAATGTTTCTGTTCGTCCGAAATCTTCCGTCTTTACCTTGATGAGATTTGGTCTCCAAGTGTGGCGTGTATGGTTGTATGCTTTACTAACTCTGTTGCCGTGCTGAGAACCTTTTCCACAAATATCACAAACTCTAGACATGATGTATACCTACCTAAAATTGATTACAAATTAAGTTCAAATAGTATATGAAAAACAGCCCATAGTGTCAATACAAAAAGCACAGATTGCAAAGATTTTTTGAAGGGAGAAGTCTCTCCCTTCGCCCGCACTTCGTTGCGTGCTACCCTCTCTGCGGGGGTAGGGAGCCCCCCGCAACGCCCCCCTTAGGCATTCAGTTCTAGGCCATCGTACGCAGGGGAAACGCTCCCGCCATTTTTGACGATTTCTGCAAGGCGCGGGAAATTCGGAAGTTTTTCTTCTATATAATTCTGAATCTGAACATGGCTCATGTCGTGCGTAATGTGCGTGAACCAAGTGTGTTTTGCGCCGATTCGTTCGGCATAGGCGAGTGCCTGTAAAAAATTGCAGTGGCTTGAGTGCTCTTTTTCGCGGAGCGCGTCAATCACAAGATGCTCGATTTCGCCACCCGCTTTTTTGACTTCTGCAATCGACTCATTGGAAATAAAATGGCAGTCGGTGAGGTAGGCGATTCCTTTTTTTGCCTCGCCTGTGCGGTAGCTGAACACATAGCCGTTCGTGTGATGGTTTCCGTGCAACATGGGAATCTGAACGACTTCGATTTTTTCTTCTTCGCCGAGCAAAAGTGGATTTTCGGAAGTGTTTTGGTCAACTGGAATAAGGTGCAGTTTGGGAATTCCGCCGCCCTTGTCGTGGTCAACGAAGATATACGGAAATCGCTCGTGAATGTAGCCTTTTGTGCGCTCGCTCGTGTAGACCGGCAAACCCTCGCCATCGGTTTCGGGATATTTTTCGGCAATCTGCCGGTCGCGGCTCATGGCGAATGAGTTTTTGTGGCTGAAAATGCGCAAATCGTCGATTCCGTGCAAGTGGTCGGCATGCGAATGGGTAATGAAAACGGCGTCGAGACGGCAAATCTTGAATTTGAGTGCCTGAAAGCGGAAATCTGGCCCCACATCGATGAGAATATGCTGATTTGCGTGTTTGACGAGGGCAGAGCAGCGCAGGCGGGTGTCGTGCGGGTCAGAAGAAGTACAGACCGCGCAGGTACAGCCGATAACGGGAACGCCGTGGCTTGTGCCCGTGCCCATCAAAGTCATTTTCATAGGGAAGAGTATAGCAGAAAGCGGAATTTAGTTAAAGCCAAACAAAAAAAGAATTCTGAAACCAATTTTAAAAAGCGCGGTTTTTATTGCATGACTATGCGAAAATTACACAATGCTTTTCTAAGCGCAAAAGACTTTTTTATTTTTATAACATTTTTATGTTTTACTCTCGTTTCGGGCTTTGCTCAAGATTCAGTGCGGCGAGACATCAAAATCAAAATCACGGGTGAGGAGTCAAAGCAGAATCCCGTGCATTTGACGCTTGCTTCAAGTGACACAAAAATCGTCGGGGCATTTTCTGTGACCACGATGAATCTGATTGTCTCAAACGAGTCGAGCCGCATTCTTGAAGGCGAGCTTGAATTTCCGCTTGACGAGGGCGAGTCTGTCATCGGCTACGCAATCGATGTGAACGGAAAGTTGCGGCAGGGCGTGGTCGTGGAAAAGGACAAGGGGCGACAGATCTTTGAGGCGGTCGTTCGGCAGGGAATTGACCCCGGCTTGGTCGAAAAAACGGCGGGCAACAATTTCAAAACGCGGATTTACCCGATTCCCGCAAAAGGAATCCGTCAGATTCAGATTGTCGTGCAAGGTGCGGTGAAGCAGGCGGATTTTAAGGAAAGTTGTTTTCTTCAGACGCTCGGAAAAGAAACTTTCTTCTATTATAACAAGCCGATTTCGGCAAGCACGCGCGCAAAACCGCTTCCCAAAAATCTTACGGTGTGGTGGGATATTTCTGCAAGCGGCGAAAAGCGAAATCTCAGCGCGGAAATTGCATTCCTCAAAGCGTATCTCAAAAAATTGCAGAAACCGACGGTGGTGATTGTGCCGTTTGCGAATGAAGTTCACGAGGCGCACAAGTTTGAAATCACATCTGAAAAAAATCTTTCTGAAGTTGAAAATTTCTTGCGTTCGCTTGATTATGACGGCGCGACAAATCTTGGTTACGATTGGACGAATTTTGGTGGCGAAGAAGTGCTTGTGTTCACGGACGGCTTGGGGAACTGGGAAGATTATCGGGGCAAGCCCGATAATGACAATGACCGCACACCTTCCGTCTACACCATCAATTCTTCTTCTTCCGCTGACCATGCGTGGCTTTCTTCGGTGGCGCAAAAAAACGGCGGCGTGTATGTGAATCTTTCGGGCGGTGAGAAAATTGAAGAAAAACTTTCCCTGCTTCTGACCGAGCCGTACCGCTTGATTCGTGCCGAGTATGACGAAAAGGCGGTGGCAGACATTTTTCCCGAAGTCGGTGCGGTCGTTTCTTCGCAGTTTTCGCTTTCGGGAGTCCTCAAAAAGAAGAACGCGACGGTCAAGCTCTATTTTGGTCACGGAAACACGGTGGAAGAAAGCGTGAGCGTGGCTTTGAGCGCAACGAGCGAAAATGAAAGCGACTATGTGGCGCGGGAGTGGGCGAGCAAAAAAATCGACTCGCTTTCACGCGATTACGAGAAAAACAAAACGGAAATCATTGCACTTGCAAAGCGATTCGGCATCGTCACAAAGGACACTTCGCTCATCGTGCTTGACACGGCGAACGACTATGTGCGCTACGGAATCGTGCCGCCAGAAAGCGACAAAGAACTTCGCGCCGAATACGACAAAATCATCGCACGACAAGGAAATTCAATCCTAAAACCGTTGGATTCTTCGTCAAAGAAGGAAGTTCCCGATTCGGTTTACCGTGTGTTCAAAGAATTCAAAACTTGGTGGAATACGAGCCTCGAAGAATTCAAAAAGAAAAAAGAGCCGAAAAAAGGCGGGATTATCAGACCGCTCCGTGCGATGGGAATTGAAGAAAATGAAATCGCGGTGGATTCTCTTGCGGTAGAAAGTGCGCCGCTTGAATTGATGACGGAAAATCGCGAAATGAGAATGTATGAAAGTGCCCCCGTTGCAACTCAATCGCTTTCCCGTGCGGCTTCTCCGATGGCGGCAAAATCAGCGAATGGGGAAACTCCGTCTTCTGGGAGCGAAGACCGAATTCAGCTTCAGGCATGGTCTCCAAAATCGGAATATCTTACGATTCTCAAAAAAACGCCGACTGAAAAAATGTACGCGAAGTATCTGGAACTCAAAAAAGAATACGGTGCGTCGCCCGCATTCTACATGGAAGTTTCTGATTATTTCGCCGAAGAGGGCTTGGAGAGCGAGAGCATCCGCATTCTTTCAAATCTTGCCGAACTGAATCTTGAAAACACCGATGTACTCCGTGCGCTCGCGAACAAGCTTGTGGAGCGGAAATTGTACGCGCTTGCTGTTCCTGTTTTTGAAAAACTCGTCGCGCTCAAAGGCGAAGTTCCGCAATTTTCGCGCGATTTGGGAATGGCGTATTATCTGAGCGGAAACGCGCAAAAGGCGGTGGACACGCTCTATTCGGTCGCCTACAAAAATTGGGATGCACGATTCGAGCAGGTTCAGCAGATTGCCTTGAACGACATGAACGCGATTATTGCCGAATGCAAACGGAACAAAACGAAACTCGACCTTTCCGAAATCGACAAAAAATTGATTGAAAATTTCGATGTCGATGTACGAATTATTCTCACTTGGAACACCGACGACTGCGATGTGGATTTGTGGGTCACTGATTCCGACGGCGAAAAATGCTTCTACGGAAACCGAATCACCAAAAACGGCGGAAGGCTTTCCCGCGACTTTACGCAAGGCTACGGACCTGAAGAATTCTGCATAAAAACCGCCCCGAAAGGAAAACTCAAAATCGAAGCAAACTATTTTGGAAATCATCAGCAGAAACTCTTGCAGCCCGTGACCGTGCAAGCCGAAATCTACACGAATTTCGGTCGCGCAAACCAAAAACGCGAAGTCCTCACGCTCCAACTCGACGAAGTGAAGGGAACATTCTTGGTGGGGGAAGTGGCGTTTTAGTTTGCAAATCCCCGAATCACCCACAGTTGCGGAAGCACCACCACGGCGAAAAACGCGAGGCTTATCCAGGTGAATGTCTTGATGAACGCAAGTGACTTCCCTGGATATTCTCGTGCGTAAAGCCGTAGGTTTATTACGCTCGCAAGGCTTCCGATGATTGAGCACAAGCCCGCGCTGTCCAAGCCGTAAAGGAGTGCGCGAAGGTTTGTTGAGAACGGATAGAGCACGATGCTTGCGGGCACATTTGAAATCACTTGGCTCAATAAAATGCTCCAAATGTACTCGTGTCCCGCCACGGAATTCTTCAAGAATTCAGAAATAGCGGGATGTCGGCAAATCGATGAAGAAAAAGTGAAAAAGCACAAAAAAGTGAGAAGAAGCACATAATCCGTTTTGAAAAGAATTTTTCTGTCGCCAATCAAAAGCGTGACGAAAACGAGTGCCAGCACAATCGGATAAAATCGAGTTCGCGTGACAATCGAAGAGACCACAATCACAAAAAGCGCGAGATACATGATTTTTCGGGCAGATTGCGTTTCAGAAGAGCTTTTTCTGTCATTCTGAACTCGTTTCAGAATCTCTTCATCATCAAAATTCTTTTTACAATCTGTGTCAATTTGTGCTAATCTGTGGATTTTTCTATATAAAATCAAAATGAACACTACGAGCAATCCCGCGCTGAAAATCCACAGCGGGAACATCATCAGAATGAAATCGGGCGTGGAGATTCCGCTTTTTGCGTACAAAAAAAGATTCTGCGGGCTTCCGAAGGGCATCAAGAGCGAGCCACGGATTGCGGCGATGTTCTCAAAAGTCAAAACGGGCAGAATGTACTTTTCCTTCCCTGCCGAACGGAACAAAATAATCGTGAGCGGAACGAAAATAATGAGCGAAACATCGTTCGTGACGAACATCGAAGTGAAAAACACGCCGAACACGAGAAAGACCGTGAGCAACTTAATAGAAGAAATCCGCTGTGCCTTGCGCAAAATCGGGTCAAAAATCCGCTCGCTTTTAAAACCTTCCAAAACCGAAAGCAGCATAAAAAGCGTGGCGAGCGTGCGCCAATTGATGTCGTGCAAAAGTTCCCGTGACGGTGGCGTGATAAAAAGCGAAACGAGTGCCACCAAGAGCGAAACGGAAAGCATAATGTCTTTTTTGAAAAGATTTTTGAGCCAAACGAAGAGTTTTTGCATGGAAAGATAATAGCAGGAAATCGAAAAAGTGAAAACGGTGGAAAGCGTACAGTCGTTTGGCTTTCGCGTAGTGAGTGGTATTGGAGCGAGGGGGGGGCTCCCCCTTCACTTCTCACTCCTCATTTCTCACTTCTAATTATAAATCGGGCGCACTTTAATTACGCCGTCAATCGCTTCAAGAGCTTTAAGCGGCTCATCTTCAACCTTGCCGTCAACATCGATGAGCGCATAAGCCAAATCATTCTTGTTCTGATCGACCATGCCCGCAATGTTGAGTTTTGCGTTTCCGAGAACCGTAGTGAACTGAGCAATCATGTTCGGAATATTTTTATGCGCGATACAGAGGCGAGTTCCGTTTGCAGGGATTTCTTCGTTCAAGAAAGTCTTCGGGAAGTTCACTGAATTGCGGATTTCGCCGAATTCAAGGAAGTCACGGAGTTCCTGAACCGCCATAACCGCACAGTTGTCCTCTGCCTCTGGAGTAGAAGCTCCCAAGTGCGGCAAGCAGATTACTTTGTCGCATTTGAGAAGCTCTTCGTCAGCGAAGTCAGTGATGAGCGAAGCGACTTTGCCAGAAGCGAGAGCCGCGAGCACATCGGCGTTGTTGACCAAGCCACCGCGAGCAAAGTTGATGATTCGCACGCCGTCTTTCATCGTTTTGATTGAAGAAGCGTTAATCATGCCCTTTGTGTCGTTTGTCTGCGGAACATGCACCGTGATGTAGTCAGATTTTGTGTACACGCCTTCGAGCGTATCGCTGATTTTCACATTTCGGTCGAGAGAAAGAGCCGCTTTGACAGAAAGGAACGGGTCGTAGCCGATGACATTCATGCCCAAAGCGATTGCTGTGTTTGCGACCATCGCGCCGATTGCGCCCAAACCGATGACTCCGAGCGTTTTTCCCTTCAATTCAGGGCCGACGAACTGAGACTTGCCCTTTTCTGCGAGTGCCGGAATTTCATCGCCTTTGCCAGCCAAGCCCGCGACCCATTTGTTTGCCGCAACTGCCGGTCGGCTTGAAAGCAAGAGACCGAGAATCACAAGCTCTTTGACCGCATTTGCATTTGCGCCCGGTGTGTTGAACACGACAATGCCTTTTGCGGCAAGTTCTTCGCACGGAATGTTGTTCACGCCCGCCCCCGCACGACCGACTGCTTTTACAGAATCTCCCAAATCCATGCCATGCATTTCAGCCGAGCGCACGAGAATCGCGTCAGGATTGTTGATGTCGGTAGCAATTTCATAAGAATCGCGAGGAAAATTCTCCAAGCCGATTGAGCTGATTTTATTTAAAGTCTGAATCTTGTACATTTTTTTCTCCATAAATTTTATCCACAGATTTCCACAGATGAACACAGATTATTCATTTCCCGTAAGAAAAACTTTCGTATCTCACGGACGATTCTCGTTTAATTCAAAACCAAAATCTGTGATAATCTGTGCCTATCTGTGGATTTCTTTCTATTTATTTGCCTCTGCGAATTTTTTCATGAATTCAACCAATGCTTTAACTCCGTCGAGTGTCATTGCGTTGTAAATGCTTGCGCGCATTCCACCGACTAAGCGATGACCTTTGAGGTTCACGAGACCTGCGGCTGCGGCTTCTTTTACGAACTTGTCGTTGATTTCCTTTTCTTTGGCGAGCGCGGCTTTTTCTGCGTCTGTGCGGTCAGCCTCGTCTTTTTTGCCAGCGGCGGCTGTCTCTGCCGTTGAATATTTCGTGAGGAACGGAACATTCATGAGCGAGCGGCTGCCCTTCTCTGTGGTTGCGTGGTAGAAATCGCTTGAATCAAGGAAATTGTAGAGGTAATCAGCCTTTTCCTTGTTGCGTTTAAGCATTCCCTCAGCACCGCCGTTCTTTTCAATCCAGTGCAAGACCTTTCCGAGCACATAGATTGTGTAGCATGGCGGCGTATTGTACATTGAGCCGTTGTCAGCGTGAGTTTTGTAAGCGAGCATGGTCGGAGTTCCCGGCAAGCACGCGTCAAGTTCTGGAATCAAATCTTCTCGCACGATGACGAGCGTAACGCCAGCCGGAGCCAAGTTTTTCTGCGCACCCGCGAACAAAAGACCGAATTTTGAGACATCAAGCGGCTCGCTCAACACGCAAGAAGAAATGTCTGCCACGAGCGGAATGTTTCCCGTGTCAGGAATGTACTCGTAGTGAGTGCCCATAATCGTGTTGTTGAAGCAGATGTAGACATAATCGTAGTCGCCCGTGACTTTCTCAACGCGCGGAATGTACGAGTAGTTTTTGTCTTTTGAAGAAGCGATTACATCAACCGCGATTCCGAGTTTTTTTGCCTCTGCCGCAGCCTTTTTCGCCCACACGCCAGTCTCAATGTAAGCGGCTTTTTTGTGTTTGATGCCGAGGTTCTGAGCGACCATCGCGAACTGTGTGCTTCCGCCGCCCTGCACGAAAAGAACCTTGTAGTTCTCAGGAACATTCATCAACGTGCGAACCATCGCTTCCGCATCTTCAATAATCGGCTCGTATGCCTTTGAGCGGTGGCTCATTTCCATGACGGACTGCCCCGTTCCCTTATAATCAAGCATTTCTGCCGCACATTCATTCAAAACTTCTTCCGGCAAGCAACTTGGGCCTGCGCTGAAATTGTACACTCTAGCCATAACTGTACCCCTTTGTACTGTGATTTTTTTCACGAAATTATGGGTAGGATTTTAGAACTTTGGGGTTGTTTGGTCAATAAAAGTGGGGAATTTTTGGAATTTACTGTGAAAAATTTCACAAAAAATGAAGTGCTTGGAGATTTTAGAAATTTTTCTTGGTCCCTTAGAGTTTTCGTAGGAAAATTTAATTGATATTTGTTAAAAAAATAGTGTAAATCGGTGTATTATATAACGAATAATTATATAAAAAAGTTTGCTCTCTTATCAGTGGAGGTCTCTATGAAAAAGTCACTTTTAAAAATGGTAAAATCTTTTGTACGGGGGGGGGTATGTGCATTCGGTATTCTTGCCCTTGCTTCCTGCGGTGAAGATTCTGGTTTGGGTGCGTCTGTTGATACTGAGGCACCTGCAATCAATATTACCTATCCTCCTGTCTCGGCGTATATCCGTGATTCTTTTATCTTGTACGGTACATGGGACGATGATAAAGGCTTAAACGAAATTTCAATCAAAATCGAAAATACCACAACGAAAAAAAGTGATTTTGACTTGCCTGTGGTCGTGTTCAAATCAGATAAAACATGGAGCGTAGAACTCAACGCTTATGACGCGTCAAATTCTTCATATATAAATGGCTGGCAATTCCCTGACGGAAAATATCAGGTTACCGTTACGGCCATCGATAAAGCGGGGCATTCAACGCCTGCTTCGCGCACATTCGAAATCGACAATACGGCACCAGTCGTGGTTTTAAAAAGTCCGTACAGTACCGAAGAATACAAACCATACGGTTCAAGTTTTGAAGTCAACGGTACGATTGCAGATGATCACTCGATTGCTTCTTTGGGTGTTACCATTTATGACGATAACGGCACTGTTCTTGGTGATACAGAGGCCGTTCCCTATGCCGAAAAAAATGTTGCCACAGCGGGTGGCACGAGCGTTACTCTCCTCAGATTTTCTACCAATCCAGTAACGCCATTGCAAAATCGCTACAAAGAAATTTATGGTTCAACCAACAAAAATGACGGCACAAAAAAATATTCATGTGTTGTTTATGTTGCTGATAATGCCAAAAAGTATACTGACCCAACTGAAGGCGAAAATACAACCGAAGGAAATAAAACAACGGTTTCATATTTGTATGATGATGTCTACGAAAGTTTGATGAGCGCAAACACTGGTTATGATTTGAGTGCGGCTGATTTTATGACGATTATCAACGGAACCTATGTTGCAAGCGATGATTCAACATACGATGATAATTCAGATGTCGTAAAAGGCACGCTTTCAACTGAAGAACTCGCAGCGGTCAAAGCAAAGCTGGTGGGTGCATCTTCCGTTCAGACTGATTCTTCTAAAAATCATCTTAAATTTTCTTTGAATCCTGCCGTAAACCCAACATACACAGTCTCAGGTCTTGCGTTTGAAGAAGATGATTCTGGCGTTCTCAAAACTTCTCCGAGCGGTACCAAAAATCAGACCGTTACATTCATCGTAAGTCCAGGTCTTGACGGCTCACTGATTAAACCTGCCACAGTCAAGGTATGGCTTTTGAACTGCGGTGCAACTTACGATAAAACAAAAATCGCTGAATTTGTAAGCAATCCTGCAAGTTTTGCGGAAACCGATGGGGTTACATTGATTCGTGATTTTGAGGCAGAAGGATATAATTCTGGTTCTGTCGAATCTCTTACGGAAACATTTAAAATCCCAGAAGTCGTGGCGAATAATTATTATGCCATCGCGATTTCTGGTAAAGATGCCGACCAAAATGACTTCTATACGGATACCATGTACGGCTTCCTTGCTGCTCTTTCTGGAACTCCGCCGACTGTTTCATTCACATCTCCTTCTAGCCAGGCAATTCTTTTGAGTTCCGATCAAATTCAGTTCAGAGGAAATGTAACCACCACCGAAGTTGAGCTTGAAAAACTTTCTCTTTCTATTGATGTGCAGGATGTTGAGTCTGGAACTGATTTGGGAACGCTGACGGCTTCAAGCGAAAACGATTCAATCACATTCACCAAAACGAACTATGACGAGGCAACGGGCAAATACACCTATTCTTGGGTGTGCGTTCTTTCTGCAGCAACAGGCTACGAAACCTACAGTGCAGAAGTTGGCTCAGACAGAATCTATATGTACTCAAGCACAATCACTGCTGAAGATACGAGCGGCAACAAGAGCACATCAAGCCGTACGGTCACTGCTGATACGGTCGAACCTAAAATCTCAATCAACTCTGTGGTTCCTTCGGTTACGAACTACAAGGATTCAACACACACGGACGAAAATGCGGTTTATGTAAACGGTACAATCACGGTGGTCGGTTCAATCAACGAAATGAACTTGAACAATGCTTCTTACACCGTTTATGTTGACGGAGAAACCGTAAAAAATGCTGACGGCACAGACAATCCAGCGTATACCGATGTCGCAATTACAAGCACACAATTTAAGTTCACCATCGATACGACGGCTCTTGCCGATGATAAACCGTTCGACATCAAAATCACCGCGCATGACCGAGCGAAAACCGCTGAACAAGCTGCCACAATCTCAACTTCACTCGATGGCGTGGAAGGAAATGTGGGCACCGTTTCAATTTCTTCTATTCTCACTGAAGCACAAGGCGATTCATTCCATATTTTGCAGGAAACGGATAGACCTGTGGTAACTCCAACGAATGCAGATACGGGAATTACTGATTCACAGGGAATTAAAACCGCTGTACAGAATAAAGCGGTTGCTACTAATATTTTTGTAAGTGGCGGTGCTTTAACTGCGACAATCACGGATGACGACGGTGTTGGCTCTTGTAAAGTTGAATATAGTTCTGATGGCACAACATACACTGAATTCGATGCGGGGGCTATAAGCTACTCTTCTTCAAACAACACGCTCACTGCGCGATTGCCAGAGGAATATGGCGAATATCATATCAGAATCACCGTGACGGATACGATTGGATTGGAAACTGGCAAAAAATCTGTCGACTTCTATGTTGCAATTGATGATGGGGCACCGACATTTACTAGTGTACAGCCTTCTGATGGTAACTTCTACAACGACACATTCACGGCAAGCGGCACAATTAAAGACAGCAGCAAAGATGTATCTCTTGGGTTGAAAGACGGGGCAAATGGTACGCTCAATAATGCTGATGACGCAACAGGAACATCTGCTTATGTTGGAGGAAACTCACAGGTCGCAACGGGTGTTCGATTCTCTGATACAATTAAAGTTCCAAACACAAGTGGAGATTACACACTCACCTATATCGCAACTGATAAATATGGTCAGGCAAAGGAATATCCGATTCTTTACACGGTTGATAAAGATGCACCGTTATTCACAAATTTTGCTGGATTGACAGACAACGGGGATCTTTCAACGAATTCACCGAGTATTTCTCTTGATGCGTACGACGCACTCAGCGGCGTTTCAAAAGTCTCGGTTGTTTCTGTTAAGACTGTTGATGATGGAAATGGCGGAACAACAACCGTTGAGGAAGAAATTACAACACTTGCAGCAAATGGCGAAAAAACAATCGATAGCAAAAAATACACGACATATGCAGGAATTGTTTCACTTGCAGAAGGATTGAACACGGTTTATGTGAAGGTTGAAGACAAGGCTGGAAACTCTGTTTCAACTACTCAGTGTACGGTTACGGTTGATACTGTTGCTCCTACGATTGCAAGCGAACAACTTTCTACCACTTTGATAAACAAAACTCAATATGATGCTCTTGCAACGACCTCAGGCATTACCGTTTCTGCAACGCTTAAAGACAGTGGAACTGGCGTTAAAAAGGCTTGGCTTTCAACAAGTGCTACTGGAGCAACTTATGATGCCACAGCTACTGCATTGAGAACAGAGCGCACCGCCACAACTGATGATTGGTCTTTGAGCCTCACCATTCCAAAATCAGTGTTTACAGAATCTCCTGCTGCTAAAGACGGACAGTACACCTATTATCTCTACGCACAAGATGCCGCTGGAAGAACAACTGTTTCAAGTGCGCTCACCTTTGTAATTGATACGACCGCCCCTGATGTCAATGTGTTCGTTCTTGCAGATGGCAAATCATTTACACAAAACGATGTTGATAACAAAGTCACTGATTCAAATGAAAATGTCACTTCTGCCACATACACTCTTTCTGGTACATGGAAAGATGTTCAGACAGGCACGAAAAAACTTGAATATGTCTTGAGCGATAATCCAGCAGAGAACGCAACATGGACAACAATTGACACAACGGAAGCGCCTAATGTTCTTTTGAGCTGGACAAAAGAAGTTACCATTGCTGAAACTTCATCTTGGGCAATTTCATTCCGTGCAACAGATGGCGCGGGCAATGTTTCGGCAGTCAAAACATATAAAAATATCAAATTTGACTACAATGTTCCTGTAATTACTCGACCTTCAACAATCGCAACTCAGACAAAATCTGCAGTTTCTATTGAGGGAGCGGTAACTGATACGCTTGGCATTGCGGTAAACAATATTGAAATCAAAGCGGTAAAAGGCTCTTCAACAATCACTGCAATCCCAACGGCAACAACAGACGGAAAAGCATATTCTTACACGCTTGAAATCCCTGCAACAGAAGCAAATAACGGCACTTGGACGATTTCATTTGCGGCAACAGATAATGCAGGTCAAAAAACAACTTTGACCGATGTTTCTGTCACACTTGACAATATAGCACCGACCCTTTCTGATATTTCTGCGACTTCAAGTGCTGGCACGGTTGAAGGTACGGGAACTTCGGCAATCACATATTTCAATGGTGAAAAACCGCTCACATTGAGTATTGGTGCTACGGACAATACAGGTGGTGTTGGTCTTGATTCTGTGGAATATAACATCGTAAGTGGTCATGTTGCTTCTTTGCCCGAAACGCCAACGCTTTTGAATACGAACTGGACTTCTCTTGCTAAGAGTGGCACTAGCAATACATGGAAAGCCACAATCGTCTCTGATTTTGCAAATCTTGCCGATGGAAACTACACGATTTTTGTTCGTTCAAGTGATACGCTTGGTAATGCGACAACTCCAGTGGGCGTAAAGGTGGTGAATGATAAGGTAGCACCAGTGTTTACTGAAACAACTCCGACGGATGAAACTGTTGCTTATGTAGACAATGTGACTACAACATACACCTTTAGTGGTACGGTGAACAGCACTGAAGGCAATTTCAAAGAATTGACATATTCATTGAATTCAACGGTTGAAGAAACTACCACAACTTCAACGGGAACGCTGACACCTGATGCCAGTAGCGGAGCATGGCAAAAAACTCAAACTATTGATAATACAAAGGGTGGAACTTTTGCGTATGTGTTCACTGCAAAAGATAAAGCGGGCAATACATCATCAATAAAACGAACCGTTTCTCAGGACTTAACACCTCCAACCCTTGAAATTGGTGGATTAACAGGAAAGGCTGATTTTGACACATCAGCTACCGAAAAGAATTCAAACACGAACTCTGTAAAAGACAAGACTTTGACATTTACGGGTACCGCATCTGACGAAACTAAATTCTCAAAAATTACGTTCTACTATGTAGAATTTGGAAAAGAGGATGCGGAGGCAAATCGAAAAGACATAAAAACAGGCACCGCAACAACATGGGATATTACATTCAACAATATTCCTGATGGATGGTACACATTGTATGCGGTTGCAGAAGATGCGGCTGGTAACAAAACTTCAAAATCTGTTGTGTTCGGTGTTGATGGTGATGCTCCAACTTCAACCTTAAGCCTTACTGCGAAAAAAGTTAAGGCTATGAGCGGAATGCAATCAGCTGACTTGGATGCTGACGGCAAATATACCATTAATTCAAAGAATTATCAGGCTGCGTGGGGTGACGGTATTACCTATATTGCGAGCGAAACCTTTACGATTGGTGGCACAGTTACTGATAAATTCGGATTTAAAGCAAGTTTGGCTGAGTCAGTAAAATTGTATATCGGTAATACCTCTAGCGATGCAAAGGAAATTACTCTTGGTAATGAATCCACAGGTTCTGATGGAAGTAAGTCAGTTGCGTGGTCTTATGACCAAACGGTTGACGCAAGCGATTCGCATACTACCGATGGAACTATTACCTATATTCTTGTAACAACTGACGGTGCGGGTAACTCAGAACAATATCAATTCATTGTTCATATTGATACGCAAGGACCAGAAATCTCTATAAATTCACCTGTCGATGGAGACGGTATTACCACTGCAGGGGCATTGTCACTTGCATTTATTGCCGATGATTCAGGAACAGGCGTGTCTTCTGTTACATATACAATTCAAAGAAAAGAGACGGAAGATGCTACTCCCGAATCTCTTGTTACAAGTGCTGTTGCAACAAAAGAAAACGGAAAGCGTTGGATTGCTTCTTATACGATTCCAGAAGACAAACAGGGACAACTTTTCATAACAGCGAAGTCAAAAGATTATCTTGGACATGAAGCAGAATCTACTCAAGTTAAATTCTACTATGATAATCAGGGGCCAAATATTACTGATACGAAAATTACAACTTCACTAAAAACGAAATCTGGTGATACGACTTACGCAAATTACGACACAAATTCAATCGACATTACTACAACTGTAACCGATGCAATTTCTGGCATTGAAACTGTCACATACAAACTTGACAGCAATGGAACTTCGCGTGCGATGACAATGGCAGCTAATGGTAGCACTGCTGCTGGCGGTACAGCAACTTATACGGCAACGGTCAACTGTGAAGATGGTCCTCACGCAATCACAGTGATTGCAACTGATAAATTCGGTAATAAACAAGAAATGCCGATTTCTTCATTTATCGTTGATACGGTTAAGCCTGTTTTCCGTGATATTACGATAGAGGGGGCTTCTAACCTTACAACTAACGCTACAAATGCCGCAACTACATTCTCTGGCTCTGTTGAGGAAACAACTTCTAGTATTGTCAGTTTCACTGTTGCAGCAACACGAATTGACGATTCTCATGCTACAGCAACAACTGTTGACTTGCCGTTTACTGCACCAACGCTTAATGAAAACAACGCCTTCTCATTCACACTTCCCGATTCTGCTGCAGAAGGTACATGGGAATTCACGATTACGGCAATAGATGCGGCTGGCAACGAACAAACTGCTACAACGGGTATCTTGCTTGATAAAACTGCACCAGAATTCTTCTCTGCGACAAATGATGACACATATTCGCCAAAAGTTGGAAGTAATATCTACTCTGCTGAAAAATGGTACAAAGATACAACGCTCAATATAACTGGTTACTTCCAAGAGGCAGCCAAGAAAGTTGGTAGTGGTATCGCAAAAATTGAATATCATCGTAGCACTGAAACAGAGAATTCATGGCATGTTATCGACATGAGTGGAACAAACGGCTATGTCAAGTTTAAGGATGAAATTTCTAGCATTACAAATGGCTCTACTATTCAGTTTAGGGCAACTGATGAAGCGGGTAATACTGGTAGCGGAAGCCTTTCATTCAAGATTGACGAAACTGCGCCTGAGGTAAGTGAATATACTGATACTGCAACTAATACAACTTATAGTTTTACAAGCTATGAAGGCGGTCAAATTAATGGAACTGCAAATAAAACGCTGAAATTCCTTGTTTATGATAAAGACAGTAAGCTAAAAACTGAATCAATCAGCATTACAGTTAATAAAAAGACTGCTGGAGCTGGTGAATTGGTTTCTATTGAATCTGAAACAACATCAACTCCAGTTACAAAAGATGGTGTTGAAGTAAAAGATAGTTCTGGTAATACGGTTTATTATGATCTTGTTACTGTGGAAATAAAGGGTACTACAGAAAAAACAACTGAAAGCTTACTTTATAATGCTACGGGAACTCTCGGCGTTACTTGTAATCTTCAAGATAATGCGGGTAATTCTTGGACAGGAACTATCGCAACTTTGTCTATTGATTCTGAAGCCCCGTCTGTAAAAATTAATTCTATTACTCCAACTGTTTCTGAAAATGCCAAAACGAATGTAAACAAGACCATTATCGTAAGTGGAACAGCGACAGATGGTAGTAGTATAAAAGAAATTACATTGGTTGCAACTGCTAACGGTGTATCAAAAACATATACGCTTAATTCTGATGATTCAGCATTAAAGATTACATATGTTTCTGATACGAATACATGGTCTGCACTTATCGATACGACACAATTCTATTCTGATGCGACTGGTTCTGCTGACCTTGCGCTTACTGTTAAAGCGACTGATGTTGCGGAAAATACGACAACTGATGCAAATGCGGCTAAGCGTACGGTTACCATCGACCAGAACACAGACCGACCGCTCGTGAAAATCACGAACTTCACGAAACTTTTTGACAATAGCCTTGTCCTTAAATACGCGACAAATGCTGAGGTCACAGGCTCGATTACTGATGACGACAACTCTAGTACGGCGATTGTGAAGGGCTTGTATGTCGCTAAGTCGGCAATCACTTCTGTTGCAAACGGCACTGGTTGGACGACAACAACAAATGGTGACACATTCACGGCAACGCACGCAGATTATGGAACGACAACGCTCACGCTTTCTTCTGGAGACTGGACATATACCCCAGCAACGAGTGACCAAGCAGATGGCGGATATGCTCTTTACTTCTATATTCTTGATAATGCTGATACTGTGTTTACATCGGCTGGCAGCACGCAACTTGAACAACCGTATTGGCAGTTCAAGTCTGACTCAGCGACAAAGACGGGTGTAGATTCAGCAATTTCTTATCGTGTTGACGGCACTTCTCCGAGCGTAAAGGCGGCGGTTGCTTATTCTTATAGTGCGAACGATGGTAGCGATGCAAATTCTTACCTTAGAGATGACCAAACGGGTACGGCTGTAAGCGAAACGGTTGGTACATCACTTGTGGTAGGCGGCACAAAGAAGAACTATGTCAAGTTTGTTATTGATGCAAATGATGCAAACGGCGTTGCAAGTATGACGCTCGCGCTTTCTCAGAATGACACTGATATTGTCACGCTTAGTTCTGCAAATGTAGCTGATGGTTCAATTTCAACAACGCAAAATGGCTCTTCAAATGCGGTTTGGACGACGAAGTTGATTGATATGTCTCAGTTTGCGACAGGCGAAGTCAAACTTACGATTGTTCCAGTTGATAATTGTAGTCTTCCTGGAAATGCAGGCTATTCATTCTCTGTTGACAGAACTGGACCTGCAATCAAAGTGACAACGCCTCGTGTTTCTGACGAACAGAATGGCACAGTTACGGTTTCTGGTACGACAACTGATGTCGGAAATTCTTCAGTTGATTCAATTCAGTTCGTCATTCCGCCAAAGAATACGGCGGTTTCAAATGCGGCAAGTCTTGACTATGCTGGAAATCTTTCAACAACAGCAAGTGCAAGTGCATGGAGTTTCGTCTACGACAACTCAGCGAATGGAAACCCGAATCTTACTAACTTCATCGACCGCACTAACGGAGATAGTTCGGTTCAGACATATGCGGTGACACTCAAATCTGGCGCAATCAGTTCAAGCACGGATATTTGGGATATTCCGATTTGGTTCAAGGCAACTGATGAAATCGGTAACACATCTTACTGCACAGACTATACACTCCGTTACAATCCGAACGCAGATATGCCTGTCACAACCATTGTCTATCCGTCAAAAGGCGACTACCAAGACCCGACGAGTGACACAAGTTATGCTGTAATCGGCGGCACAATCCGTGTCAATGGTTCTGCGGCGATTGAGTCAACGGAAGTTTCTGTAGGCGAAGTATTCTTGCAGATTGCTGACATGACGGGCAAGACCGATGCAAGCACTGCAGATTGGACAAGCACTGCAATTGCCATAAAGGACGAGCAGACTGTCATTAATTCGGCAGACGGTGTAATAACATATCTTTCTGAAAACAAAGATATTTCAGTTACTTCTATATTGAATGCTGATTTCTCTACATGGTGGGGTATTGCGACAACAACGAAGTCAGGATCTTGGAGCATCAACTTGAATGCAAATGAAAAGCTCAAGCCTACATCAAGTGGAACAACAACTGATATTGCAATCCGTGCGTGCGCAGTGAACTCTGCGGGCAAGATGGGAAGTTGGTCTGAGCCAACAATCATTCATATTGATGCCGATGCTCCGATTCCAACCTATAAACTCAAGCAGTTCAAGAGCGGTTCTACGATTTCTCCGAGCACAACGGCGAACGCAGAAAAGGCGTATAATGCAGGAATGTATCTCCGTAACCCGAACGGTGACTGGTATATGGAAGTGTATATGGAAGACACAACGGGTATCAATCAAGATACGATCACTGTTTCTGGCTCTGCAAAGAAAACCGATTGTACCATTGTGCCTAAGACTTCGGGCAGCGTAACTAATTACTACATCTATGTTCCAATCGGAAAACTCACGGAAACATCATTCTCTGTTTCTGCAACGGACAATGATCAGGGCGAAAAACATACAACGACTGTTTCATACAAACTCTACATTGATAATGATGCGCCAACGATGGGGGCATTGACTGAAACGAGCACAAAAGCGCAAATTGCTTACACAAAACTTAAGAACAGCAACTATAATGTTTCGCTCAGCTCAACGGCAACGGACAGCGTTTCTGGATTCAATATGCTCGCGTACTTCTTCAAGCGAACTGGCACCACAACGACAATCGAATTGCCGGTTAAGACAAAAACTTCTGGCAACAACGAAAAGGCATTCTGGACGAAGGCTTCAAGCCCAGCAGTTATGACGCTTGCGAACGAAGCACCGTCAATTTCTACAAGCGGCTCTGCGGGAACAACGGTCGGTCTCAACAGCTCTGATTCTGATGATAGTTCTGGCTTGTACGGTGTGATTCTGACGGGCGCAACGCGAACGAGTACCACATTTGAACATGCCCGTGTTTCTGATTATGTCTCTAAGGGTGTAATCGCTGTCGGAAGTTTGATGCGAATCGGCGGAAACTATGTCGTAATCACAAGCATAGACACTGATAAAGTCACATTTGCGACAGAAGTGAGCACAACATATACAGATGCATTCTTTGCAATGGCATTTATTGTTGACCACGCAAGCGAGACGAGTACATGGAGTGGCGGAACCAATACGCTTGAATCTGACGATGGCGACGGAATCTATGAAAAACTCCAGACAAGCGCATGGACTTCTGAATTCTGCTCAGATGGTCTTGAAGACGGCCCAATTTCTGTTATGTGCTCAGCATTTGATGTCGCTGAAAATGTTGCTACTCAGGAAACAAAGGTGATGATTGCAAACAACACGCCACGAGTTACAAAAGTGTTCCTTGCAACCGATTTGAACGGCGACAATAAATTTGCTGCCAATGAATTTGTGAACGGCCCTGTCTATCTTTCTCGAACGACGGACACGGCAGATGCAGCATCTACATCTTACCTTTCTGCACTTTCAACTGCCTCAGAAAAATCTACTTCAATCGTAACGGTAGGTGCTATGGGCGACTGGTCTGATTCAAATAACAAGGGAACGCTTACTGATAAACTCTACCGTATCTCTGGAAACTCACTTGTTGCATTTGAATTTGTAAGCGGTAAGGAAGGCTACGGAAAAGGTAACAATGCGATTACGGCTTACCTGAGCGTTGGAACTGATGCGCTTTCTGAGCCTGACGGCACTGCTAGCCACAATATTGGTAACATTGTAGAACTTTCTTCAAACTCAAATGTCAGCTATTCAGCGGCTAAGGCGGAAGGCATACGGGGAATTGAACTTGCCTCAACAAGATTCAACTCTAACAATACGACTAATGGCAAAGTCGAAACATACGGCACTTACACCGAGTCAACATACGACACAACGAACAAAAAGGCAAAAGATGTTGCTCAAGTCTTGAGTCTTACGCTCTGGGACAAAACAAATGGAACTTCTGTGGGAACTGCGGACAGCAATATTGGCGAAAGTTCTGTGACATTCGGAAGTCAATATACTGTGGTAAACATCCCTGTTTACTTTGACTTGGTTGATGACCGCAAGCCTGTTCCAGTCATTAAAAACCCAACTGCGCTTACCCCGGCGACAGGTCATGTTGAACTTGGCTCAACGCTCCCGACAGATACATTCAAAACCACAACAACGACTGGCGAATACGATCGAGACACTAAGATTTCGGGCAAAGTCGTGTTTATAGGAACGGTATCTGATGAAAAGAAAATCGCGAGCATAAATCTTAAGAACAATGGAAAATCGCTTGGTTCTGGTGATAATTCTAAAATTACTGCAACAAACACAACGCTTGCAACATTTGCTAACGGATTACTTTCTGTTACCAGTGCGGCAAGTGCTGATTCTGCATGGAAGTTTGAGATTAACGAGACAACTGCCGCCGAGCAGTTCTCAATCACGAACGGACACACGATTACTTGGAAACTCACCATTGATTCAAGTTATATCAACAATACTGCCGATAAAGATGTGCTCTTTACGCTTACTGCAAACGACGGCACAAACTCAGATGCTACAACATATCAGGTGGATATTGTTCCGTACATTACTCGTGTGACACGCGCTGCAAGTGGCACTATCGCGACAGGTGGCGACGGCACAGAAAATATCAACCGCTCAAAACTTGGTCATTACCCCGTTTCACAGGGAGAAAAACTCAGCATTGAAGGATTCAACTTGGCGGGCATTACGGTTACGGTCGGTAACTCTACCGTTTCGGACGCAAGTACAGATAGCGGCGTTACGACATTCTCTGTTCCTGCTCGCTCTGGTAAGCTCAAAGTGACGGTGAAGGAAACCAATATGGAATCTTTGAACAACGTGAACGGTAACCCGACTATCACAGACAATGTGGCAGCAGAAGGAAACTACGACAATAACCTTGAAAACTACAAGATGAAGGGAAGTTCTCAACTCTACTACGCAACTGATGACCGCTACCTTGAAGTGTGGAACTTGGGTAACTACTTCAAGAATACAGACGGTGGTGCAGATGTTTCTAAACCCGTTATGACGGCAGACAAAAACGGAAACTTGTACGCTTCATGGGTTGCACAGTCGAACTCAATCGTTGCGTTCAGCTACGGTATGACGAACGATTACACACCAATCTTCCGTTGTTACGACCAGCCTGCGGTATTGAATTCAATCGCGTTTGATACTAAAGGCACGAGTGGAG
Source organism: Treponema sp. (assembly GCA_017464425.1). Classification (GTDB taxonomy): domain Bacteria; phylum Spirochaetota; class Spirochaetia; order Treponematales; family Treponemataceae; genus Treponema_D. The sequence goes on from JAFUDX010000023.1 coordinate 34,599, forward strand.
CCGCATCGGTAGGATTCATGCCCGAACATCAAGGACAATCAGGGTCATTCTCTGCTAATGCGATGAGTGATACTAAGATTATTGGTGGTGTTGGTGCAATCAGTATTCCGTCATCATATATCACTGCTAATAATGGTGCAGGTACAGTTCTCTCTGGAACCGCAATCACTGTAACTGGAAATCCTGCATTTAAGGTTGACTCTGCTAACTCAACGGCATACTATAGTCTTGCAAGTTATGATATGAATCGGCGACTTGGTTCATACACAAATCCAAGATCAGCACGTTTTGGAGATTTCTTGCACACGATTTGGTATGATGAATCAACTGAAAGTATAAAATACTCTGTTGTTAACACAAGTCAGAAAGATGATTTTAACCAAAATGGCGGTGCGATTGCAGGTTGGGTATTGATAGATGGTGGTTGGACAGGACAGGACAGAGTTCATGATTGGACTAAGGTTAATACAGGCTATGCGAATAATACTTTGAGTTCTTCTACAAATAGTGATGAGCATAGTTCTATGGGAACTGGAGGCGGAACATACGCTAACTATCTAAAGGATATTTTTGTTCCTGGTGGTGGCACAAAGGCTACGAATATTTCGGCTTTAACTACAAGTTCAGGCTATACACTCCTTTATGGAGTAAATGATGGCGTTGCAAACGCAATTGAAATTGGTGATTCGGTTGCCTTATTGAACAACAATACGGGTAGTTATGCGATTACCATTACATCAATTTCTGCCATTCAAGGAGCTAACGGTTATCAAGTAAAATTTAAGGATGCACCATCGCATGCTGTGACTGCGGCAACTGTTTATCAGGGCAACATGAATGTTGTTGGTGGAAATGCGGTGCGCAATATCAACAAGTTCACTCCGGCAACCAATCAGTCTTCTTCGGCTGGTTCTTCAGCTGATATGGATGTTGATTCAAACGGAAGACCTGTAATTGCATACCTTGATTCAACGAATTCAACATTACGCGTGGCACGGCTTAACACAACCGTTACGCCGACAACAAACACTAATGCTTCTGACATAAAGACTTCGCTTGATGCTATGAAACTTGCAGGTAACTGGACTCGAACCGTTGTTACTAATACAACTTGTTCTGGCGAAGTTTCTATGAGAATTGACGGTGCAGACAATATCCATATCTTGTATCAAGATCAGGATGGCAATTTGTGTTACATATTTGGTACACCAAATGGCAATACTTACACCTTCAAAGCCCCTGAAACGGTTGATACAACGGGTACAATGAGTTACGGCTCAATCTCTATCAAAGAGGTTACGGCCGGCACTACAACGACATACATTCCTGTTGCGTCATACTTGAACAAAGCGGGTACGGCACAAGGCTTGAAATACGCATACCGCACGAGTGCGCCAACGGCAGGCGGCACATTCAGCGCGGATAACTGGGATTATATGATTCTTCCTGCAATTTCAAGCAGCACGCACTATCCAGTAAACGAAAACCGCGTAAGTCTCGAAGCGCGTAAATCAGGCTGGACAGAAGACTCTAAAACAGGCATTCTGACCAATGGTGGCTCAGATGTAACGCCAAAGACCGTTCAGGCGGCCGTGGCATTCAAGAGCAAGCAGTTCGAGACCGCATACTTGCTCACGGAGTAAAAGACGAAAATTGCCCCTAAAAACAGAAAATCTCCGCTGTGGAAGCAAAACGCTTTCACTGGCGGAGATTTTTTTGAGGGATTCTGACATTCGTCAGAATGACAATTAGTTTCGCAGAATGACGGCTAGTGTAACTCAGAATGAGAACTGGTGTAGTTCAAAATGGCGGTTGCGGTGACTAAAAATGACAGAAACACTAGCATGCAGTGGGGGCTATTGTCTCGGTTTCTAGTTCTTTTTTAAGCGCAAGCACTTCTTCGAGAGGGAGAGTGCACCCCTGTGCAACAGTTTCGGGAGAAACACCGAGTTTGAGAAAGTTCCGCGAGTTTTCGATTTTGTTTTCTTGTATGCCTTCATCTCTGTCGTATGCCCTTTGTCGTTCCCATGTCATATACTGCATCCTCCATTGAGCGGCCGCACGCTCGCTACGCCCGCATATGGCGGGCGTCCACGACATAATCGTTGAGATTTGATGTGAATGCGCCTGACGATTTGTTTGAAATCAGAAATTTGAAGAAGTCTTTAATTTCTTCGTCTTTAATCATTTTAACACAATTCTTCGCAATAAAGAAGTATGCGACCTCCTGTCGCGACAAGAATTTTGTTTCAAAATTCTTGCGGTCAATTTGCTTTTCGCCGCATCCGTGCGGCACAATATCTAACTTGTTCATTGTTAATTTGGCTTTTGAGTTTTGTCTTGCCGTCCTCGATACAGATGTTCTCAAAGGTACAAATCGGCAAATCGTTGTGAAAAATATCCGCCATGCAGATAAAAATTACATGTGAAGTTTTGAGATCCTTGTATTTCTGCCCCGATTTGAGTGTGTCCATATCCATGATTCCCTGATAGTAGCGCGAGCGTTCTGGCAAATCCTTCGTGTCCTTTATCTGCATTTCGACATCGAAAATTTGATTTGTGTCTTTCACAAACACATCAAGACGGACTCCGCGCGAGTCGTGGTCGATGAAGATTGACTCCTCACTCGCGAATTCCATCTTCTCGATTTTCGGCAACGGAGAAAGAAAAATCTTTCAAAAAGCTGAGAATATTTTTGCTTTATTTGAATAGATTGGAGATAATGGAGATTTTATTGGAAGGAAAGTAAAGCCCGAAGAGATGAGTGAAACGCTCATCTTTTCGGGCTTTTTTGGGTTGCTTCGAGCGTAAACGGTCTTGCAATGATGGGTTAGTTTGTGGCTTCTATTTGCTCTGCGTTGATTTCTTTTTGCAGCGCAAGCACTTGCTCAAGGGGAAGCGAGCAACAGTCGGCAATTTCCTGTGCAGAGAGTTTGTTTAGTTTAAGAAAATTCCGTGCGTTTTCGATGGCTCTGTCATCAGATGCCTCTTCCCGCTGTACTTTTACGAACATCTCTTCATCCCATTCGCCGAAAATCAATGACATGTCTTCTTTCCTCAGATTGTTGAAATAATCGGCAAGGACATTTTCCGAAACACAACGGTCCAACGCGTAGCCAATCGGATTTTCCCTGCCGTCCGACTTTCCTATTCTAACATATTCGTTGAATTTTGAGTAGGCAAAAAGCGCAAGGCATTTCTCCAGAATCGGGTGGTTTTCCTTGTAGTTGATGTTGAAAATCTTAACGGTCAGGTCAAGGTTAAGAGAATTTGGCAAGACTGATTTCCCAGTCTCATTTTTCGGAAGTTCTTTGAACGCCTCAGAGAGCCTCATCGTCTTTTCGAGCGGGAAAGGACTGTCACCATTATAAAACACATAACATTCAGGTCTGGGAAGTTTGATTTGCTTTGAGTGATATTTCTCGTGCCTCTCAAATATCCTGCTGTACTGGGCAACGATGTATTCCAGGCAACGGAAAGCCATATACCGACATCCTGTCGTGACAAGAATTTCTTTCAGAAATTCTTGCGGATTCATTTGCTTTTTGCCGCATCCGTGCGGCGGTTATATTTTTTTGTGTCGTTTATCATCATCGAGACATCGTTGTTCAGACCACGGTAGACCACATTTTCCAGCGTGACTGGCTGAATCGTCACTTCGCCGATTTTGAAGTCCGTGCCGTGAATCGCGTTGTAGAGCGAGAGGAAATATTCCTTCGAGTTCACGCTCCGCCCGAAAATGCTCACGAACAGGTTGTCCTTGTAGTTGCGTTTTTCCGCCATATATGCTCCTTGAAAGCTCCCACCCTGCTTTCAGTGTATATATAGGCAAAATTTTTCGATTTTCGGCAACGCAAAGCGCTGAAATTTGAAAAAAATTACAATTTTATGCTACGAATCAGTTTGTTTTCAATTGAGTATAATTCGATTTGTATGGTTTGGGCGGTTATTTCGAGAATTCCGCATGTTTTTCCGTCAGAGCATTTTGGAAGTGAAATTGAGCCTGGATTGAAATAAAAAATGCCGTCTTCTTCTTCCATTACGGTGACATGTGTGTGGCCGCTTATGACAATCGTTTTGGGAGGAAGCCATTTTTTTAGGTCTTCGCGCGTGTATAAGTGCCCGTGATGGATAAAAATACGGCGAAGTTCGCCTTGCGCGGGGACGGCGAGGGTAGTGTAGGCATTTAAGCAGGGAAAATCCAACATCATTTGGTCAACTTCGCTGTCGCAGTTTCCGCGTACACAGAGAATTTTTTCTTTGTGAGCGTTTAGAATTTCTGCTGTTTTTTTTGTATCCCATCCTTCGGGAAGAGGATTTCGCGGGCCGTGATTTAAATAATCGCCACAGAGAATGATTGCGTCACATTGGTCCGCAAAAGAATCGATGGCAGTTTGCAAGCATTGTGCGCTTCCATGTATATCAGAAAGAATTAAGAATTTCATAGTGCGATTCTACCACTTTTCTCGTTGTAATAGAAGAATATTTTGCGTTTATGTAGAGCGCGAAAATGGTGATTAGCGGGCAGCTTGCTTTATAAAACAAATCCTTGCTTTTTACTGAATTGGAAACTCTGCTTGCTTACTCTGCGTATTATCAGCAATTTTAAGCATTTTTACCTTGCGCATTATCAACAAATTTGCAAAATTTTACTCTGCGCACTATCGACAAATTTCACAAAAAATACTATGCTCACTGTATGGAGTTGAAGCGAAAAATCTACAAGAAGTTTCTCAAATGGAAAACGGAAGTTCGTGGTCAAAAAGCGCTTCTCGTGGAAGGGGCGCGGCGAATCGGCAAGTCTACTATTGTGGAAGCTTTCGCAAAAGAGCAGTACGCATCGTATATTTTGATTGATTTTAACAAGGCTTCCAAAACGGTGCGGGATAATTTTGAGAATATGAATGATTTGGATTCGTTCTTCCAAACGCTCTCGCTTGAATACGACACAAAACTGTATGAGCGGAATTCCATCATTATTTTTGACGAAATTCAGAAATTTCCGCGCGCTCGTGAGGCAATCAAATATCTGGTTCTTGACGGTCGCTATGATTACATTGAGACTGGTTCGCTCATTTCCATAAAAGAAAATGTCGAGGAAATCACGCTTCCGTCGGAAGAGCGAAAAATCAAAATGTATCCCTGTGATTTTGAAGAATTCGCATGGGCGTTGGGAAAGGAAGTTCTCTTGGAGTACATTGCGGATTGCTACAAAAAGCAAGTTCCGCTTGAGCAGAAATATCACAACGAGGCGATGTATCTTTTCCGTGAGTACATGCTTGTTGGCGGAATGCCAAAAAGCATTGTCTCGTATGTCGAAGGTCACAAGGATTTTGAGGCAAGCGACCGAGAAAAGCGCGATATTTTGGATTTGTACCGCGATGACATAAAAAAAGCCGCCAAACGCTACAGCTCAAAGGTTTCTGCCCTGTTTGAGAATGTTCCCGCCTATCTTTCCACCCACGAAAAGAAAATCGTTCTCAGCGAAATCGACAAGGGCGGAGTTTTCAATCGCTACGATGAGCCGCTTTTTTGGCTCGAAGACTCCATGATTTGCAATCTCTGCTACAAGTGCAATGACCCATGCGTTGGCTTCGCGCTGAACAAGAATGATTCTGCCGTAAAATGCTACATGGGCGACACGGGGCTTTTGGTAAGCCATGCCTTCAACGAGAACGAAATCGCGAGTCAGCAGTTGTATCGCTCAATCATCAACGGAAAGCTTTCTCTAAACGAAGGAATGCTGTACGAAAACGCAATCGCGCAGATGCTCACCGCTTTGGGCAAAAAATTGTATTTTTACACCCAGTACAATCTGCAAAAGCATCGCAACGACATTGAAATTGATTTTCTCCTCTCAAATGAAAGCAAGACGAATTTCAAAGTGTTTCCCGTCGAGGTAAAATCTTCCAAAAACTACACAACTTCATCGCTTGGAGCGTTCAGAGAAAAATTCGGAAAGAAAATCGACAGGGAAATCATCATTCACCCGAAGAATTTCAGCAACGAAAACGGCGTGATGAAGATTCCCCCATATATGATTTGGTGCATGGAGTAGGGTGTGCGCCCAGCAACTTTCCATTTCCCTTATCTTCCAAAAACATCTGCAAATCACTACAATAATAAAATGTTTCGTATTTATGTAGAGCGCAAGCCGGGCTTCCAGAGTGAGGCGGCGAGCATTTACGAAACAAAAATTACATCCTTGTAATTTTTGTTTCTACGAGAAAATTCTGTTCACCTAAAGGCAAACACGGCAAATGGCGTTGATTTTGCCGTTTGAATTTTCTCTCTTTGCTTTTACCCTGCATTCGTGCAGTGCCTTTCGCTCTTGCGCGAGTCTATGCGCTCTATGGCGACCGTGGGAACCGAGCCTCCGCGCGTGCGATGCGCGAAAATGGTCATCTTGAACGGAACTGTCTCTGCTGACGAGGTTGCCCGCATTCAGAAATATCTCATCAACCCCGTTGATTCACGGCTCGCGAAGGCTGAAATCCCAGAGACGCTTGAAATGAAGACCGAAGTTCCCACCGACATTCCGACCGTCGAAGGCTTCAACGCGCTCAACAAAAAGGAACTCGATTCTTACCGCGAGAAAATGGGCTTGGCGATGGACTTGGCTGACATTCAGTTTTTGCAGGACTACTTCAAGTCAATCAAGCGCGACCCGACCGAGACCGAAATCCGTGTTCTCGACACTTACTGGAGCGACCACTGCCGACACACCAGCTTCAACACGGTCTTGAAGGACATCAAAATCGAAAAAGGTCCGTACGCAAAGCTTTTCAAGGAATCCCTCAAAAACTACGAGGCGATGCACACCGACATCTACGCGAAACGAAAGGACAAGCCGCTCACCCTCATGGACATGGCGACTATCGGCGGAAAATATCTCCGCAAGCACGGTCTTCTTGACGATATGGAAGTTTCTATTGCATAAGGAGGGGAAAGTCTCCCCCTACGCGCCCACTTCGTTGGGCGCTACCCTCTCTACGGGGACACCCCGTAACGCCCCGAAAAATGGTAAAATTGCTTCGCAATTTTTTTATTGTACCCACCCAACTGTCTTAAAATAGCCCTATTTTCCTTTTTAAACAAGAATCGTCTAAATTTTCTCCCATAAAACCACTCTCTATGTTATAATCTCTATATGGCATATGGCTAAAAACATTTCCACCGCTGTTAGTCCGAAAATGCTTGCCCGAATTCAAGCGTTACGGCTCATGGACGACGATTTTATGACCGTTGTTTTTGACGGTGACATAGAACTTACGGAATTCCTGTTGCGAATTCTGCTTTCTCGCACTGATTTGCGGGTCAAAAGCGTAATGACACAGAAAGAAAAACGAAATCTTTTTGGTCGTTCGGTCAGACTCGACATCTTGGCTGAAGATATGTCTGGCAAGATTTACAATATTGAGGTACAGAGGGCAGATAAGGGGGCTTCTCCAAAGCGGGTTCGCTATAATCTTGCCCTATTGGATTCCCACACGCTCAAAAAGAACGATGATTTTGAGCAGCTTCCAGAAACTTACATTATTTTTATCACCGAGAATGACTATTTTGGACTTGGAGAGCCTGTTTACGAGATTGAAAAAACTGTCAAAAATACGAATTTGCCTTTTGACGACGGTTGCACTATAATCTATGTGAACGGTGCGTACCGTGGCAATGATGCAATCGGCAAATTAATGCATGACTTTTGCTCTGCAAATGCCGATGAAATGAATTATAATGAACTTGCGAGCAAGGTGAAAATACACAAGCAACAGACAAAGGGGGTAGAAAAAATGTGCAGAATCTTTGAAGAATACGGCGAAGAAGTCAGAGAAGAGGCTCAGATTGAGCGAAATATCAAAATCGCAGAAAAACTGATTCTCCAAAAGCGAATGACTCCCGAAGAAATCGCAGATACGACCGATGTTCCTCTGGAGCAGGTACGGCAAATGGTACAGAAATTTGATGATTGATTGTCGTAGATAGCCCCTGAAGCGTAAAATTAATATCATTTGAAAATGAAACTCACACCAATTTCATCAGTTCTGGAAGAATTTCCCCAGCTTGTCGTCTGATGATTTTCGCAACGATGGAAAACAGCAAACTTATTTGCTGATTAAAAAAACACGCTCTCTGGTGGGGAGAGCGTATTGTAGTATGAAAGACAAGGTGATTTTTCTTCTTAAATTCTCCCTACCAATAGTACTAGATTGATTTCTTTAGCTCGGCTAGAATTTCTGCGACTTTTTTATTTTCTTCGACTGTCTTTTCAGAATCTGTTTTTTTCCCATCCATTGTAAAGATAACATGCGCAGGAGGTTCTCCTCCTGAAATTTCCGTGTAAGATAATTTTAGCGGAACTTCTTCCAAAAGCGAAATTTTAAAACCTGCGTTTTCCGCCAAAACAAGAACATCCACCCCAAGATATTTCAGAATGGCTTTGATACACTCGCCTTTCAAATCGCCCATTGAGAACAAGGCGATTTGTTTGTTGTTGCACTTGATGACGGATTGAAAATCTCGGCTGTTATTGATTCTTTCAAAATGAAGTTCCGTGCCAGTAAAATCGGAAATAATCTTTTCCCGCAATTTGATGAATGTTTCTGTTTTTCCGCAGTGTGACGGTCCCTGTAATAGAATTAGTTTCATAATGCTTTGCTCCT
>JAFUDX010000002.1 GCA_017464425.1 Treponema sp.
CAACATCAACTACAAGGAAAATCACCCGATTTTGGAGAAATGCCTTGCACTTTTTGCCTACTCAAAATTCAACGAATATGTTAGAATAGGAAAGTCGGACGGCATGGAAAACCCGATTGGCTACGCACTGGACCGCTGCATTTCGGAAAATGTCCTTGCCGAGTATTTCAACAATCTGAGGAAAGAAGACATGTCATTGATTTTCGGAGAATGGGATGAAGAGATGTTCGTAAAAGTACAGCGGGAAGAGGCGTATGAAGATGGTCAGGCTGCAAAAGCCATTGAAAACGCACGGAATCTTCTTAAAGAAACAGAGCTTTCTCCAGAAAAAATCGCGCAATGCTGCTCGCTTCCCCTTGAGCAAGTGCTCGCCCTGCAAGAAAGCCTAAAGGCAGAATCATTCTCTGATGCTTAAATTCTTTCCCTGTTAGCGAACTATTGCAAATGCGACAAAAAAAACGACCGTTAGTTTTGCTAACGGTCGTTCGCTTTTTTTTAGCTTACTTTCCGAAATACTGGAGTGCATTTCCAAAACTAATGTCTTTGACAATCTTAATCAACATATCCATATCATCCGGGTATTCGCCGTTTTCGACCCAGCCGCCGATGACATTGCACAAAATGCGTCGGAAGTATTCATGGCGTGAGTATGAGAGGAACGAGCGCGAGTCCGTGAGCATTCCGACAAAGGCGGGAATCATGCCGAGATTTCCGAGCACTTTAATCTGCTGCTCCATGCCGTCGCGATGGTCGCAGAACCACCAACCAGAGCCGAGCTGGATTTTTCCCTTGATGCCGCCGCCCTGGAAACAGCCCATGATTGTGCCGATTGAGTAGTAGTCTTTCGGGTTGAGTGTGTAGAGGATGGTTTTTGGCATTCCGCCCTTTTCTTCGATAAGGTTCATCAATCCTGCGAGGTTTTCTGCCATCGGCTTGTCGTGGCTTCCGTCGAAACCTGTGTCAGGACCGAGTTTTTTGAACATAGCCTTGTTGTTGTCGCGGATTGCGTTCATGTGCCACTGCTGAACGATTCCTTTCTGCTCGTAAGCGCGTCCGAGAGCGACGAGAACCTTTGTTTTGTAAGCCTCAGCTTCTGCTTCAGAAATTGCTTCGCCTTTGAGTGCGCGGGCGACGACTGCATCGATGTTTGCGTCGGTGTCGATTTTGCACGGCGGATATTCAAGCGCGTGGTCAGAAGCGCGGCAGCCGTTTTCGATGAAGAAGTCCAATCGTTTGATGAGAGCAGCAATGACATCATCAGAAGTCTTGATTGCAATTCCCGAAACTTCGCTCAGTTTGGCGATGTAGTCTTTGTAAGTCGGGAGGTTGATGTTGATTGCTTTGTCCGGGCGGTAAGACGGGCGGACTTTTGTGTTGATTTTTCCGATGGGGGCAGTTCCCGCGGCGATTGCCTTGTGGTATTCCAAAGAGTCAATCGGGTCGTCTGTTGTACCCACAGCGTAGACATGGAATTTCTCGAAAATGCCCTTTACGCTCAGTTCGTCCGTCTGGAGCATTTTGTTTGCTTTTTCCCAGATTGCGGGCGCAGTTTTTACGGTGAGCGGCTCGTCGATTCCGAAGTATCGCTGAAGCTCAAGGTGCGTCCAATGGTAGAGCGGGTTTCCGATGAGATGCTCGATTGTCTCTGCCCATTTGAGGAATTTTTCGTAGTCGGGTTTGTCGCCCGTGATGTAGTCTTCGGTTACGCCGTAGGTGCGCATCTGTCGCCATTTGTAGTGGTCTCCGCCAAGCCAGATTTCTGTGAGATTCTTGAATTTTTTGTTCTCGGCAATCTGCGCAGGAATAAGATGACAGTGATAGTCCCAAAGCGGCTCGTTTTTGCAAGCCTCAAACAACTTCTGAGAGGTTTTTGTCTCAAGAAGGAAGTCTTTGTCCATGAATTTTTTCATTTTTTGCTCCAAGAGGGAAGTCTGACACACTTTGTCATGCTGAACTTGTTTCAGCATCTAGATTCCGAAACAAGTTCGGAATGACATAAATGCAGCATCCCGAAAATTTGCTTTTTATTTTATCACGGAAAGTGTAATAAAGAAAGTGCTTTTTTATTCGATGTGATGTATAATAAAATTATATGGAAAACAAATCTTCTACGCTGATTATTTATAATGCCCGTCTTGTTGATTCAAAAATCGATAGTTTGGGCAGTTTGATTATAGAAAATGGCAAAATTAAGGCCGTTTTGCTTGGCGAATGTAAATCAGGAAAAACAGCTACCTTATCTGCAACGGCTTTTCTTGCTGATTCTGCATCTGATGAGCCCCTAGAATTTTTTGATGCACAAGGTCTTACTATAATGCCTTCTTTTATTGATATGCATGCCCATTTTCGTTATCCTGGTCAAACTCAAAAGGAAGATTTGGATTCTGGATTGAATGCTGCCGTTGCCGGTGGTTTTGGAACTTTGGTTTTAATGCCGAATACGAATCCTGTTGTTTCGGACGGCGAGCTTGCCAAAAAAATCATGAATGAGGCTGCTTCTAAAAATCTTGCGCGAATTTTTCAATCTATCAGTATTACCAAAAATTTTGAAGGCACGGATACAAGCGAAATTTCAAAACTGAGTAACGATGAATTTCCTGTCATTACGGAAGATGGTCATGATGTTGATTCTGCAGCCGTTATGCTCGAAGGTATGAAAAAGGCGAGTGAAAAAAACATTATTGTGAGCTGTCACTGTGAAGATCCATCCCTTGCCGCCGCTGCTCGTCCGTATCGACAGCGGGCTTTGGGATTCATGAAACAGTACGAGATTCCTGCCGGTAAAGTAAATGTTGAAACTCCGAATGTTCCAAAAGCAATAAATTTTGAAATTGACGGGAATCTTACAAAAGCAAATTCGTTGCTTGCGCTTGCAGAAGATGTCGCTACAATCAGAAATATCGAAATTGCAAAAACAGCTGGCTGCCATATTCACATTTGTCATTGTTCCACAAAAACCAGTATGGATGCAGTTCGCCGTGCAAAAGAAGAAATTTCATTTGGAGATACAACCGAAGGATTTGATTGCTCGGTTGAAGTTACGCCACACCACTTGGGCCTGGTCGGAACAGATGCGCCTAATCTTCGTGCGCTTGTAAATCCCCCGCTAAGAAGTGAAGACGATCGCCGTGCGCTTATTGAAGCACTTCGAGATGGCACCGTTGATGTAATTGCAACGGATCATGCGCCTCATACTCAGGAAGATAAAGCGGCTGGCAGTCCTGGCTTTACCGGACTCGAAACAGCCTTTGCCGTCTGCAATACAATTCTGGTTAAAAAAGAAGGCTTTTCTCTTTCAAAACTCTCAAAACTGATGAGCGATAATCCTGCAAAATTACTCCGTTTAAAATCAGGTCGGCTTGCAGTGGGATACAATGCCGATTTGGTTTTGGTGAATCCTGATGAAAATTGGATTGTCAATAGCGAGAATTTTAAGAGCAAGGGAAAGTCAACCCCGCTTGAAGGCAAACAGCTCACTGGAAAAGTTCACGCGACAATTTTTGGCGGAAAGCAAGTGTTTTAATATTTCTTTAGAACTTTTGCACTGTTGGCAACGGCAAGCAAGCAAACGCCTACATCACCAAAAACGGCGAGCCACATGTTTCCGATTCCGACCGCGCTTAAAACCATAATTGCAATTTTTACGCCGATTGAAAAAACAATGTTCTGATATACGGCGCGCATTGTTCGGCGGGAAATTTTTATTGCATCGACTAAACGGCTTGGTTTGTCATCCATAATCACGACATCGGCAGCTTCAATTGCCGCATCGCTTCCTAACGCACCCATTGCAATTCCTACATCTGCACGGGCAAGAACTGGGCTGTCATTTATTCCGTCTCCAATGAACATAACTGCATGAGATTTTAGTAATTTTTCAACAATGCTCACTTTATCTTCGGGAAGCAAATCTGCATACACGCTATCAATTCCAAGATTATCTGCCACTATTTGAGCCGTTGCGTGCGTATCACCAGTGAGCATGACTGTTTGTTTTATTCCAAGATTTTTTAGATTAACTATCGTTTGTTTTGAATCTTCTTTTTCTTTGTCAGAAATTACGATGTTTCCTGCATATATTCCGTCAACTGCTACATGAATCACCGTACCAGCAAGGTCAAGTTTCGCGTCTTCAAAATTCGTAATATCTTCTTGGCGCATTAATTTTGCGTTTCCAACGAGAATTTTTTTACCGTCAACTATCGTTCGTAAACCAAGCCCATTTAATTCTTCTTGCTGTAAGATAGTAAGGCAACCGCAAAGAGGACATGAATGAGCTTTTTTGAGCGATTTTGAAATCGGATGATTTGAATATGTCTCTGCATGTGTCGCAATTGATAACAAACTATCGTTCGTAAATCCATTTGCAGGATTGATTTGTGCGACATCAAAAATACCTTTCGTAAGCGTGCCCGTTTTGTCAAAAACAGCAATTTTTGCTTTTGAGAGAATTTCAACGAAATTTGAGCCTTTGATTAAAACTCCAGCAGTTGAAGCAGAGCCGATTCCGCAGAAAAACGCGAGGGGAACAGAAATAACAAGGGCGCATGGGCAAGAAACAACCAAAAATGTGAGTGCCCGGTAAATCCATACTGAAAAGCCAAAATTTTTTGAATCAGCAAAAAGATGTGGCATACAGAATTTGAGAAAAAGTGGCGGAAGAATCGCAACGGCAAGGGCTGCGACGCACACAATAGGCGTGTATACTTTTGCGAATCGGGCAATGAATTTTTCTGACCGAGCTTTTACTTCACTTGCTTCTTCCGTAAGATGTAAGATTCTTGAGACTGCACTTTCTTCATATGATTTTGTCACGCGAATTTTAAGTAGGGCATTCTGATTAATAAATCCCGCCAAAACTTCTGAATCAGCAAAAACTTCTCGTGGCACGCTTTCTCCCGTAAGGGCTGAAGTATCCACGAACGATTTTCCTTCTATAATAATTCCATCCAAAGCAATTCGTTCGCCAGGCTTTACGACAATTATTTCATCGATTGCAACTTCTTCTGGAGAAATGACAATTTCCTTTCCATCGCGAATCACGGTTACCTTATCTGGCCGAATGTCCATGAGCGCAGAAATAGAATTTCGTGAACGGTCAACGGCATAATCTTGAATTACTTCGCCAATATTGTAAAAAAGCATAACCGCCACTGCTTCGGCATATTCACCGAGAAAAATCGCACCAATTGAAGCCACACTCATCAAGAACTGCTCGCCGAAAATGTTTCCTGAATGGATATTTTTGACAGCACCTTTAATCACATCCCGACCGCAAATCAAGTAAGAAATGAGGTACAAAATGCCATAAAAAAGGCGGGGAAAATCTTCAATGGACGAAAAAGTTTTTGAAAGGGAAGTTGTAAGAGGAGAATCACTAGAAAAAACGGGAAGATGCTCAATCAAAAGCGCGGCAATAAAAATCACGAGGGAAAGAAGGATTTTTTTTACGGGTGAACTTTCTTCATGTTCTTCGTGATGGTCATGGTCATGCTCGCAGCTACTACATGTGCAATGAATATGAGAGCCAATGTGCGTGTGATGATGTTCGTGTTCTGAATGTGCCATAAGACGCTCCTACTGAATTACATATGAATAATTGTTCATATGTTTTATGATAGAGTGGAATTCTGCTTCTGTCAAGGGAAAAATAAAAAAACGCACCCCGAAATTGAGATGCGCTGTTTAGTCGTGTTACTTATTTATTCCACGGGTTGCTTCTGATAAATGTCTCGTTGCGCTCGTAGCCGACCGAGATGATTCCCACGGGCGTTTTGCAGTAGTCTTCGATGAATTCTACATAGTCGCGGGCGGGTTTTGGCAAATCTTCATAAGAGCGGCACTCTTTGAGGCTTTTCTTCCAGCCCTTGAACTTTTTGAGGACAGGTTTTGCTTTTTCCATTGCGGGAACGCTTGCGGGGAAGTCAACGACCGTTTTTCCGTCAATTTCGTAGGCGACACACGCTTCGATTTCGTCAAATGTGTCGTAAATGTCGAGATGAGTGAGAACGAGCGAGTCGATTGAGTTTGTGATGCACGCATATCTGAGTGCAACCAAATCGAGATACCCACATCTGCGTGCGCGACCGGTGGTAACGCCGTATTCGCGGCCAGTTTTTCGCACATATTCGCAGAGTTCACCTTCGCTCTCGTTGTTGAATTCGGTTGGCATGGGGCCGTTTCCAACACGAGTTTGGTATGCCTTGAAAACTCCCAAGATTTTATCCAAGTCTTTCGGGCCGATTCCACAGCCTGTCGCCGCACCCGCCGAGCAAGAAGCACCCGAAGAAACATACGGATATGTTCCTGAATCGATGTCGAGCATTGCGCCCTGCGCCCCTTCAAAAAGAATGTTCTCAGCGCGGTATTCAAACATTTTTGCGGTCAAATCGACGCGCATTTCAATGAGTTTGTCTTTGTATTTGTTGAGATATTCGAGGTTTTCGCCCTCAAATTCTGCCATTTTTTCTGGCCAGTCCAAATCGGCAAGGCGGAGACCGTCACGGTGGGCTTTTTCTGAATACGCGATTCCGATTCCGCGCCCCGTCGTTCCGATTGGGCGTTTGCGGCTTGCGTCGCGGTCTTTGTCCATTTGGCGGTAGCCTGGAAGAATGATGTGCGCTCGGTCAGAAATGAAAACACGGCCTTCCCAGTTGATGCCGTTGTCTTTGAGCATCTGCAATTCGTTGAAAAGTGCCTCTGGGTCGATTACCATGCCCGCGCCGAGGAAAACTTTTTTGTTCGGGTACAAAATCCCAGACGGAACCTGATGAAGCGCAAACTGCTTGCCATCAACGACGATTGTGTGACCCGCGTTCGGCCCGCCCGCATAGCGGACGACATATTTTGCGTCTTCCGCCAAGTAATCAACAATCTTTCCTTTTCCTTCGTCGCCCCACTGAGCACCGATAACAACGACCTTCATAAAAGCCCCCAAAATAAAAAAAGGTCAGATAAACTGACCTTAAGACTTCTTGAGACTGACACGATTCGAACGTGCGACCTCCACCTCCGCAGGGTGGCGCTCTAATCCAACTGAGCTACAATCTCGTAGTTAGCGGAGGCGACAGGAGTCGAACCTGCCCAGCCCGAAAGGAACTGACGGATTAGCAATCCGTTGTAATACCGCTATACGACGCCTCCAGGCTGCTATCATAGAAAAACGGAGCGAGAGGGATTTGAACCCCCGATACCTTGCGGTATGCCGGTTTTCAAGACCGGTGCATTCAGCCTCTCTGCCATCGCTCCATAAATGATGCTTAGATAATATAATATATTTTGGGCTCGTGTGTCAACAACATCTTGAAAAAAAATCAAAAAATTGTAAAAAAACCGCTCCCCACAGTTGAGGAGCGGTTAACTGCGTTTAATTAGTAATCCATTCCCATACCAGGCTGTGCTGGCATCTGCGGTGCCGGTGGCTCTGGGATGTCCGTGATTGCACATTCCGTGGTGAGGAGCATTCCGGCGACAGAAGCGGCGTTCTGCAATGCAGAGCGGGTGACTTTTGCCGGGTCGATGATTCCGTCTGCCATCATGTCAACCCACTTTCCAGTGCGGGCATTGTAGCCAGTGCCTTTCTTCTCGTTCTTTGCTTTTTCTGCAACGACGGCTCCGTCAACGCCAGCGTTTTCTGCAATCTGGCGGATTGGCTCTTCGAGGGCGCGTCGCACGATTCGGAATCCGACCTTTTCTTCTTCGGTCAAGTCTTTTGCAGCCTCATCGGTGAGTGCTTTTGCGGCTTCAACCAAAGCGATTCCACCACCGCACACGATTCCTTCTTCAAGAGCGGCGCGAGTTGCGGCAAGCGTGTCCTCAACGCGGAATTTCTTTTCTTTCATCTCGGTCTCGGTGATTGCGCCGATGTTGATGACAGCGACTCCGCCTGAGAGTTTCGCCAGTCGCTCTTTGAGCTTTTCTTTGTCGTAGTCAGAAGTTGACTTTTCGACCTGTGCCTTGATTTCAGCAACGCGGGCAGCGATTGCGTCTTTTGCGCCAGCGCCGTCAACCAGAGTGGTGTTATCCTTGTCGATTTTAACAGATTTGACCTGACCGAGCTGTGCGAGTTCCGTTGTCTCAAGCTTCAAGCCGAGTTCTTCTGAAATAACCGTGCCACCAGTCAAGATTGCGATGTCCTGGAGCATTTCCTTTCGGCGGTCGCCAAATCCCGGTGCTTTTACGGCAACGCATTTGAGCGTTCCGCGGATTGAGTTCAAAACGAGCGTTGCAAGAGCTTCGCCGTCCATATCCTCGCAGATGATGACGAGCGGCTTTCCAGTCTGCGCGACTTTTTCAAGCAATGGGAGCAAGTCTTTCATCGTGCTGATTTTTTTGTCGTGAATCAAAACGAAAGCGTCCGAGTAGTTGACTTCCATTCGCTCGCGGTCGGTCACAAAATAAGAAGAAATGTATCCTCGGTCGAACTGCATACCTTCGACAGTCTTGACCGTCGTGTCCATATTCTTTGACTCTTCAACAGTGATTACGCCGTCTTTTCCGACCTTTTCGATTGCGTCCGCAAGGATTTTACCGATTTCGGGGTCATTGTTCGCAGAAATGGTCGCGACATGAGTGATGTCCTCGCTGCCTTTGACCGCACGGCTGTTCTTTTTGATTTCATCGACTGCAACTGCCGTAGCCTTGTCGATACCGCGTTTGATTTCGATTGGTGTCATGCCCGCAGAAACGCTCTTCAAGCCCTCGCGCACGATTGCATACGCAAGAACTGTAGCGGTGGTCGTTCCGTCACCCGCGACATCGTTTGTCTTAGAAGCGACTTCTTTAACGAGCTGTGCGCCCATGTTCTCGAACGGGTCTTTAAGCTCAACTTCCTTCGCGACTGAAACGCCGTCCTTTGTAATCGTTGGCGCACCGAATTTTTTGTCGAGCATAACCAATCGTCCGCACGGACCAAGCGTTACTTTGACAGCCTGAGCAATCTGCTCCACGCCACTAAGCATCTTTTTGCGAGCTTCTTCATTGAAAATCAACTGTTTAGCCATTTTGTTTTTATCTCCTATCGGTCATTGACCGTCATTTAATTTTATACACCATTAAAAATAATAAAAATAATGCGAAACGGCAAGAAAAAAAGGAAGAATTTTTATTTTGGGAGAATGAATTCTGGAACACAGGTTTGAGGTGGCAGAACTACGCCTGAACAATCAGCCCATACAAGTACAATGCACTCTGCCCATATAATCCCATTGAGTCATCTTCCAAAAGACTTGCGACGGGCGAATGATAAATCGCGGACAAAGCCGCAGTTTCTGACAAACCTTTGTTCTTCATCAGTAGCTCAGCGATTTGCGGAATCAAAACTGTTTTTACAAGATGATGTGTGTCAGCCATCAGCGGTTCTCCCATTTTACTTTTGAAAAAACATAACTTCTTTCAAAGTCATAGATATTGACGACGGCATTTTCTGTCTGATTGGAAAAACGCGAACGAAGCCGTGCCGTGCGGACTGCCCAGCGTTCCGCCTGTTCTTTTATCGTCGTCGTGTAGAATCCGAAGCCAAAATCCCGCCCTTTTTCTTGGGTGATAATTCGGGGAGTTTCAATTTGTATGTATGAACCGTGATAAAGAATCATTTTTACTTATTATTCTCCCCAAGCCATTTGTCAAAATAATTCATCAAGAATTCTTTTCCCATTCCGTGCAAATCTTCGTAATCAGTTTCAAGATGCCTGAGCAATCTGGATTTTTCAAATTGATTGAATATTTTTGAAGAAGAATCGTTTTTGTATTCAGCATAGTTTTCTATGCAATAGGTTTTGAATGAGAGTTCCGACATAGACTATTCCTCAAAACAAACAGGCTTTTTTCCGAGTTCTTTCTTCCCATAATTTTTGAAAGACACGGCGTACTTTTTCAAAAATACGCCGTGTCTTCCCATTTTCACAGTGGTTTCGACTACGCTCAACCACCGCATTATCTGTTACTGATTATTAAACTCACTCACCAGCGCGCTCACCGTCGCTTTCGCGTCGCCGTAAATCATCACGGTGTTGTCGTTCGTAAACAGCGGGTTCTCCACGCCGGAGAAACCAGTTCCCTTGCCGCGCTTCAATACGAAGACCGTCCGCGCCTCATGCGCGTTCACAATCGGCATACCCCGACATCCATGTCGTTACGAGAACTTCGTTCTCGCGTGATTTTTTTGCTGTTTAAGCAACGCGACATCCGTGTCGCGCCGTAAACGAAACAATCCTCTGTCTTTTTCGTCGTTAATAGCATCCGGGTTCACGACATCGTTCGCGCCGATAACGATAGCAACATACGCCGCTTCGCGTCGTTTGCATGTAGGGAGCGTTAAAAAATTGCGAAAGCAATTTTAGCGATTCTCCGAAGCAACTGTGTTGCGTAGGTGTGAAGAAATTATTAACACGCCGCTCTCGCGGCTAGCGCATCCACATTGCCCATCTGCGCCTTCTCTCGTCTGCAGTCTTAAGCTGCTCGTACGGAACATTCGCCTCGGCAAGCAATACATTCATGTGCCCCGGCATACGTCGCTTCGCTCCGTTTGCATGAGAGGAAATTATTTAACACGCCGCTTTCGCGGCTCGCGCATACGACCAGCGACCGGGTGAATCGCAAAGTTCACCTCCGCGCCGTTCGCCTCAAGCTTGTCGCACAGTTCCTTTACCGCGTGGTGCGCCTGCGCGACCGCCATACCGTAGCCCGAAACGACCAGAACCGTGTTGTTGATTGCGAAAAATTATACAAAGGGGTAAGTCTCCCCCTCGCTCCAATACCACTCACTACGCGGAAATGCCCAAGCAAGTTTGGTCACTTCCTCTCCGTTCGGGTATTTCCGCTACCCCCTCTGCGGGGACACCCCGCAACGCCCCGAAATTGGTAAAACTGCTGTCGCAATTTTTTTATCGTACCCGCTCAAGCCCACCCCGATTTTCTTTAACAAATTACTCCGTATCTTCCGCAATCCTCGCCATTTCCTTTGCGTGTCGTTTCCATTCCTTTACCAACCACGCTGGCTGAATCGGCTTTGCATTGCAACCGTTTGATAGTACCCAAGATTTTATTTTCAAAAACTGTGTGGAATCAAATTCAATCGTTGTCTTGCCGTCGCTTTCTGTGATGATTTGTGAATCCGCCCACACTTTTTCTTTCACAAGAAGCCGTGCCTCGCGGTAGAATTCGATCTTATAATGTTCGGATTTCTGACGAAATACCGCGCCAAAATTGCCGTCTTTACAGCGGGGCTCAAATTCAAAATCTTCGGGTAGTTCAAAACTTTCTTCTGTAACAATGGCATTTCGCATTCTCACCAATGAAAAAATCCGCTCTGCTTGCCGTAACTCGTCAAAGCCGAACAGATAGCACACGCCTTCGTCAAGAACAAGCTGATATGGTCGCAATCGCCGTTGCTCGGTTTCTTTTCCCCAACGGTCTGTGTAATCAAACTGCAAAATGCGATTTTGATTCAAAGCGTCCTGAATTGCGTTCCAAATTTCTTGATTTATCGTAGTTTCTACGGTCGGAGCGACAGCAATTCTGTTCATCAAAGCGGCGTTCTTCCCATCCATCGCGTTGGAAGAAAGAAGGTCAAGCACGGAACAAGCCTCATCATAAATTGGTGTGTTTTTGTAATGTGAGAGAAGCGTTTT
This sequence comes from Treponema sp., assembly GCA_017464425.1. Classification (GTDB taxonomy): domain Bacteria; phylum Spirochaetota; class Spirochaetia; order Treponematales; family Treponemataceae; genus Treponema_D. The sequence goes on from JAFUDX010000002.1 coordinate 11,631, forward strand.
TGCGGAAAGCAGAACTCGCAAGTCTTTGTCCGAAAGATGGTTCTGCATTGTCGGCTCAAAGTTTTCTATGTAGTAATAGCCTTTGTGCGTAAAATCGTACTCAATCGGGGCAAGCATACGGTCGCGCATATAGTCCAAGTCTCGGCTGATTGTCGCAAGTCCCGATTCTAGTTCAAAGGCAAGCTGTTTTGTGTTCGGGTAGCAACCGCTTTTGATTTTTCTGTGAATGTGGGAAATCCGCTCCAACATTCGATAGGTGATTTTTGTTTGTGTGCTCATGTCTTTATTATAACACACAAGTCTATCATAATGTGAGAGAGTGGAAGCTTTTTTTTATGATTCCGCAAAGGTCAGAAATTCAGCGGGTGTCATAGTGCGGACTGCGGAGTGTTTGTAATCAGATTGATTTCGGGTAATGATAATATCCGCTTTGATTTGCTGTGCCACTTCATGCTGAACGGAATCCTCAAAATCCGCCCAATCAGAATCCAAAGCACGGCGAATACATGATTCGTCAACGCCCGCAACGGAAACTGCGGTCAGAAGATTCCTCATTACCTGCTTTACCGCGTCCACATCGCGAAGAGTGCGCTTTACGATATAGAAAATGTCCGTGCAAGATGCCGCCGAAATGTAAAAATCATAGCCTTTGTCACAATACGAAAGCACGGCATTTGATTCATCATACAGCCCTGTGTTCGCAAGCATGACATCAAGGACGATGTTAGTGTTGATAAATACAATCATAATCCGTACCGCTCCGCCAGCCGTTCCTCACGGATTTCGGCGATAGTCATCGGTTTACAACCTTTCAGTACGCCTTGAATCGCTTGCAGGGCTTTTCGCCGCTCATTTTTTGCGGGGATTGCTCTTTGCACAGCGGGCTGTGCTTCGGGCTTTTTTACAAGTCGGATTAAAATCTCGCTTCCATTGAAATTGCGCAGTCCGTCATCAAGCGCAACGACTGTATTTCCGTCAATATAGCCTTTTACAGATAACATAACACACCTCTAAAAACTCCGCGTTAGCGGCACTCCAAGGATGGCGTGAATAATAGTTTTGCCGTGGCAAAACTATTGTCAAAAAAATTACAAGGATGTAATTTTTTTGACACACCCCCTGTCTCAAAATCTGCCTATAGTATAGCACAGTTTCGGGAATTTTGCTTTAAACTTCTAATTTATTGACAAAAAAACTGGTTTTAAGAGAAAAATTGTTCCAACTTTTGCTTTTGGTTATATTCTTGACCACTGTTCTCAGCAAGTTCAGCGGTGTTGAGCGCTCCCCGTTTCTGCACTTTCGGCATACGCTCATGTCGCATTCCAGTATGGGGCGACCGCAGATTTTACAGTTTGGCATCGTCTTATTCCTCCATTAGGAAGGTCTTTTCTCCGTTCTCGCCAATGCAGACAAGCACTTCTTTCGGCTTTGTAAGATAGTCAATCAGATTGTTTTTGAGTTCAATGCACGGCGATTTCTCTACGGAGTAAATTTTCTCATTCCATTTATCCGTATAGCCACTTATTCTTTCAGTAAGCGATGAATCGCGCGAATAGGTGTAGCTGTGCTTCAACCTGTACTTGTCAATAAGGGCTTCATAGCTGTTATAAAAGCCTTTTGAGCCTTCGACATAATTTTGCTGATGTTCCGAAAGAGAGTTATTCATATTCTGAATATAATCTTGTATGCGAGTTGTGTAGTTTTTCTGCGGATTAAGATATGCCAGCGTTTTGATGTACGCAATATCGGCAAGCAAAGACAGGTTGTAAGAAGTAGAAATCATACCCATGTAATACTCGCCATCAGTACCGTGCAAGTTGTTGATGATTTCATCAAGCCGTTTGTCCTCGCTCAGATGAATGCCAGTCTTTTCGGGCGCGGCTTGCTTTGAAAGCATAGAAAGGTATTTTCCTGCAACTGCAAGGCTCTCAACCTTGCACTTCTCGATTATTGCGAAGTCTGCCTCGTCAGGCTGACGGTTCAGCAGTTTCTGCTTCAATGTTTCTTGGAACGCAAAGAGTTTTCCTTCATCACCGCTGTAGTTTAGGTTCTTCAAGCGGTTCAATTCAGTCTGAATAATTTGTAACTGCTCGTTTAAACCATTCAGATAGTATTGAGAGGTTATGATTGAAAGCATCTGCATGACGATGACAGGTGCAAAAACAGTGGCTTCGGCAGAATTAAAACCTGCATGTTCGGCAATCTCACCACCAGAATTTTGTACTATGGAGCCTAATGAGCCGTCGGAGTATTGCATAAGTTTATCTGGAGAAACACTTGCCGTAAAAAGCCCGTTCTTTGCCAATGCCTTTATTGCTGATGCTTCCACTACACCCGAAACGCCAACCGTGTTCTGCAAAGGCTTGAATTTCTTTGTAACAGTTTCGGGCAAGACTTTCTTGAATCGTTGAAATTCAGTCTCATCACTTCCGCTTCGCAATACCAGCTCTGTAACCTGTGAATAATCAATGGCATCGATGTTGTTTATACTATCTCCTTTTACAAGAGAAACATCTTTTGCTTCAGCCACAACTGGTGCAAGTTCAGATTTTTTCATCTTCCGTTTTTCAAAAATGCTTTGTATCGAGAACACAACTAACACAACTTCAAGGGCAAAAATCAGCATCCATGCAATTATTAAAATGGTCTCTGTCTGTTCCGTAGTCGGTATTTGCGGAAAAAAGAACCACACGAGAATTGTTGCAATGTGGATTAGTGCCTTTGATTTTGGTGAGAGATTTATAAACCAGTTTTTCAATACTGTACTCCTTTAGTTTGTGTCGTAGTTGCAAAAAGACTTTGCGTAAAAACAGTGCCTAATCTAAAAATGCCTTATCAAGCCCTTTATTAGCTCTTTATTGCAAATTACGGAGCGCATTTTCAAAGGCTATTCTTACTCTTTGTTTTATCTCGTCTGGTGTTGGAATATTGTCCATTTGAACGCCGTGCATAACGATATTTTCTTGGACGACTTCATTATTCATGGTGTTAGGTATGTGAATTGTGCCAGTCATTTTTCCTAATACCTTGCCGTTTAACTTTCCATAAATATCACCATTCATATCCCCAAGAATATTTCCGTTCAGTATTCCGTTTATATCGCCATACATTGAACCTTGAATGGTGCCGTTCATCTTACCGTTAATGTCGCCGTACATATCACCCATGATGTTTCCGTCAAGGATTTCGTTAATGTCGTTTTCGTAGTCACCTTTTATATTTCCTCTGACACGGGCATTAATATCACCGATAGTTTTGCCGTCAAAATCAACTGCGTAATTTTCATTGATGCTATCCTCGTCATCTTCATTGTCTTCATCAAAATCATCATCAATTTCAAATTCACCAAACAAACCGTTTTTCGTTATCTTCGCAACTTCAACGCGCTTTGAGCGGACGGAGCGCGAATCGCCCAAAGCCCACACATCGGAAGCAAGCGCGACATCTTGTGTGATGAAAAGAATATTCTCGTTCAGACGAAGCCGCGTAAAGAGCACAAGAAAATCGTTGTCAGCAAAGGAATGTGATGAATCGCCATATACTTCAAAGATATTCTTCAAATTGCTCTGTGTAATCAGTTCAAGAGCCTTTATCGCATTTGCTTTCAGTTCTTCATCGGATGAAGATGTGTGCTTGGTAAGCTCATTTAGGACTGTCTGTGTAATTTTGATTTTGTAATTGTTCTCTGACAAAAATCCTGCGATATTGTTCATGCAGGTTTGAAACTGGTCGTGCAGAATGCTGCAAGTATCTATCCAAATCGAGAAACCGTTTTTTGTATATCGTTCAAGAAACATTGTCTTTTTCCTTGCTTAAGTCTGCTGATGAAATCAAGTGTGGGTCAACGACTTCTGTGCCGTGGAAGTGCCTTGTGCTTTCGTTTCTGCCCCTCATGATAATAGTATAGCACTGATTACAGATTTTGTGGGGTAAAACTTTTATATTTGTAAAGAAATCGACAGAATTATGATAGAATGAAGCAATATCTCAGAAAAAAAATAGGATACAGAAGTTATGGAACGAAATATTACCGCAATTTGTGGCAAAATCAATGAATTGGCTCAAAAACACCCATTCGGCAAACTGCAGGAGATACGCAAGAAAGCACTTGATTTATCACGAATGAAAACCCGCAAGATTTTTTCTGAACAAACTATCTTCGAAGAAGAAAAATACGCTTTTCACAGCGGAGGCAGAAGGGAACTGCAATTTAACATCGGCTTTGAAGGAAAACTTTTGCGGTATGGTTTTGCGTTTTCTTTTGAACCTAGTTTTTCATTACCAAATCCAAATATTTTATATTCTCAAGTCCTAAAACTGAACGCTTTGATTTCAGAAAATCCAGCGTTTTTTGGACAATTTGAAATGTGGGAATATAAATATGGGGAGCGGAGTGAGAATCACCCAGTTCGTCAAATAACAGCGGATGATTTAACTTCTCATAGTTTTGTATTTATTGGAAGACTCAAAAAAGAATGGACTTTTGAGCATATTTTGGAAACTTTTGATGACTTGCTTGAAATCTATATTGAGGTCATAAACAAAAATGAACTTCCAATACGCAGTTTTATTCCAAAAGAGGATTTTAAATTCAAAAAGCGAAAATATCAGTTGCCAGAAACGAGGCATATCTCTGTAATTGAAAGAGAAGTGAGTATAAAAATCCGTCATTCTGAAATGCAAGAAAAATTATATAAAATTCTGTCAGATGAATACGGAGAAGACAATGTTAGTTATGAAAACCGGCAAGGCAAAAACAGAATCGATATAGTTGTAAATGCTTATGGGCATAATTACTTTTATGAGGTAAAAACAGCCTCGTCTGCAAGAGCTTGTATAAGAGAAGGTTTCGGGCAGCTTATGGAATACGCTTATTATCCTGACAAAAATAGGGCAGAAAAACTCATCATTGTAGGCGAATATAAACTAGATTCTGATACTGAAAAATACTTGCAATATTTAAATACTCATTTTTCCTTGCGTCTTAGTTATTTGCAAGTAAAAATGTAACTAGTATTTTTTATGCCACCAAAAATCTTATGGATTTTACGAGAAACAAACGGAAATTTCAGCCCAAAAGACTGGTGGGGAAATAAATCTTACAAAGATTCAAATCCATTTGATAGCAAAAGACAAAAAGGAAGCAAGCGGCATACATGGGAGTCAATTGCTCAAATCTGTTATCAAATTTTGAATGACAAAAAAGCGAATAACGATATAGAACTAGCCTCCGCGATGGAACGAGTTGCTATTATCAACCTAAAGAAAACGGCTGGAAACGCAAAGATAAATGAAAAGTTTTATGGTTATTTAAAAAAGCAAGAAAACAGAAATATGTTTATAGAGCAAATAAAGAGAATAAATCCCGATGTTATAATCGGCGGAAATACGCTTAAATTTATAAAATCTGATGAACTGGGGTTTAGGCAAGGCAAAAGAATCCGATTAAGTTCATTTTCTGATAACACAGATTTTATGAAAAAGAATTCGAGCTTCTTCTTCCTAAACAAACTGTTTATAAATCCCTATCATCCTTCGCATATTATGAATAAAGACGAATATGTAGAAGTTGTGGTTAAAGCATATCGGCATTGGCTGAAAATTAGAAATGAATGTACTGTTTTTAAGTGGTGAAAATGTAGGATATTTCTTATATTTTTTGGAGTTCTGCTTTCGGTTGTAATTCTATTGGCAACAATTAAAAAACAAATAGGGCAAGAGATAAAAGCAATTATTGAGAAGCAAAGTGTAAAGTAAAAAAAGACCTTCTGCCAAACTCGCAGAAGGTCTTCCCATTTTCACAGTGTTTTCGACACGTGGCTAGAAGCTACACTGCCTTGTTACAACCACCGTGTTTTTCCGTCATTGTCGGGCTTGCCCCGACAATCTTTTACGCATCATTGAATTCTGACACCAGCGCACTCACCGTAGCCTTCGCGTCGCCGTAAATCATCACGGTGTTGTCGTTCGTGAACAGCGGGTTCTCCACGCCGGAAAATCCCGTACCCTTACCGCGCTTCAGCACGAAGACCGTCCGCGCCTCATGCGCGTTCACAATCGGCATACCGTAGAGCGGGCTTGACTCGTCGTTGATAGCGTCGGGGTTCACGACATCGTTCGCACCGATGACAATCGCCACATCCACATTGCTCATCTGCGGGTTCATCTCGTCGGCGTTTTTCACCTTTTGCTGCACCGCCCGCCGGCTTTCGCTCACGTCGGCATATTGCTCGCGGACAGTCGCGAACACGTCATGAATGTACTCCTCGTCGCCGAACGCAGCGGCCAGCCTCTGCTCCTGGTCGCTTTCCAGGAACTCGGCAATCGTGCCGTAGAACGCGCTGCGGTACACCGTGTAATTCGCATACGTGATGTCGCCGTCGGCGTCCTCCCCGTGCTTTGAAAGCTGCTCCTTCAAGGAGCGGGCGCTCTGATACAGCTCCACCGGGTCGGCGCCGTCCCAGAGGTCGAACAAGCCGCTTTCTTCCATGCTGGCGACATTCTTGTACAAGAGCTCGTCCAAGAGCGCCAGCCGGTAGATGTCCCAGAGCGAAATCGAGTTGTAGTCGCTGTAGCGCTTCGGCGGGTACTTGACGATGACGCAGCCCTGCTCGTCGCGCGGGATTTTGATGTCGCGCACGCTGCCGTCATCGAGCCTGCACCCTTTCAGCGTGACGAAGCCGTTGGATACCACCACCTGCGGATTTCCGAAGCGCCTCAGAATCGGCACGAGCACGAACTGCCCGTAATACTTGCCGTCGATTTTCAGCACCAGCGGCAGGCGGCGCAGGTAGCCGTCCTTGTCCGGCGACGCGTTCACGAAGCCGGCGCTGCGGGCGCGCACCATGAACGGCACAATCGTCGGAAGCACGCCCTTGTAGTCATAGGTAACCGTGTCGCCGTCGCTCGCGACGTTTTTCAGCGAGATGTAGTTGCCGATGTACGCTTTCTCTTCCTTGTCGTCCACTGGGTAGGCATCGTCAATCGTAAGCGTGAGGTATGCGTTCTCAAAAAACTGGATTGAATCCGCAAGGATTGCGTCCACGTCGCGCACCGCCTGCCCGATGGTGGCGTTCAGGTTCTCCTTTGCGTCCTCGGTAATGCCGAGCAGATAGCCCGCCGCTTTCTCCGCGTCGCGCGCGTCCAGCGACTCATTCGCGTAGCCGGAAAGCATTTCGCCAATGCCGGTGTTGATGCTCGAAAAGCCCTCGTCGATGACCTGCGGCAGCTCCTCGCTCAGGTACTGCTCGTCAACCTTGCGCTGGCTTTTGTCGAGGAAGCTCAAATCGAAGACGACCGCCTCAGTCTCAAAGTCCTTGAGCACGTCGAGCATTCCGGCGTAGACGTCGCGGCCGAACGGCCAGGTGCCGATGGCGTCAATCGAGCCGTCGTCAACGTTAATCATAATCACGTCGCGCCGCTCCTCCAGCGGCTTGAGCGGACGCTGGAACCAGTCGGCGACCTTCCTGTCCATGTCGGGAACGACAAAAACAGCGAGCGCCGCAATCGCCACAAACAGAAGCGCCTCAACAGCAGGAACAATCAGTTTCTTCATAGCAGCCCCATTATAGAAAAAACCCGCACGCTCGTCATGCAAAATTGCCCCAAAATCGCAGAAAAAGCGCATTTTCTTTCGCGAGCGCGGGGGCTTACTGTTGCATTTCCCGCCGCACAAAAAAAGCGGCAGCCACTCCGCGCGGAATGGCTGCCGTTTGCTTATGCGCTGCCCTTATTTCACCTAAGCAGACGGACAGGCAGGGACATGGCTCACGCACTAAAAAGCGCGGACTCCACAAACTGACCTGTCATTGCCCGGCTTGACCGGGCAATCTCACGCTGGGGGATTCCCGCGTCAAGCGCGATAATGACAGAATGCTGCGCGGGAATGACATCCGCCGTCTGTTTGCATGACATTCACTGTTTGCATCTCGTATACTGTCGGCATGGCGAACCACACTTTGCCTGTTAGAACTCGCGGATGGCGAGGACATAAATAGAATCACTAGTTTTTTCATCAGTACCAATATAAAGCGGAGAATCAAAGCGCATTGTATAGGCTTCAGTGCAATAAGAGTAATTTTCATACTGACTTGAAGAAAAATAATCGTAATAATTATCGCCAGAACTTGTTTTGACAAGCGTACCGCCACAAAGGCTTATAGCAGAATTTACATCTGTCACAACTTTTCCAAGCTGCAATAATTCTGCAATAGAAGGAAGATACCAGTTATCTTCGTAGTTTGTTCCGCTGACATGGCTTTCTGTCTGGTTTTTGTAATTTATTCCAAAATAGAATGCAGGGTATCTAGCGGCAGTGCCTGTATCGTTCGTGTAGTAGTTATTGCTAGAATCTGTTTGAGTCGGCAAGTACGCTGCGATTTGAGAGAGATTGTCGCTTCCGTTTTTGTCCGCAGTATCAGGGAATGTGTAATTTCCTGCAGTAGTCTCGTAGTTGAATATACCCTCATTTGGAGCACATTCTATAGGTTCTACTAATACATTCCAGGCATTGCCTGGATTACTGCCGTTAGGATCACCACACCAGAGGTCCTTCGTCTGCACCAAGCCAACGCCAAGAGTACGCTCAGTTGTCGTATCTGCGTTTCCATTTGAATCAGGACTATTCAAACCTTTTCCTTTGTAGAAAATTACAGCAATAGCCGCCGCTTTTTCTTCATCACTCAGCGTCAAGCCGTCTGTATAAGGCGTAGCCGAACCGTCAGAGAATACAATGTCATACACAGCTTTCTCTTCTGTCGGTTTTTTCGTTCCAAAGAAGATTTTCTTTAATTTTCCTTCTGTTGTTATATTCCAGAAATCACTATCACTTACCGCAAACTTTTCGTATTCCGCCGCCAGCGTTGTGTCAGAATCTGCCGCCACTTCAAGAAGTTCGGTTCCTGCTGTGTATTCCTCCGGCGTTATTGTGGCTACAGGTGGCTCACCCGTAAGGCTTCCTGCAATGGTAATGGTGCCTGAAACAAACACATCGTTGTCTTCTGCCACTACGGCACTTCCGCCCATGCTGAATGTCCCAGTACTGCCATTGTAATTGTACTGGTAGACGCCATTTCCATCATTTGTTGCAGTGTTTCCGCTGATGCTGCCGCCAGTCATGTTAAAGATGCCCGCAGAAGCGATATAGACTCCGCCACCCTGATATGTAGTCGTGTTGTCTGTGAGGCTTCCGCCCTTCATGTCAAAAGTACCTGAGGAAATAAAGACAGCTCCGCCTCCGCCGTAGCTAGTGGCTTCTGACTTATTGCAAGAAATGGCTCCGTCAATCATCTCAAAAGTTGAGCCACCGTTGATGTAGACTCCTCCGCCATATCCGTTATAGGTGGTGCTGGAGTTTCCATTGTCAGAAGTGCTTCCTCCGATGGTTCCGCCATTCATGGTAAACTTTACATTTTCGCCGTAAATGCAGACTCCTCCTCCGTAGCCCTTGCATGTGTTTTCGGAAATGCTTCCGCCATTCATCACAAAGCTTGCAGAGCCTGAATAGTCATACACAAGAACTCCTCCACCGCCAAAGCTTCCGTCGGTATTGGCAAAGCCTGTGTTTCCGCTTATGCTTCCGCCGTTCATAGTCACAGTCGTTTCAAAAGTTCCTTCTATAGAATCTGTTCCACAAGGATAGATACAGACACCGCCGCCATAGCCGGTGTTTCCGGAAATTTCCGCACCTTCTTCTATCGTAAGATTAGAGCCGAAAGAGACATACACGCCGCCGCCATAGCCATTTGCGTAGTTTTTCGTGACTACCGCTCCGCTAGAAAGGGTAATGCTTGCTTCAAAGGGCTTTTCTGTATCGCCATCTGAATAAACTCCGCCCACCTGGATTCCGCCGCCTAGGTTGTCACTCTCGTTGCTTAAAACTGCGCATCCGCCTGTGACCGTAAGGTTTTTGATGGTTACAGGAACAGATGTTTCTATCACAAGAGCCGTTCCGATGTTATTTTCGCTGTCAGGAAGATTGTCTGTGTCGCCGTCCCAGCCTGCGTTTATCTTGTCGGTGCTGCTTCCGCTCTTACCTTCAAGGGTGATGGAAGCCGCCTTGATTTTTGTGAGCGTGCCGCCTTCCACAGAATCCGCGATGGTCTGGACATAGGTGAGCTCGCCGTCTATGTAAATGGTGTAGTCTATGGTTGGGTCGTTCCAGCCGTTTATCAGGCTCACCGCATAGTCAATTGAAAGAGCGTCTTCACTCAATCCGTTACAGGTAAGGTTATTTCCGCTCGGACTTACCGTTACCGAATTTGCATAGGCCGCATAGAGAGTCTTGTTCCCTGCGCTGCCCTTCGCGATTTCCGTGACCGGGCTTCCCGTAAAATCTGCGCTCTCATACCAGCCCGCAAAGGCATAGCCTTCTTTTTTCATCTTGGGCAGGGTGAGAGCCTCGCTTTTTCTGGAATATTTGTCTGTGAGGACGGTGTTTGTGCTTGCAGGCACACCGCCATTTGTCTCATAAGTGATTGTGTAGATTTCGTTCAGATCCAGGGTCAACTTCGCCGTGGTGGTGATTCCCTCTTTTACGCGGACGATGTTTTCCACCGTGTTGAGCCTTCCAACTTCATCAACTCCAAAGAACTCGAACAGAAGATAGTAGCTTCCGCTTTCAAGTCTTTCGGCCTCGGCTGACGCAGAACGGCTGAATGTGACGGATTTCTTTCCGTCAGAGCCTTGAACCGGGGTAAGCTCACTGCCTGCCAGAAGTTCTTCATTGCCGGCCTTTTTCAGGGAAACAGAAACTTTGTCTGCTTCTCCTGTGAATTCCACTGTTATGCTCATGCCGCCGTAGCTTGTTGCTGGCGTGAGGGTGAATGATATGGGATTGATTTTTCCTTTTTCAATTTCTGCCCTTGTCTCACCGTAAAAAGTCACTCCGTTGAGAGTGGCGGAAAGGGTAAGGAGCCAGTTTCCTGCTTCTATGGGAATGGATTTTCCTGAAAGTTCAGCAAGGCTTTCTGCCTGGGCAAGGGTCACAGCCTCTGTGTCGGTGGCGGTGTCGGAGTCCGTGCCCTCGCCTATGGTCTTTCCGCTAAGGACAAGGTCTGTGAGTTTTTCTGTGCTGTAGTCGTCTGCGTTCGGGGCAATGCTCCGTGCCTGTACAGTTTTTGCGTTTATGCTGATGTAGGTCTTTCCGTCTGCAGAATCGCGGCTTGCGTCCGTGCCGTTGATGCCGTTTGAGCATGAGGCAAGGAGCAGGGCAAGTATTGCGGGCAGGTGGAGCAGCCCGAAAATCCGTTTTGCTGTATTTGTATTCTTCAGTTCTTTCATCTGCTTCTCTCCTTACTCTACCGTGATGTGCGCTTCGTACGAGTAGTATTCGTACTGGGCCGGGGTGTCTTCCGTGGCTTCCACGAGGACTTTTTTCGCAATCAGGGAGATATCGTAAGTGCCTGCCGCTTTTCCCCGCGTTTCGAACTGGAAAGTATTTTGCACGCTTGATGTGGCGGTCACTTCCTCGCCGTCCAGCTTCCAGGTATAGCTTTCGTAGCCTTCATCTGCGGTAAAGTAGTAGATGATGATTCCCTTGTCAATGTTCGTTTCGTCTTTTTCTACCGTTACGGAAATATCGCCGGATTCTTCCACGGTGATTGTGGCAGAAATTTCTGTGACTGGAACTTCCTTCCATTTTGCGTAAAGTGTAAGCTCTGCCGTTACGGGAGAGTCAAAATCGTAGGGAGTTTCAGAAAGGGTCTCGCCTCCGTCCGCAGATGTGTACCAGCCCTCAAAGAAATAGGACGCGGTCTCGCTGGAGGCTCTTGAAGGCTCTTCCGGCTCCGCAAGTTTTTCGCCTTCTGTGCATGAGGCAGGGGCGGTGTAGCCTTCTTCCCACTGGCCGCCGTCCAGCACGAAGGTTATGGTGTATTCTGTTGGCTCCGGCTCAACTGGTTCTGGCTCGGCTGGCTCAGTTTTCTTCATCACTAGGGAAAGGCTGTTCTTACCTTCCTGGATTGTGATTTCTTCGGATCTTCCCGTGTAGAGAATGACTTTTTCACCGTCGGTCACACGGTAAGCCGAGCCTTCTGCATAAAGACTTATTCCCACAGGAATGTCATCAAAAACTGCCGTTGCACCTTCCATTACTGGAAGGGTTTTCTTTGCCGTGTAATCGCCTTTCAGATCAATCTCAAAATAGAGGCCTTCCATTTCTTCCGCTGTTAGTGTGCGGGCTGCGGCCCGTGACTGGGAAGCGAGGAAAATCTTATCTGCCGTTTCTCCGTCAATGCTGAATGTAATTCTGCCAGCCCCGCTGTTTTCAAAAAGCGAGCAGCCCGCGATAAAGACCGCCGCCGCCAAAATCACCGCAATCGCGGATTTTATTGAATTGCTCATTGCAAACCTCCTAATGCGTGGTTATGAAAAAATGCCCCTGCCGACCGCGCGGGCAGAACGCCGCGAGATGGCAAGGGCAGTTTTATGAGAAAATTGGTTGTGTTGATTGGGAAAAATGTATTTAGCGCAACGGTGGCTGACCGCGTTATGCCGCTTTTGGTAGCGTGTGCGGCGCAAAGCCGCACAGGGCAGAGTTCGCCCTGAGCCAGTAGCCAGTAGCCAGTAGCCAGTAGCCAGTAGCCAGTAGCCAGTAGCCAGTAGCCAGTAGCCAGTAGCCAGTAGCCAGTAGCATTATGGGGGCGGCGGGGAGCGTGTCAAGTGGTTTGGCGAAAAAAGGTGCAATTTTTTCGCTACTTAGACGACAGCCGCACACGGTTTTGCGTTGCATAGCAATAGTATAACACAGACTGATAAGAATTTCCATAGCAAAAAAGTAAAAACAAAGCCTTGCCGCACTTTGCACGACAAGGCTTTGTTTGTTACGGCGCATGAGCCGGTGAAAATATGAAGCGAAGCGTAATATTTTCACAATAAACCACCTGCTATGCGGGTGGTGGGCAAAAGCTTATAGCAAAAAAAACTTTCCTCGAAGGTGTACAATAGGTTGTTCAAGTCTATTGCGTAACGCCAAGGAGGAAAGTAAATGGCAAATATCAGAGATACGCTGAGCCATACCAAGTGGCTCTGTAAATATCATATAGTATTCTTGTATCTGACGATACCAACCGAAATATCGCCGTAAGGCAATATACGGTCAATACAAGGAAAGTATCGGCAAGATACTAAGACAGCTCTGCAATTACAAGGGCGTCGAGATAATCGAAGGTCATCTTATGCCGGACCACATCCATATACTCGTAAGTATACCACCGAAGTACAGTGTGTCGCAATTCATGGGATACCTGAAAGGCAAGAGCAGCCTGATGATTTTCGACAAGCATGCGAATCTGAAATACAAATTCGGCAACAGGCATTTCTGGAGTGAGGGGTATTATGTGAGCACGGTAGGACTCAACGAGGCTACAATCCGAAAGTATATCGCTGAGCAGGAAGCTCACGATATAGCGATGGATAAGCTCACGACAAAAGAGTACGAAGACCCTTTCAAGGGTAGTAGGTAGTACGAACGCCCCTTCAGGGGCTGCGACGAGTCAATCAGCAATAGACTTGAACATCAGTGAAAGCCGGGACTTAAGTCTCAGCTTGGGAACCGAGACTTATAGGCTGTGTTCAAACCACCCGTTTGACGGGTGGTTTGTGATTGGTGGTTTCGCGAGCCTCAACCACCACAATGTTTGTCATGCCGAACTTGTTTCGGCATCTGAGATTCTGAACCAAGTTCAGAATGACGACAAATCGCAAAGCGATTTGCCTGCGAGTTTGCCAACGGCAAACTCGCACATTATCTCTTACTGGTCATTAAACTCACTAACGAGCGCGCTCACCGTAGCTTTCGCATCTCCGTAAATCATCACGGTGTTGTCGTTCGTGAGCAGCGGGTTCTCCACGCCGGAAAATCCCGTGCCCTTGCCGCGCTTCAACACGAAGACCGTTCTCGCCTCATGCGCGTTCACAATCGGCATACTTCGACATCCGTGTCGTTACGAGAACTTCGTTCTCGCAGATTTTTCTCTCTTTCTAAGCAACGCGACATCCGTGTCGCGCTAACATCAAACATTTTTCTGCCTTTTTCGTCGTTGATTGCGTCGGGGTTCACGACATCGTTCGCACTGATGACAATCGCCACATCCACATTGCTCATCTGCGGGTTCATCTCGTCGGCGGTCTTAAGCTGCTCGTACGGAACATTCGCCTCGGCAAGAAGAACATTCATGTGTCCCGGCATACGTCGCTTCGCTCCGTTTGCATGAGAAGAAATTATTTAACACGCCGCTTTCGCGGCTAGCGCATACGGCCCGCGACCGGGTGAATCGCAAAGTTCACCTCCGCGCCGTTCGCCTCAAGCTTGTCGCACAACTCCTTGACCGCGTGCTGTGCCTGCGCGACCGCCATGCCGTAGCCCGGAACGAACACCACATTCTTCGCCGCCTCCAGAATCATGTACGCGTCCTCAACGCTCATCGCTTTCGGTTCTTTTGCAGGACCCGCCGCACCCTTCTTCTTTGAGCCGCCAAAACTCTTGAACAAGAGGCTTCCGAATGTGCGGTTCATCGCCTTACACATAATCAGCGTCAAAATCAAGCCAGACACGCCGATCAAGCAGCCCGAAACGACCAAGACCGTGTTGTTGATTGCGAATAGATATACAAAGGGGGAAGTCTCCCCCTCGCTTCAAAGCCTACGGCTTTTCCGCTACCCCCTCTGCGGGGGACACCCCCGCAACGCCCCCGACAGAATGGTAAAATTGCTTCACAATTTTTTTTATCGTACCCGCCCAAGCCCACCCAAAAACTCAGGCTTCATCTGACAAGTTACATATGTTCTTATAAAACTTAACCAATTAAATTACACAAATCTAGATAATTCCAAAAATTCCTCATAAAATGCTTTTAGTTGTGCAAGAGACACTTTATCTGCTATTTTTCTTGTTCCATCTGGAACTTTTATGTTTGCAAAGCCATTAGGATTTTTTATCAATTCATCAAGAAAACTTGTTGCAACCAAAAGAATTTTATTGGAGTTCATGTTTTGATAATAATTATCAGGCATACTGTAAAACAACGCTTGAATATCGTAACTTGAAATGCCATTTACTAATTTGTTATCAGAGTCTTCGCGTATTGTTTTTCCTAATCGAACTAATCCCCTATATAATCCTTGACATTTATTGTCCTTTTGTTCAACCAAATATCGGTTATAAAATGGAAAATTTGCAGTTCTTTCTTTCGTCTGCTTATCAAAAACTTGTACTCCCCGAAGATAATCATATTTGTATTTGTCATATAATACTGAATCAAACCAATTTGCAGGAACAACATCAATATCACGGCGTAAGCTTCCGCCTCTAATTTTTATTGATTTTGCACCTTTATTTTCTATTTTAGCTACAGGGTACGCTTCTTGCAGTATTTCATAACAGGTATCGCGTAATTCTTGCATATCAGAGGTAGGACTTCCTTTATATGGATTTGAAGGCTTCAAAGGCGGCTCAAGAGAATAGAATTTTTCCGTAATAACAAGCAAATCTATGTCGCTTGCTCCTTTTATATGAGTATTGCAAGTAACAGAACCTTGATATTCAAAAGTTATATCCATACCTCTTTCATCTAGACCTTCTTGTAAATGCTTTTTTACGCGTTCTCCTTCCTCAAAACTAATTTGAGTTGAACGCTCGGAAAGTGGCATCATTGCGGTCTGTATATATTCTTGTGCTTTTGCATTCTCAGATTTATTTGAGAAAGTAACAAAACTCTTATCAAGAGAGTCTCCTATCATACTTTCCATTGAAACGGTTGGGTCAGTTCGACGCTCATATAACCGTTGAAGTTTGTCTGTATAATTCATTTGTTACTCCTGTTTTGTAAGTTTCATCGTGCCGTAAGAACCTCTGTCTGTATCAGTGTAATAATTTCCTAATACAGTTTTGTCTTTTATATTAAATACAAGCCGACAGAAGCCCGTATGCCTATGTAAACCATCCTCTTGTACAAACGGTTCGTTCTCATACATATATGTCAAAACATATTCATTTGCATTTCGTTTTTCTAAATCACCAAAAACGCTCGTAGAATGCGATGTTGATTTTGAAGTCTTTGTACTTATCAAAATCTTATCAAGCGTTTGCTCTATAACAACCATTCCATCCCATTGGTTGTTTATTGTAGCATCATCATATTTTTTACCAATACCTTCACATTTCCATTCTCCTGAAAGGTCGGGAACATTCAAGATTTTGGTTACAAGAGGAATTTTCCAAATTAGTTTTGCAAAAAGAAACCATAAAACACTAAAAATTAAAAAACTAGAAACGGATAAACTTGCAATTTCGGCTATTCCCGTTTTTGTACTTATTTTTACAAAGATAGGGGTCAGTTTATTTGATATGAGCGGTGTGACTAAAACAGATATGACTGCAAGCCAATAAAGTATATTTATTTTTGAAAATCCTCGAATTGAATAATCATGCATAGAAATCTCCTTATTTCTTACTAAAATAAAGATAATAATTTTTCTGTGCAAACGACAATATTTTTACAAAAAAATAAATTTTCCCCACAAACCTCAAATCTATGCTACAATATAATATCTCGTACACAGGAGGCGGAACATGGCGGCTATGCCACTCAGACAGCAAGTGATGGATTATGTTGACCAACTCGATGATGAAAAGACAGAACTCGTGCTTGTGTTTGCGCAGTCGTTGACGAATACAAAACCGACTTTACAAAATTCAAAGACTCCCGCCGAGCGGATTGTAGCGGCAAAAGCCCTCGCCGAGCTTGAAACCATGAGCTTTACCCCAAAGACAGAAATCAGCCTTGACGGGCGAAAAGAACGCGCCGAAGCCCTGTGGAGAAAATATGAAAGTCTTTTTTGACACCAATATCTTGCTCGATTATCTTCTCAAGCGCCAGCCTTTTTACGAGTCGGTCAAGAAAGTGTTTAACATGTGCCTGTTCAAGATTGACGGCTGTGTCACGCCACATTCGCTCATCGATGTTTTTTACATGCTCAGCGAAAGAACAGACGCAACTGCTGAATATTGCCGGGAAACAATATTAAAACTTCGGGCTGTCCTTTCCGTAATCCCAGAAAACGACGACCGTGTTTCCGTTGCCGCACAGAACAGTGCCTTTGATGATTTTGAAGATTCCATGCAAAACGAGTCCGCAATGTTTGCGGGTGTAGATTACATAATCACTAGAAACAAAAAGGATTTTGCAAACTCAACAATTCAAATTGTTACACCGGAAGAATTTTTGGTGCTAGTTAATGCAGAATAGAGAAATAAAATCTGATATAGTTAAATCGTTCAGTGGACTGTATTTATACAGTTGTCCGCTTGTAAAAGCCGCTGAAGCCTTATCCCTCGCACATGCGGGGGATTATTTGTTTTTGGGATGTTCCCACCAACTCCTGACACAGATTTATATCATTGAAAATCACTTTTTGAGACAACATTTATTACATCACCGCGATTCGTGTTTGAAACAGAATAATTCATTATTGCCAAAAGTTTATCCTTTTTTTCTTTTTCAATGTTTTCAATAGTTATAATTGCAGAAAAATAACCACTTCGTGAATCATTTTGAACTTTCACTTTAGATTCTTTAGATGATTCATTGTTTGCTGTATAATTCCTACATTCATATAAACCGTCAAGTTCCTGTAAATTATAATCCAATCCGTCAAATTTTGCCTTTCCGTAAACTTTTTTTGTTATGTTTTGTTCAGCGATTGCATACGGCGAAAGTCCTCCGCTTTCTTGAAAAATCACAATCACAGAATACATTCCTTTCATTCCAAATTCATCGAGTACATTTTCTATATTATTTTGGAATTCAGTTTTT
The DNA here is from genome assembly GCA_017464425.1 of Treponema sp. GTDB lineage: Bacteria > Spirochaetota > Spirochaetia > Treponematales > Treponemataceae > Treponema_D. The sequence goes on from JAFUDX010000002.1 coordinate 29,444, forward strand.
TCCGCCTCAATTTTAGCTTCAAAATCCTCGCTCTTTTGATTTGAACACGATGCTGTGCCCAACAAAAGAAGTGCCGACAATGCAATTAAAGTTTTTTTCATAATTTCCTCCTATAAAAGTATTTTTTGTTACTTTTTCCTAATACGCCTCTAATCCGATTCCAATTCCCACACCTGCAGAAAAACCAGTGACATTGTTATAAGAAATATCGACCTTTGTAAAAAGATGCGAAATGTTAATTAAGAATCCTGTATTTGCTTTAAGAGCCAAATAACCTGTTTTCCATTCTTCTTGTGCCCAGTTTTCACCTGCAAAATCAAATCTTAAACCTACACCGCCACCAATAAACCATGCCAGATTGCTGAACAGTCTTCTGGTAAAATCAAGCTCAAAAAGTCCTGCATGAATGTTGTTTTCATCCTCAAGATTATGCAAGTATTCAAGACCGACGAAACCTGCAATTGAATCAAGCAACATAGGCATTTCAAGAGAAAAGCCTATTTTGTTCAAATCAACTTTTTGGTCAATCAAAGCAGAAAACGGAACATCGGCGGAAAGCATAAGGACAATCCATTCATTAATCATGTGACTATAATCAACATCAATGAATGTTTTTCGCATGATTTTGTCAACAGTTTCGGTTAGCCAATCCGTATGCATATTCTTGACTGTTTCTTCTGGATTATTTGAAGTTGCCGTTGCACTCGGTTCAAGTTTGCTGCCCATACTTGGTGGCAGCGGAAGATTATTCAAATAACTTGGGTAATTAATACAATATCTTTTATCTGGACGGCATTGGATTTCCTCTCCGTTTGACGAAACATAACCGAAAACAACATAGCCTAGGTTATCCGTCCAAGTCGGGTCAATCCAAAACCATTTGCCGTCAGCACGCTGAATCCAAAGCCAAGCGTGATGTGTCGCCCTTTTTGTGCTATTTACATGTTTATGAGTTCTTACAGGCTGATAGTCGATTTCCTTTACATAAACGCCATTCTGAACCATGTTATGATTGCCTTTTGTCGTTGGGTATGAAAGAATTATCTGATTTGAATCCGAATGAGTTCCTGCAAGATAAAACTGATTTTCGTACATGCCTTGCCTGTTGTAATACTGTTCGTATCTTTTCAAATATTCATAGCCAAATTTGGCATAATTAAAGCATATTCCATAAAAAGTCGCTGTCATCGTCTGATTGCCTGATTCTTGTGCCAAGCGGGAAGCAATCATTTGCGGTTTGTAATAATCTTGTGGGTCATCATACCAACCGCCGCCCGCTTGTGTTGCCGAATATTGCCCGATACATGCCGTATATCTTGCAAGGTCTTGGATTGCATCGGTGAATGAGTCGGAAAAAGAAACAGAAATGAAAACTAATAAAACTATGAAAATTGTGGTTAGCTTTTTCATAATTTATTCTTTCTTAGTTTTCTCAATTGAAATTATAGCAAAATTGCCATCCGAAAGTCGCAAACAATACAGTTCCTCATATTCTTTGGTGATAATTCTTGCAACCCCAAATTGTTTTTTTATCAACGCTTCGATAGCATTACTAAATAAATCCTTTGGTAGTTCTTTGAATTCGTCGTTGCTCCCAATTTCTGCATTAAATTCACAGGAAGAAGAATCGTGCTTACTGGCAATCAACATTGCCCAATAAAGTGCATCTGCATATGAATATGACTCATTTGCAAAATTTGCTTCCGTGTTGTTACCAACCTTCATCCATTCTGCAAAAATTGGCATGGAAACACAAACAAACAGACCAATAAAAATACAACACATTATTCTTTGTTTGTTCATTTTAATCCTCCATTTTTTTGATTTTATATCCAAGTTCTTCAGTTTTCTTTATGAAAGGTACAATATTATCTTTGTCCCAACCACGATTAATTCTGATTTTCTTGGTATCAGCAAGTTGTATTTCATCAGAAAAATAATGACGAGATTGATTTTCTGAAATTTCAGAAGTTTCCCTAACAACATCAAAAGAAGCGACTTTCAGTTTCGTCACCTGTTGAATGTCAGCCAAAAATATCTGTGTTAACTCAGAATATGTAATATTTTTATGTGCCAAGATATAATCAGTGACAACCGCTTCAACGAGTCGCCCTTTTCCATATAACTTCCCTTTGAACAAGTATTTTGAACAATCTTTTGCCATTAATTCTACCCTATACTGTTTTCACAAGCATTTCTGAATTCATTTTGAAAGCTCCTGCAATTTGGCAGCCGCTTCTTCATTTCCTTGTTCAGCAGCTTTCTGATACCAGAATTTTGCATTCTCAAAATTTTCCTCACTTTCATAAATACTTCCCAGCATCCACTGACAAGTTTCATCACCTTTTCAGCTCCTTTTTGATACCAATTTTTTGCACCCTCAACATCCTTAAAAAAGAATTTGTACATAGTTCCAAGCCTTGAAGCTGCAAGAATTTCTCCATTAGAAAAGGATTTTTCATACCAGTTTAAGGCTTCTTTGCGTTTATCTTTTGATAAATACAAATCCCCACATCTAAGTTGTGCTTTAGCGTGATTTTTTTCAGCAGCTTTTGAGTACCATTTTAAAGCTTTTGAATATTCCTCTTGTTTTGTATAATATTGTCCCAACTCATACTGTGCTTCCGAATTTCCTTTTTTTGCGAGTACAGTGAGTTGTTTTATGTCTTGTTCATCACTGTTGCTTGATTCTGCAACAACTTTTACAGTCCACATGATTAAAAATATCGCAGCAAATAAAAAGAATTTTGTTTTCATAAAAATTTTCCTCTTATGTTTTTCCTATTCCAACGACTTTAAAGCCAAATCTCGGATTTCTTTGGAAATAGAATATTTTGCTGTTATTGAATATGTTATCTCATCACGGATGTAACCATCCAAATCAACGATATAACCGAAAACTTGTTCTCCGTTGTCGTAATAGATGTATCGGTATTGGAAAACTTCTGTATGCCTTAGTCCAACTCTAGTAATGTCATATGTTTCGTGTCTCAGCCTATACAAAGTTTGTTCTGGAGTTTCATTACTTGAAGAAGAACTTGGAGCAAGCGGACTTAAAATTGCTTTTGTTACGCTCTCTACTTTTTTCTTGTTTTTTTCGATTCTTTCGGCTTCTTTTTTATTATATGCAACATAGAATTCATGTGACGGTTCAAAGAAATCCATAAAAGTGTTCTTAAGCTTATTCTTCTTGTACATTAAAACATATCGTCGGATTCTGTTTCCATAATTGACATACGCAACGCCATATTTAAAGCCCGAGTCTTCCATAATGGCACAAAGCGTGTTAACCGCTTCGCTTTCACCTTCGTTGTGCCACACAGAGCCATAGCCTAGTTCAGTTTCTGTTTTTACTTTATTCAATACAGAATCTTTCCCCTGCCATTGGGTTTTATCATTTGCATACTTGCCGAGTTCGCCTGACCATTTTTGCGAGAACAAGACATCACCTTTAGCTCCGTCAGGCAAAAGCATATTCTTTTCGACACGATTCGGAACATACCCGACATTTGAAGTAGATGCACAACCGACAAGCAACACAGCAAATGCCATAAACAAACTGCGCATTTTTTTCATACGAAACTCCTTAAATCAACAAATTGAAAGCAGAAAATCTATTGCTCCCAATTTGGAAGTGTATCAAATTTAAGTTCTTTTTGAAAGTGTAAATTTTGCTCAAATACTATCAAAATGAGAGTGAAATATGACGGAAACGGAGCTTTTGGAAACTTTATCGCAGAATATAAAGTTCTACAGAAAAGGAAAATTCACACAGGAAACGCTTGCAGAAGAAATTGGCATTTCAGCACAAAATATAAACAATGTAGAAGGAAAACGCAGATTTCCACGGACAGAAAATCTTGTAAAAATAGCAGATGCACTAGGAGTTGAAGTTTACCAACTCTTTATTCCACAAAACAAAGTTCCTGTGAAAATCGAGGAAACTCCAGAAAACGAAAAAATCCGCTCACAAATTACAGAAGAAGTAATAGACGATGTACGACGGATTTTGAATAAGGCGTTAGATAAAATGAAACAATAAAAATCGCCGCTCCCCCATACAGGAAGCGGCGTTCACACACAGACATTCACAAAACAAATCTATGAATATCTGCGTTAATCTGCGTCTAATTACTGCTCATTAAACTCACTCACCAGCGCTGAGACCGTAGCCTTAGCATCGCCGTAAATCATAACAGTGTTGTCGTTTGTAAACAGCGGGTTCTCAACACCAGAGAAGCCTGTACCCTTACCGCGCTTCATTCCTTCGTTCCGCTTCGGAACGAGTCTGACGGCTCGCGGCTACAATCCTTAACGCAAAAGTTATTATAAAAAGGAATTAATTTATATAGTTATACGCCACATTCAGTTAAAATCTTTTTCACAATATTATGAACAGACAAAGATGGATTTTTATCAAACCACTCATATCCGTAATTTTTATTAGGTGTGCTTTCAGAATATCTCTGTTTTTCTATTTTTTCCGCTCTTTTCACGGCAGATTTTATATCTTCCAAAGTAATTTTAGCGAGAATCTGCAAAAAATTCCGTTCTTCTTTATATTCTTTCAGATCTTCAAATTTCGTTCCGAAAATCTGATTTATATTTCGCAGATAATCTGATTTGTTTCCTACAGAAGAAAATAAATCTTTTTTATGCAAGATTATCCAAAGTTCAAAATCAATATTGGAATAACCTAAATCAAATTTTATAGACTTACCAATTTTTTCCGCATCTTTCATTTCTTTTAGGGTATTCTCAAATCGCTTTTGATGCTCAATGTCTGCATCTTCAACATCAAAAACTGCAGTAATCACACACGGTTGAATAACAGAAATCTTTTTCACATATTTTGATGGCGAACATTTTTCTACTTGAAAGACAGGATTTGCAATTCTTTTTTCTTCCATTCGAATCAATTTTTGGAGATATTGAAAATATAGTATTTCTGTTTCCCCCTCCACGGAGAAGAAGTATTTATTGATTTGGAGTCTCTGAATCATTTGAAGTCTCCACGATTTTTTCAAAAACATCAGACAAATCAATATCTCGTATAGCACCGTATTTGCTCATAAAATAATTATTCATATAATCTTTTCCTTTTCGGGCATTTGTACCTTTCGTTCCAAAATCAGAGAGTGAATACAGTTCGCTAAAATTATTTTCATCAGACCGTTCAACAAATTTAATTTCATCACGACGAAAAAGATTATTATTTAAAAATATAGGATTTTGGGTATTAAAAATCAATTGTGCATGATTTTTATTTATCGTATCATCGTGAAAAATATTAATGATATTCATAACAACCATCGGATGCAAGGAAGTATCAAATTCATCGATTAATAAAACACCTCCATGTGAAAAAATACCAGCCAAAACAGGAAATAAATCCACAAAACGCAATGTTCCAAAAGATTCAATAAATTCGGCAGGGATTAACAAATGTTTGTCTTCAAAAACAGACACCAATTTGTCAAAGGTATCATTTTGTTGTTTTACAAAAGCTAATGAATTAGAGTTTATTCCAAGTCGTGAAACAGCAAGATTCATCAAGGTATTAGCTTTATCTTTTTGTCGTGAGTTAAACTGTGATGAAAAATATTGAGAATTACATATCGGCTTCAATGAATCTGAAAAATATTTATATACTTTTGCAGATAACTGTTGGCTTATTGTGGTTTTAAAACCATTTGTCAGAAATAATTCTTCAGCAACCAACCCCTGCTCTGCCGTAAATTTAAGAACATTTTTATTTTTTGTATAATTTGGTAATAAATAAGTTTCTAAATCTTTTAAAGTTCCAAATTCAATTTTGTTTCCACTGCGATTAAAAACTATTCTATCATTGACAGTTAAATTTTCAGCAGTGATACGCCTTTTGTAATTCTGAATGCAAAAAGTACCTAAATCTATTGAAAGTGAATAGCTGAATAATAATTCATTTTGAATAAATTTAATAGAGAAGCTTACATCTTTTTGTACAACCAGACTATTGTTCGGAATAAGTTCAAGCATATAATGCGAAACATTTCCATCAAAACCACCTGTGGCATTAAAGATGTTGCCCCGCATTACTATAGCCCTAAAAACGTCAAGTGCTCCAATGATATTTGTTTTTCCAGCTGCATTAGCTCCATAAATAACAGATGTACTTAAAGATTTAAAAATTTTGTTATTAATTGTTTCAGTCAGAATACTATAATCAAGTCCTTTCTGCTTTGGAGCAGGAATCATTGAGAATTTTACGCGGTCTTTAAAAGATTTGTAGTTCTCTGTTTCAAATTCTAACAACATATTGACTTCCTAATGCATAATATATGTTATTATCGGCATAAAATCAATAAAAATAAATTTATTTTGCAAATTTTGTGCAAAATTCTTAATTTTTATATTGACGATGCATGTGAAATTTCTATATATTTAAACTGTGAGTCAATCACTGAGGTCGTTGTGCCAATAAAAAAAAACCTCAGGTTACCGCCTGAGGTTATAAAAAGAAACATCTGCAAAGCAGACATTTTCAAAATGTTATAATGACTTTATCAGTTATTCCCTGAAAATACAAGCCTAAACAGATGTTTTCCACTTTATACTTGAAGGAGGAAATCTATGGCGACTAACCCACCGATAGGTGACAACCGCAGAATCGGCGCAGTTCGCAAGCGTTCTCAGGTATTGAATCCTAGAACGGGACAATATGTAAAACGCGATGCTGAAACTGGTCGATTTATGGATGTCAAACAAGATGGAACACCATTTAAAGGTGTCCGCAAGGAAAAATAATCTGTAAATTTTAGTTTGTTGGTATGCTGTGGTTTTTATTGGACTGCAGTATTTTAAATCACAATTTTATGGAGAGCAAATATGCCAAATCCAAACAACCGAACCGTATACCCAACTGAAAATGGCTGGGCAAACAAAAAAAACGGAGCAAGCCGCCCTGAAAAAATCTATGCAACACAAGCAGAAGCTATAGAAGTGGCAAAAGAGCAAATTAAGCATGCAGGTGGTGCTGACTTAACAATTATGAATCGAGAAAACCAAATTAGAAGAAAAATAACTGTTGCACCAGGAAATGATCCTTGCCCACCAATAGACAGAACTTAATTTGTAAAATACCTTGTTTCCTACATTGCACTAAACTGCAAGGAAATAAGGTATTTTACCTTAGATTCTGTAAATTGAATTTTTCTTTCTGAAGTCAAAATAATTATTTTAATGCTTATTTTTTTCCTAAAACAATTTTCTAATTCAAATACTTTTGATAAATTAAATTGTTATTTTCCAAAAGCCATGCATTAAAGATATTTAAATAAATTCCAATTATAATCTTACAATGGTATGGTGTATAATAAAACCGCACATTCTAAACTTTTTTCAAAGTTTACTGGAAATAATTGCCATTTTATTTCTACTTGGTTTTAGCAGTGAAATATCCTGTTTGTTTCTCTTTATCTACTTGAGCATAAGTTATGTCTCAATTACCTTAAATTAATGTATTTTTTTAGCTTGCAATTTAAAGGAATCCGATCTTTTACCAATCACAATCAAAACAAGAAAATCGCCAAATAATTTCTTAAAAATGCACATTGTGTTTAATTCTTAAAATTTTTCCCACCAAGTGCTTTATATTGGTTATCTTGATATGGATAATAGATAACACTTTTTGGAATATCGAATGTTGACATGGCAATAAAATGGTCAGCGAGGAATACATAATTGTCTTTTTCCAATGAATTATTATCAATCAATTCTGATGCTTTTTCATCATCAAAAATATAAATGTTTCCTAACAATTTTTTTGAATTTCGTAAATATTCGTTCAGTGCTATAGCCTTTTTCTTTGAAAAATTATCTCCAAGATAAAGGACATAAATATTATTAACGGTTGTTGATACTTCTTTGAGTATCTTATATTCTGTATCGGATATTTTTATCTCTGAGAAATTATATAAATATTTTGCAAGAATCCAACCATTATGCGTATCTTGTAGCCAATCTGGATAAACAGTATGAATTTTTACCCATTCATCTTTTTTTTCTACAACTTCAACAGTACAATCCGTATCAACCTGAATGTAATGCGTTTCTCCTAACACAGAACTCAGTTTTTGGTTCTTTATTTTTTCGCCGTTTGGTCGATTGTATACATATACATCACTTTCAGATATACGATATGTAGATTTGTCTACGACAACTTCTGTCTTTTGATTCGGTTTGTATGTAATTGCTTTGTTTTGTGTATTAACATTATTACTGCTTTTATTACATCCAATCAGTATTACTGAAAAGATCGAAAGCATAAATGTTAATTTTCGGTTCATATTAATCTCCCATTTATTTAATCAGAAGTAATTCTCAATACATGCCATAGCAGAGAAAAAAGTAACAGACTAAACATCATTTTTTTTCACCAAGAACAAAAAGAATAAACGCTCCTATCAACGGAGAAAACAAAATTGACAACGCAAGAAAACCACCAAAAGACCGACCTCTATTCGCTGCTCCATTAGCAACAACAAATGCAAGAACTAACCATAAGATGAAAACTACAATACCCATTTTAATCTCCTGAATCCATTTTTTATTTTAGTTTGTAACCGTGTAAGAACCTTCTGCACAAAACAAAGAAAGACTGCTGAAATTCATATAAGATGGGGCAGATGAAAACCGAGAATAAGAAATTGTTTCTGTATCATCTTTATAAAATGTTCCAAGGTTATACTGATATTTACCATTTAGAATTAGTTTTACATTATGTAAGTCCTGCCCGCTCGTATTTGTAATCCGAACTGCAGATGCATTGTAACTTACACTAATGTCAACTCTGCCCTTTGAATAATAATCAGCAAAAACGATTCCACAAGAAAACAGAACCAACAAACAAATAAAAAATACTTTAAGTTTCTTGTTCATAAACACCTCTATACATGTTTATTTTTATAGTTTTTATCACAATAAACGGAATGTTTTTTAATATTTTCGCTTATTCAACTATAAAATTATAGTTCAAAAAGCGTTTTAATGCAAGTTTAAAATAAAATACGCTTACTACGCTATAAATACTTTCCTAATGAAATTTTATCATTTCGGAATGGGTGTCAGAGATATATTCAAAGAAAACTTAAGATACTGGCGAAACAAAGCAGGACTTACACAGGAGCAACTTTCTGAAAAAATTGGCTACGGCACAGGCTACATTTCAGAAATCGAAAGTCGCAATATGTTTCCGAAACCTGAAACAATCGATGCGATATCAAAAGCATTGAATATAACGCCCGCACAACTTTTTGAAGAACAAGGATGCCCGAAAAATACGATTACTTTTGACAAAGAAGCATTTGTAAAAGAGATTTCAAATGGACTGTTTGAACGACTGAATGAAAATATGATTGGGTACTTTGAAGAAAGATTATAACATCTAAGTCGCAAATTACATTTACTACAAAAAAAATCGCCAGCCTCCCACAAAAGGAACTGGCGTAAAACACAAGCAACACACAGCCACACTTCCGTATAAAAACATCCGCGTGTATCTGTGTGCATCTGCGTCTAATTACTGCTCATTAAATTCACTCACCAGCGCGCTGACCGTAGCCTTAGCATCTCCGTAAATCATAACCGTATTGTCGTTTGTAAAGAGTGGGTTTTCTACACCAGAGAAGACTGTACCCTTACCGCGCTTCAATACGAAGACAGTGCGTGCCTCGTGTGCGTTTACGATTGGCATACCGTAGAGCGGGCTTGACTCGTCGTGGATTGCATCCGGGTTTACGGCATCGTTCGCGCCGATGACAATCGCCACATCAACATTGCTCATCTGCGGATTCATCTCGTCCGCGGTTTTCAGCTGCTCATACGGCACATTCGCCTCGGCAAGAAGAACATTCATGTGTCCCGGCATACGACCTGCGACCGGGTGAATCGCAAAGTTCACCTCCGCGCCGTTCGCCTCCAACTTGTCGCAGCGCGTGCTGCGCCTGCGCGACCGCCATTCCGTAGCCCGGCACGAACACGACATTCTTCGCCGCCTCCAGAATCATGTAAGCATCCTCGACAGACATAGCCTTCGGCTCTTTTGCAGGACCATTTGCGCCCTTCTTCTTCTGACCGCCGAAGCTCTTGAAAAGGAGAGAAGCAAATGTGCGGTTCATAGCCTTACACATAATCAAGGTCAAAATCAAGCCTGAAGCACCTACGAGACAACCAGAAACAACCAGTACAGTGTTGTTGATTGCAAAACCTGCGAAAGCAGCAGCCAGACCAGAAAGTGCGTTCAAGAACGAAATGATAACCGGCATATCACCGCCACCGATTGGGATAACCATGGTAAAGCCGAGGAGCAGGAAAATACAAAAGGGGGAAGTCTCCCCCTCGCTCCAACCGCCTACGGCGTTTTCCGCTACCCCCTCTGCGGGGAGTTCCCGCAACGCCCCCGAAATTGGTAAACTGCTACGCAATTCTCTATTTTAATTTTTTTATCGTTTTTTCCAAATGTTCCACCAACATGTGAAATCTAGTTCCAGGATTACAATCTTCTGGCTTTTCATTTTCCTTATCTTGCATAAGCCGTTTTGCATTTTTTATTGCAGTCTCTTTATATAGTAACAACGAATCAAATAAATCCCGTGTTGATTTCATATCACCTATTGAACTGGAAGATTTCAAAATTCCTTTTTCAATCAACAGTTTTAAAGCAATATCCTGCATTTCCTTTCTGGCACAAGCCGTATTCCGATAGTTAAAATGCAAAACAAACCAAAGTTCAAAGCATGGATTTGACCAAGCGACTCCCACGCCTAAATCTTTTGCGGTAGAAGTCGCTTTGCAAAAATTTTCTTTTGTATGCCCACTGCTTCCTTTTTTCGTCACCATAACTTCATCGCGGTCAATGACAATCCATTTCTCATCGAACAAGTCCGAATATTCTGGAGCAGAAAGCAAATCCTCTAAAACTCCGCAAGGGTCAGAATGTTGATGACCAGCAATAACAAATGAGCCTTGCGCAATTTTATGGTCTCGTTTCAAATAATCAAACAGAGCATTCAGGTAATTCGGTTCTGTTTTTTCACCCTCACAAGCAACAATAAAAAGTTTTGGAGTTTCTAAAGAATTTTCATTTCGTTTGAGCGAAGAAAAAGATTTAAAATTATGCCGTTTATTTCTCGCCATCAGTGCCACCCAAATCAAATTTTTCTTCGATAAAGTCAAACATTCCCAAATACGGGATTGCGCCATATTTTCCCATAATATAACATTGGTTATAATCCGTTTTTGAATCAATGTTCTTATATTCAATAAGCGAAGTTAAATGCGTTGCTCCATACTTGTCTTTTTCCGTAAACCACACTTGCGACTTATGGAAATTCTTTTTTGTAAGCAAATTCGTGTCTTGGGTTGTAAAAACTAATTGTGCGTGATTTTTATTTACCTGCGGATTATTGAACAATTCAACAATTTTTTGTGAAAGAAGTGGATGCAAACTCAAATCTAATTCATCAATGACCAAAAGTGATCCATTTCCCAAAGCATTCAGAATTGAAGCCGAAAGATAAAAATAACTTTTTGTCCCGAAAGATTCATCACGCTCCATATCAAAGGGGATTTTCTGCACAGGAGAGTTTTTGCCATCATATTGCGTGTGCACGGAATCAAAAGACATCTTCTTTAATTCCACAGTATCATTAATAGTTCTCATTCGCTTTAGCCGTTCCCTAACTTCTAATGGGAGAGATGTCCAAGGCAGAGTTGCAGAGCCTAATTTCACATCTTCAATGCCGAAATCCGCGCTTTTCATAAGTTCAATGATTTTTGCTCGTTTCATTTCATCGCCCATTGCTTTGCGCAAGCCTGGCATTAAATTTTCATTTACACGATTGCTTCTTATTACAGAACATTCTTTGAACCAATGCAAAACTTCGTTCGCACATTCGTTTCCTGTTTGGTCAGCTAGCCATAAGAATAAAAAATTCTTATTCTTTCCTTTTATTCGTTTTAATTCTTTATATCGCTCGCTGATTTTTGACTCTTCTTCAACATCAAAATCAAAAACACAAGTCGGACGAACGGACTCATACACATACAAATATTCGGAATAAACACAGCCAATGTCATATTCAAAGCCGTATTTGTATCGTTTCCCCGACGACTCAAAGATAATGTCAAAAACTGTCGCCGCATTTTCCGTTTCCGTTGACAAAAGGAACGGATTCGCTGGCAGCTCATCAGTAGAAAGCATAATGCGGTTCTTGTTCAGAACAATGTCTCGCATCATCGCAAATGCCTCAATCAGTGCAGATTTCCCGCTTGCGTTCGCCCCATAAAGCACCGCAGACGGCAGAATGTCTAAATTATCCACAAAAACCGTATTTCCCATTTTGTTTGAACTACCCGAAACGAGTGACAAGACGGCTTCATCTTTAATCGATTTGAAATTGCTTACGGAAAATTGAATTAACATATTTAGAGATTAACAATTAAAATCGATAAAATCAAGATTTTGTTTTAAATAAGTTGCTATTTTTGCATATTTTATGAAATAAATTCAAATTTTTATTGATTTTTAAAAACTCTTTGATTATTTTAAAAGTGTTATATATGAGCGTTGCTAAGTTATATAACAAAAGGTGTTGCTCAGAATCTTAGTGGACAGAACAACACTTTATACACAAAGCGAACAAAAGTTCTGCACTGGCTAATTTTTTATCGACAAATTTTGGCTGTCGCTTTACCTTTGTTCAAGAATTACAAACAGGAGAAATAAAGCCTATGGCTACAAATCCACCAATTGGAGATGGACACCGTATCGGTGCTGTCAAAAATCGTTCTCAAGTCTATAATCCAACAACAAAAATATGGACAAAGAGAGATAAAACCAATGGACAATTTATAGACGGGAAAAAAGACGGAAAACCTTTTAAAGGTATTACCAAAGAAAATAGTCTGTAAATTTCTGCGTTATAATTCTGCCATTCCACCAAAGTGGCAAAATTTTACTCTTTTTTGGGATATATGATGCATATTTTTGATGATTGGAATTATGATTGTTATTCGCCCGCTTTCTTTAATATACACATGAACAATCCACTTCCCCTTAACAAAATGTTTGGAAGTGAATATGAATCTGAATTATTTCATGAATATTTGCATTTTTTGCAAGATACGACAACAACATTCGGAATTACAAATGCAAAAACGGTATTCAAAAAGATTTTGGATATGATACTGTATGTAAAAAACGCAGGTATTTCAACATTTTCTTTACCCATTACAGGCTTTCATAAAGTTATAACTAAAGATAATTATGACATTGTAAAATCATACCTACAGTATACGAATACAAAATTGCTAAAAAGTAATATTATTAAAAAAATTCAAGAGCAGTCTGAAGATATTTTTGACTCCGACCTCTGTGATTTTATGAAAATATACACCTATGAATTATTTTTTACAAATGGACGCTCTTGCAAATTTGGTGCTCATGCAATTATGGAAGGAATATGCCATCTTTTACAAAAACAAATATATCATATTGAAACTCAAAAATTACAAATTCCTTATGATTTATCTTACTCTATCTGGTGTCAATACCTACCCAGTGAAAAGAATAATTTAACAGCGTTTTTAGATTTATCAGAGGCCTCCCTTATGTTTTTTAATCCTGCAGAAATATTTATAACTACTGTGGATGCAATAAGAAAAGGACAAATAAGAGCAGATAATAATATCTATAAAAACATTGTGAATTATAAAGCTTTAGGAAAATCTAATAGACAAGTTTCTATGATTGATTTGTTTTTAGAAAATCATGACTTTTGTACAGAAAGTGTAAACGAAATTTATAAAACAGATATTTTTAAAGAATTTAAAAATTGGTTGCTTTCAATATTAGCAAAGGGCAAATCTGAAAGATTAGACGGAAAACCATTATTTTCATCTCTTTTAATTTTAAAAAATTATTCTCCAGAAGAGCGTTCCTTATGGCTTTTGAATTGTTTTAAGGATTTTGGCTATCCAGTTGTTTCAAATGCAAAGGGCAATATTTTTTTCTTCAATGCCTCAGATGAAGATACAACAGTTTCATTTTTAACAGCCCTTGCGGTTGAATCAGTATACAAATGCTTATATTATGAAAATTTTGAAGGTTGTGAATTAACACGAATTTGTAAATTTCTAAAAGAAAGTTTTCATGTAAAATTTGATAATAATCGTTGTATGACAAAACCTTGGAATAATAGTTTTAATTCTAACCATTTTTGTCCATTTGAAATTGTATGGAAAACATGGGGGTTATCAGAGAAAAAGTTTAAACGATAAAAGTAAGTAAAATTTATCTCATAGATTCTTTCGGTCGATAAGCTATACACACTTTTTCAGTGATAAACAATATTATACAGCCGCTAGGTTTTAGCTCACTTATTTTCTGTTTTATTCAACAAATTATCAACTTTGTTTAAAATTTTGAACATAAAAATATATGTTTTCAAGCCATCATACGCCGTTAAAACTTCTTCCATTGCCACTTTATCATTTACACTTACTGTAAATTCCGAATAATACTTATCCCCATTTAATCTTACAATAGTTTCTTTGGAGTTAATTATTTTTTTTATCATTTCAATCTCAGAATCATCTGCAACAAAATCTGCCCGCTCATAAAGCCCAGCAGAATAAGAAATATATTCTCTTTTTATGCCTCTTAAATTAATCGTATATCTTTCTCCATCCACAAGGATAAGAGCTTCATCCATAAATAGCCAATCATCAGCACAATAATTAAAAACAAAGTGTAAAACTTCTCCCTGCTCCTTACTTCCAATATATGGTAAAAAATATTTTCGACTTGTTACCGAATTCGGAGTAAACCAACTCTCATAAAAAGTAATGTCTCTTATTTTGTCATAAGTTTTGTGTAATTTTAATTTCTTACTTTTTTTGTATGCATTGTATTCATCAATTTTTTTTTCTAATAAATATGAATTTTTTATTTGTTTAGTTTCATCTGTCGAAAGTTTCACATATGCCAAAAGTGCATGAAAAATAGTAGTATCATATTTTGTTATATCATCCCCTATCTCATTTATTTTTGTTTCAGCATCGTCAATCAAAAAAACACTTATTTTTTCCTCGGCATTCGTCAAAATTTCATAATTTTTTATACCATTTTTTACATCATCGTCTTGTTTATCATAAAAATCACGAGCTTCAACAATTTTATCTTTTGAGGAGATTGTTACTTCTCCTATTTCATTTATTTTTTCTTCAAGAATACTAATTTTTTCCTGTATTACAAGTTGATTATATTTATTGCGTGCAGCAATTAGTTTATTTTTATATCGAAGTTGTTTTTTATCTGCGTCCAGTAAAGATTCAACAGCTTTTTCAGCAGCAGTTATAGAATCGTTACTTTCAAGTGTAATCGCACCTATTGCTTTTATCTGTGCATCCACAACTTTCGCTTCTTCACTTTGAAAACAGGATGATAATAAAAATGAAAGAATTAAAATATAAATTAAAAAAAATGGCTTTTTCATATCAAACTCCTATTTATAATTGTAATTATAATTGTTCCGTTGTAATTTCCTATCAAACATTTCCAAAACAAAAATTTGTTCAGTTTCATTACTCAAAAGATTTCTTTGCGTTCCTGTGGTAAGCATAATAATATTGCCATTATCAGTTTCATAATAAAGTCCTCCGTCAATTTTATCCAAATATTTCAATCCATATTTTTTTTCTAATTTCATCAATAAATTTTCAAAATCACTGATTGAAAATGCTGGGGCAAAATAAAATCTTATATCAAAGAAAACATTGTTATAATCAAAAGAAACATCTAATTTTTGTATAGGGCAGCCTTCTATAGTTAAATCTTCTGAAAAACCAACATACGAATCTGTACTTTCGTCTTCAGAATAAAAACTTATCCAGCCTTGTTTTTCAAGTTCCTTTTTTACAATTTCTCGTTCTGAACCAAAACTAATGCCGAAATATCCCATTAAGGGTTCTGCTGACACCAAACTATGTAATAAAAGAACTGTAAGTAAACCAATAAGCCTTTTCATAAAACACCATCCTACAAATCATCTTCTATATGTTTTCTTTTAGAAGATTCTTTTTCTTTCAAATACTCAAGTGTTATTTCTGTATCAATAAAATCAAAAATATATAAATTGAAATTACCAGAAACATTTATCACATTTATTTTTATCATATCACCATTGCCAGTAGCTAAAGTAATTGTTAACTCATCGTGTCCTTCTAGATCATGCTTGTCTGTATCATAAATTTTGCAATTATATTTTTCCTTTAGAACCTTAATAACATCCATAACTGCCGAATTATCAAATGTTGACAGCGTTACAGCTGCTTTGTTAAATCTATCATTCGCAAAATCAAATTTTATATCTGTAACAGGTAATCCCACCCATGTGCCGCCAGA
The DNA here is from genome assembly GCA_017464425.1 of Treponema sp. Lineage (GTDB taxonomy): Bacteria > Spirochaetota > Spirochaetia > Treponematales > Treponemataceae > Treponema_D. Next base: position 45,888 of record JAFUDX010000002.1, read on the forward strand.
TTTTTTGTAAATGATGGATTCAAAATCTTCTTCTGAAATATCCCAGTTTCTTTTCACCATCATTGCTTTTACAGATTGCCTTGTATCACCAAATTTCGCATCCCAAAATCCTGTTAAATCCTCTGCGAAAGTTGGGATAGATAAAACTAAAAAAAATAATAAGACCGCAATTCTTTTCATATGAAATACAAAACTTATAGTTTTATTTTTCATACTATCAGTAATTTGAATCATAGTCAATCTAATAGTTATAATTTATAAACTAAAAGAGATAGTTTACTTATATGAATGAAGACGATATAAAAAAACTCTTTGGTCAAAACTTAAAATATCTCAGAAACAAGAAAAACTTTTCACAATTACAGCTTGCAGATAAAGCTGATGTTACTTTTAATTTTATAAATGACATAGAGAATGGGAAAAAATGGATTTCACCTGCAACACTTTCAAAGTTATGTAATGCTTTAGAAATACCGCCATATCAGTTTTTTGTTGGTATACAACCTTCCTTGTCAAATGACTGCAACGCAAATACTTTGGAAGTATTTTCCACAGATGTTTTAAATCAGATAAATAAGATTTTTAAAGACTGTATTACGCGATATAAAATTTAAAAAATTCAAAACTAGCGACACAACAAAAGTTATGCCGCCAGTTTGTTTTAGGCGATAACGATTTTTCCGTGCGCTATTCTTTTTCGAATCGCATCAGCTTCATCGTATCTGCCTTTTACAATGCTAGAAAAATTATATTCATCTAGCTTTTCCAAAAAATCTTTTGACATGAACAATCTTTCAATCATGTCAGCCAACTGTGAATCAGATAAATTCTGACTCGTTTCCTCAAAAAGTTCCATAGCGGACTCCTTTTTGTTAAGATACGCTTTCTATGAAAGCAATGTCAGAATAAATCTAAAAAAATAAAGCCTTAAATTTTTTGATACAAATTCACAAAATTTATAAATATTTTCAACTGACAATCTCTGTATTATAAAAAAAAATAATTTATTATATTATATAGAATTAGCAATCATTTAATTTAATCTGCAAGAAAGATTTAAAGAAAAGATAAAAAGTTATAAATTATATACATTTTACTTTGTGTGTTAACATTTTATTTACAAAAAAAGCCAGCCCCCCAACCGAGGAACTGGCTTTTTTGTCATCGTGGTGGTTTCGAGAACCTCAACCACCGTTTTTTTACTTATTGGTCATTAAACTCACTAACGAGAGCAGAGACCGTCGCTTTCGCGTCGCCGTAAATCATCACGGTGTTGTCGTTCGTGAAAAGCGGGTTCTCCACGCCGGAAAATCCCGTGCCCTTGCCGCGCTTCAAGACAAAGACCGTGCGAGCCTCGTGGGCGTTTACAATCGGCATACCGTAGAGCGGGCTTGACTCGTCGTTGATTGCGTCGGGGTTCACGACATCGTTTGCGCCGATGACAATCGCCACATCGACATTGCTCATCTGCGGATTCATCTCGTCCGCCGTTTTCAGCTGCTCATACGGCACATTCGCCTCGGCGAGCAAGACATTCATGTGTCCCGGCATACGACCCGCGACCGGGTGAATCGCAAAGTTCACCTCCGCGCCGTTCGCCTCGAGTTTGTCGCAAAGCTCTTTAACCGCGTGCTGTGCCTGAGCCACCGCCATTCCGTATCCCGGCACGAACACGACATTCTTCGCCGCTTCCAGAATCATATAAGCGTCCTCGACAGACATCGCTTTCGGCTCTTTCGCTGGTCCCCCGTTGCCTTTCTTCTTCTGCCCGCCGAAACTCTTGAACAAAAGGCTTCCGAAAGTGCGGTTCATCGCCTTGCACATAATCAATGTAAGAATCAAGCCGGACGCGCCGACCAGACAGCCCGAAACGACCAAGACCGTGTTGTTGATTGCAAATCCCGCGAACGCCGCCGCAAGACCAGAAAGCGCGTTCAGGAACGAAATGATGACCGGCATATCGCCGCCGCCAATCGGGATGACCATCGTGAAGCCGAGCAAGAGGAAGATTGCCGTCGAAGCAATCACGCCGCACTTCTCAATCTCCGCGAATCCGAACGGATTGTCCGCCGTAAAGAAGGAGTACGCTACAATCGCCGCCAAGCCCAGCACGCACAGAATGCCGTTCACCGCGTTCTTCGCAGGAATCACCCAGCCCTTGAAGGTCATCTTCCCGCTCAGTTTGCCCCACGCCACGAGCGAGCCGGTGAACGCCACCGCGCCAATCGCAATCGTCAAGCCGAGTGAGACCGCCGTAAAGTAGTCGCCTTTTTCCGCCGCAATGTACTGCGTGAGCGCGACCAAAAGCGAAGACAAGCCGCCGAAGCCGTTGAAAAGCGCGACAAGCTCAGGCATCCCCGTCATCTGCACCTTCTTAGACCAAATCGCGCCGATGACCGTGCCGATAAGCACCGCCGCCACAATCCAGCAGTAGCCGTTCGACAAAAGCGGGTTTCCGCCCCACGCCGAAGCGTCCGAAGCGAACGCGCTCATCACATCCTTCTGAATCAGAACCGTCACACACGCAATCAGCATACCGACCGCCGAATACGCGTTACCCTTACGCGCAGTATCCGTCTTTCCCAGCAGCTTGATGCCGCGGATAAAGAAGATACAAGAAATCATGTACAGAATTTTAATCAATGTGTCATTCATCGTTCAGCCTCTTACTTTTTAGCATCCTTCTTCTTGAACATACCAAGCATACGGTCAGTAACCATGTACCCGCCGATAACATTGATAGTCGCAAACACAATCGCGAGGAAACCGAGCACCGCGCCCACCTTTCCGCCGATTTTGACCGCCAACGCCGTGATTGAAATCGCGCCAACCACCGTGATACCAGAAATAGCGTTCGTTCCGCTCATCAACGGCGTGTGCAACTGCGACGGAACCTTTGCAATCAACTCCAATCCCAAGAAAGCAGCGATTACAAACACAAAAATAAGCATTATATCCATACTTTTCTCCTTAAAAATTATGTTGGGGGAAGTCTCCCCCTCGCTCCAAAGCCTACGGCTTTTTCGCTACCCCCTCTGCGGGGGACACCCCCGCAACGCCCCCGAAAGGCATTTATTCCAAATCAGAAAGCATCGAATTCACCAGTTCTTTCAAGAATTCGCGGTCGTCCACTTCTTCCACGAGGAGCATTTCTTTTGCCCCGTCGTAGGGAAGTTCCCGCCGTGCCTCTGGCATTTTCTCCAGCGCGGATTTCGTCGGCTTCACAAGGAAGCGGTCGTCGTAAATCCCGCCGAACAATTTTTCGTTGCAGTACAGCAGGTACTCGCCCATCATAGCTCTAGCCGTGATTCCTTCCACAAGCGAAAGCTGGTCAAGGACGAACTCCAAATATTCTTTAGAACTAGCCATTCAAATGTCTCTCAGAGTACGGTGGTTGAGCGAAGTCGAAAACACCTAACTGGTCATTTCGACAGGCTCAATGACCGACTACGCCTTGAATCTCTCGTGAATAATCTGTCCGCCCTGCGTGAGCAAGCAGCCCTTCATGATTTCGTCGTCGAGGTTCACCTTGAATTCCTTTGCTTCCTTGTCGTAGAAGCCCGCGTGCGTAAGGAATGCGGTGATGTTTCCACTGAACATCTTTGAAGCGTCATAGGGAACTTGACGTTCAAGCAAGTCGCCCGACATAATCGTAACGCCGTTTTCGGTCACGACATTCTCAAAGAGCTTCGAGCCTTCCACATTGCCGCCCGTAGAGCACGCCATGTCAACGACGATTGAACCAGGCTGCATGCGGTCAAGCACATTCTTTTCGATAAGGCGCGGCGCTTTTCGACCAAAGACCTTCGCCGTGGTGATGACGATGTTCGCCTTTTCGCACACCTTCGCCTGCGCTTCCTTCTGCTTTGCAATCTGCTCAGGGGTCAGTTCCTTTGCGTAGCCCTGCGCCGTCTGTCCCATCTCGCCCAAGTCGATTTTGATGAAACTTGCGCCGAGCGACTTGACCTGCTCCTCAACGACCGGGCGGGTATCGAATGCGTCAACGCGCGCGCCCAAGCGTTTTGCCGTCGCAATCGCCTGCAATCCCGCCACGCCAACGCCGATGATGAACACGCGCGCCGGGTTAATCGTTCCCGCCGGAGTCACCATCATCGGAAGGATTTTCGGAAGTTTTGCCGCCGCGTTCACCACCGCCACATAGCCCGCGAGCGAAGTCTGTGACGACTGCACATCCATTTTCTGCGCGAGCGTAGAGCGCGGAATCATCTCCAAAGAGACCGCCTGGATTCCGTTTGCCGCAAATTTGTTCAAAAGCTCTTTCTCGTTGAACGGATCCATGTAGCTCAAATGCAGCGTGCCTTCCTTAATTCCGTCAATTGAAGCAGGCTTCATGATTCGGACGATGATTTCTGAATCAGAGTATGCATCTTCTTCTTTCGCAACGATTGTCGCGCCAGCATTCTTATAGGCTTCGTCCGTGAAACCAGACTTCAAGCCCGCCCCACTCACGACTTTAATTTCAAAGCCCATGGGACTGAGTTTTTTGATGTCATCAGGAATGAGCGCAACACGGGTCTCGCGTTCGTCCAATTCCTTACAGACCAAAACTTTCTTCATTTATATGTGCCTCCTTTAAAGACATAAAAAATTCGTTTCTATTATATAACATATCCAAATTTATTTACAGATTTTTTTATTTTTTGTAATATGAATTATGGAAATAAATGCAAAACAAAGAAAGTTTTTAGAGAAAAATGCTCATCCGCTCAATCCGCTTGTTCAAATTGGCGGCGCAGGTCTTACTGACAATCAGATTTCACAAATTTCTCGGCTTCTTGAAGAACACGAACTTATCAAAGTAAAATTCAACGAATTTAAAGAAGAAAAACATGATTTAAGCAATCAAATTGCTGAACAAACCCAGTCAACTACCGTTCGTTTGATAGGAAATACCTTGATTCTCTATCGTCCTGCAAAAGAAACTAACGACCGTAAGTTTGAAAAAGAGTTGAATAAGCTCAAAAAATAATGAAATCTAAGATTTTCCACGAATGAGTGGTAGTCTTAAATATATAGTGAGGAGATGCAAATGGCAGACACAATGCATGCACTGGAAAAAAATCCTGCTTGGAAAGGGCGGCGCGGTCCTGTAGTCTTGGTGATTATGGACGGCGTTGGCTATGGCAAATATGAAGAGGGAGATGCGGTTAAGGCTTCTAAGATGAAGTACCTCGACTGGTTTACCGCAAACTGTCCGCACACAAAGCTTAAGGCTCACGGAACGGCGGTCGGTCTTCCGAGCGATGACGACATGGGTAACAGCGAAGTCGGTCACAACGCAATGGGCTGCGGTCGCGTGTTCGCTCAGGGCGCAAAACTTGTCGGCGAGTCAATCGCAAACGGCTCAATGTTTGCCGCAGACACATGGAAAAAACTTGTCAAGAATGTGAACGACAAAAACAGCACGCTCCACTTTATCGGCTTGGTTTCGGACGGAAATGTTCACTCGCACATCGACCACCTGAAGGCGATGATTACGCAGGCGAGCAAGGACGGCGTGAAAAAACTCCGAGTTCACGCGCTTTTGGACGGTCGCGATGTTGACCCCACTTCCGCTTTGAACTACATCACTCCGCTTGAAGAATTTTTGGCTTCGTTCAGTGGCGTGGACTACCAGATTGCGAGCGGCGGCGGGCGAATGTACATGACGATGGACCGCTACAACGCTGACTGGAGCATGGTTGATCGCGGCTGGAAGGCGCATGTGTTGGGCGAAGGGCGCACTTTTGACAGCGCGACAAAAGCAATCGAAACATACCGCAGCGAAGTTCCAGGGCTTCTTGACCAGGATATGCATGAGTTCGTTATTGCAAAAGACGGAAAACCGGTCGGCACAATCGAAGACGGCGACAGCGTGATTTACTTTAACTTCCGCGGCGACCGTGCGCTTGAAATGACCCGCGCGTTTGAAACACCAAAGGGCGGCGACCTGCCGTTTGACCGAAAACGCGTTCCGTCAGTTGAATACGCAGGCATGATGGAATACGACGGCGATGCACATGTTCCCGCGCAGTACCTCGTGAACCCGCCGAGCATTGACCGCACGATGGGCGAATACCTCACCAAAACGGGCGTGAAGCTGCTTGCGATTTCAGAAACGCAGAAATACGGTCATGTGACTTACTTCTTCAACGGAAACAAGCAGGGCAAATTCGACGAAAAGCTTGAAGATTACATCGAAGTTCCGAGCGATGTCGTGCCGTTTGAGCAGCGACCGTGGATGAAGTGCGCCGAAATCACTGACAAGGTAATCGAAGCTATCAAGAGCGGAAAATACGACCACATCCGCCTGAATTACCCGAACGGCGACATGGTTGGTCACACGGGCGTGTTCAACGCAGTCGTCTGCTCTATGGAAGGCATGGACTTGCAGCTCGGTCGCCTTAAAGCCGCAATCGACGAAGCGGGCGGAATCCTCTGCCTTACCGCCGACCACGGAAACAGCGATGACATGTATGAGCATGCAAAGGACGGCAGCGTAAAGAAGGACAAGGACGGCGAGCCAAAGGCAAAGACTTCGCACTCGCTCAACCCTGTTCCGGGCATCATCTACGACCCCGAATACAAAGGCGAGTACGACAACACCAAGCTCAACGACGGCTTGGGCATCTCTTCTTGGCCAGCAACAATCATGAACTTGATGGGTTATATTCCGCCAAGCGATTACGATAAGTCAATGGTTAATTTGAAATAGCAAGAAATGAAATAGCCTTTGGTTTTGCGCCAGAGGCTATTTTTTTCGGGGCAATGTGAGTGTAAATTCTGCCCATTTGCCCACTTCACTGTCTGCAACGAGCGTTCCACCGTGATCTTCTGCGATTGTTCGCGCGATTGCAAGCCCCAAACCGTATCCGCCTGTTTTTCTAGCCCGCGAAGAATCCGAGCGGTAAAAACGCAAGAAAATCTTTTCAAGTTCTTCTTTGGGAATTCCCGCGCCTGAATTATGGACTTTATAGATGATTTTTGTGCCTTCAGTAAATGCCCGAACAGAAATAACATCTCCGTCTTCGCAGTTTTTAATCGCGTTATCCACCAGAATGATAAAAATCTGTTTGAGCGATTTTTCGTCACCGTTGCAAATAATGCCTTTTTGGACATCAAGCGAAAGTTCTTTGCCGCTTTCAAACGCAACGACTTCAAACGGAAGCACGGAATTTTCGACCGCGTTTGAAAAATCAAAGTCGGAGAAGGTAAGTTCGTTTCTGCCCGCGTCATTTTTGGCAAGATAAAGCAAATCTTTGACCAGCTCGCCCATCCGCTTGTTTTCGGCTTTGATGTATTCAAGCCACTTGTTGTTTTTAATCTCGCCTTCAAGAACATCGATGTTCGCGCCAATGACGGCAATCGGTGTTTTGAGTTCATGGCTTGCATCGGCGATAAACTGCTTTTGTTTTAAGAATGCCTCGTTTGCGGGGCGAACCATGTATTTTGAAATTGGGATTGAAATCAAAGCGGAAATGAAAATGCTGAAAATATAGAGCAATAATGAATATATATAGAATTTTCCGAGCGTTTTAAGTTCGGAATTCCTGTTTAAAAGACAAATAAGACGCTCTGGTTTATTTTTTATGGGCGAAATGAGGTACATAACGCCGCTGTTTGAGCCAAAATCTGAGTCCTCTGCAAGAATTTCATTTACGAAGTGCTGGATTTCATCGTTCGTATAGTTGAGCGGAAAATCTTGAATTACCTCGCTGACCATGCCGTTTTCTGTGACTTTGACCGAAAAATAATTGCGGAGATTCGCATTTTTTGCTTCTTCAAAATGAAAAAGACCCGTAAAATTCCGAAGCAAATCCTCTGGATGTTCACGGCTGGCAGACGAAGTGGCATCAATATCTTTTGCCGACTCAAAATCAGGCATTTGACTGATTTTTAAATTAGCCGGCAAATGCTTGGGAAGAGGCCGCTTTCCGTTATTTTTTGAAAGAAAGACGAGGAATGATTTTGCCTCATTTGACTCCCGTTTTGTAATCGCATAATTGAGCGAAAACAAAATAACAGCGAAAACAATCATTTCAATTAAAATGATTGAATAGATGAATTTAACTTGTAACTGCCTGATAACTTTCATTATTACCTTGTTTTATCTTCGAGAGAATATCCGATTCCTCGTGCAGTTCTTATTCTAATGCTAACTTTGAGATTTTCAATCTTTTTGCGAATAAATGAGATATAAACTTCGACATTATTGTATTCTGCGTTTGAATCCCCGCCCCAGATTTTTTCGATGAGTTGCTCTTTTGTGATAATCTGATGCGGATTTTCAAAGAGAAGGTCGAGAATTTGATATTCTTTAAGCGAAAGTTTGATAGCCTCGCCTGTTGATGACTGAAGCTCGCAATTTTTTTTGTTCAAAGTGAGGTCGCCGAATGTGACAGAATTTTCTTTAAGCTCACCCTTGCGGCGGGAAAGCGCACGGACACGGGCCAAAAGCTCATCGCTGGAGAACGGCTTGGTAAGATAATCATCCGCGCCCGCATCAAGACCAGAAATTTTGTCTGAAATATCGTCTTTTGCGGTAAGGAAAATGACGGGCACATTATTGTGATTTTCGCGCAGGGTTTTGAGAATCGTAATGCCGTCAATGCCAGGAAGCATGATGTCCAAAATCAGAACATCGTAAATGCCTGACTCAGCGAATTTTAGGCCTTCTTTGCCGTCAAGAACTGCGTCAATGCTGATTCGGTTCTTTTTAAAAATTTCGACCAACGCCTGTGAAAGACCTTCTTCGTCTTCAACCAATAATACTCGCATAGTTTCCTCCTGCTACTTTTGTCATTTAAAGCATAGCACGGGTAGCATTATAAAGTCTTAAAATACAATAAAAATAAACTTAAATAATAGGATTTTATTCTTCGCTTATCGAATTAATCAGTGCGGCGACATTTTTTCGGTCGCGGGCGGACATTTTTGCCAGTTTGTCAGCAAGATTTTTTATTTCGGCAGAGTAGTGGACATAATAGTGAGGAGCAGAATCTTTTTTGCCAGTGACAAGATATTCAACGGAAACGCCAAGAACTTTTGCAATTCTGACGGCAATATCAGCGGAAGGAATAGAAGCATTTTCACGAAGATAATTATTAAGACTGTACTGATTCAATCCTGCTTCAAGCGCGACATCTTTCAATAATCGCCCTTGAAACGAAATCTCTTCTCTCAAATTTTCTTTGAACCCCATGCATGTAATTTTAAGTAAATTTATGATTTTAAATTTGACTTTTGGTGAATCTACCACTATTATAAAAAGTAAAATGGTAGATTTATGATTCTGCCAACAAAATGAATCGTAAATCTACAAGTTCAAAATCATTCATAACCAAAAAGGAGGACAAAATGGTTAAAAAGGTACAAAAAGTCGCCTCGATTCTTGCTGCAGGCGCACTTTTGTTTGGATTCGCTGCCTGCCACAATGACAGCGGAAGTGATCCAACACCAAAGGTAAACAGTGTTGCGCTCAATCAAACTTCACTTACATTGGTAAAAGACAGCGAGTATACGCTGGAAGCCACTGTATCGGTAAGCGACGGGGCTTCAAAAGAAGTCACTTGGAGTTCATCGGACACAGATGGAACCTATCTTACGCTCGACAACGGAAAAATCACGGCCGTTTCAGCAACAAGTGAAGCCGTGACCGTAACTGCTACTTCAAAGGCAGATTTCACAAAATCAGCAACCTGCTCTGTCACAGTCGTTGATTCAAAAGAGGAGCAAATCGGAATCGCAAATGCCGGTACATACACAATTGATGGCACCACAATCACCATCAACGAAGACGGAACTGCCACTGCCGCAGACGGCACCACAAGCGTTTCAGTCGATGTCAACGAGGACGGGGATATTGTCATCACAATCGGCGACAAAACCTACACCGCGACTCCAGACGAAACAACTGGTGTAATCGATACAAGCACGGTAAAAAACTCTGATGGCACTGTCGTCACTGTCGAAAAGAAGGCAGCGGAGGAGCAAAACGATGATGAACCAGAAGATGCGGCACTTGAAGCAACCGTATTCTGGAATGTAACGGAATATGTAGCACAAGTTGGCAGTGATTCTGCGACTTCTTACACAGAAAACAAAACATACGGTAGTGTTGAGGCAATTCAGCCATTCTCTCTCCGAAATGCAGCAGCAGCAAATTCTTACACGCTAATCGAAACAAACGACCTTTCTTGTACAGGCTATCTGCAAGTTGCAGCTGACGGTTCAATCGAAAGCGGAAAAGAAAAGAAAGCACTCAAATTCACTGTTCCAGCCAACACAAAGAAGGTTAGCATTATTGCAAAATGCGGCTCTTCTTCAAAGCCAGCGAATCTTACACTTTCTGATGGAACGACGGCATACATCAATAAAGCACCGAGCACTACATACGAGCTTCATACAACTGAAGAATTAAATCTTTCTGCTGACACGGTACTGTATTTGTACAATGCAGAGGGTTCAGGACAGGGTGGCTTAAATATTCAGGCAATCGTTCTTTGGAGCGAGGCCGTTGTGCTTGACCCACCGACCGCCACAAACTTCACTGCAAATTCAACGGCAGAAGGATATTCAATCACCATCAGCGGAGCGGATGCAGAAAAAGCAGCGGGGCTTGAGTATTCAACAGACAACGGAACGACTTGGACTTCTGTTACAGGCACAACAATCACGCTCACCACTTACGGCACAGTCAAAATCCGCTACAAGGCAACGGACGAAGCAGGCGCGTCAAAGGCAATCAGCGTTGCGGTCGCTGAATATGTTGACACGACAAAGCCACAGGCAGACAAGCCCGCAGAATCAAACTTTACCGTCACTAAAATCGTAAACGGAGAAGGCTCAGTTGTCCTTGCAAGCACAGAAGGAATCGAATATCTCAACGCTTCCGATGCGTGGGAAGATGCGGGCGCAACATACAAGGTAACGACAGCCTCAACTCTCAAATTCCGCACAAAGGAGACCGATGAGAAGCGCGCTTCTGAAGCTCTGGAAGTTGCCGTTGGCGTGTATGAATTGCCAGTAAGAGAAGTGACGGAGTGGGATTTGACAGATTCAACGGCAACTGCGTATAACACGATTCCATTGCGTTCAGAAACTTATGTTGATGGTACGAAAACAAAGACAAAGAATGCCGCTACAATTCTGACAGTCTCAAAAAATGATTATGTTGGCTATCTTGGAAAAGGCTTGTATGTCCATAATGGAACAGCTGCTGAATATATCAACACTTCAGATGAAATCAACAAAAGTTCTGATTCAACAGTAAAAGCACTTGCAACAACAGGTCGTGGTATTGGATTCTCAAAATATGCTGCTGATGCTGTAACTGATGAAACGAAAGCAACTGATAAAGAGACCACACTCCCAATCATCGAGACTGCAGAAGCGGTTACGGGACCATTTAAAGTAACAATAAAATCTAATACTGCAAGCGGAAAGAACCGCTATGTTAGATTTTTTGTTTCTAAAACGGCAGATTCTTTGTTCTCTGAAAATGGTGCGTACACAGAAGAAACAAAAGCAGGAGATATTTCTTTCACTTATGCTGGAGAAGATGATGTATTTGTCGGAATTGGAATCTACAGTGGTGATGGAACATTCTACACCGAAATTCAGAAAATTACCGTGACTGCAGGTGCGACAATCCCAGAGGATGAATTTGAGGCAGAAACAGTTACATTCGTGGACGAAGATGAAACTGCTTTGGGAGACTCAATCGAACTCTCAAAAACAAAGGCAGTTGCAGGCTTTCAACTCTACACAAAACTTATACCGACTTACTCAACCGATGAAGTAGTTTACAGTGTAAAAGAATCTGCAACAAACGGAATTTCTGTGTCAGAAAAAGGTATTGTTTCTGTCACTAGCGATTTCTCTGGTGAACACTCCGTTACCGTGGTCGCGACGGCACGAACAGGCGTGACGGCTAAACTTACTGTAACCGTAAATGCAGTGATTTCTCTTAAGGATGATTCTGTTGTAACGATTTCGGGTACACAGGCAATCAAGGCTAGTGGCAAAACGGTATTGACCGCCAATCTTGATGACGGCTACACGAATGTTGCTTCTTACGCATGGTATGTTGATGGTAATCTCGTTACAGACGCAACAGGGAAAACTTATGAATTCTCTAACACAACTTTAGCGACATATAAAATCACTGCAACGGCGACAAGCACTGCAAATGTGACAACTACAAAGTCGGCAGAATTCAAAGTTATCGTTACGGACAAAGATATCGTTGATGTTGACGGTGTTGGCGTACTGCTTGCAGATTCTTACAACTATTATCTTTCAGAAGCGAATATCTATACCAAAACAACAAAAGAGTCATGGAGTACATCTTCTACAGGAGATTTCGCTACGAATCAGACTGGTGATGTGAAATTTACTATAGAAGGTTCACAATATAACATGTCTAAAACGGAAAGAACCATCACATTGAAACTAAGTGGCGTTGCACAGGTTGATTTGTATGTAATGAATTCAAATGCCAATCGTACCTTTACTACGAAGATAGGTAATGCCGATGCAGTAACGCAAACACATATTGGTTCTAATATAGCAAATGACCCCGAAGGCAAAATCAAAAAGAAAGAGCAAAAGTTTACCCTTCTTACGGGCACAACGGGCGAGGTCACTATTGTTATCGCTGGTGGCGGTTCATCAGTTTATCCAACAGGCGTTGTTTTGAAGAAAACTGCGGACAGCAACGGCGACTAATCACAAACACATCGCGCCGTGCCGATTCACGCACGGCAACAAAACAAACGGATTTGTTCACCGCTAATGCGGTTCACCATAAAAACGCGAAGGTCGTTAGACCTGAGCAAATCCGTTTGTTACATTACAAAATTTGTGAGGCTATAGATGTCCCTTGAAGAGTTAATAGACAGCGTAGACAACGAAGATATTGAAAGTGCTGAAATAAGATGTGTACAACGATCCATATAAAAATATATTCATGTATGACTCTGTTGGTGATGATAAAAGAAATCACTTGCGAGCGGAAATACAGTCTTTGAACCAGAAGATTGAGCAGGACAAAGAAACGAAAATCTTCTTGTTCCAGAAAATTTGTATATATTTGTAAATGGTACTTATTTTACAGAGGATGATTTTATTCAAAAGTTTATTATCGATTGCTGAAAAAATGTGAGTGAAGGTGAAAATATGAAATCGAAAAAAAAGGAAAAAATGAAGGAAAATGCTCGTTATGCTGCTGACGCAATTTATAATTCTGCGCTTGTTGAATATCAGCGCGAAAATGTACGAAAGCAGAACCTTCTGGGGCGAGTTAACAGTTATCTGACCGTTATTTCACTTATCATGACCTCGACCATTGCTTTTGAGTTCGGATTGTTGCAAATTGTAGAATTAGAAAAATGCCCCTGTTTTTACGTACTTTCATTTATTTTGTTTTGCATTGTGCTGTTCTTTTCTCTTGAAACCTTATTTCGTGGACTTTCGATTCAGAAAATAAGTGAGTTATCTGCTTTTCCTGTCCGTGATATATGGAACATATATAAAGAAAGTATTGAAAGAGACATGTTAAAAAATGTCAAAAAAGTTAACGAAATGATTGATGATTATGTGATGTTTTCTACTGATAATGCACGCGAAAACAACAAGCTAGGAGATGCCACTGATACTGTTTACGATGCTTTTTCAAATACTGTAAAGGCATTTATCGGATATATTGCAATTTCTACAGCTTTATTGGTGGTAAGTTATGCCAAGTAATTTTAAAGATAAAAGATTAAAAATGGAAAGCGTTCCCCGTAAAAATGGGCGTAATGGTACTGGCAAATCAATCGAGAGAATTAAGCGGAGAAGACAAAAAAATAAGGACGGATTGGATTATAGCGATATTGGAAAGAGAAATAATGATAGCCGCTATAAACGACGACCTCCTGTAGGCTTTGCCCCTGATAAACCAAAAGATGGGCAACTGTAACGAACTATGACAAATAGTCATAGTAGGAGCTGTTTATGATTTGCACAAAAAATCACCGTAGCGATTGGGCTACATCGCGTTCTGTAAGGAAATTAAAGAAGTAGCACCTTCCTCTGTACACTCCGTGTACTCTATGAGGAATTTGATATTGTAAAAAGAACCGCCTGGCAGTTTGTCAGACGGTTGCCGGTGGCTCATTCGTGGAAGTTCCTCATGAAGCGGGTGAGCTATATCCCATGCAAGTTCCTGCTTTTTTGCTTGCATGGGAGTTCCGGCATTTTTTATTGTATCATTAAACTTGCAGTTGTTGTACCTCAGTGATAGAAAGACCCGTCAGTTGTACAATTTGCTCTGGAGTCAAGTGCATTGCAAATGCGTTCCGTGCCGTTTCGATTTTTGCCTTGTGTTCGCCCTGAGCGATGCCTCTTTTCTCGGCGTTATACAGGCCGTCATTGTAGTCATGCTGGGCGATGTAGATAGAATTCTGGCGTGCCCAGTTGATTTCGTCCTGGCTGACGGTCAAGAGCGATGAGCGTGCGTTCATAATTCCCCCTTCGGATTCGGTCAGTTCGGTGATGTAATCCGCGTATTTTTCTGAATCTGCATACGACAGAAACAAGCTCCATTTCTCTAGCTTTGAAAGCTTCGCGAGCGGAGTTCCGAGCAGCTTGCGGATTTTCACAAGGTCAAAGAAGATGACATTGAGCCTTCCCGCAAGGTCGTTCCCCCTTTCGTCTTTCGTAGTGTACCACGAAAGAGCCGATTTGTCACTTTTATCAAGACTGAAATTCAGGACTGAAACTTGGTACGCGGGGGGTGTGCCCCAATTTTCCCCCTTCATGTTGTTCGTGCTCAGGAGCCGGGCAACCTGGATTTCTGCACGGGCGGAATAATCGTACTCCCGATTGCGAGCCTGCATTTCTAGGGCTATTTTTTCGTTGTTGTCAAATTTGACATTCACATCGAAACTCATCTGGTTTTCCGTGATGATTTCAACGACCGGCTCATTCGGAAGAAGGCTTATTTCCTTGACCTCGCGATTCAGAATCGTAGATATGAAGTCTTTGAGAGCCGCGTTTGATTCGGGGGTGTCCGCCGCGAACATTGCCTTGAATGACGAGTCGCAGCGCGGATTGAGCAATGCCGTTGGGCTTGGCCGTAGTGTAGAATTTTTTGCCATATATACTCCTTGAAAGAGACAACATGAAATCAGAAAGAAGAAGACGGAATTAAAGAAAAATGATTCTGCCTTCTGATTCCTCTGTTCATTTCATTGTATATATAGCGAAAGAATTTGCGTTTTCGGCAACGCAACGGGGAAAATTTTGAAAGAAAAATGAATTTTTATCGCGAAAATAGTTTGTTTTGGAGATTTTGTGTATAGAGTGCTTATTTCAGTAGCACTTTAATCAAATCGCGCCGCCCCGCCTTTTCAAGTGCTTCTTTCACAAGCGGGGCATTTTCTCGGCGGTTGAATTGTAAGAGTGCGCGTTGCAATCGGCGTTCGTGCGCTCCGCGGGCGACATACACTTCCTCAAATTCGCCGTTTTCGAGCCGGTTTCGCGGATTCAAGCCCGTCCAGTACATGCAGGTTGAAAGGCTTCCCGGCGTGGGGTAAAAATCCTGCACTTGGTCGGGAACGAAGCCCGTTTTTTTGAGATAAAGCGCGACTTCAATCGCCTCTGCCAAGCCCGCGCCCGGATGCGAGCAGATGTAATACGGCACGAGATACTGTTTTTTTCCGAGTTTTTTGTTCCATTCAGCGTACTCGGCGGCAAATTTTTCGTACAGCTCGTGATTGCTCTTCCGCATGAGGCGGAGCACTTTGTTACTCACATGCTCAGGAGCTACTTTGAGCTGACCCGAAATGTGATGCTCAATGAGTTCCTTGAAAAACGATTTGTCCTCGTCCATCATAAGATAATCGAATCGGATTCCTGAGCGAATAAAGACTTTTTTGACTTTCGGAAGACTTCTGAGTTTTCGGAGCAATTCGACATATTCAGTGTGAGTGACATTCACATTTTTGCACGGATTCGTTCCCATGCAGTCTTTGTTTTGGCACGCGCCGCGCTCTTTTTGGAATTTACACGCATCGTGGCGGAAATTCGCCGTAGGGCCGCCCACATCGTGAATGTAGCCCTTGAAATCGGGATTTTCGGTGATGATTTTCGCTTCTTTGAGCAAACTTTCGTGGCTTCGCGCTTGGATTCGCCGACCCTGATGAAAAGTAATCGCACAGAACGAACACGCGCCAAAACACCCTCGGCTGCTCACAAGCGAAAACTGAACCTCACTCAGCGCAGGGATTCCCGTTTTTCCGTTTTCGGCGGGAGTGTCGTACATCGGATGCCACTTTCGCGTAAAGGGAAGCTCGTAAATCGCGTCAAATTCTTCGGTGGTGAGCGGAAATGCCGCCGGCTCTTGCACGATAAATCGTGCGTCAACCGGTTCGACGAGCGGGCGACCATTCACCGCGTCAGTGTTCTGCTCCTGCACGAGATAGCTTTCGGCGAACAATTTTTTGCTTTCGGGAGTGTTCTTTGAGATTTCGGCATAGGAAGGAAGCATAATGGCGTTTTCGGGAAATTCTTCCGCCTTGCTCGTGTACCAGACCGTTCCGCGCACTCCGCGAATGGCTTTTGCAGGGATTCCCTCGCGCAATTTCGCTGCGATTTCAAGAATCGAATGCTCGCCCATGCCGTACATGAGCAAATCCGCCTTTGAATCAAGAAGAATCGAACGGCGCACCGTGTTTGACCAGTAATCGTAGTGGCTCGTTCGCCGCAAACTCGCCTCAATTCCGCCAATCAGCACATTCACACCCTTGTACGCCTCGCGGATTTTTGAAACATAAGTGATTAACGCCCTGTCTGGTCGATGCCCCGCCACACCGCCGTGCGCATACACATCTTCCGAGCGGGGCTTGTTGTTTGCCGTGTAATTTGAGACCATCGAATCCATCGCCCCCGCGCTCACCAAAAATCCGAGCTTCGGGCGACCAAATTTGCGGAATTCCTCGACATTCTTCCAGTCGGGCTGAGGCAAAATCGCGACCGTGTAGCCGTTCGCCTCCAAAAGCCGACCAAGCAACGCCGAAGCAAACGAAGCGTGATCAACATACGCGTCGCCAGAAACAAAAACGAAATCAACTTCGCTGATTCCTCGGTCGAGAAGGTCTTGTTGTGAAACAGGAAGGAAGCAATTTTTCAAGATGATTGATTATCGTGGCAAACTCTTATGCCATTACACCTTCGCGGCGGTCGCTTTCGTCTTCTACATACAGAACATCGTTTTCTTTGTAGGTTTTGAGTAAAAAGTGTGTTTTGGTTGAGCGGACGCCTTCCAGAGTTGAAAGTTTTTGTGCGACAAAGAGTGCAACTTCTTTTAGATCATCGCCTTCGATTACGACTTTAAGATCGTAGCCGCCGCTCATCAGATAAAGCGATTTTACCTGCGGGAAGCGGTAGATTCGTTCGGCAAGCGCGTCAAAACCATGCTCTCGCTCTGGCTGGCACTGGATTTCGATTTCTGCGCGCACTTTGTCTTTTGTGTTCGTATCTTTTTCTGGATTTACAATGGCGGCATATTTTAAAATAATTCCTTCGTCTTCAAGGCTTTTTATGATAGCCTTTACTTCATCGGTAGATTTTTTTGTCATTGCCGAAATATCTTCGACAGCAAGCCGTGCATTTTCACGCAACAAATCAAGAATTTCTTCTTTTCCGTCCATAGTATGCTCCTCTGAATATTCTAGAATATTATAGAAAATTTGAAAAGCGTATTTACTTTGTTACAATCAAATTTTGTGATATAATTTCGTGCTGATGAAAAAATTTCTATCATTGCTTGTAGTATCCTGCATTTCGGTTTTTATTTTTCCTCAACCGATTCCTTCTAAAGTTCTTTCCTCTCATGCATTTTGTCCTGCTGAAATCAAAAAATTTATGTCGTTTTATCCAGATTTGGAGTATTCGGCCTTATTTGACATCGAAATGAATGACTGGAAAATCGAAGTGAGCGGAGACTTGTTTTTTGAACGCACTGCAAAACCGAAGTCTAAAAAATCCGCTGTTTTTTATTGGGCTGACGGGAAAATGCTGCCAAAATCAGAACTTGCGAATAAAGACAAGTATTGGATTCTTCAATATACATACAATAATGTTCTAAAAGACCCCAAAACGCTTACATCGGACGAAATTGAACGGATAAAAGAATTCGGTTCGCCATCAAATCGGAAGAATACGGGCGGTACACCTATGTTTTTCTTTGATTTTTTATATTCCGCGCAATCCCGCGCAATCATCGAAGAACACATAATCAAAACGACTTTTTTGGGAAAACCGACGAAAATTCATGAACGAATTTACACGCCGCTCAAAAATGTGGAAAAAAAAATCCTTGCAAAAACGGGAATTCCTGAAGTCAAAGAATTCATCGATACTTTAAAATCGGCTGATGCGTATTATTGGCGTGAAATAGCGGGCACTTCAAGAAAATCATTTCATTCGTATGGAATTGCAATTGATGTGCTTCCCAAAAAACTAGGTGGAAAGGCGATTTACTGGGGATGGGAAAAAGAGCGGTCGGGTGACAAATGGATGCTGGTGCCGCTTGAAAAAAGATGGACTCCAAGCGACACCGTAATAAAAATTTTTGAAAGCGAAGGCTTTATCTGGGGAGGGTACTGGATAATATTCGACAATATGCATTTTGAATATCATCCAGAACTTGTTAAAAACACTCCCGATTCTTAATACTACTGAATATTGTTTACGGTGATTACCAAATCACTCTTTTCAATGTTTGCAGTGTATTTGAAGTCTTTTTCTTCGCGAGAAATGATTTTGATGTATTTGAAAAGGTTGTATTTCTGACCTTTTGCAGTTGTTGTGAAGCTCTGGGTAGATTTTGGTCCTTTAAGGATTGCGATTGTGCCAGATTTGTTCTCTTCGGCTTCGTCATTGTAAACGAGAACTCGGAAAGAAGCTGCAGAGCGCAAACTTTCGCCACCCTTGATTTTGAGGCTTCCTGTGAAGTTCGGCAAGTCTTCAAGAGAGAAAACTTTGTTGTGTGACTCATCGATTTCTTTGTCATCATAGAACCAGATGTGCAAGTCATTCTTGTCTTTTGCAACGCTGTATCGGAACGGATTGTCAGCAGTTGGTTTGACTGCGACATATTTGAAGTTTTCCAGTTTGATGAGCTTTTTGTTGATAGATTTTACGCTTGTTTCATCTCCCAAATCTTTGAGATGACCTTTACCGAACATTGTCCATGTCTTCATTTCGCCGTCATAAACGAAAATGGTGACATCAAAATTTGCAGCCACGCCAGAAACATTTGTAAGCACAACATCGTTTTTCATGGTTCCTGAAAGAGTGGTTGTGTCGATGACATATGCAGATTCGTCAGTAAATGCTGGGACTTCTGCAAAGAGACTACCTGCAAGTGCGAGACCTGCGACCAAAAGTGAAATAATTTTTTTCATGTTTTACTCCTTATATGAAAAAAATGTGTCATTCCGAATTTACTTCGGAATCTTATATTTTCTTGAAAATCAAGCTTGTATTGACTCCGCCAAAGGCAAAGTTGTTATTCATGACATATTCTGTCTGAATTTCGCGGCCATCACCAGTGATGTAGTCGAGCGGGGCACATTCAGGGTCGAGATTCACGAGGTTTAAATTTGGCAAAAACCAGCCTTCGTTCATCATGTTGATGGTAAGCCAAGATTCGATTGCGCCGCAAGCCCCTAATGTGTGGCCGATGTAATTTTTGACCGTTGAAACGGGAACGGCTCGCTTAAAGACATCGTAGGTTGCCGCTGTCTCGGTAATGTCGCCTGCTGTGGTACCCGTGCCATGCGTGTTGATGTAGCCGATTTTGTCTGGCGAAAGTTCCGCATCGTCAAGCGCGAGCTGCAAGGCATGTGCGATAGTGGGGCGGTTGGGCGATGTGATATGCGTGCCGTCAGTGGTTGTGCCGAAGCCGATGATTTCTGCGTAGATTTTAGCTCCGCGTGCTTTTGCGTGCTCGTATTCTTCGAGAATCAATGTGCCGGCTCCTTCTCCCAAAACCAAGCCGTCGCGGGCGCGGTCATATGCGCTTGGCGTGAGTTCAGGCGTGCTGTTTTTGGTAGAAGTTGAAAAGAGCGTGTCGAATGTGGCCGTGTCCATCGTGCAGAATTCTTCGGCACCACCGGCAATCATAATGTCCTGCTTACCAGCCTGAATGGTTTCGTATGCGTAGCCGATTGACTGGCTTCCTGATGTGCATGCCGTGTTTGTGGTGATGATTCTGCCCGTAAGGTGATAGTAGACTTCGAGATTGCACGCGCAGGTCTGAGGCATTGCTTTGATGTATGTGGTTGTGCTGACTTTGCTTGTGTCATTCGTAACGAGCATGGCATACATTTCCATGAGCGGATCGACGCTTCCGATTGAAGAGCCGTACGCAATGCCACAGCGTCCCTGAGTGATTTCTTCGCTGCCAAGCAAGCCTGCATCTTCGAGTGCGGCATCAGTGGCGACGAGAGCCATTTGAGACACTCTGCCCATGCCACGCAATACCTTTCGAGAATATTTGTTTTTGTCGATTTCAAAATCAACGGGGCAGCAAAGACGAGTGTTCATGAGCGGATACTTTTGATCCCACTCGTGCATATATTTTACGAAATTCTTTTTTGCTTTGAGATTTTTGAGAACTGTTGGCCAATCACTTCCAAGTGCACTGACGATACCGCCGCCAGTGATTACAACTCTTCTTTTTTGCATTGCATTTTCCTAAAACAATGTATCAATAAGTATAAGACTATTTTAGACTTTTTTGCGTATCTCTTCAATATAATCCATAAAACTTATTTTTCAAGGTGTTTATCGAAAGAAAATATCTTGCTAAAATAATCTCGTCTATGCAAAATCTTCTTTCAAAATCAGAAATTATAGAGGTTTTTTTACGATTCCGTGCGCAGAATGAAAATCCCAAGTCTGAGTTGCACTGGTCGTCTCCGTTTACGCTTTTGGTGGCGGTGGTACTGAGTGCGCAGGCAACCGATAAAAGCGTGAATCTTGCGACAAATGAATTATACAAAGTGGCGGATACACCAGAAAAGATTCTTGCGCTTGGTGAAGAAGGGCTCATTCCGTATATCAAATCAATTGGATTGTACAAATCAAAGGCAAAGCATGTCATCGGCTTGTGCGAAAAGCTGATTTCAGATTTTTGTGGCGAAGTTCCGCGTACCCGCGAAGAATTGATGAGCCTTCCTGGAGTGGGACGAAAAACAGCAAATGTGGTGCTGAATGTAGTATGGGGCGATCATACCATGCCGGTGGACACGCATTTGCTCAGAATTTGCCCGAAAATCGGCTTGGCAGAAGGCAGCACGCCCGAAACGGTAGAACAGTCGCTTTTAGAACGCGTGCCCGATGAATTTATGGAGCATGCGCATCACTGGCTCATTCTGCACGGTCGGTATGTGTGCACGGCGCGAAATCCAAATTGCGAAAAATGTCTCATAAATGATTTGTGCAAGCATAATAAAATGTGATAAAATAGAATAATAAGGAGTATTTTTATGCCAACTACAAATATTACCGAAGGGGCAATGAATGTCGCCAACGAAACTGTCAATCAAATGCAGAACTTTTTCCATGTGAACGAAATCGTCAACTATGTGAAAGAGCCTGAGCATGTCGTCAAATTCGCTACAGGGCTTATCGCGATTTTAATTTTCTGGCTCGTGTACCGCTTAATCCGCATGATTATCAAAAAGGGCGCGTCTAAAAAACTGGAGCCGCAGGCAGTCAAATCTGTCACAAAAGTGGTCGCCTATATTTTCTATGTGCTGATTGTCATGTATGTTTTAGGCTTGTTCGGAATCAATTTGAGCGCAATTTGGGGTGCTATGGGTATCGCCGGAGTTGCAATCGGCTTCGCTGCTCAGACAACGATAAGCAACCTTATTTCAGGCGTGTTCATCGTTACCGAAAAAACAATGAAAATCGGTGATTTTATCGAAGTTGACGGCGTTTCTGGTACCGTTGATAAGGTCGGACTTCTTTCTATTAAAATCCACACTGTTGACAACCAGCTTATCCGAATCCCAAGCTCTGCAATCATCAACACCAAGCTCAAAAACTATTCAACATTCGATTACCGTCGTTATGCATTTGAAGTGAGCGTTGATTATGCCACAGATTTGGACAAGGCTGTCGAAGTGCTCAACTCTGTTCCTGCACGGTGCAAACTTGCCATTACAGACAATCCCGACTATGCTTCAAAAGTGCTTGTCACAGGCTGCGAAGATTCTGGAATCGGCATGATGCTTATCGTATGGACTGAGCGACCGAATTTCTTTGACTTAAAGACCGAAGTGTGCATTCAGACGGTAAAAGCATTCAACGAGGCGGGAATCAACATTCCGTACAACCGCGTGGATGTGTCAGTTCTTACCGACAAAACAATTCCGTCACTTTCTTTTAAAAGCTAACGATTAAACAAAAATAACTGGCAGGGGTGATTTTTCTCCCGTGCCAGTACGAAACACAAAGGAATAAAGCAATAGCATGAAATTATCTGCCCCCGTTTTTTTTGCTGTCAGTGCGCTCTGTCTTTTCTCTGTCTCGTGTTCAAAAAATAATGCGGAACTTACAGAAATCGAAGAAGTGCAGCCTGTGGAGACTTTCATTGACGGAAAAATTCTGAGCAAGACGGCTTCGCTGTGTCTTTTAGGCCGCGATTCTGCCATGCATTCCCTCATAAAACTTTCTGCTGGCGACAATATTTCTGTGCTTGAAGTTGATGGCGTGATTGATACACTGTTTATTCCTGATGAAGTTGAATTAACTAACGATAGTAAGTCAGATGATTTACCAGACGCTTCTGAGCAAGAAGTAACAGGCACCGAATATGTTCATGTCGTTCATGATAATCTTGATTTTTGGCTTGAAAAATCAGTGTTTGCCTTGAACTGTGAAGATGCGGTTGCTATTGAACGAACTTTTTTGTATTCAGACGCAAGTTTGTCCCAAAAACTCACTTCTCCGCAAAATCCGTTGAAATTTGCTGCTCGTATTGCAAAATCAAAGGAAGAAATTGCTTCGGATGCTTCTGATTCAGAATCATCAAAATCAGTAAAAATTTTCTATTATGATACCGCTGCAAAATCTGTTCAGGAAGCGTTTGTTTCTTCTGATTCGATAAGCACTCGGATTGATGACATCGTAGTGAGCCAGGTTGCGGAAGCACTCAAAACAACGACACGGGCCGTTCCCCGAAACGAACTTTTTGCCAAAGCCGCAAAATACAAACCGTGCGCAAAAGTGCTCGCTGTTTTGAACGCGCAAAAAGAAGAAAAGAAAACCTACAATTATCAAGAAGTCCTAAAATCGATGCAGCGCATGTCTTTCGGGGTGAATGTAGACGAGCTTATGACCGTCGACCAATCAAAAGATCCGTTTAAATGAAAAGATGCGGAAGTGGCAGAAGATAGGATACCGAGCCGCCACCGCCCGCATCGCACAGTCAGAATTACACCGTTCTTCCTTCTACCGCCGCGTATTTTGAAAGCACTTTCATTAAATCATCAAACTGCGTGGGTGTCAAAGACTGTTCGCCGTCACAGAGGGCTTTTTCGGGATTGTTGTGAACCTCGATGATGAG
Organism: Treponema sp.; assembly: GCA_017464425.1. GTDB lineage: Bacteria > Spirochaetota > Spirochaetia > Treponematales > Treponemataceae > Treponema_D. The sequence goes on from JAFUDX010000002.1 coordinate 69,517, forward strand.
TCCGTCCGCGCCAACGGCGACCGCCGCTTTTGCCAAAGTGGGAACCATCCAGCGGATTCCGCATGCGTGGCTTGGGTCGATGATGATGGGAAGGTGCGTTTCTTTCTTCAAGTACGGCACGATACTTAAATCCAAGCAATTTCTCGTGTAATTGTCGAATGTGCGGATTCCGCGCTCGCAGAGAATCACATTTTCGTTTCCGCTCGCCATGATGTATTCCGCGCTCATTAAGAATTCCTTGACGGTCGCGCTAAGCCCGCGCTTTAAAAGAATCGGATTTTTGAGCTTTCCGACTTCTTTGAGCAAATCGAAGTTCTGCATGTTTCTAGCTCCAATCTGAATGATGTCCACATCCTCAAAAAGCGGAATCTGGTTGATTGCCATAAGCTCGGTGACAATCGGAAGTCCCGTTTCTTTTCGGGCGATTTTGAGCAATTCCAAACCTTCCGCGCCCAAACCCTGGAACGAGTAGGGAGAAGTGCGTGGCTTGAACGCTCCGCCACGCAAAAATCTCGCCCCGCTCGCTTTGACCGCTTTTGCCACTTCTACGACTTGCTCTTCGGTCTCCACGGAACAAGGCCCTGCCATAATCGCGCAGGTTTTCCCGTCACCTATGTCAGCACCCAACTTGGAATCAGCCTTTGAAACGACCGAAACCACTGTGTCCTCTGGGTGGAAGCTTCGGCTCGCCTGTTTGTATGGGGCTTTTACGCGCTGTGCACTCTCAACGATTTCATTCGCCAACAGCTCTTCGGGTGTGATTCGGCTCGTGTCGCCAATAAGACCAAGAATCGTGACATCCGCGCCTTTTGACTCGTGAATGTCCAAGCCCCGTGCTTTCAACCCTGATTTGAGTTCCGCAACTTTTTGTGCGTCCGCACCATTTTTCAATACAACAATCATTTTTTTCTCCTCGGTGGTAGAGCTTGTCGAAACCACGCGTCATTTCGACTCACTTCAATGACCACATTTCAGGCATAAAAAAAAGGACTTCCGATTTGGAAGTCCTTGCTAAATGCCAATTGATTTCGCAACTTTACGCATTATAGGTGAGCGTTTGACTTCCAGAGCGGACACGAGAAAAATAAAAATAGCCATAATAAGAGTAAGCCTTCGTAAAACCGAAACTCTGGCTAGAGAAGCATTTTTCTGTCGCATAAGAAGTGTTGCGATTCATGAGAATATTTTTATTCTTTTTGCATGAACTTGTCAAGTTCTGCGCGAATATTTTGCAAAAAATTATTGCCAGCACTATTTTATTTCTTCACACTGTTCAATTTTTGTGAAATTTGGTAAACTATTCCCACTTTTTTTAACGAGGCAATTTCATGTACCCATTTCAGAACATCGAACCAAAATGGCAGAAATATTGGAGCGAGCACAAGACTTTCCGTGCTACCGAAGACGAATCAATTCCAAAAGAAAAACGACGCTATATCCTTGACATGTTCCCTTATCCGAGCGGGGCGGGCTTGCATGTGGGGCATCCAGAAGGCTACACGGCGACGGACATTTATTCGCGCTATTTGCGCATGAACGGCTACAATGTCTTGCACCCGATGGGCTACGACGCATTCGGCTTGCCGGCAGAAAACTACGCGATTAAAACAGGAACGCACCCAGCCACCACCACTTACGAGAACATCGCCCACTTCACCGAGCAGATTAAGGCACTCGGCTTCTCTTACGATTGGGATCGTCAGGTCATCACTTGCGGTCCTGACTACTACAAGTGGACTCAGTGGATTTTTCTCCAGCTTTTCAAAAAGGGCTTGGCGTATGAGGCACAAACGCCGATTAACTGGTGTCCGAATTGTCTCACGGGCCTGGCAAACGAAGAAGTCAAAGAAGGTCACTGCGACCGATGCGGTGCAACCGTTACGCACAAAGTCATCCGTCAGTGGATTTTAAAAATCACCGCATATGCAGACCGCTTGCTTTCCGATTTGGAAGGCTTGGACTGGCCTGAGAGCGTCAAAGCAATGCAGCGAAACTGGATTGGTCGCTCTGAGGGCGCGGAAGTGAACTTCACCGTTGCCGACAAGGATGGAAAACCGACTGAACAGAAACTCACCGTGTACACCACGAGATGCGACACGCTCTTTGGCGCGACTTACATGGTCATCTCGCCTGAGCACAAATTGGTAAAAACGCTCACCACACCTGAGCAAAAAGAAGCCGTCGAAACATATGTCGAAGAAGCTGCAAAAAAATCTGACCTTGAACGCACCGACCTTGCAAAAGACAAAACGGGCGTATTCAGCGGAAGCTACGCAATCAATCCCGTGAACGGAAAACTGATTCCAATATGGATTGCGGATTATGTTCTCATTTCATACGGCACGGGCGCGATTATGGCAGTTCCGGCTCACGACACGCGCGACTGGGATTTTGCGAAAAAATTCAATCTCCCGATTATCGAAGTCTTGAAGAGCGAAGTCGATGTGCAAAAACAGGCATGGACAGAAGACGGAATTCATGTCAATTCAGAATTCTTGGACGGACTCAACAAAAAAGACGCAATCGCAAAAATGCTCGAATTTTTGGGCGAAAAAGGAATCGGCAAAAAAGCCGTGAACTACAAGCTCCGCGACTGGGTTTTCAGCCGCCAGCGATACTGGGGCGAGCCAATTCCGCTCGTTCACTGCCCCGACTGTGGCATCGTTCCCATTCCAGAAGAAGAGCTTCCGCTTGAACTCCCTGCGGTCAAAACCTATCAGCCGACGGGAACAGGAGAAAGTCCATTGGCAGGAATCGACTCATGGGTGAACTGCAAGTGCCCCAAGTGCGGAAAACCTGCCCGCCGCGAAACGAACACCATGCCTCAGTGGGCGGGAAGCTGCTGGTACTATCTTCGCTACATCGACCCGCAGAACACCCTCGCATTCGCCGACAAAGCAAAGGAAAGCTACTGGATGCCGGTCGATTTGTATGTGGGCGGCGCGGAACATGCGGTTCTTCATCTTCTTTACGCGCGATTCTGGCACAAAGTCCTTTATGATTTGGGCGTAGTCTCAACAAAAGAGCCGTTCCAGCGGCTCATCAATCAGGGCATGATTACAAGCTTTGCCTTCCAGCGCAAAAACAAGTCGCTCGTGGCGGTTGATGCGGTCGAAGAAAAAGACGGCAAATTCTACTCAAAAGAAGACGGCGAAGAATTGGAGCGTGTCATCGCGAAGATGTCAAAATCGCTCAAAAATGTCGTGAATCCCGACGAAATGATTAAAAGCTACGGCGCGGACAGCGTGCGCATGTACGAAATGTTCATGGGACCGCTCACCGTTTCAAAACCGTGGAACACGCAGGGCTTAATCGGCGTAAACCGCTTCCTCGACAAAATCTGGAATTTGAGCGAAAAGCCGCTCACCGACATTGACATCAGAGGAAAACTCGAAAAAAACTTGGCTTCACTCCGAAAAACCTACGCAAAGACGGTCAAAAAAGTAAGCGAAGACACGGCAAACCTCGACTTCAATGTCGCAATCAGCCAGATGATGATTTTCGTGAACGAAGCAAGCAAATTCGATTCTCTTCCGCGCGAAATGTGGGAAGGATTCGTGCTTTTGCTCGCTCCCTACGCTCCGCACTTGGGCGAAGAATTGTGGGAAAAACTCGGTCACAAAGAAAGCTGCGCCTACGCAAAATGGCCTGAATTCAGCGAAGAGTTCTGCAAGGACGACACCAAAGAATTCCCTGTCATGATTAACGGAAAGCTCCGCGCCAAATTTGAAGCCGCTGCCGACAGCGACAACGCAACGCTCGAAGCAATGGCAAAAGAAACCGAAGGCTTCAAAAAATTCACCGAAGGAAAGACGGTCGCAAAAATAATTGTCGTTCCGGGTAAACTCGTCAATGTTGTTGTCAAATAAATAGACGCGGATAAACGCAGATTCACGCGGATAGATTTTCACAGATTATAAAAAAACACCCCAGTCAAATTGCATGAGCAATACGGCTGGGGTGTTTTTATTTTGCATGAAAACGCAATTTTTTATGAAGGCTGTTTTCCGATGTAAGCGAGAATACCGCCGTCAACATACAAGATGTGACCGTTTACGGCATTTGAAGCGTCTGAAGCCAAGAATACTGCAGGGCCTGCAAGTTCCTCTGGGTCGAGCCAGCGTCCAGCCGGAGTTTTTGCGCAGATGAACTGATCGAACGGATGGCGTGAGCCGTCAGCCTGCTTTTCGCGGAGCGGAGCGGTCTGCGGGGTAGCAATGTAGCCAGGTCCGATACCGTTACACTGAATGTTCTGTCCGCCGTATTCTGAACAGATGTTGCGAGTGAGCATTTTGAGACCGCCCTTTGCAGCTGCATAAGCAGAAACTGTTTCGCGACCAAGCTCAGACATCATTGAACAAATGTTGATGATTTTTCCGTGACCTTTCTTAATCATTGAAGGAAGAACTGCCTTTGAAACGATGAACGGAGCGTTCAAGTCGACATCGATAACCTGGCGGAATTCTTCTGCTTTCATTTCAATCATCGGGATTCGTTTGATGATACCAGCGTTGTTTACGAGAATGTCAACAACACCAACATCTTTTTCGATTTTTTTGACTGTTTCCTGAACAGCAGCTTCGTCTGTAACATCGCAGATGTATCCATGAACATCTTTGATACCAGCTTCTGCATAATTCTTTAAACCGTTATCAAGTTGTTCCTGACCGCGGTCATTGAAAACGATTTTTGCACCAGCCGCAGCGAATGCTTTTGCAATTGCGAAACCAATGCCGTAAGAAGCACCTGTTACCCAAGCAACTTTTCCTGTAAGGTCAAAATCCTTCATTTTGAATTCTGCCATTTTGTTCCTCCAAAAATATATTTTATTGTTTAAAGGATATTAAACAATTGCTTTAAGGTCAATAACTAGTTTTCAATCTCGTTCTGCAACATGCTGATTTCTGAATTAAGCCGCATGAATTCCTGCAAATTCTGCTGAACCAAAACGCATTTGTTCTGGAAGCCTTCTGGGAACACGGTAAAACTTTGGGATGCGCTTGCCATTGCTCCCTGACCGTTCTGAAGGTCGCTCAAGCAGACATCTTTTTCGTTTCTGAGTGAGGTCATGATTTCGTTGTCGTTTTGAATTGAGACAACAAAATTTGAAAGCATCGTGCTCGTATCGTGAATAAAACTTTCGAGGACGGCTTCCATTTGATCGAGCGAAGCATTTGCCGCATTGATAAGATTGTCCATATCGGTAACAGAATCTTGAACCGATTTGATTGCGTCGTTTTTTGAGACTTCGATTTGCTGCAAAATTCGTACATGATGCAGACGGCTCATTACGGGGCGAAGGTTTTCAAAGACGGAATAGATTGACTTTGCTTTTGTCGTAATGCTTTGGCAGGTCGCCTGCAAGTCTTTTTGAACCATGTGATATTTGTTAAATTCGCCAGAAATAATCTGGAATTTCTGAATGATAGAATTGAGCTGCTTTTCGATGTTGTCATTGCCGAACGCATGATTATTGAGGAATCGTGACTCAAAATCCATGCGCGTGCCATCGGATTTGTCGAGAATTTCAATGACTTCGCTCCAGTTTGAGGCAAATGTCTGGCAAATTCGTGAAACTGATGAAGAAACATCTGCAACTTTTGAATGGAGCTGAGTGCTTACGCTAGGCTCAGTAAGGAGCATTGCAATTTCTCGCAATGTGGAAGTGACTTTGCTCAAATTCTGAATTGAATCGCGAGTGCGTTCAATAGGCACATAAATGCTCGTACATTCGCGTTCCAAATCTGACATGCTTGGTGAGATACTTGAAACAAGGCGATTCATTTCGGCGGTGCATTCGTTATCCTTTGCCGCGATTGATTTTTGTGCATCAAGAATGCCAGAGAAGATTGATTTGAGCGTGTTGATGTCGTCAAGAAGTTCTGTTTCTTCGGCAGAAAGTTTGTCAGAATAAAGGAACATGTCTTTTGAAAGCCGCTGAAGATTCTCAGTGATTTTGCTGAATGCCAATCCCTTTTCGCCTGATTTGACCGAAATGACCATTGCATTGAGCGCGATAAGCTCCATTTGCTCAGAATCTTCTTTTATTTCGGCAATCATTTTATCGAGCGAATTTAAATCACGAATTTTTTCGTTGAGTTTTTCAAAGACTGGATTGTATTTTTCGCCGAAAGTGGCAAGGTTTGCGCTGCTTTTTGAAGAAGAAATTGATGTTGAGAGCGTGGAGATGGTAGACTGAAGCTCATAGAAAGCCGTGTGTGTGTTTCGCGTTAAAAGATCTGGAAAGAGAGAGGAAAGCTGATTTGAAATAGATTCAGATTTTTGGATAATAGAATTGATTTGAGAAAGAGCCGTAGAAACACTCATTTTTATCCCCGAAAATAAAATAATATTGCGAAATAAAAGTATAACCTAAAATCCGAAATTTTACAAGTTATCTGCCGCATTGAAAAATTGCAAAAAGTCGTTTTTTCGGATAAAATAGAGATAAAATCTAGGAAACCTACATGCTCACACTTTCAAATATATCAATTGTTTTTAATGCAAACACTCCTGACGAAAATCGCGCGCTTAAAAATATAAATCTCGAAATCAACAAAGGCGATTTTATCACGGTAATCGGGTCAAATGGGGCAGGGAAGTCAACGCTTTACAACATAATTGCAGGCACTTTAAAGCCCACGACGGGCACTATTCTGCTTAAAGAAGACGAAAATTCTCTTGCAAAAAATATTATGAATGATGCTGAATACAAACGAGCACGCTATATCGGCAGAATTTTCCAGAATCCGCTTTTGGGAACGGCAGGTAAAATGAGCCTTGAAGACAACATGATGATTTGCTACAAAAAAGGCTTTAAAGGCTTAAAAATTTCCCTCAACAATAAAATGCGGCAGTTTTTCCGTGAGCAGCTGGAAGTGCTGAATATGGGGCTTGAAAATCGACTCGGCGACAATGTTGAGCAGTTTTCTGGCGGGCAGCGGCAAGCACTTACGCTTCTGATGGCGGTAATGAGCAAGCCAAGCCTTCTTCTGCTGGATGAACATACGGCGGCTTTGGATCCCACAAATGCAGAAATCGTCATGAATCTTACCAAAAAATTTGCGCAGGATTACAACCTTACGGTAATGATGGTCACCCATAACATGCAGCATGCGCTTGATTTTGGAAACCGCTTGATTATGATGAACAAAGGCGAAATAATCAGCGACATTCAAAACGAAGACAAGCAAAATCTTACGATGGATTCAATCGTTGACCTCTTCAAAAAAATCAAAGTAAACAACGACAATGTTTTGTTGAATTAGGAGACTTGTATGGCTGATACACCTCGTTGGAATTTAGATTCATTTTTTTCGTCAATCGATTCACCCGAATACAAGAACGTGCTTGCGGAATTTACGGCGGGCATGGAAAATTTGGAGTCGCTTTTGGAATCGGCTCGCACATTTATAAAATCTGCGGGGGAAAATTTTGATTTTCCCGTGTGGCTCAAAGGATTTTTGGAAGCGGACGAGGCGGTTTCTTCGCTCGGAGGAACGCTCAACGCCTACGCATACATCATTTATTCCGTTGACACCACGAACACCGCGTTTTTGAACAACATCACCGAAGTTGACAATCTCATGCTCCGCTATAAGCAGATTGATTTGGGATTCAAGTCGGTTCTGCTTGCGAATAGCGGTCGGCTCGAAGATTTTTACACACGATTTCCCGAATTTACGGAATATCGTTATATTTTAAACGAAACATTGGAAGAAACAAAGCATCAGATGTCGGCAGCTGAAGAAAATCTCGCGGGCGAATTGCAGCAGACGGGCGGTGACGCGTGGGACAGATTGCACGAGCAGCTGATTTCAAATCTCAAAGACGAAGAGACGGGAAAGACTTTCAACGAATTACGCAATGATGCGTATTCAGCGGATGCAAAAACACGCAAATTTGCGTATCAAAAAGAAATCGCGCTTTTAAAGCAGAATGAAATTGCGTTCGCGGCGTGTCTCGCCAATCTCAAAGGCGAAACCCTCGCGCTCAACCGCCGCCGAAAATGGCAGAAGCCACTTGACCGCTCGCTTGCCTCTGCCCGATTAACGCAAAAAACACTCGATGCTTTAATCAATGCGATTGAAGAAAGCCTTCCGATGTGGCGAGAGTATTTCAAGTTGAAGGCGGATTTTCTCCACAAAAACGGCTTGACGGAAAGCACGGACAAAAGCGCGCTCGCGTTCTATGATTTATTTGCGCCGATGAATGCAAAGACGGTGGTTGAGCCTGTCGAAACCACCACAAATGGTCATTTGCTAGTTGCTACGCAACCGCATAAACTCAATGACCATTCTCTTCTCTCCCGCACATGGACATTCGACGAGGCCCGCGATTATATCATCGAGCGGTACAATTCATTTTCGCCCGACATGGGCGCGTTTGCCAAAAAAGCCTTTGCCGAAAACTGGATTGACGCGGAAGTCCGCGCGGGAAAGGTGGGTGGCGCGTACGACGAGGATTTTCCGCTCGGTCATCAGAGCCGCATCATGACGAATTTCACGGGCGCGTTCAGCGACATCATCACGCTCGCGCACGAACTCGGTCACGCGTATCATTTTTCGTGCATGAAAGAAAAGCCTGCCGCGTTCTTCGCGTACCCGATGACGCTTGCCGAAACCGCCTCGACTTTCGCCGAAACCATCGTCAAGCAGGACATGATTGCAAAATGCACGGAAACCGAGAAAATTCAGATTCTTGACTTGGATTTGCAGGATGTGAGCCAAGTGTTGGTCGATATTTTGTGCCGATTCTACTTTGAAAAGAGCGTGTTTGAGGAGCGCGAAAAAGGCGAACTGAACGCAAGCGATTTCTGCCGCCTCATGCGTGACGCGCAAGAAAAATCCTACGGAAGCGGCTTGAACAGCGAGCGGCACGAATACATGTGGGCAGTGAAGTCGCACTATTATTCCACGGGCTTGGATTTCTACAATTTCCCCTACGCGTTCGGTCAGCTTTTTGCCGCAGGATTGTATGCCCGCTACCAAAAAGAAGGCGCGTCTTTCGCCAAAACCTACGCCGAATTGCTTTCAAACACAGGCAGCATGAGTTGTGAAGATTTGTGCAAAAAAGCAGGATTCGACATCACGAAGAAAGATTTCTGGCAGAGCGGGATTGAGATGTATGCGAAAGAAATTGCGGAGTTGAAAACGATTTGCGGATAAACGGATTTTATTCTTTTTTGATTGTATATTCAAAGCGAGCCGTTCCGTCGTAAGAAGCGGATTGAAATCGCCAGCGGGAAATTTGTTCGCGGATTTCTAGTGTGACGAGCGGGGGCAGAATATCGGGCGAGATTTTTACGCTCGTGACGGGAACATTGCCGCTTGCAAGCACCGTAAATGAAACCGTGAGCCGTTTTGTGCTGTCAATCAATGCCGATGCTTCTTTTGAAAGGATGATTTTTGGCTCGGCTGGCTCCAAAAGGACTCGCGGCGTGCCGTCAGACATTTCAAGCGACACTTTGCCGTCAGAAGATTTTCCCGTATTTGCCGTAACCGAAGAAGAAACGCCGTTGGAAGATGAAGAATATGCCTTTGCCGAGACCGCGCCTTGCAATGCCGCCGTTGTTGCGGAACTTGCAGAACTGTTTGAAGAAGATTTTGATGTAGTTGATTTTGATGATGTTGCCGTTGAAGCCGAATTTGAAGAAGAAGCCGCGCTCCCCGAAAACGCATTCTGATTCGTGTTTGGTGACGGTGTGTTTTTTGCGACTTGGCTTGAACTGCTAGAAGAAGATGAATTTCCTTCCATTTCGTCAAATTGTGACCAATCGAATTCTTGTTTTTTTGGCTTTTTCGCCTGCTGTTGTTCAGCCAAAAGTTCGTCCATGCTCTTTTGAAGCACTTGCTCAGCGGGCTTGGGCTGTTCGACAGGCTTTGTTTCTGCCTTTTTTGTCGCGGCAGGCGTTGTTTTTGCCGTTTCCGCTTTTTTGGGTTCGGACTTCGCCTTTGCTTCGTTTTTTTTCGGCTCGGCTGGGGATTTTAAGGGGCTTTGCCCCTTAGGAGAAGGGGTAGCGGAAGACGCCGTAGGCGGCTGGAGTGAGGGGGAGACTTCCCCCTTTTGAGTATTATCTTTCACATTTTGAACATCTTTCGCCTGTGAAGTTGCACTTTCCTGCTCAGAATTTTTTAGCTGCTCACTGCTCTCTGCTAACTGCTCACTTTGTTTCCTCTGCTCGCTTTCCATTTTCTGCGGTGCATCGAGGCGAATTTTTATCGTCTTATACTGCTTGGGCGCAAACAGAATCGCTGAAAAATAAAAAAAGAGAAAAATCAAAATCCAGACGGCAATCGTGCCAAAAAATCCTGCGATTGCGGGCTTTTGCTGAACTTCGGTCATTTATCGCTCGTCCTCAAATTGATGCTCACAAAGCCTTCGCCGCGGAGCACATCGAACACTTTGACGATTGAGCCGTTCGTGACATTTTCATCGGCTTCGAGCGTGACGGGGTATTCTTCTTTTGCCGTGCCTTCCGTGTCAAATGCCGCCAATTTTTGAGCCAGCGTTGAAAACGAAACTTGCTCGTCGTTGAACCACATTTTTCCGTTTGATTGCATGGTGATTGTGATTCCTGCGATGTCCGCGCCCTGTGCGGTGGAACTTTCGGGCAGATTCACATTGATTGCAGGCAGAACCGCGAATGTGGTGGAAACGAGAAAGAACAAAATCAGCTGAAACACAACATCAATCATCGGCGTGAGGTCAACTGCCACGCCACGCTTTTTTCGATTGGAAACTTTCATGAAACCTCTACAAAACTCGACCTGTGAGTCGCAAAATCAACTTTGTGACCGTGCCTTCCATTTCTGTGACCATTTTGTCTGCTCGGCGCGAAAGGTAATTGCTGAAAATGAGCGACGGAATTGCCACAAAAAGACCTGCCGCCGTGGTCATCAACGCTTCGGAAATGGAACTTGCGAGTACGGCGGGATTTCCCATAGTGCCACCAGAGCCAAGCACGCCAAACGCCTTGATGTTGCCCGTGACCGTGCCAAAAAGTCCGAGCAATGTGGAAATATTTGCAATCGTGCTGAGCAATGTGAGCCAGTGGTCGAATTGCGGAGCCACCGAGTCGATTTCGCACTGAACGATTTCGCGCATGTCGTCTTCAGAAAGTTTTCGGCAATCCAACGCTTTGCGCACGACTTTTGCAAGCGGCGTACCTGTCTGAATGCAGAACGCGTCGGCAGCCTGAAATTCGCCGTTCGTAAGCGATTCTTCCAGATTTTTGCGTAATTCTTTGTCGCGTTTTTGCACTGAAGAAAAATACACAAGCCGTTCGATGATGATGTAGGTCGCAAAAAGCCCACAAATCAAAATCGGAATCATCAAGACTCCGCCACTTTTTAGTAAATCTAACATATATGTCTCCAAAATAGATTGCTTTGCTATTGCTCGCAATGACGGCAGTTTTTCATCAAGTATATCATATTTAGCTGATTTTGCATAACCTCTTTTACCGCTTCTTTCTTCTCATTCCTATTTTCTTTTTTATAAATTTTCTTTAAAAATCGCAAAACTTGTTGTATAATGTAAAAATTATGGATACTTTCTTTAAGGAACATACGGTCGAAACGGACCCAATCACAGGCGTTTACGCGCAAACAACAATCTCCGCATACGCATCACATTTAATTCAGCAAAAAATTCCTTTTACATTCATTCTTCTTGATGTTGATAATTTTACTTACATAAATGATGCGTTTGGTCGCGAAGGTGGAGATAAAGTTCTCTACGATGTGGCAAATACTATTTCAAAAATCATTGGCGAAAAGGGCGTTCTTGCACGCAATAAAGGCGATGAATTTTCAGTCGTTCTCAGAGAAATCACCACATACGATGAAATTTGGAACATCTGCCACAATATTCTTGTAAAAATCAACGAAATCGCGCTTCCCGAAATTGGCAATCAAACGCTCACGGTTACGATTGGTCTTGACCGCTATCCAGAAAATGCAGAAACATACGAAGATGTCATTTCTTGCGCAGAAAAGGCTTTGTATCGCGGAAAGTCAAAGGGCCGCAACTGCTTTATCATTTATCTTCCAGAAAAACACGCGAATATCGTTCCCAAAAGCGAAAAGCAAAAGGCAGTCGGTACGCTCAACCTTCACTCAAATGTATTCAAATTCCTTATCACACCGGAAGATCTCAAAACAGGAATTCAGAATTTGTTCAATTTCATCAGCTCATATTTTGAAATCGACCATATCTGTATCCAAACCGAAAACCAGCTTTTCTTCCAAAAAATTCATCAGCTTTCAAAAAACAGCGACTTTACGCCGATTCCGTACGCACTTATCGAAAAAAGCATCAATAAGCTCACGGGCGTCCTCTATATGAGCGAAACGAAAAACCTGCTCCGTGCAAAGCAAGATGAACTGTATGCCATCTGCGAAAGCCAGCACATTACGGCAAGTTGTATTGCAGAAATTTCTTATCGAAGCGAGCATTTTGGCTATCTCCGTGTCGATATGACGGGCACAGAAAATGAAAGCCGATTGCTCCAATATTCTGACATGGATTTGTTGCTCACGGCTGCAAAGACAATCGCACTGATTTTGCACTATTCTGGCAAAAAAATTGAAGACTTATAGGAGCGCACATGGGAACTATCGATAAAGAAGAACAGAATGAGCACATAATCGAAGGACGAAAGACATTTTTTATCGTTCCTGATGTCACTCTTCTGCCCGAAACCTATCTCGAAGATTTTATGGCTCGTGGATACGAAACATATATCATTGGTGATGACCGCTATTGCCCGCTCAAAGCAAAAATCGAAGTCATTATCGAAACATTTACCGACTCAATTCTTTTCTTCTATATAGATTCCCAAGTAAAAGGCATCAAATGGGAAAAATACATCAAAGCGTTGCAAGAAAAATATGCCGGGCGGATTCTCATCGGCGTGCTGTATGCAAAGCGTCAGAGCGAAGAAGAAAAGGCCAAACTTGAAAAATATTATCTTTTTGATGTGGGAATTCAGTGCGGCTGTATTTCGCTTGAATATCAAAAAACAAAAAATTTCGCGCTGATTGACAAAGTTATGTACGCGAATCAGGCATGTGGCCGCCGCAAAAATATCCGTGCAATTTGTGATACAAAAAGCCGCGTAAGTTTTATATCAAAGCATGGCCAGATGAAAGGCAGTGTTCTCGACATCAGCATGAGCCACTTTTCTGCGATTTTTGACAGGACGCTTGATATTCAGATGTACGAAAAAGTGCCCAAAATGCTTATAAATATCAACGGACTTCATTTTGCGAGCGATGCGATTCTTGTTATGCAGCGTAAAAAAAACGGAGTCATGCTCAATGTATTCGTCTTTTCAAATTCGCTCGGCCAGCAAGGGGTCGAAAGCGATATAGAGCCGCGCCTGCTCGAACGAATCTATCAAATGACGAGCGACAAGGCCAAATCGCTGATGCGCTATAAATTTGATGAAGCCCGCAAGGATTTAAAGCGGTATATGAGCGATGATGATTTGTGGGAAGCTGGGTATACGAGTTATTACGATTTATAACTTTTTTTATGATTTTTGCTCAATTCTACATAAAAAAGATGATATTTTAGATATTTTTTTACAAAATATACTTTAATATGTAGGCATGGAGGAAAAACCGTGAAAAAATTATTCAAAAAATCACTTTTACTTGCTGTTTCTGCTTTGCTCTCATTTTCACTTTTTGCAGAAGGGAGTAAAGAATACGTGAAACAGGAAATCAACGCAAAAGACCGCTGCTTGCCCACATTCTACGAGTCAATCCTTAAAAAATGGGAATTCTCAATGGGCTGGAAAGACGGCGCAAATCCCAAAAAATGGAAGCAGGCTGGCTTGGCAAAAGCAAAGGAACTCATCATTCAGAACGAGGACAAAACGCCGTTTGATATGGTCGTTCTTGAAGAAGAGCAGCGCGAAGGCTACAAAGCTCAAAAAGTCGTGTTCAACATCAGCGCGGAAAGCCGTGTGCTCGCATATCTTTTGGTTCCTGACACAGGCAAAAAGCACCCTGCAGCCCTCATGCTCCATGACCACGGCTCAAAATTCACCATCGGTAAAGAAAAAATGGTAAAACCGTTCGGCACCACCGAAGAAGACGAGAAAAAACTTGCCGAAGCAGAAAACTGGTCTGCACGCTACTTTGGCGAACAGTTCCCTGGCGACGAGCTTGCAAAACGCGGCTATGTCGTTCTTTCATTTGACGCGCTCGGTTGGGGCGACCGCTCAGTGCAGGGCTTCAAAACAGACAGCCAGCAGTCACTCGGCTCAAACCTCTTTAACATGGGCACGAGTTTCGCAGGAATCATCGCGCAGGAAGATGTACGCGCTGCAAAATTCCTCGCTTCGCTCCCACAGGTCGACAAAAAGGAGGTCGCGTGTATCGGATTCAGTATGGGTGGTTTCCGCTCTTGGCAGCTTGCAGCCCTTTCTGACGACATTACGGCGGGCGTTGCGGTCTGCTGGTTCGGCACAATGAAAGGTCACATCAAAATCGGTGACGGACAGCTCAAAGGAAACTCTGCGTTCAGTATGCTCCACCCAACGATTGCAAAATTCTTGGACTACCCAGATGTCGCAGGTCTTGCCGCTCCAAAACCGATGTATTTTATCGGCGGTGACGATGACGCGGTAAACCCGACCGAAGGCACAAAAGAAGCGTACGAAAAAGTCCATCAGATTTGGAAAGCGAACAAAGCCGAAGACAAACTCAAAACGGAGCTTATCGCAGGCGGCGAGCACGCGTATTTGCCAGAACAGCAGCTTTCAAGCTTTGAATGGCTTGACGCTCAGTTCAAATAAAAGGAATTTACAAAATTACATCGGAAAATTTAAAATATTTGTATGTTTTTTATTTAACCGAAGAATTATAATAATACAAAAGAAATTCTTTTGAATTTTTTGTAACACATGTATTAAAAAAATGTTCTACTATTTAAGAACAGTAAACGGAGGTAATTCCTATGAAAAAAATTCTTGCTGTGTTGGCAGCTACATTTATGTTCGGAGCTTTCTCTTTTGCAGAAGGCTACATCAACGGTAACGATCTTGAAAAGGGTCAGATTACAACTGAAAAACAGGAAGAAGACGGATTCGTTCTTATTGGTTCTGTAGACAAAGCTATGGAAGTCAAAAAATGCGATACCCGTACTGTTGGCGATGATACATTCACTCAGTGTATTTCTACAAAGGGTTCTGGTTCTGCAAAGAAAATGGAGCGAATCATTACATTCCCAGTAAAAGCTGGCGAAACAGTAAAGATTCTCTGCAACAACTCTGGCTCAGGCTCTCGCCCGCTTCACTTGGTCAATGTTGATACAGGTGATGAAGTAAAAGTTATCGCAGCAGGTTCTTACAAAGAAGGCGATGTTCATATCGATTCAACAAAAATCGATGCTGCTGGTACTTACGGTGTTTACAGCACTGCTGGCGGCATGTACATCTACAAAATCGAAATCAGCAAATAATTAAAATTCTGTTATATTTTAACATAATTTGGGAGGCAGACTAAAATAAGTCTGCCTTTTTTGTGGATATTGTGATATAATAAAAAAAAAGGAGAATTTAAGAATGAAAAAATCACTCTTGAAACTTTTGTGTGCTTCTGCAATCGCACTTTTTGCTGCAAGCGGTGCTTTTGCACAAAAAAAAGCATGGGCGGAAGTTGCAGCCCCAGCAATCACAAAGGTTGAACAGTCTGGACCAAACGAAATCAAAGTTTCGTTCAACAGCCTTACATCAAATGACGGTGCAGACAAAGGCACGGTCTCTTTCAAATCAGATACAGGTGCTTCTGGAAGCGAGGCATATGGTCGCACTCGAAAAGAAGCAAAAACCGTAACATTCACGGTGTCAAAATCAGGAACATACACTTTTACAGTTTATGCAGAGCGCAATGGCGAAAAGGAAAAACACGAGTCTGCTTCTGCCACATTTAAATATGTACTTCCATTGGTAAAAAGTGCCGTTATGGTGCGAAATCTTGGAAGTGGCAAAATGGAAGTCAAATGGTCTTCAGTTCCAGAGGCAGAAGGCTATGTGCTTTCATACACTGATGCGGCAAACAAAAATGTTGCCTTGCCACAGACAAAAGATTTAAAGGCGGAAGTTTCACTTCCTGTCGGAACGGTTTCAAATTTTGTCGTAACTGCAATTCGTGGCAGTGACAAAACACCTTCTGACACCATCAAAAAGACTTCACGCGCAGATCCAGAACGAGTCTGGAACTTCACTGAATTCGGTACATCAACAAACCCAAAGCGCAACAACTTTAAGCTTCTTGATTCTGACAATCTTAAAGTTCAAGTCAATTCTTGTACCTACGATCCAAAAACAGGCAACATCATCGATAAAGGTGGTAAATTTGAAACATTCTTCGATGGTATTTCTTTCTACTACACCGAAATTGACCCATACAAAGAGAATTTTGAACTCACTGCAACCGTAACTGTTGATTATCACAACCCGATGGCTGACGGTCAGGAAGGTTTTGGTCTTTTGGCAATTGACCGCTTGGGAATCGATGGCGAGCCAATGATTATCGCATACAACAACTCGGCTGGCGTTATCACACGAAAATACACAACGCATGTAAACGGTGTCAAAAAAGAAATCAAAGACGGTATCGGTTCACGATTCGTCTCTGGAATCACGGACGCAATCATCGCGGAAGGTGATGCCGCAATTTCTCAGAAATGTTTGAGCGTGAGCAAGGCATTCAGCTACGATCAGGCTTCGGACGCAATCAAAACAGGCGATGTGTACCGCGTTACGCTCAAAAAAGACAACACGGGCTACCATGCAATCTACAAGCGTGCAATCGCTTCGGAAGACACGGTTGAAGAATTCATCATGTACGACAACGAGAATGAAAAGCTCGTTCAGCTCGATAAAGACCACATTTATGTTGGTTTTGCCGCAGCTCGCGGTTGTAACGCTACATTCAGCGATGTCGTTCTTAACATCACGGATCCCAAAAAAGACCCGCCGGCAATTCCTGAGCCGCCAACATTGGTTCCGCTCACCACTTCAATCGATTGTCCTTCAACCTGGTATGATGCAAAATATCCATTTGTCTTTACGGCAAATGCAAAGGGTACTATTCATATCGAAGACAATGACGGAAAAGTTCTCGTAAAAGCTGACAAAGTTGAAGCAAATGTTGATTACAAGAAAGTTCTCAAACTCAAGCTTGACAAAGGTCGTGGCATTACTGACCTTCATGTAACATTTGATCCAGAAGATGGCTGGCGACCTTCTAAAAAAGAAGTCATTGCTCAGTTCAATTCAGATCCAAAAGTCAATGATTATGAAGAAAATTACAAGGCCGTTACCTACATGCATTCTGTTGCGGTAATTACTTACAAAGGTAATGAGCTTTATGTATCACAAAACGGAAATATCTTTGGCACAGGCGCAAAAGATTCTCCAATCGACTTGGATTCAGCAATTAAATACGCAAAACCAGGCCAGACATTGCTTCTTGCAGGCGGACGATACTATCCAACAAAGAGCATTTGGATTGAACGCGGAAACGATGGTACAAAGAAAGCTCGCAAAGTGCTCAAATCAGAAAATCCGAACGACCGCGCAATTCTCGACTTCGGTGGCTCAAAAGCAACGGTTACGGCTTTCAACTTGTACGGAAACTACTGGACAATCGAAAATATTGACATCACGCGCACGCCAGACGATTGTAAGGCTTTGCAGATTGCAGGCGCATACAACGAAATCCGCATGGTAGACACCTACTTGAACGGCGACACGGGTATTCAGATTGCGGGTCGCTCTGCTGAACCTCCAGCAAAATGGCCGCATCATAACCTTATTTATGGTTGTGAATCATTCGGAAACTGTGACCCGGCTCAGAACAATGCTGACGGCTTCGCTTCAAAACTTACTTCGGGCGAAGGCAATGTGTTCCGAAACTGCGTGGCTCACCACAATGTTGACGACGGCTGGGATTTGTACGCAAAAATCGAAACAGGTCCAATCGGTGCGGTATTGCTCGAAAACTGTATCGCGTACAACAACGGTCGAAAGATTGACAATACTGGTAAGGGCGACGGAAACGGATTCAAACTCGGTGGTGACGGTATTGCGGTCAAACACCTTATCAAGAATTCTATTTCATTCAACAACGACTTGAACGGTATCACAACCAACTCAAATCCTGCGCTTCTTGTTGAAAATTGTACGCTTTACGGCAACAAAGAAACGAACCTCAACCTCTATGGTAAGGGAGATGCAAAACAGTATCCACGAACCGCAAGTGCAAAGGGCGTGCTTTCTGCTGCTGGAAACGGTCGCGACAAGTTTGATGATGACAAAGACCCAGATATGCGCAAACGCTTGGCTGATGACTCTAACTTCTTCTATGACGGAGCACAGCCAATCAACAAGAGTGGCGTAAAACTCGGTAAAGATGCATTTGTGAGCGTTGACTTTGAGAACATCGCAAACGGTCTCAAAGAAGACGGCAAGACATTCAACCGACTTCCACGAAGCGCGAACGGCGTATTCGATTTGGGAGATTTGTTCAAACTTACAGACAAAGTTCCTGCAAATGTTGGTGCTGATTACAACTATGTAGTCCGCAATTCAAACGCAAAATAACTCGAACAGGAAATATTTTCCCCGCTTCGGCGGGGATTTTTCTTCTATGCGCACAATCTGTTATAAATGTCTTCGTCCTTTAGAAACCTGTCTCTGTCGATTTGTTCCGCCGTTTGATCCGGGAATAAAATTTGTTTTTCTCATGCATCCAAAAGAAGCAAAGCGAAATCGGACGGGCACGGGGCGGATTGCCCATGCGGGGCTGATTGACTCAGAAATTTTAGTCGGAATTGACTTCACTAAAAATCAGCGGTTGTGCGAGCTTCTTTCTGATAGTCGCTATTATCCCGTTCTTCTGTATCCTGATGAAAACGCATGGTCTTCAAAAAAGGAAGGCTTTAAGGCTCAAATCGGAAACAAAAAATTGCTTGCAATCATAATCGACTCTACATGGTTCTGCTCAAAAAAAATGATTCGTGAAAGCAAGAATATCATGGCACTGCCAAAACTGAGTTTTTCGGGAAGCTACCGCTCAATCTACACATTCAAAAAAGAGCCGAGCGAAGAATGTGTCTCCACGATTGAAACCTGCTATTACTTAATTAAGGAAATGCAAGAGGCAGCAATCACCGAAAAAAGCGTAAATCCTGAGTGCCTGATGACGGCGTTCAAAGAATTGGTCAAACTTCAGATTCAAAAAGAAAACGACCGAATCGATGGCAAACTCCCGAATTCTCACGCAACGGACTACAAATACACCAAAAAGAAAGAAATGCCTTCATTCTAAACAGAAAATGTGCCGTGCAGAGGCCGCTAATTCAACGGCAACACACCTTCTGGCACAAATTCTCCTGCCAATGCGCCAAAAAGTGCTTTGAATGTGTATACAGAATCGCTGTAGCCAATAAGAATCGTATCGGCAAAATCAAAACCGCTCAAAATGGGTACGGGGGAGTGCGAGGAAAGAATAATCACGCGCTTTCCGCTGTTCGCGAGTCGTTTTGCAATTTGTGCGCCTTCTTTATCTGGAACATAAAAAATAATCGTATCATAGCCCGTTGCCATTGCTTCGAGCTGATTTCCGTTCCAGTCGATTCCGATGGGGCCTAAGCTAGGAAAATCAATTTTAAAAAATCCGACTTCGCCATAGCGTTTTTTTGCCTCAGTGAAAAAAGGTGATTCTTCACGGATAACTTCTGGCGTTTCCTGCAAAATTTTGTCCGCAGGACCTACGACAAGCAATCGCTCGTTTGTGCCTTTTTTGTATGGGAATGTGCCTTTTTTGTACGCAGTGATTGAACGACATGCCTGAGACAAAAAGAATTTCTGCCCGTCTTTGTCAGGAATCAGCTCTTTGAGGCGGGCGATTTCTGGATAGAGCGGGGCTGCGTTTCCGCTTTTGAAATAATTGAGTTTTGAAAGAACGACGCGATGTGCCGCCGTTGTAACAATTGTTCGGAAATTGGGGTCACTTCGGATAAGCGAAAGATTTAGTGTCCATAAGCGTTCGTCAAGCGAAGCGGTTTGTGAATCCAGAATTATGTCGTTTCCGGCGATAATTGCCCGTTTAAATGCTTCTGATGTGCTTCCTGCGTAGCCCCATGCACCTGCCATATGCATGTCATCGGTGATGATTAAGCCTTTGAAGCCAAGTTTTTCGCGCAAAATTTCTGTGAGCCAGGGGCGGGAAAGCGAAACTGGCTCGGACTCAATTCGTGGGTACAGAAGATGACCGCTCATAATTGCCGGCAAATTCTGTGAAATCAAGTATTTGTAAGGAACAAGCTCACGCTTTTCGGCTTCTTCCCAGTTTATGTATACGCCAGGTAATTTTATGTGGGAGTCTGAACTGGTGTCGCCGTGGCCAGGAAAGTGTTTTGCCGTTGGAATAACGCCCGCCGCGATTGAGCCTGCCACAAACGCCGAAGCAAGCTGCCCGGCAAGTTCAGCATCTTCGCCGAAAGAACGCTCCCCGATTACCGAAGAATCGAGATTTGTGTACAAATCGACGGTAGGAGCAAAATTCATGTTGATGCCAAGTGCTTTGATTTCGCGGGAAATGTAATATGCACTGTAGTATGCGTCCACAGGATATTTTGACGCACCGATTGCCATGTTTCCTGGCGTGATGGTGGTGTCGCCTTTGACATGGCGAATGGGGCCGCCTTCTTGGTCTGTTGCAACAAAGAGCGGGATTTTTAAAGGACGACGCTGGGCAAATTCCTGTACCGAAGCTACAGAACGCGCAACTTTTTCTGTATTATTTGTGTTCCAACCAAAAACTTTTACGCTTCCCAAGCCTCGTTCTGAAATCCATTGGGTTAAAAGCGTACTCGGTTCTTCTCCTGCCCAACCGAACATAAAAATCTGGGCGAGAAGTTCTTCATCACTCATCTTTGAAATCAAAAAATCGGCGAGCTGATCATTTGGATAATCACTCCAAAAATCAGCAGTAGACGGAATGGTTGAATTCTGCGGGAAAATGGTACACAATGCGAAAAAGCTAAAAAAAGCAAAAAAAATCTTCTTCATACAAGCGGGAAATATTCTAGCAAATTTTGCAAAATCTTTCTATTGTACTAGACAAATCTTTTGATTTTCGTTATATTATCTTTACTTTGGCGTCTTACCCAAGTGGTAAGGGACTGGTCTGCAAAACCATCATTGAGCGGTTCGATTCCGCTAGACGCCTTGCAAAGTATGAGTCGCTTTTCGCGGCTCATTTTTTTGCCTTCCGAGCCTTTCTAGCAAAGCTGGGGCTCGTTTATTATATTTGGGGCGTAATGCCCCTTTTTTTGCTATATCTTGATTCCTCCAAAATCATTTTCTGTGTGGGCAAATTCTATATCACGGAAATTTTTTGCATCTGAAGTCATTATAATGCCATCCGAATTTACTTTTTTTGGATAGTCGGAAAGAATTCGGTGAGCGTAGCGATTTTTTGGAATTGCAGTTTTTCATAGATTTTTATGGCACTTTGCCATTCAGAATTCACAAGCACGACGACTTTTTTGATATGAGGCATGGCACAGCACAAGGCAGCCACCGAATTCTTAAAGAAATTTTCTCCGTATTTTTTACCGCGATAGTCTTTTAAAAGCGCAAAGGAAGAAATATATAAAAAAGGCCCTGTTGTTTTGTGCGTAGAAAGCGGATTATGGCCAAGTTCAAAGCGTTTTTCTATTTTTTTTAGCGCAGATTTTTGTTCTTTTTCATTTTTTGACTGCAAAATTTCAAAATCAGGAAGAGAATCCCACAATTCGCTGCACAAATACCCAGTGACAAGCGCAGTTTTGTTTTTTAAGACGACTTCATCACTGGAATCCGCAAGCACGAGAAATCCTTCTGGAAAAATTTTGAGCCGTTTTTCAAAAACGCGTTTTTTTTCTTGAATTTGAGGAATAAATGACTGCCGTTCAATATTCATAATCTGAAAAATATCGAACGGCTGTGCTGGGCAAATAATCATGCAGATAGTATAGCAAAGAATGACCGCAGAAAAAAGCCTGAATTTTTTATTTTCCCGCTTTTTTGAGATTTCGGATATAGTCCACCGCGCTCAATCCTGCAACACCGCCTTCGTACACGGCTTTGCACACCTGCAAAAGTCCGCCGTTCGCATTTCCGCACGAGAAGATTCCTGGCGCGTTGGTCGCCATTTTTTCGTTCGCCGCAATTGAGTCACCGTTTAAGGCAAGACCGAGTTTTTTTGCGAAGTCCGCCGCGCCTGCGCTTCCGAGAGCCACGAACACGCCGTCAAGTGCGAGCGATTCACCGTCCGCGAATTCTACGCCGCCGACTTTTGTGTTCTCAGCGTTCGGAATGATTTTTGCGACTTTCCGCACATCAACTTTGATTTTTTCGGCGATTGAACTGTCAGCCGCGATTGCTGCCTTTACTTCAGAATCGTCTTTTCCGTCGGTGAGAATCGTGACGCTCTCGGCGATGTGCGCGAGATGGCTTGCCTCAGCCACGGCGAAAGTGCCGTTCCCGATGACCGCCACATTCTTTTTGCGGTAGAAAAATCCGTCGCAGATTGCACAGTACGAAACGCCTTTTCCCTCAAAGTCGAGGATGCCTTCAATCGGCGGGCGGAGTTTTTTGTTCCCCGTGGCGAGGATGATTGCCTGAGCCGTAAGTTCCGTGTCGCCCGCTTTGACCGAGTATTGCGTTTGTGGCGGGGGAGCGAGCATCTCAATGTGCGTGACTTCCGCTTCAATCACTTCGATTCCAAGATTTTTCGCCTGCTGAATGCCGTTTTTGTAAAGGTCAGTCCCCGTGATTCCGTCGGGAAAGCCGTAGTAATTGTCAATTTTGTGCGCTTTTTCGAGCTGGCTTTCACCAGAATAAATAACAGCGACCGAAAGATTCGCGCGTTTTGCATACAAGGCGGCAGAAACACCCGCAGGTCCCGCCCCGATGATGATGATGTCGTATGTCATAATTCACCTCTCAATTGAAATTATATTGTATCAAATATAATTTTGTCAAGATGATGTGTGGAAGAGTTTCGTCCAGCTTAGTTTTTTAGGTTTGTTGCGATTGCCCGCATTTTCGCAAAATCGCGCGTGGGATTGTCGCATACTTCAAGAATTCCGATTTCATTGAGCCGCGTTTTTAGCCCGAATTTGCGATAGGTCGAAAAAAGTTCCGTTCCGCGGTAGATTTGCAGGGGAAACGCGCTGATTTTTGAAAATCCGAGTGATGTGAGCGTGGCAATGTCGCTTGCGAAGGATTTCGCCGTCTGCAAGGGCAAGCCGTAAATGAGCGTGATTTCGCTGGTGATTTTTCGGCGGGCGACTTCGGCGAGTTTTTCAAGCACTTTCTTC
Organism: Treponema sp.; assembly: GCA_017464425.1. GTDB lineage: Bacteria > Spirochaetota > Spirochaetia > Treponematales > Treponemataceae > Treponema_D. The sequence continues at coordinate 92,908 of JAFUDX010000002.1, forward strand.
CGTGTGTCTTTTCCGCCTCGGTTGATTTTTGCGATAACGGCATCATCGAGAGACTGGATTCCGATTTCAAAAATGAGGTTCGGCATGGTCTGGGCGATGTTCAAATATTCGTCATCAAGCATTTCGGGGCGGATTTGAAGCGAAATCTTCGTGTCAATCTGCAAGTCGCGTACATTCTGCAAAAAGGCACGGCTTATTTCTTTGAATTCGGGTCGCACATCGTTAAAATACGGGTCGAGCACATTGATTTTTCCGACTTGTTTTTCTTTGAACAGCATGAGTTCCCGCTGATGATTTTGAGCGCAGTCCACGCAGAACACTTTCTTTTCGGGATTGCGGTGACGGCAGAACGCGCAGTTGAAGAGGCAGCCGCGGCGAAGTTCCATGCGGACTGACATTCCCTTTTCGATTTTGATGAGATTTGAAAAATACGGCGAAACAAGTTCCTCAAAAACGGGCAAATCTTTTATCAGCCGACTTCCGCCCTCATGAGCCTGCAAAAGATATTCCCGAAGATTCGCAAAGACCTTCTCGCCGTACGACTCGATGAAAAAATCCGCATGAGGATACAAGCCCTGCAATTCCGCAAGCGAACCTATGACCATCGGTCCGCCAAGCACGATGAGCGGATGATTTTTCCGCCATGCAAGAATCGCCATCGTTTTTGTGAAAATCAAGTCGCTCCAAGCGAATGTGCTGAACGCCACAACATTGCACCCGCTTTTGACGATTTTTCGCGCAAGGAAGCGGGCAATTTTCTTGAAGTTGATTTTGAATTTTCCCGTTTCGCTGTCAAAATGTCGGTTCAAATCGTAAGTAAACGACCGTATTCTGCCTGATTTTGCGCTTTCGCCCCTGCGGAACGCATTCACAAGGCACGAAACGCCGTAGGGCGTGCGCTCCTCGTCCGCACGGCAGAAATTCGTCGTGATGATGAGCAGGTCGAGTTTTTGGGGAATCGGTTTTTTCATGGGCATATTCCTACAGGCAACTCATTATGTGTGCGACAATCTTCTTTCCGACTAGTCGGTCACTCACCGTACAGCCAATCGGAACAGAATGTCCTTGCACATCCAGAACAATATGATTTTTTTGACGGGTAGTCGTGATTCCCAATGCAGAAAGCTCCCGTTTGATGTACGGTGTCATGTGCCTGTAAGAACGAAACAAGATTTTTAATTTTTCTTTTAATTCTTTTGTTTCCATAGATTCTCCTTTTGCTTGTGAAATTGATAAACTCTGCTCGGAAAGAATTATCATCAAAAACCTTCCAACTCCAAAATCATTTGAATTTCATTGATGCTTAGCGTTTTAAAACTGCGGGCAATTTCTTCCACCGTCCAGCCCTTTTTCTCAATTCACTAACACTTTGTCGCTGTTTGAGAAAATCTTCAGATGATTCAATCGTTTTTTCGTCAATATCCAGCATCTTTGCGATTTCGGCGTTAGTCCAGCCAAGTTGTTTCAAGGCAATGATGGAATTCTGCTCTTTTTGAGAGAGTTTTCGCGTTTTTATTGCCTGTTGCTTTTGGACTTCCTCGATTTTTACCATAAAATTGGTTTGCAATGCATTCATCGCCGTTGCAACTTCTTTTGTGTATTCTGCAGATTGTTCACGAATATTTGCCAATTGTGCGTTGAAAGACTCTACGATTTCTTTCATTTCTATTGCCTGTTGCTTTTGGAGTTCCTCGATTTTTACCATAAAATTGGTTTGCAATGCATTCATCTCTTTTGTGTATTCTGCAGATTGTTCACGAATCTTTGCCAATTGTGCGTTGAAAGACTCTACGATTTCTTTCATTTCTGGTGTCATATTTTCTGTGTCCATTTTTTACTCCTATTTATAACTAGTGATTTTATTTCGAAGAGTTGACAGTTTTCCGAAATAAAATTGATAAACTCTACTCCGATAAGTGCACGACTTATTTGCTTTTTCGATTGGGATTAAGTTGTGCTCCGCGATTTCCGTGAACCTGAGCATACTGTTTGTTTACGCCCGGTGTTCCCTTATTCGCGTTCTGCATGTTAGCCTGATTGTTTGCAGGCGTGATTGGTTTGTTTGGCATTTTGTCGCCTCCTTAAAAAATCTTGACAGAAAGAATGTAGTCCAATACATTATTCTTGGTTGCAGTTCAATTCCCCAATCAAATCTGCGTTCCGAATAAAGTCATTGCTTCACTTTCTCTCTGACAGATTTTATAATAATGCCAACAGGCATAGAAAACGAGGTGAATTCTCAGACACCTTTTTTTTCGGGAGAATTTTAGGTATGGAAATTAATCAAATTCAGCATGGATTACCTACATTGGGTCAAATCTCATTATTTGAGAGGAAAGTTATTGGTGATGATGCTTTATATACTATTGCTCAGAAAAAAATGAAAATGGGTGAAATTCCAAATGTCGAATTTGCGAGCCTTAGAAAGAGTTGGGACAGGTATTGTGCCGAAGAAACAAAAAATCATGAGAAAATCAAGGATTATGAAGATTACGCAATTATAAAATCAAATAATAATATCGCAATTCTTGCGGAAGAATTCTTTTCGGATTTGAGCAAGGAATACGACATCCCTTACAAAGTTCTTCTTGAATCGCTTGGATTATCGGCTTCTCTAACTGACTTATATAAAAATTTCAATCCATTTGCGATGATGAACAGACTGAATCAACAAAAGGGGCAAAGTGACCATGAGTTTGAGGGTGGCAAAGTTCCCCTTGTAGCGGAAAATGAAACAAGACTGTTTATGTTATTTGTTTTGAAAGAGCAGGTTTCTATTGCAATTTTTGAACACGCGCAACATAATTTTGAGCAAGTAAAAAATTTCCTCACCTTTTATCTTTCTTCGGATTTTTCTTATAAATCATTATGTGACAGACTTCGCAAAGAAAGAAACTGCAAGTCATTTGCCGCTTTGTACGAGACATTGGACGACAGCATATCAACAGTAAACCCCTTTAAGCGCATTATCGAAAAAGCAATGAAATCAGATAAAAATCCATCCTGGTCTGATTTTGATTTATTGCTCACAAAATGTTCGCCAGAACTGCAAAAGCAATTCATTGCAAAATATCTGCTTTCGGGGGTGGAAAACGCATTGCAGGAAGTATTTCAGATAACTTCAGAACATATAACGGGCATAAAAGAAGTTTTATTGCGATTTTCTGAAGAAAAAGAATTTTCACACGATGTTTTTGAAATATTCTTTGCTAATATGTTGCAAGTTGGCTATACAAGCGAAGAAGAAAAAAAAACATTTTGCGGAAAAACGAACGGAGTTCCAAGTTTTATAATTCAAAGACTATATTCATTGGTTATACATCGCTATCAATTGAAAGCAGAACATCAACTTCCTTTTGAAAAATTGCATGAGCTTATTGTACATCTTAGCGATAAAGAAATTGCCCCTCACGCTTCCCAGTTCTTCATTCCATATTTTAAGGCTTATATTGCCGTTACTTGTCGAGAATTTGACAAAGCAATGGAACTTTTCAATACCGCTTTTGAATACAAGCAGTTTGCGGGTGACTATCTTGTGGAATTCCTTGAGATGGCATTCTGCTTTGCGAATTATTACAAGGCAAATTGGATTGCCGCAAGAAAGTCAATCAGAAAAGAAGACGGCGTTCAAAATCCCGTAAGCTGCGATGCAAAGATGTTCAAGAATTTCGGATATGCGATTGGCGCATTTCCCGAATCTGCGGAAGATTCCTATTCAGAAACTTTCAACAATCTTGATTATTTCTACTCATTCTTTCCGCCTGAATGTTTTGCTGATGTGGAACTGGCAAAGAAAATTCAGAAACAGGAATATAAAAATCAGCACAAGATTACCATTGAAACCGATGGGCGCAGAAAGCAAAAATTTGTCAAAAATCACCCATATGAGGTGCTTTTTAAACTCAAAGGAAAAGACAGAAACAAACTACTCCCCGAAAAATCCTTGTTCACGCTGAACAAAGACCATAATCCGAAGCAGAAAGATTTGTGTCCGCCGTTTGTCTTGTGCATCCGCTATAGTCTACAGGACGAGCGGTTGCTCGGCCTTGCCGAAAACTGGCTTTCCGATTCAGAGAATGAAATCGATACGACAGCTGTTTCTTTTGACGGAAAAACGGCGTTGTGCGAGGCATTGCGGATTTACGCTCAGTTGAAGTCTCACATCTATAGTGCTACACATGAAAGAATTAGAAACTTGCAGTTAGACGCCTACAAGCGCATGAAAGAAAACGGATACGATTCTTCTAGCAAAAAATACTCTGCTGAGATTAAAAACTGTACAAAGCAGTTTTCTCGTATCCTAGATACCTACCGCGCAAAGTACAATCGCTACAAGCGACTTGTAAAAATCCTCATTGAGCGAACGGGTTGGGAACATGAATTGAAATTCGGTGTGAAAATTCCCGTGCTTGCATGGGCAATCGAAGCGTACGATTTCGAATTGGTTAGGCAAATCACAGAAAAGATACCTATTTCTGAATTTGACAATTACAAAATTTCATATAAAGAGACATCTCCGCTCATCTATGCAGTCGAGCGGAAAGAAGCTGCCTCATTCGGCTTGCGGGAATATATCCGCAAACAAAAAGATATTCACATTCCGCATGTCATAAACGAAAATTCATTCGGACTGACGCGCGAAGAAAAACAGCGCAACTTCATGTATGAAAATCCACAGCCTGAAGCAATGGATTTTACCATGTACCATATGGAACATTGGGATGAACGCATTTCCGAAAAGGAAGTCGAGGATTTTATCAGTCGCTTTGGCGATGAAGAAACATTTTCAGAGCAGGTTGAGGAATACGACAAAATCATTGACTACTTTCTTGAACGCACACAAGGTGTAGATGCTATCATTCGGACAACAAGAACCATGTCGTCCCCGTTCCGCCGTTCAGAAACGGACAAACGAATTCCTGCAATGGCAGAACTTCAAACCCATTTTACAGCCCTTTTTCTTGTGGGAATGGCAAACGATGCCGATACTTGCCAAAAACTTTTGAAGCGAGGCGCGAAGCCCGATTTTCCTGTTGAAGTCGTTGGCTTTTTTCGGGAGCAGTTCGGAGAAGTAGAGTACTTTGAGAAAAACAATTTCATCTACAATCTTATAGACCATAAGTCATGGGAAACATTGATTATGTTCTTGACGGAATTTAAAGATGAAGTAAGCCATTTAATGCACAATAACGAGTTTGAGATGAATCCGCTTATGTCGTTCGCCGCAAAAGTGCAGGATTATTTCATTTGGACAGGTCGCGACAAGCGTGCATGGAGGCCTGTCGTGCAGTATATGGCGGATTTGTTTATCGATTGCGGTGCAAATCCAGATGAAAAAACGAAAATAGGAACGGCACGGGGATATTTGGAAAAGCATAAAATTTTTGTAAGATAAATTTACCCCCCATTCATTGTGCCTACTTCCTCACATACCTCTGCCACTTTTCGAGCATGGTCGCGGTGAGTGCATTATGCAGAATATTCATAGCAACACCTCTAGATACGCTCTGATTCTTGCTTCAACATGAAACAATTTTGAAAGTTCCATAAGTTTGGGAAGTTTTTTTTCTTTTTTAGTGGCGTAGGCTTTTATCGCATAGGTGATGACCTGAATATCCGTGTTTGCCTTTTTGGTCATAATTTCGCAAAGCGTTCGTTCCGCTGAGTAGGCACGGACTTTATTTCCCGCTTTTGTGAAAGTTTCGGTTATATCAATCGGATAGAGTTTTTCGGAGGAATGTTTTATGCAGATACCTTTTGATTCAAGTGAAGGCGAATGATACGAACCTTTGAAGGTCATCGTCCAAATGAACGGAACTCTTTCCAAAAGTCCTTGCAAGAAAAGCGATGTTTCATAAGAAAAAATCCCGGACGGATACTGCGCTTGCAAATTGAAAAGTTCGTCTTCAAACGATGCCGAATCTTGGTAGATACCCCGTGAAACTTGCACGATTTTTCCTTCATCGACAAGTTTTTTAAGATACATACGATGAATGCCAGCAGAATCTGCTTCTTTTGAAGTTATTCTCCCGCCATTTTGAGACAGCATCGTTTCTAAAACTGAAATAGGATTTTTGACAATCACACGAATAATATTATGATTTGTTCGTATCATTGTCAATCTGCTTTATCGCTCGGCACGGGTTTCCCACGGCGAGCACATTGCTTGGAATGTCGCGCGTGACTACGCTTCCCGCACCGATGACGCTTCCTTCGCCAATTGTAACACCGCCGCAGATTGTCACATCGCCCGCTATCCAGCAGTTGTCGCCGATTGTGATGGGCTTTGCGTATTCTGAATCTGTGAGCACGCCGTCGCCTCGCACAAACGGGTTTCGTTCCTGCCACCTGAGCGGATGAATCGGCGTGAGAATTGACACATTCGGACCGAAAAAGACATTGTTGCCAATCGTGACGGGCGCACAGTCGATGCAGGTGAAGTTGAAATTCGCGTAGCAATTTTCGCCAAAACTGGTGAACGCGCCGTAGTCAAACTGAATCGGTCCTTGCAGAGTGAGTCCGCTCTTTTTGTTCGGAATCAGCTCTGCAAGAATCTTTTCGCGATATTCGTCAGTCTCGTCGAGCAGATTGTATTCCCGACACAATTTGTGTGCTTTTCGCCTGAGCAAAAGCAGCTCTTCTTCGTTCGGGTCATACAATTCCCCCGCAAGCATTTTTTCTTTTTCTGTCATTGCTCCATTTTACAGCAAAGCCGCGATTTTGTCGTCGATTTTCTTTGGTTCAACCGTAGATTCGAATCGTTCAACGACATTTCCTTCGCGGTCAACTAAGAACTTCGTGAAATTCCACTTGATGTTCGCGTTGTTCTTGAAGTCCGGATCGATTTTGCCAACAACCGTGTTCATGAGCGCGCCTTTAACGCCTGTGAAGCCTGCGAAACCTTTTTGGCTCTTCAAGAATGTGTAGAGAGGAATTTCGTTCTCGCCGTTGACTTCGATTTTCTTGAAATTGTCAAAGCTGGTCTTGTATTTCATCTGGCAGAACTCGTGGATTTCATCATCGTCGCCCGGTGCCTGATGACCAAACTGGTCGCACGGGAAGTCGAGGATTTCCAATCCTTTGTCGTGGTATTTCTGCCACAGCTCTTCCAAGCCCTTGTACTGCGGAGTAAAGCCGCAGCCCGTTGCCGTGTTGACGATGAGCAAAACCTTGCCCTTGAATGAATCCATTGAAACTTCGTTTCCCTTTCTGTCCAAAACTTTGTAATCGTAAATTGCCATAATGTGCCTCCTATGGGTAGATTGTCGGGTCAAGCCCGACAATGACATATGAATCAGTCAGACATAACCACATATCTTTTATTTAATGAAATTATATTTGATACAATATAATTTGTCAACAGAATTTTTCAAAAAAATTCTTGCTTTTTTTGTGTGCAATCATATAGAATACAATAGAAATTGATGTGATTATATTGGAGAACCTATGCCACAAAAAAAGAACTACGAATCTCTCAAATTAAAAAATCAGCTTTGTTTTCCGCTTTATGCGGCGAGTCGGGAAATTTTACGAAAATATACACCCTTGCTCAAAAATCTGAATCTCACCTATACCCAGTACATTGTGATGATGGTTTTGTGGGAGCAAAAAACGCTTACCGTTGGTGATTTAGGAAAGCAATTGTACCTTGATACAGGCACGCTTTCTCCGCTTTTAAAAGCAATGGAAGAAAAAAATTTACTCACTCGCACTCGTCAGGCAACGGATGAACGGGTCGTAACTATTTCCATCACACCGCAGGGTGAGGCACTTCGTGAGCAGGCTCTTTCTGTTCCAGAAGAAATGGGAAAGTGCATTAGTTTGACTTCAGAAGAAGCCACTGCATTGTATAAACTGCTCTATAAAATTTTGGGATAATGGGGAATATATGAAAAAAAATCGATATTTTGCCGCCATTATCGGTACCGGGCGAATCGGGTTTTCACTTGGATTTGACAAAAAACGCGAGCAGCCAGCAAGTCATACAATGGCACTTTTAAAAAACAAGCGAATCAGTTTGATTGCCGCCGCAGATACAAACGAGGAAAATCTTGAAAACTGGCGAAACTATGTAAAAAAACACAATTCCAAAAATGAATTTACGCTTTCTTTTTCAACGAGTGAAGAATTGTATAAAAATGTGACGTGTTTGGATATTATAACGGTTGCGGTAAATGAAGAGTATCATCTTGAAGAATGTATCAAAGCAATCGAATATAAGCCCAAATTGGTGATTCTTGAAAAGCCAGTTGCTTTAAACTCAAAAGAAGCCAACGAAATAAAAGCAAAGGCGGAAGAATGTGGCGTAAAAGTGATGGTGAATCATGAGCGTCGTTTTTCAAAAGATTACCTATCGATAGTTAGTTTAATCAAAGAAATTGGAGACATCCAATCGGTCGTTGGAGAATTAGATTCTGGCCTGCGGATTTATGGCAAAGAATTTGAAAATGACGGAACCTATTCGCTCTTGCATGACGGAACGCATTTAGTTGATATTATTCAATATCTTTTTGGGTGCAAATTAGAACTACCGATAGTTAGTGGAATTCATAAAGATGAAAAGGAAGTTGTCAGAAATTTCTCAGCACACTATCAATCGGTAGTTAGTACATTTGGTACTATTCCAGAAATTACGGTAAAAATGAGCGGACGAAGCAAATTCTTTGAATTCAGGGTAGAAATTCTTGGCACGCTTGGAAAAATTATCATTGGAAACGGAATTGCCCAATTCTACAAGCGGGAAGAGTCAAAACTGTACACGGGATTTTATTCTCTCTCAGCACAAAAAATCAAACTGCCTAAAAAAACGGGCTATTTTAGCGGAATGGTTCAAAATGCCGTTGATTTCTTAGATGGTGAAAGCGAGCTTGTTTCTCCGCTCGATGATGCAATTGCTGATTTAAAAGTTCTTGAGGAAATTAAAGAAAAATTAGCATAGTATTTTTTGAACAAAAACTATATGATAGGAAGTGGAGGAATTATGTTATTCACCCCTGTTGAAATTCAAGAAACGGTCAATATGTTTTTGCGCCACAAACTCGATGTGCGCTGTATCACGATGGGAATTTCTCTTTTGGACTGCGCCGATTCGGACTCAAAAAAAGCGAATCAGCGGATGTACGATAAAATCATGAAAAAGGCGGGGAATCTCGTCAAAGTCGGGCAGGATATTGAAAAGGAACTGGGTGTTCCGATTATCAACAAACGCGTTTCCGTCACGCCGATTGCGCTCGTGGCGGGGGCGAGCAATGCCAAGTCGTATGTAGAATATTGCAAAACGCTCGACAAATGCGCGCGCGAACTCGGAATCAACTTTATCGGCGGATTTTCAGCTCTCGTGCAAAAGGGAATCACCCCCGCAGATAAGATTTTGATTGACTCAATCCCAGAAGCACTGGCGACGACGGATTTTGTCTGCTCCAGCGTAAATGTGGGTTCAACAAAAAGCGGAATCAACATGGACGCGGTAAAGCTCATGGGCGAAACGATAAAAGCGACCGCCGAGGCAAGCAAGGACTGCGCGATTAACGGCTGCTCAAAGCTCGTCGTGTTCTGCAACGCGCCAGAGGATAATCCGTTTATGGCGGGCGCGTTCCACGGACCGAGTGAGGCTGATTCTGTCATCAATGTGGGTGTTTCGGGACCAGGCGTAATCCTTGCCGCCGCCCGTGATTACAAAGGAAAGCCGATAAATGAGCTTGCAGAAGGCATTAAAAAAATGGCGTTTAAAATCACGCGCTTAGGTCAGCTCGTTGGAACTGAGGCGGCTTCTCGGCTTGGCGTGAATTTCGGTATTTTGGATTTGTCTCTTGCCCCGACCCCTGCTGTGGGTGATAGCGTTGCGCGGATTCTTGAAGAAATCGGTTTGGAAGGCGCGGGCTGCCCGGGAACGACGGCGGCACTTGCAATGCTTACCGACATGGTAAAAAAAGGCGGCGTTATGGCGAGCACAAGCGTAGGTGGGCTTTCGGGCGCGTTCATTCCTGTTTCGGAAGACGAGGGCATGATTAACGCGGTCAAACAAGGCTCAATCTGTTTGGAAAAACTCGAAGCAATGACAACCGTGTGCTCAGTCGGTTTGGACATGATTGCGATTCCGGGCGACACTCCCGCCACCACGATTTCTGGCATTATGGCGGACGAATTCGCTATCGGCATGGTGAACAACAAAACGACCGCCGTGCGCCTGATTCCAGCCCCCGGCAAAAAAGCGGGCGACTGGATTGAGTTCGGCGGATTGCTCGGTGGCTGCCCTGTCATGCCTGTGAGTAAGTTCAGTTGCGCGGATTTCATCAACCGTGGGGGAAGAATACCCGCTCCAATTCATTCTTTTAGAAACTAATGAATAACGAAAATACAAAATCAATGCAAAAAAAGACCGTTCTCATTACAGGCGCATCAGGCGGAATCGGCGCGGAATTTGCCCGACTTTTTGCCGCTGATGGCTCAGATTTGCTTTTGGTTGCTCGGCGCGAAGAAAAACTTGCTGCGCTCAAAGCAGAATTAGAAGCGGCATACCACATCAAAGTTGCTATACATGCGCAAGATTTGACTCAAACGGGTGCCGCAGAAGCCTTGTTTGAATATAGTACCGCTCACGGGATTGAAGTTGATGTTCTTGTGAATAATGCGGGCTTTGGTGACTGGGGATTTTTTGCCGAAAGTGATGTGCGCAAACAGCAGGCGATGATTCAACTCAATGTTGCCACGCTTACAACGCTTACCCATTTGTTCCTTCCCCAGATGATTGCGCGTGGAAACGGGCATATTCTGAATGTCGCTTCGATTGCGTCCTTTATGCCAGGCGCAAAAATGGCAGTCTATTACGCAAGCAAGGCATTTGTCCGCTCTTTTTCCGAAGCTCTTTCTGTGGAACTTAAAAAAACGAATTCAGGCGTAACGGTAACGGCTCTTTGTCCAGGACCTGTTAAAACGGATTTTTGGGATACCGCCGAAGCAGGAAAATCAAGCCTGTTCAAGCACTTTTTCTTTGCGGACGCAAAATCTGTTGCTCGGTGCGGCTATAAGGCGATAAAAAAAGGCAAAGTCCTTGCGCTTCCGGGCTTTGCCATATGGATTTCTGCTGTAATCACAAAAGTCTTTTCGCGCTCGTTTGTTCGGAACGCAGTTTATTGGATACAGAAGTAAAACGTCGTATAATTGTGAACTGCCATTTTAAATTCCGTCGATACTGATTTCTCCCTCATAGAATTTTATATAAATCGTGCAACTGCCAAGCAATATGTTGTTGCTGTCATATGCCGTGATAACAAGTTGGTATGAGCCGTCCTGAGAGTAGAGGGTTACGATGTTGTCATTCCAGCCAATTCCCAGATTATCGCCTAACGAATAATATTGAAAGTTCCATGTAATCTGCTCTGTGACTTCACTTCCATTTGAATCATATGCCCGCGCAATAATTGCATCGCTTTCATCTGCATGCTCATTGCCCTCTGAATCAGTCCAAGTACTGGGAACTTTTGTAAATTCTGCGGTAATCGAAAGATTCTGAACCGAGAAGTTTAGAATTTGCCCGCTCGTTGAAGATTCCTTTCCGTCTCCGTATGTTTCGGACGGATTTGAAGAGCTGTTGCCGCTGGAATTGCGTGAAATCTCGTCATAGTATCGCTTGAATGATTCGCCGCTTTCTGAAACTAAAACGATTTCTTTATTAAACATAATGGTGAATACAAGCGTTTCATCATTGAGCGAAGCAATCACTTGATTTCCAGAAATTGTGTAAGAAGCATGCGTTTTTGATGAATCATCTTCGCCTTCTCTGCCAAAATACAGTTGAGAACTGTCTTTAAACCCGATGTATTGGATGCCAGATTCAGATTCGTATGCAAAAACCGATTCTGACAAATCCAGATTTCCCAGAGATTTTGATTGTGGCGCGTCAATTCCCATGAGGCGCAATGAGCCTCCACCACCGCCATTTCTGCTGAATGCAACGATTACATATGTTATTGATTCACTGACAGGCGTAGAAATAGCGAATCCTTTTTGTGAGGTAGTGAGCGTAAGGCCTTCATTTTTTGCGAGCATGTTTCCGTTCTGATCCAAAAGTGCGATAACGCCAGAATCTTGTGTTGCCGAAGAGCCGCGTGAAATTCCGTAGCGGACGGTGACCTGCCCGTTGACTCGGTATGTTGGAATTGCGACATATCGGCTGAGTTTTGAAATCTGAATTTGCGTGGTGTCGGAAGCAATTTCTGTGATAGAATCACCGTTGAATCTGAGTTCAGAAGCGTCTGTCGAAGTGTTGTAGAATTTGAACGCGAGGTTTTTCTTTGAGACAAGCATGGGACCGCCAAAATTCCATATGCCGCTGACGATGCCCGTTGAGAATTTTTCATCGATGGTGCTGTTATCGGTGACTATGACTTCGTTTCCGCTATCATCTTTATTCACAAAGAAACCATTTGGCATGTCGGTAGCGCGTATGTGCGTGTAATCATATGTCATTGACGGCGCAAACAGGCTTCCGTGATAGAAATATGCGCGGTAAAGGAATCCCGTTTCATCGCAGATATTTTGAGCGGTTAAGTCATCGGCAGAAACAGGTGTAAGATTGTCGGAAGTCGGTTCAAGTGAGCCGTCACGAATTCCGTTCCAGATACCGTTTTTATTATTTGTGTAATACCAGTCTGAAGAATCAGCAAAAGTAATGGAAGAAAGATTTTTGCAGTCACGGAACACACGCCCCATTGTGATGATGCTTCTGCCAACGGTGACGGATTCTATTCCCGAATCTCTGAAAACATAATCTTGCAATCTGTACACTGTATCAGGAATGGCGATTGATTTTAAATTCGCAGTGTTTCTGAACGCACAGAATCGGTATTCATTTATGGTGGCAGGAATCGTTATCGACTCAAGATGCGTGGCTCCATAAAACGCTGAATTTCCGATTTTTTTGACGCTGGCAGGAACGGTGAAAGATGTTTCTGTTCGTCCGACGGGATATGCCGCAAGAACCGTGCCGTCCAGAGAATACAAAATTCCGCTTTGAGAGGTAAAACTTCCGCTTCCGCTTGCAACATAAATATTTTTTAAAGATGAACATTCTGCAAACGGAGCGTTTCCTAATTCGGTGAGGCTTGACGGAAGAACAATTGCTTCGATTGAGGGGCAGCCATATAAAACCGCGCCCGTGTAGTAGGTGTCTGTGGCATCGACCGTGCCTTTTAAAGCCTTTAAGCCCGTCGTAAGCGCAAAGTCAACGGCGTACGATTTTTTGAGTGAGGCATCAGAAAGTGCTTCCCGAATTGCCGTAATTTCCGCGTTTGTGCTGTCAGTTCCGTCAGATGAGAATTTTCCAGTAAAACGAATGTAAATATTTTCGTAGGTAGAAGAACTTGATTCAAGCTCGCTGATTTTGTCTGCAAATTTTGCAATGTCAGAAAGCGGAAATCGAATGTATGTGGTATTTGTCCATGACAAAAGAATCGAGACTTTTGTGGATTTTCCTGCAGAAACCGATACAGAAAGCTCGCTCCCTTGTGCAAGCACATTGTTTGATGAATCGAGGGCGAATAAAAAGAGTGAATAGGTGCCTTCTTCCAAATCCTTGATTTTAATTGACCCGCCGGGAGTTCCCCGTTCGCTGATAAGGTTTGGATCGAGCTGTTTCAATGTGCCGAGATATGAATGAAAAATGGTGGTTGAGATTGCAGAAAAATCTGCTTCAATCTGAGAATTGGTGACGATTGCATAGAATTGCATGACATCGTTTTCCATTTGCACACTTCGAGAGCTAGATGACGGAAGAGGAATAATTATAGAAGATTTTTTTGAATCTGAATCGAAAGCCGCGCATGAAACAAAAGCGAAAAGGAACAGCAGCACGCCACTTTTGAAAAACTTGTGAAAAGTCATGGAAGCCTCCCAAGTTTAAAGGTTTATTCAATTATAACGCATGATTTTTCAAAAATGAAGAAAAATTCGTGATTAGTTGCATAAAATTCTATAAATCGGTAGTATATTTCGTGAAATACGACAAAGGAGCCGTAGATTTTCGCAGATGCTGTCTGTGCAAAGTCTACGGCTTTTGCTTTTTGGAGAACTTATGTCTAAATTTATCTTTGTTACTGGTGGTGTTGTTTCGGGGCTTGGAAAGGGAATTACGGCGGCTTCGTTGGGGCGGCTTTTGAAGTGCAGGGGGCTTAAAATCGCTTCGCAAAAGCTTGACCCGTACATGAATGTTGACCCAGGCACGATGAGCCCGTTTCAGCATGGCGAAGTGTTTGTGACCGATGACGGCGCGGAAACGGACTTGGATTTGGGGCACTACGAGCGATTCATTGACGAAAATCTTACCAAATATTCAAACCTGACGAGCGGGCGCGTATATTGGAATGTGCTGAACAAGGAGCGAAAAGGCGAGTATCTTGGGCAAACGGTGCAGATTATTCCGCATGTCACGAACGAAATCAAAGACTTTATTTTGAAGAATGCCGAAGTTACGGGCTGTGATGTGAGCATCGTTGAAATCGGTGGCACAATCGGCGACATTGAAAGCCAGCCGTTTTTGGAGGCGATTCGCCAGCTTACGCTTGAAGTGGGGCGGCGGAACTGCCTTTTTATTCATGTGTGCTTGGTTCCCTACATTTCTGGAAGCGATGAATTCAAATCGAAGCCAACGCAACATTCAGTCAAGGAATTGATGGCTGTGGGAATCCACCCTGACATCATCGTGGCGCGGTGTGACAAAGAAATTCCGAACGATATTCACAAAAAAATTTCGCTGTTCTGCAATGTCGCGCCTGATTGCGTTATCAACAACACGACCTGCAAAAGCCTGTACGAAGTGCCGCTCATGCTTCACGCGCAGAATATGGACGATGTGGTGTGCCGTGACTTGGGACTTGAAAATCCGACTGATTATAAAGCCCTTGCCGATTGGTCGCGCATGGTTGAAACGATTCATGCACGGAAGGGGGAAGTCAAAATCGCGCTCGTGGGAAAATATGTGAAGTTGCATGATTCGTATCTGAGTATCGTTGAAAGCCTGAATCACGCGTCGTTTGTGATTGGAAAATCAGTTGAAATCAAGTGGGTTGATTCTGATTCGGTCACTGATGAAACTGCCGATTCGATTTTTGCCGATTGCTCTGGAATCATTTTGCCCGGCGGATTTGGTCAGCGCGGAATTGAAGGAATGATTGCTTCGTGTCGGTATGCACGCACGCACAATGTCCCGTATTTTGGCATTTGCTTGGGCATGCAGATTTGTGTGATTGAATTTGCCCGCGATGTTTTGGGATTGACGCATGCAAATTCCCGTGAATTTGACGAACTCTGCGAACACCCCGTGATTGATTTGATGAAAGACCAAGAAGGCGTCATCATGGGCGGCACAATGCGGCTCGGAAGCTATCCCTGCAAAGTCAAAGACGGCACGATTATGGTAAAGGCGTATGGGGCGGAGAACATTGAAGAGCGACATCGGCATCGCTACGAATTCAACAACGACTACCGAGCGCAAATGGAAGAAGCAGGGCTTGTCATCAGCGGCACAAGCCCAGACAATAAAATCGTGGAGACGGTGGAATTACCGCAAAATGATGGCGGAAAGGCGGGCACGCACCCATTCTTTATCGGAGTGCAATTCCACCCTGAATTTAAGAGCCGCCCGAACAACGCAGGAAAATTGTTTGTGGAATTTTTGCAGGCAAGTGATTTACAAGCACGCAATCCGTAGACGAACGATTGGACAGTGGCATAAAAAACAAAGGCACTCGAACATGAGTGCCTTGCGTTTTAAATATGAATAAAGTAAAAAACTTAGCAGATTACGACAGAGTTGTCTGTTGAGCTGAAAGGTGCAGGAATGTATTTGTCAGCAGCCCAGTCGTTTTCCCAGCGGCTTCCATCAAGAAGGTAGCGGAACTGATATTCTTTGCCAGCTTCAAGAGCGAGTTTGACAGAGAATGAGCCGTCCTTACCCTTTTTGAGAGCAGTTTCCGTTGAGCTCCAGCTGTTAAAATCTCCAGCGATTGTTATGGTTTTTGCTCCCTGAGCAGCTTCTGGAGACACAGTGAATGTTACATTGCAAGTCTTTTTGTCTTTTGAATACGATTTTTTTAAAGCCATGATAAAGCTCCTTTTTAGTAATGATATTATAGATTATCACAAAAAAAATTTATATGCAATATTTTAAGTCATTTTTAAAGTGGGAATTACTCAAAAGACTTTAAAATCGCGTCAAAATACTTTTTGTTTGCGGTGTATACGCCTGCAAATATCGTGAGCGTGTACAATCCGGCGGTTTTTGAATCGATTTCACGCAAGAATTTAAAATCGTAGGTGTATGAATTTGATTCGGAGTGGTAAGAAATCTGTGTTATGAGCGTTCCTTTGGAATTCTTTTCGATTTTCTGACTTTGCCAGTTGGGGTACACAGAATCTCCGCCTAACAGGAGCCGTCGTTTTAAAACATCAAATTGATTTTCCAGAGGCGAAGTAACTTCATTTACGGTAAAAATCGCGACATTGGTGAGCGTGTAAAAATTTTCGGCGGCGGCGTTCCAAGAAGAATCAAGTTTTGCCTTTAGCTCGGTGGAATTTTCATTCGCTTTAAAAGAAATGGGAAGCGGCTGTGCTTTTTTGTCTTTTGTGAATTTGTGATTCGTGTCTTTGAATTTTTCGGAAATTCCTTTGAAATTAGCAAATGTTGTGTCGTCAGAAGAAACTAACTGACCTGCGGTGACAATCTGAAGAACTGTTTTTTTATCGACGGAGACAATTTTTTCGAGATTGAAGATTGGAATGAGCGGATTGAAATACAGCGTGACTTTTCCGCCAAATTGAATGTAATCCTGGTATTCGGTTTTTGAAGAATCAACCTCGCCAGCATTTTGCCGGCGTTTCGTCATCTCGTAGAAAAAATCATGGATATAGTTGACTAAATCAGTGTCTTCTGGGGTGATGGCACTTAAAATTCGTTCGCCCGTGAGTTCAAGATTTTTTTGCTCTGGATCAATCGTAAAGAGAATATGAATGTTTTTTTCGATTTTGGGATTTTTTTTGTCTTCGACAGCAGGCGCGTAATAGCGGAGCGCATATGTTGAATCATTATAATAGAGGATTCCGATATAAGATTCGCGTTCAAAACTGGAATCGCGGTAATACACGAACTGACCAGAAAAATCAGGCACATGTGGTGTAACGGCAGGCAGTGCGAAAAGAGAAAAAGACGCGATAAACAGCAAAAATGAAAGCAAAAATTTTTTCATAAGATGTAGTATACTGTTTTTTGCACAGAAATGCCACACTCGGCATGCAGATTAGTCGTGTTCGATTCTGAATTGCGTTTCTTTTAAATCGCGGAATGTTGTGTTCAAGGCGTTGTTTACGGCACTGTGCACGGCATCGCTTAAGATTTCAAATTGCCCGCTCGTAATATAATCATCCTGATAGTGAGCGTCTATTTCAGTCTTGAAGAATTCCGCTGGTGATATTTTTAGAATGTCTGCGATTTTTATAATCAAGTCAAAAGACGGCTTGGTGATTCCACATTCAATATTTCCGATGGTACCATTCGAGACATTGCAGTATTCGGCGAGTTGTGCCTGCGTCATCCCTGCTCTTTTTCTGTAAAACCTCATCTTGTGCATAAAATTCTCGTGGTAGTCGGTCATATACTCATTATGGCTGAGATTTTTTCGATTTTATACAGAAAATCTGTGAGTAAAAAATGCAATAAAACTTCATTTAAAATGAGTAAAATTAAGAAAAGAAGAGAATTTGGAGATGTTAAGAATTTCTGAAATCATTTTCTCATACAAATTCCATGTTTTTTAAGGATTTTTTTTATTTTTCGTGGTAAAATCTCAATATACATAACTTCCAAAAAATGAGGTTTTATATGAAAAAGTTGCTGCGTAATTTGATTGCGGGGCTGCTCGCGTTTGGGGCGGTTTCTGCGCTTTCTTCTCAGGCTCGCAAAGTCGATGTCTGGGATTTTGGTGGTATCGAAGAAAATGGTGCCAACAATCACATTTCTGTTTCTGACATTGATAATCTTGCGCTCGTTGGTGCTGACGGTAAGATTGCTGAGCCGCAGGTCGTTGAATTTGGTGACTTGTCGGTCAGTTTTGTGAAGAATGACCGCATGTACTACAGCGGCAAAAAAAATTACGGAAATCAGGGCTATGTTCATGCCGAATTTGAGGACGGTTATTTTGCGAACGGTATTTGGTACTGTAACGGCAAGGGTGGCGAAAAGCAGCGGTATCTTCTTCTTAAAAATGTAAAAGCGGGTGATGTGGTCACATTCTATGCGCGCACAAGCAACGCAGGTGACGAAAAAATTCACTTCGCTTCGGTTGATTCTGAAGGTCTTAAAGACGACAAACAGGACGAGGTTGCACCAATCTCAAATGAGGCGGTTGCTTATTCATACATCGCGCTCTATTCTGGCTCATACAAAGTGTATTGCGAAGCCACCGTTGGTAAGCCGGTGTACTATCGAATCGCACGCGTTCCGGGCGTTGAAGTTTCGGGAAGCCTTGCTTCTCTTCCGGCAGGCACGGGCGAGTTAAAATTTGTAGAAAAAGAAAGCGGCAAAGAACTTGCTGCAACCGTTTCTGGAAAATCATACAAGGCAAATCTTCCAACAGGCTACACATACACGGCAGTTTTCACGGGAATCAAAGGCTACGGCGTAAGTCCGCTTTCAAAGCAGCTCGTTCTTGATTCAAAAACCACAAAGGCAGGAAGTTCGCTCAAAAAAGACATTACGATTGCTGAGCAAAAAACATTCTTGATTAACGGCAAAGTCACGGGATTTTTGGCAAGCTTTAAGCCAGAAACTCCCGTCAAAATCATCATGACTCCGCCCAAAAATTCTGTGTATATGCCGGTCGAAATTGAACTCAAAGGCGAAAATGGCGAATATTCATATGAAGACTTGATTGAACCTTCTGTTTCGTACACGGCTGTTCTTTCTGGTGCAAATGATTACGAAATCACAAGCGATGCTGTTTTTGAAGGTTCTGCCGCATTCACCAAAGACATTATCGTCGCTCAGCGCAAAACATATGATGTTTCTGGAAAATTCTTCGGCGAAATCCAAGAATTCCCCAAATCAATTCAGTTTAAAAATCTTGACGACGGCTACATTTACAATGGTAGAATCTCAACGCTCAACTATTCTGTAGAACTTCGTACAGGTACTTATGAAGTCATTTGTGAGACAAGCCGTGCTCATTCGGTAAACCATATCATCGTAAAAGATAATTCTGTCGTCAAAGACATCAAAATGTCGCTCAAAGAAAAGACAATCCGACCGATTCCTCCAAAGCGAGAAATCTGGGTCGGACCAAAGCGCGGTCAGTGCGCAAGCGTGGCAGAGGCAATCGCCACCGCAAAGGCAATGAATCCGCTGCAGGAGCGTGACCGAATCACGATTATGATTACTCCGGGTGTGTATCGAAATCAGGTTATTATTGATGTTCCATATATTACGCTCAAAAATGCCGACCCCACAAAAGAAGTCAAACTCACTTGGTACTACGGAATCGGCTACAAATACTATTCTGCTGATAAAAACGGCTGGTATGATGAAGATTTGGCTTATGACAAATTTGGAAAAGCAACGGTCGCCAAGTGGGGAGCCGCAACATACATCAAGTTAGACGCAAAGGCATTCCGAGCCGAAGGAATCACTTTTGAAACTTCTTTCAATAAATATGTCACCGATGAAGAAATTGCCGACGGCGTTGAGTGCGAGGGATTCAACTTTGTCCGAAAACTCAATTCTGATGTCCGCTCAAAAGCAGCTACAGAACGCTCCAGCGCAATTCTTATCGAAGCAACCGAAACCGAATTCAAAAACTGCCGTTTCTTGGGAAGCCAGGACACATTCTACACGGGAGCAGGAATCAAAGGCTATCTCCGCAACTGTTTTATTGAAGGAAATACGGACTTCATCTTTGGTGACGGCGACTTCGTGTTTGAAAACTGTGAGATTCACTGGGCTGGCTATTCTGAAACCGCTTCAAGCGGATACATTACGGCTGCCCGCACAAGCCCAGAAAGCAAGGGCTACCTTTTCTACAATTGTCTCATTTCTTCTGAAGTAAACGCACAGACCACGCCGGGCTATTTTGGCAGACCGTGGGGCAAGGACGCGGCGGTTGCATGGGTCAACACGGTGCTTGGGTCTGACGAGGCGATTGGATTCAACGGTTGGACAGAAATGAGCGGCAACAAACCCGAAAACGCGCGATTCCGCGAAGTAAACACCACATGGAACGGAAATCCTGTCGATACCTCTGAGCGTACGGAAGGCACTATCCCGCAGATTATCAAAGACTACACGGTTAAAAATTACATCGGTCAGTGGAAGCCAGAATTCTACGCCGAGCCAAAAAAGGCAAAGCTTAAGGTCAAAAAGCCAAGTTTTACCACTGATGATGACATCAACACACCGTACCCCGGACACACGATTACGGTTCATTATACGCTTGATAAACTTGCCGAAGAAGATAATTCGCTCATCAAATGGTACCGCGACAAAAACGGCAAGTCGGAGCTGGTCAAGCAGAGCACTGGCTATGGCGACAAAACATATCTCATTCAGGCAGATGACGCGGGAAGCACAATCCGCTGTTTGATTATTCCGCAAATCCGAAGCGGTGACAAAGCCTCTCCAATCGAAGCGAAACTTGACAAAAAAGTAAACGAAGGCTATGCGATTCCTGCAAATGCCGCCGCGGACAGACCTCGCGTAAACGGCGCGGTCAATATCTTCCTTGCTTCAGACTCAACCTGTAAAGACTACAGCGCGCTTGGCATGTGGAACGGCGGTCAGATTCGCAACGAAGGCGCGTGGGGTGAATTCTTGCAGTGCTACTTTAACGGTACGGTCGCAATCCAGAACTATGCGAACGGCGGCCGCTCAAGCCGAAACTTCATCAACGAAGGCAATTTGGACAAAATCGAGGCGAACATCGCAAAAGGCGACTATCTCTTCATTCAGTTCGGACACAACGACTGCTCAAATGCGTCTGGCTACCTTGAAGACCGCTATGTTCCGCTCGGTCGCCCTGACAAAAAAGGTATTTATCCAACAAATCCTGGAAAAAAGGTAGAAACGCCGGCAAGCTATGCTTCAAAATATGGCGCGACTTTCTATTCTTACGATGGCGGTGGCACATACAAGTGGTTCTTAAAGCAGTACATCGATGTGGCGCGAAAAGTGGGCGCAACTCCAGTTTTGGTAACTCCTGTTGCCCGCCAGTATTTTACTTCTGACGGCAAAATCCGCCCGCACCACGACTCAACCGATACATCAACGGGCACGCAGACAACCGAAAACAACGCGTATGTCGAGGCCGTCCGCCAGCTTGCGCGAGAAGAAAAAGTGCTCTTGATTGACGGATTTGAACTCACCAAAAAGCTTTATGAAACGGCATACGCTGACCGCAAGGACAATTCCGAAGCCAAAAAACTCATGTTCGAGGGCGATAGCACGCACAATAACAAACTCGGTGGCTTTATCATCGCAGGCGAATTTGCCCGTGCAATCAAATTGCAGATTCCAGCCCTTTCAAAGAGCATCGTGCATCCCACAAAGGCAATCGGCGAAAACATGAACGGCAGCCTTATGTTCACCGTAGACAGCACAGGAAAATTCAAGTGCGACAGCGAATATTGGACCGCCTACACGCAGAAATTGCTTGATGGAATAAAGTAAAGTGAGAAGATAGAAATTAGTAAGTAAAATCGCCATCCTTTGAAAATACGGCAAGGGATGGCGATTTTTTTCTGGGGGAGAGAGGAGAGAAATTATTTTTCCGCATATCCGCCCGCGTAGGTGATTACGCAGACGGAACCGTATAATTTGTGCTTTTTGGTATAACCTATGCCCGTTGAAGAAAAATCTTTGTGCATGATGTTTTTGCGGTGTCCTCGACTTGAAACACCGTCGTCTATCAAAAGCTGTACGACAATATCACGCCTAGAAGTTGAGCCATACGAAATATTTTCGCCAGCTGTTTTGTATGTTCCGTATTTCTCGATTCGGGTGAACGGCGTGCTTCCGTCAACGCCCGTGTGTCCTGTCTGGTCGGTTTCGCCCTGTGTTGAAGAGTGCGTTTGGGCGGCGAGCGACAAGCCTTTTTCTGGATTCAAAACGGGGAGAGCCTTCGCTTTTTTCATGAAAGAGATACATTCATTTACAACCTTTACGCCTTCGTTCGTCATAAGATTTCCGTTGTAGACATTTCCGCTGAATTTTTTGATTCGAGGTTCAAGGTAGAGTTCGGCATACAAAGCGGGATTCGTGCGGGCTTTATTCATTTCAAGAACGACATCCTTTTCAACGGTTGAAAGATAATCGACATTTCGTGCCGTGTCGAGTTTTGCGATGTCCCATTTGTCTGCATCAAGATTCTTGTTCGAGGTCGATTCTTCAGATTTTTTGTTCATGTTCGCGGAGAATTCGTTGAGTTTGTCCAATGTCGCGCAAGAGAAGAAAAACGCAGTAACAGCAAGTGAAAATGTGATTATGAGAGATTTTTTCATGAGGAAGCTCCTTTAGATAATAGACTTTTATACCTTATTAGTAATAATTCTAACATAATTGGAAGAAAAATCAATGAATTTATGAATCAAACCATTTAATCCTTTTGCTATTTCGAATAAAGGCCAATTTCTTATTTACCTTTAATTGCTCAAGAACGGAATTTTTATATTGGTTGATATTTGAAGCAATAAGGTAAGATTGGATTTTTCGCCATTTTTCAAGCGATTTTACAAAGTTGAAAAGTGTTTTTTCTCGCTTTGGGCGTTTTTCAGTTTTTATTCCAATGATTTTATTGCAAATAAGACAGACAATATCTTTAGAGCCAATAGGTGCATTTTCATTATTTACTGTACTTTTAGAAAATTGTTTGTTTGAATTCTTGAAATTTTTGTCATAAATTTCATTTACGGCTTCTATAAAAATATTGATTGATGGATGAGAGTTTTCATCGCCGTACTCAGAATGATAATTTTTCTTATCAAGATACGAGTTCCTTAATTCATTCCAAGAAAAAGCTTTTTTTCGTAGTTTTTCCGCCTTGACTTCTATATCTTTTGAATTTCGAATCATTTCCCAATTGTAATTGTTATTCTTATGGGCTAACCGTTGTAAATTTCCATCCTTGTTTTTTGAAATTATAGCAAGGTCAAATGAGAATTCTGTTTTATCGTTATTTATTAAACGGAATATAATTACAGAAGTAGTATTTTTTCCATCTTTAAAATTTGTTTTGTGTTCTTTTAGAATTTTGTTTAATTCACTTCGGACTTTCTCTTTTAATTTGGCTAAATCTTTTTTGAATTTTTCTGGAAAAGAATCTAAATCTACTTCAAGATTAAAATCCAAATCAAAAGGCTGTTCTACACCATTGATGCTCAAGCGAGTAACAAGATGGCTTTTTCCACTTCCAACAATGTAGTAATTAGCTTTAATGCCCTCCTTCTTCAGTTTTTTACAAAGGTTGTCTAAAATGCTTTTACAAGTTTGTAAATACTTATGAACATTTCGTTTTGGAACAAATTGATAGAATTTTTCTTTTTTCATAAGAAACTCCTTACTGTAATATTTGTCCCAAGCCGCCCCTTTAGAAAATCCAAAGCATTTCAGTATAGCGATTGTGTAGAAAAAATCAATAGGGGTATAAAAATGTAGGAGTACATTGCACCTTCATTACTTCCACGCAGATTCTGAATACCTACAAGCGTAACAAATATAGACTTTACATCCAATCAACTATAATTTTTATAAAGAGTTTATATATTTCTTTTTCCTCTGAGTCGATAAAACAGTCTAGGACAAAAAGTAAAAAATCTACTAGAATTCTCTCATTAAGTCGAATCATATGAGATAAATCAATGGGGAAATAGCCTTTTTGTTTATGATTCATTTCCCAAACTTTTTCTAATGAGTATGGTGTTGCATGAATGTAATTATTGCTGATTTTCAATAGTTCATCATAATCAGCATTGCCCATTTTTCTTACAAGCTTTGAAAATGAATTAAACTCTTTGTCAGAAATCCATCCATAAATTTTGAAAAATGCTTCATCATGCTCATCTTCCATTTTTGGTGGAGTTCCTTCAAAATCAGATTTTTGAAATTCCATATAGTCCTGAAATCTTTTAGCTCCTTCTTCGCCTTTCTCCCACAGATATTTTGAAAGTGCCAATGATTCAAGCATTAAACGCAAATTTGACATTGCAGACAATCCATATCCATTTGCGAATAATGTGATATTTTCGTCACTGGCAATTTCGCATCTTAATAACGCAGTTTCGATTACATTAATTCTCCGACCATAAATCTCGTTGCGAAGCTCTCCATGTATAATTAAATCCCAAAGTTCAAAGGCAAAACAACGCAGAATAATTAATCTTTCGACATTTTCATCTTTGAGAAATTGTAATTTATGACTATTCTTGTATTGCTTTACCGTTGGCTTTACGGCATTTTGAAGCAGTTTGTGAATTTGGAAATCTGAATAATTTTCAGAGTCTTTTGAGCTAAAAAGATTTAATATCTGATTGATTATTGACATATCACTTTACCTCGTATTTCGCTAGACTTTCGTAACATCAAATCCCCGACAAGTCAATCCGCGCTCTCTGGGGAATCGGCGTTGCCTTTTCGTCAATGTAGGTTTGCACGGCTCTCGGCATTCCGCCCACGACAAGGTAAGTGTAGAAAGCATCGATGATTTTTTCATGGATAAATGAATCGACTTCTTTTTTTTGTTCGTAACAGTCACGGAGATAGTCCAAAGTTGACTGCTTGATTTTAAGGGCGATTAAGAATTCCTTAAAATTCATCGGGAACATTTTGAGTATGGAAAGATAGCCGACCGGTGCGGAGCGCAAATCCCGAAGTTCGACACCGAGCAATGACCCGCTCATCACATATTTAAAAGAGCCGTCCTCAACGAGAAACTTCACCGCCGTCACGATGTCCTTGAATTCCTGCACTTCGTCAAAGAAGATAATCGTCTTGCCTTTCACAAGTTCATGGTCGGTCGCAACAGAAAGTCGTGCCCCGTTTTCCAACATGTTTTTGACAGTTTTTGCCCCGTTTTCCAACATGTTTTTGGCACTTTTTGCCCCGTTTTCCAATTTTTTACCACCTGTACGCAATTCCCAGTCGTGGTGTTATATGTAGTTGCCATGAACTTGTTCCGCCACCGCCAAGCATACCGCCTTGATAGTTGGTTACAGACTTGCCGCCGACTTTGTATGTTGTAGTGTTTGAAAAGAGGCGTGAAGACAAATCACATTCGGCAAAAATAGTGCATTTTTCAGAGGCATGCCATTTGTTGCCTACAAAAAGCCCTAGTTCACCTGTTGTATAGTTTGCTTCGGTGCTTGCAGCGGTCGTTGTTACTCATATTGCTGGCATAAGTCACTGAAAAAGAAAAAGTAAAGAATGGCTTGATTCCAAAGTTTTCTCCTGAAAAATCAAGACTTGCCGTAAAAGAATGTGCATTGTACGGGCTTCCGTTTTCTGACCAGTGCAGTTTTTCACCTAAATCAAAGCCAATGGCTTTTTCAAGGGCGAATGTGGCACGTGCGCACAGAAAAACTACAAGCGTGCAGATTCCAATTTTCCATGTTCTGTTTTCAGTTTTCATCTTTTTATTCTCCTCTTTAGAAGTAAAATTTTCCTTTGATGAAGTAATATTATAATTCTGAATCTTGCTGAATGCAATCTTTTATATGGCTAAATAGGTATATTTATTACTTTAGCATGAGTTTTATAAATTTTGACCTCATTCATACTTTTATTTATGGAAGAAAACAAAAAAGAATCAATTCCCCAGCTGTTTGGGCGGAATGTGCGGAAATATCGTAAGGAACGCGGGCTCACGCAGGAGCAGCTTTCTGAAAAACTGGAGATTTCTCAGAAGCATCTTTCGATTATCGAAACGGGAACTCAGTTTGCTTCGGCTTCGCTCATCGGGCGGATTTCGGAAGTGCTGAAAGTTTCGCCGGGTGATTTGTTTGGCGGTTCACGCGATGATGTTTTAAAAGAAATTCGTGCAGCACGGGATGAAATCGTCAATCTGTTTTTGAATGAAATCAACCGTAATGCCGCGGTGTTGGATTCTGACTTGGAAGAGATAAAACGGCTGTTCCTAACGGGTAAAAATTCAAATCCGAATGACCCATTTGGCGTAAATGCAGGGTGGTAGCAATTTTATCTTTATTATATACTATTTAAAATGACAAAACTGAATAACATTTTGCTTGCTGTTATTGCGGGTATTCTCATCTTTATAATTGCGGTTTCGGCAATTGCGCTCTGTACCAAAAATGCTCAGCCAGGCGTGGGATTACGGCACGAAGATCCGGCTCCCCAGTCGGTCGGGAATTCAAAATCGGCTTTCAATGAAATCGGGCAAATCCGTGTCTTTACAAAAGAAGACGAAAACGAGCAAAAGAGTGTGGTCGTCTTGGTTCCCTGGTTCGAATATGATGGCTCGGACACCGCTTTTTTTGAGGAACTTGACCGCAAGCACTTGAGCATCAAAAATCTGTTCACCGCATATTTTCAGAGTCATACCCGTGAAGAACTTTTAAAATTGGGCGAAGACAAAATCAAAAACGAGTTAAAATCACAAGTAAACGAAACGCTTGTTTTGGGCAACATCACGGCAATTTATTTCAACGATTATCTTTTTTTAGATTAATGCAACCTGAACTCAAAACCTGTGTCTATTTATATAGAAGAAATCAAGAACGGGAAGTCAAAAATCAGGAGTTTCTATGGAACAAATCACTTCACCTGCGGCACAAGTTATTTTTGCACTCATACCAATTGTCGGAATTACGATTGGCGGCGTCGTTATTTTTTTCGCGCTTCTTTGGGCTCACCACGAGCGCAAGCAAAGAATCGCTTCGGGTGAAAAACCAAAGCTGAATTATAATTTCAAGGCTGCCACGCTTCTTATCGGGCTTTTGCTCACTGGAATCGGGGCAATGCTCTCGCTCTTTTTTGCGCTTTTTGCTGGAATTTCCCCAACGCTCTTGGGCGGACTCATACCTTTTACAATCGGAATCTGCTTGCTTCTTTTCTACAGATTGTACGACTGGAAAAATGAATCTCGAACAGCTGATAATTAAAAAACGCGATTCTTCGCTCATAAAATCAACATTATCGGGTAATAATTCATCTTTCTCAAAATTGATTAGCTACTACAAAAAAAAAGTAAAATCGCTTGGAATGAGTTTTTTTAAAAATGAAGCCGATGCTGATGACTTTACTCAAGAAGTTTTTATCAAAGCGTACACGAATCTTTCAAAATTTCGAGGCGATTCTTCATTTTCGACCTGGCTCACTTCAATCGCCTACAACACTGCAATAAATGCAAAAAATCGTCGCAAAGAATATCTTCCGATTTCAGACGAGGACGCGCTTGAAGATTCTGGGGTAACGCCAGAAAAAAATCATATTCGGAAAATCACGGCACTTGCTGTTCGGGAAGCGGTCAAAGATTTGCCAGAAAACTATGCCGTCTGTATTGAGCTTTATTTTTTTTATGACAATTCACATGCCGAAATCAGTGAAATTACCGGCTTGCCAATAAATACTATCAAATCACATATTTTCCGCGCTAAGAAAATTCTGCGTGAAAAACTGAGGAGCTACTATGAACAATGAAATTTGTGAAAAAATGATGGAAAATTTTCTTTCTCTCGACAAAAATGAAAGAATTCCGCTCAAAGTTACGCTTCATCTTCTCGCCTGCAAAAAATGCCGAAGCGAAGTGCACGCGCTTACTCTTGCCGAAAAATATGCCGCCGAGCCGTTGCGGGCAAAATCTTTCCGAGAAACGCTTGAAAATATGAGCGTAAAGCCCGTTTCCATGACAAAATGGATTATTTGGGGCGTGGTGATGATTTTCTTGATGGTCACCTTTGGTTTGATTCTGAATCGCCTTGATCGGGCAAGTTTTGCGATAATTTTTAATGTTATCTTTGGCGTGCTGATTACCGTTTATTGTGCGCTTTTTGTAGCCACAAACATGGATTTTTTCGTCAAAAAAATCGATAAAATGCAGCTTGTGTAGGGGATTCCGCTTATCTCCGTTCCGCCAAAAACACTTCCGCTTCGTTTTCGCCGCTTGTTGTGGAATAAAAATACGGCGTTTCCGCGTCAAACTCGCCCGCGCAGGTATCGACCATTTTGAAACTTCGGGGGGGATAGAGTAAGTTAGCAGTGAGCAGTGAGCAGTGAGCAGTTTTTGCAGTGGGGGAAGTCTCCCCCTCGCTACAACCCGCTTCGCGGTTTTCCGCTACCCCCTCTGCGGTGGTTGCCACCCCCGCAACGCCCCCACTTCGTTCCATCTCACAGATCTTTTCCAGCTTCCACAAAAACCACTCGTCTATCTTGGTGATTTCGTGAATCTCTTCCACGCTGAGCAGTTTGCGCTTTAGTGCCTGATAAATCGCGAAAATGCGCTGGTCGGTGCATTGGGTGACGCGCTCGCGGATTTTTTCGTCGCCCTCTTTGACGAACGCGGGAAGGTTCAAATCTTTTACGCCCACTTCAAGCCCGCGAGCCGCTTTTAAAATCGCTTCCTCAAAGTTCTGCCCGATTGCCATGACTTCGCCGGTCGCTTTCATCTGCGTGCCGAGCTTTCGGGCGGCGTACACGAATTTGTCAAACGGGAACTTCGGCATTTTCACTACGACATAATCCAAGACCGGCTCAAAGCAGGCTTTCGTTTTTTTGGTCACGAAGTTCGGGATTTCATCTAAGGTGTAGCCAACGGCGATGAGCGCGGCGACTTTTGCAATTGGGTAGCCGGTCGCCTTGCTTGCGAGAGCCGAAGAGCGGGAAACACGCGGGTTCACTTCAATCACGGCGTATTCAAAGCTGTCGGGATTGAGCGCGAACTGGCAGTTACAGCCGCCTTCAATTTCAAGCGCGGAGATGATGTTGAGTGCCGCCGAGCGCAACATCTGATATTCCTTGTCGGCAAGCGTAACGGTTGGCGCAATGACAATGCTGTCTCCCGTATGAACGCCCACTGGGTCAAAGTTTTCCATTGAACAGACGGTAATCACATTGCCCTTCGAGTCGCGCATGACCTCAAATTCAACTTCCTTCCAGCCCGAAATACATTTTTCTACGAGAATCTGATGAATCGGACTTCGGTGTAAGCCGTTGTGCGCAATTTCGTCTAGCTCGCGGTCGTTCGCCACAATGCCGCCGCCTGTGCCACCGAGCGTGAATGCGGGGCGGATAATCGCGGGGAAGCCGATTTCGTTATGCACAAAGTCCGCCGCATCCTCGTAGGTTGTCATCACTTTTGAGGGAATGCACGGCTCGCCGATTGACTCCATCGTGTCCTTAAAAAGCTGTCGGTCTTCCGCCTTGTCAATCGTGAGCGGGCGCGCACCCAAAAGCTGCACGCCGTGGCTTTCCAAAAATCCCGACTTCGCAAGCTCCATGCTCAAAGTAAGCCCTGTCTGCCCGCCCAAAGTCGAAAGGAGCGAATCGGGCTTTTCTTTTTCGATAATGCGCTTGAGCGTGGGAAGCGTGAGCGGCTCCAAGTAAATTTCGTCCGCCATAACATGGTCGGTCATAAGCGTGGCAGGGTTTGAGTTCACCAAACACACTTCCAAGCCCTGCTGCTTCAACGCCTTGCACGCCTGGTTTCCCGCGTAGTCAAATTCCGCCGCCTGCCCAATCACAATCGGACCCGAACCAATTATCATTACTTTGTGAATGTCTTTGTTAAGTGGCATAAAACACCTCTAAATTTCTCATAGAGGGCACAGAGTTCACAGAGAGATTTTTGAATAAAACTTTTGTTTCTCTGTGTACTCTTAAGCTCTGTGAGGAATTCATATAACGC
Organism: Treponema sp.; assembly: GCA_017464425.1. Taxonomy (GTDB): domain Bacteria; phylum Spirochaetota; class Spirochaetia; order Treponematales; family Treponemataceae; genus Treponema_D. The sequence continues at coordinate 122,799 of JAFUDX010000002.1, forward strand.
AAAAAAATGGCGACACCATCACCGCTTGATAGTGTCGCCATTGACATCTCTTAATATACCGAAATGAACGTTTTTTGTAAACTGTATTGAGGTCGGAAAAAATGTAGAATTTTCTATATTTTAGGTCAGAAAAAATGTAGATTTTGCCTTGTTTTAGCCCCGAAAAAATGTTATTCTTCACTCATGGAACGATTCGCCATTCAGGAAATGAAAAAATGGAAAGAAAAGCCGAACCGTAAGCCACTCGTGCTCATGGGGGCACGGCAGGTAGGAAAAACGTGGCTCATGCAGGAATTCGGCAGGCGATTCTATGAAAATGTCGCTTACATTTCTTTCTATAACAATTCGGCGGTAAAAGCTGTTTTTGAATCTGACTATGACATTCATCGCATTCTTTCCGCTTTGAACATTGAGGCGGGCTTTGCAATTCAGCCTGAAACAACGCTCATTATTTTTGACGAAATTCAAAACGCGCCAAAAGCCTTTGAGTCGCTGAAATATTTTTGCGAGGAAGCAAGCGAATATCATGTAATGGCGGCTGGTTCTCTGCTTGGGGTCGCGCTTCATCAGGGTGTGTCGTATCCTGTGGGAAAGGTTGACCTTTTGCATCTCTATCCGCTGAATTTTCGTGAATATCTGTATGCAATGAACGAAAAGCCCCTTGCCGATGCCCTTCTTTCAAACGATTTTTCCCTCATTGACGGATTTGCAGAAAAATATATCTATCATCTTAAAAATTACTATTATGTGGGCGGGCTTCCAGAAGTCGTGCAGAATTTTGTCCTTCACACCGATTACAATGAAGTGCGCGAAATCCAAAAAACAATTCTTGCCCAATATCACGGTGATTTCGGAAAACATGCCTCTTCTTCGGAACTTCCGCGAATCAACATGGTGTGGGATTCGATTCCCATGCAACTAGCAAAAGAGAACAAAAAATTCTTTTTCGGAAAAATCAAGCACGGTGCGCGGAGCGGGGATTTTGAGCTTGCAATCCAGTGGCTTTTGGACAGCGGGCTTGTGCATAAAGTGAGCCGCGTAAACGAACCGCATGTGCCGCTTTCCGCATACAAGGATTTTTCTGCGTATAAGCTGTTTGTCCTCGATGTGGGGCTTTTGTGCGCAATGAGAGAACTAAACGCAAAGACGATTCTGAACGGAACTGATTTGTTCGTGGAATTTAAGGGCGCGCTTACCGAGCAATATGTTCTGCAAGAGCTTGTAAGCGCAACGAGCTACACGCCGTACTATTACGGAACGGAAAAAGCGACCTTTGAGCAGGATTTTTTGATTCAGAAAGACAACGATATTGTTCCAATAGAAGTAAAAGCCGAAACGAATGTGCGTTCCCAGAGTCTCAAAGCGTTTTACGACAAATTTGCGCCAAAACACTCCGTGCGATTTTCCCTGCTCCCTTACAAGAATCAAGAATGGATGGAAAATATTCCGCTGTATGCCGTGTGCAGTTTGTAACCCCCTGTAATTTCCTCCAATCTATGCTACACTACTCATATGGAAATCAAAAAAGTCACGGTTATCGGTGTGGGCGCGGTGGGTGCGGTGCTTGCCTCAAAACTCACGAAGTATCTCGGAAAAGAAAATGTCGAATGTCTTGCTGACGGCGAGCGAAAACTGCGCTACGAGCGGGACGGAATCTTTTTGAACGGTGAAAAACAAGATTTCAATTTTGTGGAAAGCGCGAACGCACAAGAAAGCGACTTGATTCTTATCACGACAAAAAATCTGCACCTTGCAGAGGCGATTTCCATGATGAAAAACGCCTGCGGAACGCACACGCTCATTCTTTCTGTGCTCAACGGAATCCAAAGCGAGCGGGAAATTGCGAAATTCTACGGCGAGGAAAATCTTCTGTACGGATTTGTGATTAGCCTGAATTCAATCCATGTCGGAAGCAAAATCGAGTGTTCTGACTTTGGCACGGTCGTTTTTGGCGAAAAATCAAACGAAAAAACGGAGCGAGTCGCTGCCCTTTCTGCGCTTTTTGAAAAATCAGGAATCCGCTTTAAAAATCCTGATGACATTCACTTTGAAATGTGGAAAAAATTCCTCATAAACACGGTGTTCAACACGCTTTCGGCAATCACGCGCTCACCCTACGGTGGATTCAAGTACGAAGTCATGCAAAATCTTGCGCGAAAAGTCGGAACGGAAGTGGTCGCAGTGGCGAATGCTGAGGGAATTGCGCTCACCGAAAAAATGACTGACGACGCAATCAATATGATGTGCCACCATGATCCGCACGGAAAAACGAGCATGCTCCAAGATATGGAAGCCGGTCGCAAAAGCGAAAACGAATTTTTCTTGGGAACGATTGCCCGCCTTGCCAAAAAGCACAAAATCCCCGCCCCGTACTCAGAATTTTTGCGCGACCTTGTTGAAGGAAGCGAACTCGTGCGGAATGTGTAAAAAGTCGCACAAAGCATACCGCACATTGGAAAAAAATTAGAGATATTAGAAATTTCTCCCTAAAAAAATCGAATTTTCTTATAAATTTTTCATGAAAAGTTTAAAATACTCTTGACATGCGGGGGAGGGGCATTAACATGCCTTATCCTTATTTTTAAAGGAAATTCAATCAAAATGGAGAAAGATATGAAAAAGTTGTTTGCCGCTGTCATTGCGAGTGTGGCATTTATGTTTGGACTTGCTTCGTGTCAAAATGAAGAAGTTAGCCTTGCAGAATTAGCGTATAATTCTAAGTCTGAGCAAGCAACAGTATACACAGTAACATTTAATGCAAACGGTGGAAGTCTTACAAAAAAAAGACAAAATGTAGAAGAAAATGTGGCGACAGCCCTTACAAGTGTCAGTGCCCTTGGTGCTACATACTCTGACCACACTTTTCTTTACTGGAATACAGAAAGTGATGGAAGTGGTGACTCTTATGCTGACGGGGAAACTATTTCGCTTACTCAAAACTTGACACTTTACGCACAGTGGTTCTCGAACAGTAATATTTATTCTTTCCACAGTTCTGTAACCAACTTAGCCAGTGGCACTGACGGGCAAATGGGAACAAGCGCAAGCTACTGCTACTTTGGCGACTGGCCACAAACTATAAAAGCAAACAATGTTAGCATATATGAAAAAGCAACTGTTATAATGGGTGGCTTTACTTATTATTTGGGAGATGACGGCAACTATTACGCAAAGTGCACTGAAAATGCCTATAATTCAGGCTATACTTACAGTGACGGCACAGAAGTTGCGCAACGCTCCGCTTCTAGCGAAAAATATTTTAAGGTAGAGCCTATTAAGTGGTGTGTGCTTACAAACGACTATGACGGAAAAAAACTTCTTTTAGCAGAAAATATTTTAACTGCCAATGTGCCATATTACGGCTCACTTTCAGACAGGTCTTTGAACGACGGCACAACAATTTATCCAAACAACTACAAGTATTCAAATATCCGAGCCTTTTTGAACGGAACTGCCAACCAGAAGGGCTTTTTGCAGTCTGCCTTTACAAGTAGCGCCCAGAGCCTTATTGCAACGACAAGTGTAGACAATAGTGCCGCAAGCACGACGGACTCCGGAAGCAATCTGACACAGGCAACCTCTTATGCTTGCGAAGACACAAGCGATAAGATTTTCTTACTGAGCGAAAAAGAAGCAACAACAGCAAGTTACGGCTTTGATTCTTACAGTTCGTCTGGAATAGGAAATACCCGCATAAGAGTAACAACCGATTACGCAAAAGCGAATAATGCTTATACAAGTAGCGGTTACGGCGGTTATTGGTGGCTGCGCTCTCCTTACTATGGGGCTCGTTACAACGCGCGTTATGTTTTATCTAGCGGCAATACTTCCTACGGCCTCGATGTGCGCCGTACGTATGTGGGTGTTGTTCCGGCTTTGTGCCTGGAGTAAGGCACGTTCGCCTTGCGAAAGCGGGCTTGACCCGAAAATCCCCTGCGTGAGATTGCCCGGTCAAGCCGGGCAATGACAGGGTGACGAGTGCGGCAATGACAGGTATGGCAAAAGCAAAAGAAGAAATGATTATTAATCTCATCAAATCAAACGCTGGTAGTATTGAGCAGATTGCAGCATGGTCAAAACTTCCTGTAACCGAAGTTAAAAAGATTTCTCAGAAAGCTCCAATTTTGAATTAGGCGGAAGAATTTTCCTTAATCACAGTTTTCACCTATTTATAGGCAAAATTTTTCAACTTTCGGCAACGCGTTTTGAATTTTTTGGCGAATTTTTGTAAATTCTTTCAAATTTTCATTGACTTGTTACCGAATGTTCGGTATATTTATGTTACCGTCTGTTCGGTAACTAATTATGGCACGCGATACCACCAAGTCAACAAAAGAACTGATTCTCGATGCGGCATTCTCGTTTTACGAAGAGCCTGTTTTTAAGGACTTTTCTATGCGAGAGCTTGCGGCGAAGGTCGGCGTGTCAAAGCCAGCGATTTACCGCCATTTTGACGGCAAAGAGGCGGTCATTGCGGCAATGGAAAACCGCGTGTTCGACACAATGGCGGATTATCTTGCAAAAATGGGCGGAGATGTGCAGGCTTCAAAACTCCCGCTTGCAAGCCTTATTGATTTTTTTATCGAAAATCCCTGCTACATCAATTATTTTTGGTATCAGTTTTCTTCTGAAAAAAACTACGAAAAGCATATTTTTGAGTCGCTTTTTGCGCGGAATGTCGTGCTGGCGCATGGCTACGAGACTCTTGCGAATTACGAAAAAATTGTTTCTGAACATCCGACGTTTTTGGTAAAGCAAAGTTATGTGGGCACTTCGATTTTCTTTTTTGTGAAGGCGGTTGAAATTTTGCGCAAACAAGGGAAAGTCACCAGTGAGCCAAAAAATCACGCAAAAAATCTCGTGGAATTCTTGGCATCGGGATTGCGTGCTTCAACGGAAGAAGGTGATTTTTTGCATCCTGCCGCCATTTCTGATTCCCGAAAACAAGAATTGAAAAAACTCTGCTCAATCGGCGAGGGCGTTCTTCCGCCTGAAAACCGCATTTTTGTCGCGCTCGCGAATGTTATCCGCAAATTCAAGCCTGCGGGCGTAACGGTCGAGCGCATTGCTGACGAACTGAATATGGCAAAATCGAGCCTGTACGAGTATTTTGAGAACAAAAATCAAATGGTCAAGCAGCTCGTGAACAACGAAATCGCGCTTCTTCAAACGATTGTGAACGAAAACAGCGTTGAGGCGGCGAATTTCACGGAATATATGTTCATTTTGATTTGGACGGAATTCGAGTATTTTTCAAAACGCCCTTCGCTTATCCCGATTTGCGGCTGGCTTTTGATGCTAAACGATTCTTCCTTCAATGAACAGAAACAACGCTCGGAGCAGTGCGACACGATTGAAAATCCGTGGGAAAAGCGGATTCCAGACAGGGTTGTGCGCCCCGATTTGGGATTTGCGTATTCGGCGCGGGTTTTGGTTCACTGGCTCGGAGTTCTGCCAATCGCGCTCTTCATTCAGATGACCGACAAGGGCTGGAACGAAGAAAAGCAGCGGCAAGGAATAGAAATTTTAACCGACTTCATCATGAACGGGGTGAAGTAAAATCTACAGGAGGAAATACATGAAAAAAATCGCAACTTTGATTTTGATTGGCTGTGCGGCGGTAAGTTTTACATTCGCGCAGGCGGATTCGTCAAAATCAGCCGAAACTGCCGAAAAAGATGCCGTAAAGCTGAATCTTGATGAGGCGGTAAAATATGCGCTTGAAAACAGCCGAACGCTCAAAAGCAACGACATTGATTTGGAAATCAAGGCACGCGCGTCAAAATATTCATGGAACGTGTTTTTGCCAACGGTTCAGGCAACGGGCACGATGAGCCGAGCAACGGAATATTCTCCGAGTTCTGCGGCAACATCTCAAATGATGAATAAACTTTCAGGGGGTATGATTCCTGTAAAAACTGACTATGAGACGGAAGAAGAACGCTGGTCAACGATTGGTTCGGTTTCTGCAAGCTGGAATTTTACGCCGGCATACATCGCTCAGATAAAAACGGCAAAGGCTATGTATGAGGCTCAGAAAATCACTTGGGAGCAGAGCCAAAAAGAAACAATTACGAACATCAAAAAAGCGTATTACGGGCTTTTGTTGCAGCAGGAAAATTTAAAGATTCAGAGAACGACTTTGGAGAACGCGCGGCAGCGAATGATTCAGGCTCAGACGAATTTCCGAAACGGTTCGATTCCTGAGCTCAGCTATTTGCAGACGCAGGTGAGCTATGAGAACACAAAGCCCGATGTCGACAGTGCGGAGCAGACCATTGCACAGCAAATCGACTTGTTTGCGTTTTTGATTGGCATGCCGGTCGGAACAAAAATCGAATTCACCAGTTCCATTGACCCCACTTATGTTGATGTGGAGACGGACGACCTTCTTGCGAAATATTCGGAGAATGACTTGCAGATTAAGGGGCTCGAAAAGAATATGCTCGCTGCAAAACTCGGAATGACGGCATTGGATATGACGACTTGGTTTCCCACGCTTGCGTTGAGCTATTCGTATCAGCCGGTGTATGTCGGTTCGGAAGGCGCATGGCATTTCTACAAGGATTTGGGAAAAGATGAGGCATGGTATGATTCGGGGTCGTTCAGCGCGACTTTGGTCTGGAATCTTACGAATATGCTTCCCTGGTCGAGCAACCGGCAGAAACTGAAGGACACCAAGCAGCAAGTCGCACAGCTTGAGCTTACGATAGAGACCCTCAAGGAAAATCAGAAAGTGCAGGTGCGGAAGGCGGTGGACACGCTCAAGCAGGCAAAGGAGCAGATTGACGCGATGAGCAGGAATGTGACGGTCGCGCAGCGGGCTTACGACATGACCGTCCGCCAGTATCGGAACGGAACGGTGGAATTGCTTGATTTGCGTGACGCAGAAAGCTCGCTCAACAAGACGCAGCTCGGTCTGTTGAACCAGAAATTCCAGTACATCAGTGCATTGATGGACTTGGAAAACACCCTGAATGTGGATTTAAGTAAATAGACTGTCATGCTGAATTCAAGGGCAATCGTTATCGCCCTTGCTTAATTTCAGCATCTCTGCAATAAGAGATTCTGAGACAAGCTCAGAATGACATAAACAGCAAACAATTGGAGGAATATATGAAACGAACTGCAAAATCAGTAATTACAATCACTTCGGCGATTGCAGCTCTCACTTTTATGAGCTGCGGTCCCAAAAAGGCTAGTGAGGCAGAGAACAAAGAAGTTGAAACGCTCTATGCGGTTTCTACATACAAAACGGTCGAAGGAAATCTTGACGACTACCTTGAATTTGGCGGCGATGTGGCGTCGGTGAACGAAGTTATGGTTATGCCAGACCAAGCAGGAAAAATCACGAACATTCTCGTAAAAGTGGGTGACATGGTAAAGCAGGGGCAGACGATTGCGTATGTAAACCCGCTTCGTGCAGGCGTTGTCTACAATGATAGCCCTGTCCGCGCTCCGATTTCGGGCAGAATCACCTCGCTTCCTGTAACGGTCGGTTCAACGGTTTCTCAGGCGGCTTCGGTGGCAAAAGTTGCCCGCACAGACGAACTTGAAATCAGAATTTCAATCGCAGAACGATTTATCAGCCGAATCTCAAACGGTCAGAACGCAACGGTCACATTCGATGCGTATCCGAGCGTGGAATTCGGTGCGAAGATTTTTGAAGTGAGCCCTGTTTTGGACACGGCGACGCGCACAATGAATGTAAAACTTCATTTGAATCCGCCAGACGCGCGTGTAAAAGTCGGTATGTACGGCAGAGTCCGCCTCGTTACCGAAAGTGTCAAAAACGCGATTGTCCTTCCTTCTTCTGCATTGATTACTCGTGACGGCAAAAATTATGTATTCGTGATTACAAGCCCCAAATCAGGCAAAAATGCGGCGGTCGTTGGCCTAAAGCCAGTCACAAAAGGCATTTCAGTTGATAACAAAGTTGAAATCACCAAAGGTCTTGAAGCAGGCGAAGAAGTTGTCATCAAAGGTCAAACCCTGCTCAATGACGGCGCAAAAGTGAATATTGTTTCGTCAAACTAGGAGAAGTTCATGACTATTTCTGAAAGATGTGTAAATAAACCGACGACGACATTCCTCATCTTCTTGATGTCGGTCTTGCTCGGTATTTATTGTGTGTTTAAATTGCCGGTTGACATGTTCCCGGAAATGGATTTGCCGTACATGATTGTGTACACTTCGTATTCAGGTGCTGGTCCTGAGGAAGTTGAGCAAAGTCTTACGCGAACGATGGAAAGTTCCCTTTCTGGACTTTCTGGTCTTAAAAAATTGCAGTCGCGCTCAATGTCGGGCGTAAGTTTGATTATTCTTGAATTGAACTATGGCACGAATCTTGACGCGGCGGCAAATGAAATCCGAGATAAAATCGATTTGGTGCGAAGTTATTTGCCAGACGATGCAAATTCTCCGATTACAATCAAAATGGACCCGTCAATGATGCCAATTATGTCGCTTTCATTGCGCGGAAGCCGAACGCCAGAGGAACTTCGCACTTATGCAGAAGATGTCGTTCAGCCACGATTGGAGCAGCTTGACGGCGTTGCTTCGGCAAATGTTTCGGGCGGTCGTGAACGCTCAATCAATGTTGACATTCCGCGTGACCGTTTGGAAGCGTACGGGCTTTCTATTTCCACTGTGGCGCAGTTGATTGGCGCGCAGAACATTCAGTCTTCGGGCGGTACAATCACTTCGGGCGAAACAAACTATACGATTAAAACAAGCGGTAAATATCAGTCAATTGATGATTTGAAAAACACCGTCATTTCATACAAAGTCGGTTCAGATGACCACTTGGTGCGCACAATCCGCTTGCGTGATGTTGCTGATGTGTACGACGGCTACAAACGCGAGTCAACATTGGCGTATCTTGACGGTGAGCCGTGTGTTGTCCTTTCGATTCAAAAGCAGTCGGGCAAAAACTCGGTTACGGCGGCAAAAAATGTGCGAAAAACAATTCCTTCAATCGTTGCGGAACTTCCGAGCGATGTTGAATTGGTCGAAACTTCAAACACAACGGACATTATCGAACAGACTATCAATGAAGTCGTAAAATCGGTTGTTCAGGGCGCGTTGCTTGCAATCCTCGTTTTGATTGTTTTCTTGCGTTCTATTAAATCAACGATTATCGTCGGTCTTTCAATCCCGATTTCGGTCTTTATCACGCTCATGCTCATGTACTTCCAGGGCTTGACCTTGAACATGATTTCTTTGGCGGGTCTTTTGCTCGGTATCGGTATGTTAGTCGATAACTCAATCGTCGTTTTGGAAAACATTTACGCCTACCGCCAGCGTGATGCAAAACCGCGCGTGGCTTCAATTCTCGGTTCGCAGGAAATGGTTTCTTCAATCACAGGCTCAACGCTCACTTCAATCTGTATCTTCGCGCCAATGCTCATGTTCAAAAAGACTTTGGGCATTATGGGGCAGATGTTCAACGATTTGGCGTGGACGATTATCTTCTCGCTCACGTGTTCATTGCTCGTCGCTATGTGTCTCGTGCCTGTTTTGACGTCAAAATACCTCAAAATCGACAAAGTTGACACCACAAAGAAGGGAGAAGGCAAATTTGGCGAAATCATGTACGCGATTAACGGCGCGTTCAACAACTTCTTCGCAAAACTCGACGAAAAATATGCGAAGGGCGTTGCGTTTGTTCTTCATCACCGAAAGGCAAGCCTTCTTACTTTGGTTGTGCTTTTTGTTCTTTCATGCGCGTCAATCAAAATCATCGGCTTTATCTTCATGCCGTCATCAGCTTCAAACACCGTTTCGGTTGACTTTACGCTTCCTCAGGGAACGAAACTCGACATCACAAACGATACGATGCACGAATTTGAAAATCTCGCTACGCAGGAACTGACGGGCTTGAAATATTCAACAATGACGGTCGGCGGAACGAGCATGTTCTCTTCTGGTGCGGAAACAAACTCTGGCCGAATCACATTCACCTTGTATCCACCGGCAGAGCGACTTCCGGGCTACGACAACGAAAAATCAGCAAAAGCCAAGCTCCGAAAGCACTTTAACGACTTCTCAGGCGTTGACTTGGCATTTGCGGCAAACGCAAACTCTGCTTCATCTTCAAGCGACATCAATGTTACGGTTAAATCTGATGACTTAACGCTTGTTTGTGAATATGCGGCGATGGTCGAAAAAATGCTCAAAGAAAAGGGCGGCGACTATGTTCAGGAAGTTTCTTCTGACCAAGAAGACGGTTTGCCTGAGGCGACGATCCGTGTTGACCGCGACAAAATGTACGAATTCGGCTTGAACATTTATTCAGTCGGTGCGGAAATCAACGGCGCAATCAACGGAACAACTGCGAGCCGCTACACCGACAAAGGTAAGGATATTGATGTTATCGTGCGCCTTTCTGCGGCGGATAAATCTCGCCTTGACGACTTGGATTCTATCTCAGTCGTGAATTCGCAAGGTTTGCGCATTCCGCTTTCAAGTTTCGCTTATTACGAAGAAACAACGGCACCAGTCACGATTTACCGCGAAAATCAGGCGCGAATCGTGCATGTTACGGCAAACCGTGTTGAAGGAATGTCGCTCGGCGTGTGTCAGGACGGCGTTCGCCAGCTCATTGCGGACAATATCCCGAAAGACGATGCGGTTACGGTCTCGCTTGGTGGTTCAATGGAAGACTTGATGGAAGCGGTCGTGAACTTCGGTATGATTATCATCATGGCGGCGTTCTTGGTCTTCGTGGTTATGGCTTCTCAGTTTGAGTCATTGCTTGACCCGTTCATTGTCATTCTTACGATTCCGCTTTCATTCATCGGTGTTATCATGATTTACGCTCTTACGGGCACTCAGCTCAATGTCGTCACGATTATGGGTATGCTCGTCTTGGTCGGTACAATCGTAAACAACGGTATCGTTTTGGTTGACTACACGAATCTTCTCCGAAAACGAGGCATGGAACTTGAAGAAGCGTGCGTTGAGGCGGCTCGAAACCGATTGCGCCCGATTCTTATGTCAACTTTGACCACAGTTATTTCGCTTGCTCCAATGGCGTTCTTCCCAGGCGAAGGCTCACAGTCAATGCAGCCGATTTCGCTCACGGTCTTTGGTGGTATGACATTCGGTTCTTTGATGACTTTGTTCATCATGCCGACGATTTACTTCATCTTCAACAACCGCCGACTTAAGAAGGCTGAGAAGAAACGAATGAAGAAGCTCGCAAAAGAAGGCAAAATTTCGCTTGAAGCGGAATTGCAGAAAAAGCGTGACGAAAAGAAACGCGCAAGGCTCGAAGCAAAGGCAGCGAAAGCCGCAAAGAATCTGGAGGACTTCAAAAATGGGTTATCTTGAGAATATTAAAATACACGCAGGCGTGCAGAAGCGGGTCGAAATTATCTTCTCGCAGGCAGTCGAAGAAGACTTCATTGCTGAATTCAAAGAGCAGGGAGTCGGCGCAAAATACACCAAACTTGCAAATGTGATGGGCGCAGGCTTTTCAAACCCGCGCTTGGGCGACGCAATCTGGCCGCAGCTCAACATGATGTACATTATCTATTGCAGCGAGGACGATTGCGCCAAAATCGTCGCAATCGTCGAAAAGCTCCGCGAGCAGTATATGGGCGAGGGAATTGCCTGCTTCGTGAGCGAGTCAACTGAGGTGTAGCGTATGGCAATTATCACGCTTACTCGTCAGTCAGGCTCGCTTGGTGACGAAATCGGAATGCTCATTGCGCGGCGGCTTGGCTATACTTTCTACGACAAAAAGGAAATTGAAAACCGAATCATCGCAAAAGGCTTCCGCAAAGAAGATTTTGTAAAATTCGACGAGCGAAAACCGAGTTTTTTAGACCGATTCACCAAAAACCGCGACAAATATTTGAACTATTTGAGCGCGGTGATTCTGGAAATCGCGCGGGAAGGAAATTGTGTGATTATGGGGCGCGGCGCATTCCTCTTTTTGCGGGATGTTCCGAGCCATATCACACTCCGCTTTGTCTCAACACTGTCTGAACGACTTCGCCACATCAAAGAAATCACGGGCATTACAACCGACAAAGTTGCGCTCAAACTGCTCACTGATTCCGACAAACGGCAGGCGGCGTTCTACAAAAGTTGTTTTCATTACGATTTGAACGACCATTCGCTTATTCAGGCAACGATCAACACGGCGTTAGTTCCCCCGGACATGCTTTCCGATATGATTGTGGCGGGTATCAAGAATAATGTGACGGAGCAAATTGAAAATGCTGGGCAAAAAAAGGTCAGCGAATTGATTCTTGCGCAGGATATGACGAACAAGCTGATTTTTGAGCACGGGCTTCACATCGATGAATTGTGGGTTTTAGTCAATGACAAGACGGTCACGCTTCACGGACTTACAAGCTTCCACGCCACCGTTGAGCGAGCCGAAACAATCATTGAAAGCGAATATGCTGGCTACAAAGTGGTTTCGGAAATCCGCTGTGTGCAGGATAATCGGTTCAGCAAGGCGTAAGGTACTGACTAAAAATCGCGCGGTAATCCGCAACGCTTTCCGCCACAACGATTTCTTTTCGTAACGCGGCACTGCCTTCAATTCCTTTTGAATACGCGCAAAATCGCTTGCGGGCATCACGGCAGGCGGCAAGCTCGCCCAAATCTTGCACGAGCAAATCAAGTTCCCGAAATCCCGCGCGAATCCGTTCTTCAACGGGAAGCTCGGTAATCGTGCCTTTGGTGAGAAATTCGCGCGTTTTTGTAAAAAGGAATGGATTTCCCATTGCGCCGCGTGCGAACATCACCGCATCAACGCCCGTTTCTTCAAGCATTCGCTTTGCGTCTTGTGGCGTGAATGCGTCTCCGCTTCCGAACACGGGGATTTTTTGAGAGTCTGCCGTTTTTTCGGCAACGAAGTGTACAAGCTCGGCGAGCGCGTGCCAGTCGGATTTTCCCTCATAGCCTTGCGCCCGCGTTCTACCGTGCATGGTGAGTGCCGCTACTCCCGCCTTGAGAGCCGCTTCCGCACATTCCTTCCATGTAATGTGTTCGGCATCCCAGCCCAAGCGGAATTTTACCGTAACGGGAACTTTTCCTTCCACCGCGTTTACAACTGCGCTCACGATTTTAAAAAGATGCTCTGGGTCACGCGTGAGAGCACTTCCTGCATTCGACTTGATGATTTTGGGAACAGGGCAGCCGCCGTTTATGTCGATGCACTCAGCGGTCGTTTTTTCGAGCACGATTCGTGCCGCAGCCGCCATTGTTTCGGGATTTCCGCCGAAAATCTGCACCGCGTACGCCTTTTCGTTGGGAGCGCGGCGCATGAGCAGTTCCGTCTTTTCGTTGTTGCGCGTGAGCGCTTCGGAACTGACCATTTCGGTGTAGGCAAAATCCGCGTCGCAATCCGCGCAAATCGAGCGGAACGCACGGTCAGAATAGCCCGCCACGGGCGCGAGAAACAAATTCCCACTAAGAGAAAGATTTCCGATTTGAACAGGGTGATATAAGGGCATAATTTCAAAAATGCCCCGCATGGAAGCGGGGTAAAAGCAAAGAGAGAATTTTCTGAAAGAAAATTCTCGTACGAATCAGAAAATCCATGGATGGATTTTCTGTTCGAGCTACTCAGGCAAGCGGAAAATCTTGCAGCTGTTCGTCCACAAAATCTTGCTCAGCTCTTCCAAATCAATTTCGAGCATTTCTGAAAGGAAACGCGCCGTTGAAGGAAGATACGCTGGCATTGCACGCTTTCGCTCACGGAATTCCGCCGGAACCATGAACGGGCTTTCTGTTTCGATTAACATGCGGTCAGTCGGAATGTTCAGAACCGTTTCGTGCAAATTGCGGGCATTGCGGTATGTGAGATTTCCTGCGAAAGAGAAGTAGACATTAAGCCCTGCGTCGAGGCATTTTTTAGCGTAGGCGGCATCTTCCCCGTAGCAGTGCAAAATCGCGCCTGCTGGCGGAATGCGTTCCTTAAGAATATCGAACACATCTTTGCCCGCTTCTCGGCTGTGAATGATGACAGGCTTATCGTATTTTTTTGCGATTTCAAGCTGTGTGATAAAAAGCTCGGTTTGCTTTCGCTTGTCGCCGAACTGTTTGTAATAATCGAGCCCGCATTCTCCGACCGCAATGACATTGGGCAGTTTGAGGCCGTCTTCGATTGTTTGAATCCAGTCTTTGCCAGGATTCATGACTTCGACAGGGGCGACTCCAACGGCATGATACACACCAGGCACTGCCTTGATGTTTGGGTAGACTTTTTTAAAGTCGTGGAGACTGTTATTTATGCTTACGATTCGCGTAACTCCAGCAAGTTTTGCCTGTTGAATAACGCGTAACTGTTCAATCGGGTCCTCATAAATGAGCCCGATATGGGCGTGAGTATCAAAAAATTGCATGGCTTTCTTCCAAATAGATGTGATTATGACAGAGTAAAAACTCTTTTACTTTTCTTATAATATAGAATAGCAAAGAAATTCAGAACTGTCAAATTTTATATGCTGTTATTTTTTAGATTAATTTTTTTAGCTTGCAGTTTTCGATTCCTGCTTCCCAAAAGTGAGCGAGCGGAATTTTTTTGACTTGGCAGATTATGCTGGAATTCATGGCACCGTGCCCGATAATCAAAATCTGCTTGCCGTTTTTGATTTCTGGCTCTGCGACTTCACGCAAAAATTCTCCCGTTCGTGCAAAAAGGGAAGCAAACGACTCTGCGCCATCTTTTGCTATGTAATGCTCTGGGTCATAAAAGAAAGTATGCATGGGACTTTGCGCGTCTTTAAAAGAATTTTCCATTCCTTCGTATATGCCAAAACTCATTTCGATAAGGCGATTGTCAATGATGAGCGGAATTTCGCGCCCTTCAAGAAAAATGCGGGCAGTTTCTGTCGCACGAACGAGCGGTGAGCAGTAGCAGACATCAAAATGAATGTCTTGATATTCCGTTCGTGCGTTTTGGGTCATGGCGCGACCTTCATCATTGAGCGGAATATCTGTTCTGCCCTGTAATTTTTTGAGAACATTCCAATCCGTGCGACCGTGCCGCATTATGTAGAGGCTTCCAGAAGAAGCAGATGCGATGTTATTCTCCGCAACTTCCGCCGCAACCACCGCAACCGCCTCCACAAGATGAGCATCCGCCGCCACAGCCACCGCAATCGCTTACAAATGGCTCCAATTCGGCTTCGGTTGGATCACGGACATCAACGACTTCAACATCAAAGAACAATTTTTTGCCAGCAAGCTCATGGTTGCCATCGACCGTAATTGTTTTGTCGGTAACTTTTGTGACTTTCACAATCATGGGACCCGTGGCCGTATCTGCCTGAAATTGCTGTCCAACGGAAATATCGAGAGAGGTGTCAAACTGACTTCGGGGAACTTCTGCTACGAGTGATTCATCATATTCACCATAGCCAAGCGCAGGTTCTATTTCTGCATGAAAGGTATCGCCAGGTTTTTTACCCGTAAGCTGGCTTTCAAGACCCGGAATAAGTGAGCCGATTCCGTGCATGTATTCAAGGGGCTCGGCACCAACGGAAGAATCAAGCTGGTTGCCGTCAACATCTTTTAGCGTATAATGGATTTTTACCATTTTCTGATATGCGATTTCCATAGAAACAGTGTATCAGAAAATGGCGTGTTTGTAAAAGTCTCGCGGAAGGAGATTATTTTGCGTCCGCTACCGTGAATGTTCCAAGCGATGATGAGGAAGCCGCTGTGTTGTTTACGGCAAGTTTGAATTTTGTTTTGTCAGAGATAGTAACTTTACCTGTTGTACCATCTGTATTCGAAAGCGTCAAATCGCCGTCTGCAATTTTTCCATGCGAATCATTGAAACAATCACCTGTGTAGGAACCTGTTGCAAGGAAATTTGAATCACTGTTCTCTGGTTTTATAATTCCGCCTCCGAGATCGCGCATGTACAGATACCACTTACCTTTGCCCGTTCCTTTCCAAGAAAACTGTGTTTGATAATAGGCATTTTGATGTTCGTCATTGAGTCTGAAAACATTTGTGGCAGAAGTGTCAAAATAGTGCGTTGTGTTGGAATTTCCTGTTGAAGCGAGATTGAATGTGAAATCTCCAGAAGATGCGCCAGTGGCAGTTGAAGTAGTTGCAGCTGTTGTGACACTTGTGTTTGAATTGTAAGTGATTTTTGTTGAAGCAACTTTTCCTTTCCATAATTTTTGCGTTGAAGCGTCAAAATAGTACGCGATGGCTTTAATTGTTTTGTCAGCAGAAATTTCAAACGGATCTGTGAATACTGTGCCTGTTGTGGTTAATCCTGTAGTGTAATCAGTGCCTGTAACTTTTGATTTATCATATGTTACGGATGGGGCTGTTCCATCATCTGTGTAAAGAATGACAATGGTCTGATTGTCATATTCAGCAGGTGCATTTATCATGACCATATTGTTATTTGAACTGATGTCAAGAATTAACTTTTCATCTTCTTCTGAATCATCAAGAGCACACCCAAAGAATCCCAGCACGGCGATTGACATGAGTGCCAAAAGACCGCATTTTTTGATATTTTTCATAAAAAATCCTCCAAAATATAAAAATCACCTTTAATTATAATTTAAAATGCTCGAATCTTCAACTTTTTTCTGAAAATTGAAAATAAGTGCATGATTTTCTAAAATTTGCTTGCATTTTCAAAACATTTCCGATATAGTGAAGTCACTTTCTTACGGAAGCAGAGGGCTTCCATCATTTTTTAAGCGTGTCAGTTTTTGCAAGGTAACTATAAAAGCAAAAACAGGCTTTTGATTTCGCATATAAAATCCCTTTTACAGACAGATTTTGCGATTCCCAAAGGCAAGTACACGCCATAGGGGACACAAATGGAAAATGAAGAACTTGACGGTAAAGCCGTCTTGGACGAGACTATTGTCTCTAACGAAGAAACTGTCGTTTCAGCAGAAAATCCTGAAACAGTCACAAACGAATCGGATAAAAATGCAAATGACAGTGCTGTCATTCCGAGCGAGGTTGTTGAGCCTGTCGAAACAACCGAAGAATCTAAATCACAGCTTGAACAGTTCGCTGACAATCTCGACCGTGATTTTACCGATTCAGAAGAAAATGCCGAGTCTGACGAAGATTTTAGCGATTCTGATGACGAAGAATCTGAAGAGTCTGATTCAGAAGAAGAGGACGACGGAGAAATTTCCTTCGCTGATTTGGGCTTGGACGAGACGGTTCTTGCCGCAATCGAAAAGAAGGGCTTCAAGCATCCGTCACCGATTCAGGTGTTGGCAATTCCGCGCCTTTTGAACGGAGACGCAAACATCATCGCAAAGGCTCGCACAGGCACGGGAAAAACTGCCGCGTTCGGTTTGCCAATCGTTCAGCGCATTCATGAAGAGAGCGACCATGTTCGTGCGCTCATTCTTGAGCCGACCCGCGAACTTGCGATTCAGACGTGCAACGAACTTCAGACATTCACCGCTGGGAAATTCCCGCGAACGACCGTTTTGTACGGCGGCGCGAGCTATCGCGACCAAATCCGTGATTTAAAGCGCGGTTGTGAAATCGTCGTGGGAACTCCTGGGCGTGTGCAGGACCACTTGGAGCGCGGCACACTTACGCTCGACCAGATTGACTATTTTATTCTTGACGAAGGCGATGAAATGCTCGACATGGGCTTCATCGATGACATCGAGCATATTTTTGAGCAGGCAAAGCCCGACGCGCGAATCTTGCTGTTCAGCGCGACCATGCCGAAGCCGATTTTGCGAATCGCCGAGCAGTTCATGGGCGACTATGAAATTTGTGAGGAAGAAGGTTTCGTTGAAGAGCCGCTTTTGATTGACCAGAAATATTGGTTTGTGCGCGAAGGGGATAAAATCGAAGCGTTGGTGCGAATCATCGACATGTCTCCGAATTTCTACGGACTCGTGTTCACGCAGACCAAAAACGATGCCGACAATGTTTCGCGAATGCTCGATGAAAAGGGCTACGATGTTGCGGCATTGCACGGCGACATTCCGCAAGGTCAGCGCGAAAAGATTCTTGCCCGCTTCCGAAGCCGAAAAACCCGCGTTCTCGTGGCGACTGATGTTGCGGCGCGTGGTATCGACATCAACGGTCTTTCTCATGTCATAAACTATTCGCTTCCCTATGACGGCGCGACTTACATTCATCGAATCGGTCGAACAGGCCGAGCGGGAACAAGCGGAACGGCAATCACATTCGTTCGCCCCGAAGAGCGACGAAAGCTTGAATTCCTCAAAAACACCGTGCGAAAGGCGGCGAAAGGCGAGTTGAACGAAGAAGAAGTGCCGTCAGTCAAGAAAGTGCTTGAAGTCAAACGAGAGCGAATGCTTGACACGCTCAAAGTGCAACTCGGTCTCATGCGTGACCCTGCCGATGTTAAAGACGGCGTTGTCTACATCGGTGGTGGCAAAGCACAGGTTGAAGGCGAAGATTTGGATAAACAGGACGATTTTGTTCCTCAGCTTAAAAGCGTTGATGCAATCTACACAAAAATGGCGGCTGAACTTTGCAACGGTCAGGATGCTCAGGCTGTTTTGGCAGGCATTTTGAGCGTTGACTACGGAAAATCACTCGACGAATCACACTACGGCGACATCACTCCAGTTCGCCCGCGTGGTGAGCGCGACAGAGACCGTGGCGGAAGACGCGGTGAGCGCGGCATGGGCGGAAGACGCGAGCGATTTGAGGGCGGAGACCAGAGCGACCAGAAGCGATTGTTCATTCAGCTTGGTCGCCGCGACGGCTACAACGCTCGTGGAATCGCCGACTATTTCAGCGATTTGCTCAATATTCCGGGGAAATTGGTTGACCGAATCGATGTCTCAACGAACTTCTCACTCGTGAGCTTGCCAATCGAAAGCGCGAACAAAGTGCTTGACCTCTCACAGAGCGGAAAAATCCCGCATGTGCATGTCGATTCAAAATCAGGCGGCGGACGAGGCAGAGACCGTGACATTGACGATTTCGGCGGACGCGACCGAGTTTTTGGCGGTCGTGACCGTGGCGGGCGCGGTCGAGGCGGATTCGGCGGCTTTGGTCGTGACCGAGACCGAGACCGAGGTTTCGGCGGACGAGACCATGACCGTGGCTTTGGCAGAAGAACCCACGCCCAGACCGAGCGAAGCGGAGCTTCTTCTTACAAACGCTCAAGCCGAAAAGACGAATTCTAAGTAACCACAGAGGCTGTCCAAAAACGGGCAGCCTTTTTTACTGTAATTTTGCCACGATTTTTGCCGCAACTTTTTCTCCGTCCATTGCCGAAGAGCCGATGCCGCCTGAGTAGCCCGAGCCTTCGCCTGAGGGGTAGAGGTTTGCGATTCCCGTGCATTCGAGTGTTTCTTTGTCGCGCAAAATGCGGACGGGGGTGCTCGTGCGGCTTTCGGTCGCGATGAGGAGCGCGTCGTCACATACGAAGCCGTGCATGTTTTTGTCGAAGTCGCGGAACGCTTTTTGAAGCCGCTCTGAAATTTCTGCGGGAAGCCACTCGTCGAGGCGGCTCGCGACAACTCCGGGCTTGTAGCTCGTTTCAGGAAGTTCCGTTGAGTTTTTGTGACTCAAAAAATCGGTGAGCTTTTGCGCGGGCGCGAACTGACCCTTTCCGTGGCGGAAGGTCTCTTCTTCGAGAGCCGTTCGCCAGTACAATCCCGCGAGGGCAGGGCAACCGTCGGAAGCCGCTTTTTCGGCAAATTCTCTGGGAATGTCTTCGGGGCGGCGTTCAACGACAATCGCCGAATCGCTCCATTTGCTGTTTCGCCCTGAGCCTGACATGCCGTTTATGACGATTTGGTTTTCCGCCGTGGCGCAGGGAACGATGTAGCCACCCGGACACATGCAAAAACTGTACACGCCGCGCCCGTCCACCTGCGTGGTAAGCCGATATTCCGCCGCTTCGGGCATTTCTTTTCCGTGGAACTGGATTGCGTCAATGAGCGCACGGGGATGCTCCACGCGAACGCCCACCGCGAATGTTTTTGCTTCGAGGGAAGACGGCGAAATCCGCGCAATCATTTTGTAGATGTCCACCGCTGAATGCCCCGTCGCAAGAATCACCGCGTCTCCGAGCAATTCCGATTCCGCGCCCGTTTTGAGATTTTTTGTGCGAATGCCTTTTGCCGTCATTTCGACTCCGCTCAATGACCGCTCTACAATCAAATCCGTGCAGAGCGTGTCGAAGTGGAATTCTCCGCCCAGTTCGATGATTTTCTTGCGCATTCCGCTGATGATTCCGGGCAATTTGTCCGTGCCGATGTGCGGGTGCGCGTCGGTCATGATTTTTTCGGGTGCGCCGAATTCCACGAAAATGCGGTAGATTTTTCCGATGTCGCCGCGCTTGTTGCTCCGCGTGTACAATTTTCCGTCAGAGAAAGTGCCCGCGCCGCCCTCGCCGAAGCAGAAATTCGACTGTGCGTTGAGCGTTCCGTCGTTTTCAAGAGCCGTGATGTCGCCTTTGCGCTCGTCAGTGCAACTTCCGCGCTCAACTAAAATCGGCGTGATGCCGTCTTCGAGCAATCGGAATGCCGCATACAAGCCAGCAGGCCCTGAGCCGACAATCACGACGCGCCGTTTTCCATCAGCCGTTTTCCAAATTGGCAGGGTTTCTCCGTCGCCGTTCGGTTTTTCGCCGATGTACACTTTGTATCGTAAGAGGATTTTTATCTGCCCGTGCCGCGCGTCAATTGATTTTTTCACAAAGACGCTCGTGATTTCTTGATTTTCTGTGTGAATTCCCTTGTTTTTAAGGGCGTGTTTGATTTCTGAATCTATGAGAGCCGTGTTTTTTTCATCGTTCGGTTTAATCGTGATAGAAATATCTGTGGTCATATTCTTTAGTATACCACATTTCATAAAATCAGTGCAAAACCTTGCCTTTTATACAGTTTTTTCTATATATTTAAAACATGTCGAAGTTCTTACATATTCTTGCAGTTATCGGAATCGTTATACTGGGCATTATTGCCGTTATCTCGCTTTTTGCGTTTGTGTTTTTAAAAACATGGAAGCCGTTCGGTGGTAAGGCGAGCCGTGCTGACCGTAAAAACTATGCCGAGCGTGCCGCAAATTTTGACGGTAAAAAATTCCATAATGAGGACGATTTTTCTCCTATGGACATGCAGAAAAATCCTGCGCCTGATCCGCTTACTTTTTCAAACAAGCCGAGCCGACCTGATTTTGAATTCCCGGTCAAAAAACCTGATTTTATCGAAAATCCGTCTGAAACGCCGCAGGTTGATGAAGTCAAAGTCACTTGGTTCGGGCATTCTTCGCTCTTGCTCCAAATGCATGGTCTGAATATTCTAATCGACCCCGTTTTTTCCGAAGTGATTTCGCCTGTTTCGTGGGTCGGAAGCAAACGCTTTTCTCATCCCGGAATCACCGTCAGCGATTTGCCAAAAATTGACATTCTCTTGCTTTCTCATGACCATTACGACCACATGGATTACGATGTTCTTCGCGAGATTGACTCAAAAGTGGCGCAGTACATTGTTCCGCTCGGAGTTGAAAATCATCTTGAGCGATGGGGTGTCAAAGCCGACAAAATCACGAACATGGCTTGGTGGGAAGAAATACAAATTTCGGGGCTGACGATTGGTTGTACGCCCGCACAGCATTTTTCTGGTCGCCACCTTACCGACAATATGGCAACGCTGTGGGCAAGCTGGGTATTTAAAGACGAGTATCATCAGATTCTTGAAAGCGGGGATTCTGGTTTTAACACGCATTGGGAGCGAATTCACGAAAAGTACGGTGATTTTGACTTTGTGATGATGGAATGTGGTCAGTACGATGTGCAATGGCCAAAAGTTCATTCATTCCCTGAGCAGTCCGTTGCGGCAGTAAAGACGCTTGGCGCAAAAGTCGCGCTGCCGATTCACTGGGGCGCGATTATCCTGTCACGGCACGGCTGGGATGACAGCGTGGAGCGATTCCTGCTTGCCGCCGAAAAAGAAGAAATCACTGTGATTACGCCATACATTTCCCAAACAGCAAAGCTCGCCACGCCCACGCTCTACACCGAACGCTGGTGGCGGCGCAACGCGATTTCACTTCTTCGGTAAGCGTTTTTAAAATGTTTCTATTGACAGAAACATTTTTTTTATATATAGTGTTTCTATAAACAGAAACATTGTAAAGGAGAAAATCATGATTGCATTTATCGACAACAAGGACAGCTTTACATTTAACATTGTCCAGAATTTAGAGCGCGTTTCTGGGCAAAATGTGCAGGTGTTCCGCTCAGAAGAAGCCACTGTTGCAGAAATCGAGGCGGCAAAACCCACTCACCTTATTGTGGGGCCTGGTCCTGGCAATCCTGATACGGCTGGCATTTCTGTTGAGGCAATCCGCTATTTTGCCGGAAAAGTTCCGATTTTGGGCATTTGCTTGGGGCATCAGTCAATCGGTGCCGCATTTGGGGCAAAAATCGTGGGCGGAAAATACATTCGGCACGGAATTGTCGAAGAAATCAAAACGGACGGCAAGGGAATTTTCCGTACGGTTGGTCAAAAATGCAATTTTACGCGCTATCATTCGCTTGTAATCGATGAGTCTACGCTTCCTGCTGATTTTGAAGTGAGTGCCCGCGCCCAAGACGGCGACATTATGGGTGTCCGACACAAAACGCTTGTTATCGAGGGCGTGCAGTTCCACCCGGAATCAATCGCGAGCGAAAAGGGTGACGAGCTTTTTAAGGCGTTCCTTAATTACCGACGAGAAAACACATCGTATGCAACGCTTTTGAATCAATTGATTGACGAAAAGAAGCCGCTGAGTTTTGAGCAGACCGAAAATTTCATCGGAGAGCTTGCAGAAGGCTCATTGGACGAAAAAATTGCGGCGGCAGTGCTTACGGCTATGGCATCGTGCGGGCTTCCGACGGCGGACGAAATGGCTGGGGCTGCGAGCGCAATGCTCAAAAAGAAAACGCCGTTCCCGCTGGAAAATGCGGGCGTAGCCGAAATCGTTGGAACGGGCGGCGACGGAAAGGGAAGCTTTAATATTTCTTCGCTTTCGGCTCTTGTTGTCTCAAGCTGTGGTCAGCCCATCGCAAAGCACGGAAACAGGGCTGTTTCTTCAAAATCTGGTGCGGCTGACTTCTTTGAGAATCTCGGAATCAATATTATGGCAAGTCCTGACAAAACGGCGGAACTTGTCAAAAAAACAGGATTCGGCTTTTTGATGGCACCCGTGTATCATTCGGCAATGCGATTCGCCGCTCCCATCAGAAAGGCTCTCGGAATCAAAACGATTTTCAATGTACTGGGACCGCTTTTAAATCCTGCCAACGCTGAATACGAAGTTCTGGGCGTGTACTCAAAGGCCCTGCTCAAAGATTACGCGCATGCGGCAAAATCACTCGGAGCAAAACGCGTAATGGTCGTGAATTCTGAAGACGGCTATGATGAGATTTCACCGTGTGCAATCACGCATGTGTATCAGATTGATGAAAAGGGGCGCGAAAATCAGTATGTCATTAATCCTGCTGATTTCGGAATTTCTGACGCTGACGAAAGCGAGCTTTTTGGCGGAAACGGTGCCGACAATGCAAAACTTGCGCTTGAAGTTTTGGCTAGCTCTGGCCGCAAAACAATCCGTTATGCGGTGGGCTTGAATGCGGCGGCTGTTTTGTACCTGTGCGGAAAGGCGCGCACGCTCAAAGACGGCTATGCAATGGCTCTGGACGCAATCGACTCTGGAAAAACAAAGGCAAAGTTTGAAGAAATTGTAAAAATCAGTAAAGAACAGTAATTCTTAGCTTTAGGCGCGAATTTTTCTTGTGATTTTGACTTTTTCCTTTATAATGGAACTATCCCATTATAAAGGAATTTCAGCATGACTTCACGAAGTGTGAATTATTATGGCTACACAAAAGAATCATACTTGGAATGTTCCGCTTTGATTCGGCTCACAAACCGAAAGCACATCACGATTTTAACTACTTGGTTCATTCTGATTAATCTGTTTTACTTGGTTTTTTCATGGCTTAATTTATTTGGCGTAAATCAAGAGCGTATTCCGTTTTATGCATCTTCCCTTTTTACTGGTATCGTTTTTGAAGTTTGGCTACTGGTGTTTCCGCGTTCCGTTGAAAAGCATATTTATCTTGCCGTTTTTGCTTCTATTTCTATGCTACTCGCGTATGGAATTTTATGTTCTATTGCAGAGCCGTATATGCCAGCCACCATGTTTTTGATTCTGTTGGTGCTTACTTCGCTTTCATTTATTGGAAGCCTTTTCATTATGATTGCGTTTGCAATAGCTGGCGTGGCGGCTTTTTTGGCAACTTCCTACCTGTATAAAACATTTTCAATCGCCTATTACGACACATACAATGCGGTTATCGTTATTACGCTGTCGATTGCACTGCATTACACATT
The DNA here is from genome assembly GCA_017464425.1 of Treponema sp. GTDB lineage: Bacteria > Spirochaetota > Spirochaetia > Treponematales > Treponemataceae > Treponema_D. The sequence continues at coordinate 147,146 of JAFUDX010000002.1, forward strand.
CCAGCGTACACGGGTCTCGCAATTCATTCTGTATCAGCGGGATTTGCAGATTCAAAAAGAACTCGAAATCAAATCAAGTTTTGACGCACTCACTTCTCTTTTAAATCGCGGACGCTTTTTCTCAATGTCAGAAGAAATTCTTCGGATGCGAAATAATGAATACATAGCGTTGTGCCTGTTGGATTTGGACGGATTCAAGCAGATTAACGACAATCTGGGGCATCAAATGGGCGACAAAGTTATTCAAGTCGTTGGAAAAACAATTATTTCGGGGCTTGATTTGGATTCCGACCAGCGAATGAATATTTCCGCGTGGGATTTAAAAGTGCAGCGCAGTATTGCGGGGCGGCTTGGTGGCGATGAATTCATTACATTGATTCGTGGCAAATCTTCCCGAACAGAAGTCATAGAACTGCTTCAAAAAATCTTGGATTCCCTGAATGCCCAGCATTTTGACGGCGATAGAGGAATTCATGCGTCATTCGGCGTTACCGAACTTTCTTCGCAGGATTTTGACATTGACAATGCGTACAAGCGGGCGGACGAAGCGTTGTACGAGTCTAAAAGAGCCGGCAAAAATCAGATTCACTTTAGCAGCGATGTTTTATTGGGAGGCGATTGATGAACGCAGCGCAGTTTGATTTTACTATCTTCTCAGAATACGCCATTGCGGCCGGAATTTTCTTGATGTCGGCAAACCTTATCATGAGCGTTATCCAGTTCTTTTTGCGGAAAGATGCCATGTACGGGAGCAAGAAGGCTCGTCTTACATCAAATATCCTGCTTCTGGTTTTTGAAGCGGCCTTTATCATTTTCTCGTGTATAATCATCACCAATGAGCGGATTGCTTCTTTTGTGTCGCTTGCCATGCTGAGCGTTGCCCTGCTCTGTTTTTTTATGCTTCTCTGGTCGTTTATTCAGATTCGGGGAATTTCCGCTGTTACGATGGAAACGCTGGAAACACTGGTCGGCGTTATCGAGGCGGGCGATGAAAACCTTGACGGGCATTCGCTCCATGTGCAAAACCTTACCATGCTCATTTACGATTACCTTCCGTTCTTTGAGCGGGCAAAAATCAATCCGATTAACTTGCAGTATGCTTCGCTTCTTCTTGATGTGGGAAAGCTTGGAATTCCCCGCTCAATCATTCAAAAAACAGGCAAACTGTTGCCCAAAGAGCGCGAATTGATTCAAAAGCACCCAGAAATTTGCGTGGAAATTTTCAAGCATATTCCGTCGCTCAAAACAGTTACGCATTGGGTCAAATATCATCACGAGCGCGTTGACGGGGATGGCTACTATCACCTCAAAGGAAACGAAATTCCGCTCGCCTCTCGGATTCTTGCGCTTGCGGACACTTATTCTGCCATCACGATGGATCGCTCATACCGTGCTTCGCTTCCGTACGAAAATGCGATTGCGGAGCTACGACTTGTCGCAGGAAGCCAGCTTGATTCGGAACTTGTGGATATTTTCTGCTCAATTCCCAAAAAGAAAATTTCTGCCTGTGTGCTCGATGTTCGGAACAGAATGAAAAAGTATTCTGTGGGAGATTTCAGATAAAGCGGCATATGAAACGAATTTTTTTTATTTTTTTCATTTTTCCACTTCTTCTCACTTCTTGTTTTGAAAAAAAATATCAAAAGCACGGCACTGTCAAAAATCCTGAAGCCACGCTCACGCTTGCCTTGCGCTCAGGAATTTACTCCGATGTAATAAAACGCTGTCTTCCCGAATTTGAAGAAAAATACAATGTGATTTGCACTGTGCTTGATTTGAGTGAGGAAGGGCTGCATCATCAGGTTTCGGACGATTCCAAAAATCCAGAGGGAAAATATGACTTCTGCATGGTGGATGGCTCTTGGATGGCGGAATACACGGCAAAAGGTGTGCTCGCAAATCTTTCGGAACTTGGCTATGCGCTTGATTCGGATATTATTCCTGCCACAAAAAAAATCTGCTACAGCAAAGACTCGCTGTATTTGGCTCCCTATTACGGAAATGTTACGGTTCTCCTCTATAATAAACTCATGGTCAAGGAAGCTGGCTACACACCCGAACAAATCACTTCGCTTGAGGATATTCTAAAAATCTGCCGATTTCAGAAAAAACGCCATAACTTGGGCTTTATGTACCGAGGCGATACGGCAAATAATGTGGTGGTCGATTTTCTTCCGATTTTGCTTTCTCGCGGAACATGGGTGGTTGACGAACATAATGTTCCAACGATTGATACCGAAGAATTTGCCGAAGCTGTGTATTTTTATCTGAGCCTCAAAAAAACAGGCCGTGCCGCCAAAAAAGACGACCTTATTGCCGCGATTGCAAACAAGTCTGCCGCGTTCGGAATTGGCTGGCCAGGCTGGTATGTGCCTACGCGCAATTCTTCAATGGATTACATTGCTCTTTCGGGGCGATACCGCGCTGACCGTCCTGCCTACAACTCAAACATCTACGGAATTTGGACGGTCGGAATTCCCCAGAACAGCACGCACAAAGACTATTCCATAAAACTGATAGAATTTTTAATGGACAAAGATGTGCAAAAAGCAACCGTGCCATATGGCGGCGTTCCCTGTCGGTATTCGAGCCTCAACGATTCCGAGATTTTGCGTCAATTTCCGCAGTACGAGGCGGTTCGCAAGGCTCTTGAAGGCGGAGTCTATCGACCTGCAATGGAAGAGTGGACAGAATTCTATACGATTTTGGGCAGGGAATTAAAGCTTGTGCTTGAAGAAGAAAAACCAGTCCACGATGCGCTTGCTCAAGCGCAAAAGGAACTTGAAGAAATGCTTGCAAAGTAATTATAATAACATATTATGGAGAAAAGAATTTTCAAGCTATATTCAGTTTTTGTTTCGCTGTTTCTGGCAGCTCTGCTTTCATGTTCCGATAACACCGTTCCTTCACCAGAAATGGAAAAAATCGAAGGATCAGAAAGCGGAAGTCGTGCCGTTCTTTCTGCCCCACAAAATGTTACGGTCTCACAGGGCGGAAAACGGGAAATCAATATTACGTGGGATGAAGTTTCAAAAGCGAGCCGATATTACATTTACGCTTCTGACAGTCTTTTTTCAGAATATGAGCTAGTTGGCGAAAACACTAAAAATTCTTTTACTTATTCACCGCTTGTTGCAGGAATCACAAAATATCTGAGAATTTGCTCCGTTGACTATGCGGGAAATCTTTCTTCAAAAACGGAACCTCTTGTTGGAACGACCCTTGCACAGCCGATTATCAGCGACATCACGACAGTTTCAGGAAAAGAAGATTCTGCGCTCGTCGTCTATTGGTACATGGAAAATGCGGATTTTTACAAGGATGAGCTTGAATACACGATTATCTGCAAAAATTCTGAGGGAAAAGAAGTCGCGAACAGCAATGTGTATGCCTCTGAACTTGAAAGCACCTCATTTTCATTGGACGATTTAAAACCGAGCGAAAATTATACCTACTCAGTCACGGCATTTCTTTCTTCAAATCCAACGGCAAGCGAAGTGAGCCTTGAAGTCGATGCGGAGACTGCCCGAAGATTGCGACCGAATCCGCCAGAGGAATTGGCTGCTACAGAGGGAACGGAAAAAGACACAATCACCGTTTCATTCAAGTTGCCTGAAAAAGTTGATGTTCTTGTTGCAGCGAAAACATATGTTCAGTATCCGCTATATTTCAAAATCTACCGACGGCTTTCTGGAACTGAAGACTGGGGAAACGCAATCGTAAATCATCTTTACTTTACGGGCGACACTGAAAAGCCAAGCGACCTTGATTTTACGACATATGATGAAAAACGCACTACGGACGGCTATAAGGTCACATGGACTGACACAACGGTCACTCGTGGCATAAAATATGAATACAAAGTGCAGTCGTATGCTGATGACACGACACGAATCATAACATCTGACCTTTCTTCGGGCGAAACGACTGGCTGGGCTGCGGCAATCCCAAAATTCGAGGCAAAATCAACATTCACCGCAAATGATGAAGGCTCTGCCTATGCGAGCGTAACTATTTCCTTTGATTTTGACTGGGAGACTTTTGGAAACGAGAGTGGTTGGAAATTCATCTTAAAGACACTGAATTCTGCCAGTTTTGACGATATTGATTCTGCAACGGCGACCTATGAGCTGCTTGAATCTTTGGAAACGGCGAAAAGTTTTTCATGCGATTATGATTTAACGGACACCACAAAAGAAGGATATTACAAATACGCTTTGATTATCGCAAAAGCGGACGATGTGACAGAGGATTTGTCTGGAATTGACGAGAAAATTTTCATCGAAATTCCTGCGGCAACGACATTTTTCCTTACGAGCGTTATGAACCAACCGAATCTTGCGACTTTTTCAGTAAAAGACGGATTTGTTTCAAAAAATGAAGTCTCGTGGTTCTATGAGGACGGCACAAGCTATGTTCTTGAACGAAAGACCTTGAATTCTGACGGAACTGTTGTTGCTGATAGCAAAGTTGAAATCACGGATTTTGCTGATGATGATGGAAATGCTCCGACGCAGGGGGCTTATACTTACTCGGATGATTCATCGGTTGAAAGCGGAAAAATCTATTCGTACACGCTCTATGCGACAATTACAATTGAAGATTTGGGCGACAAAAAATTCCCTTCAAGCGCACTTACGGCAAAAACATTGGGAACGCCAGAGCCTCAGTTTGACGAAAATGCAGTGGCTTACAATTCGATTTCGGTCAGTTGGGCGGAAGTTCAGCAGGCAGAAAGTTACGAAGTCGCGCTTTTTGACGATGAAACACAACTTGGTGAGACAGAAACGCTCGATGCTGATAAAATTCCTGGAATACTGACGGCGGGTGTGCTCACTTACAAGATTTCAGACCCCGTAGGCTATGATGATGCGACAATTTCAGGAAAAGATTTGACTTTGAAAGTCACGGCACGGGGTGCGGTGGATTCTTCTGAAAAGGAAGTTGTTGTCCGAACGATGGGCCCTGCCGCTCTTGAACTGACGGCAAGCAAAGCGACAAGTTCCGACAAAATCACGGTGGAATGGAACAAAGTGACGGGAGCCGCTGGCTACATTTTGCAACGCGTGCGATACAACATCCCCGAAAACGGCGAAAACGAAGCCGCGCAAAAGACGGATGTGTTCTATGTGGACGCGAGCGGGGAAATTATGTTCGGGGAGACGGAAATCTCTGATACAAATATTATGATGGTAGAAACAAAAAATGGAAAAGTTACTTTTTTAGATAAGCAAATTGAAAAACTTTCCACTAATGTTGGTTTCGAGACATCACAATCGATGATTTCTTGTGGTTTACCTTTTGAATATACGATTATTCCAGTGCTTGATACAGATGATGCTTCGGGTGCTTCAACTATTGAAGAGTTTAAGATACCATATAAAAATTTAAATGCTTTGGCTAAACGTGGTTCAACAAAAGGTTTCGGTCATAATATAAAAGCGAGTAAGGCTGACTATTCAAATAAAATAACCGTAACATGGCATATGCCGTACGGAGCAGAAGAGTTACAGCCCGTTGTTTATAAAAAACTTAAAGATTCAGGTGAATGGAGCAAAACGGAGCCACTTGCCGCAAGAACAGAATCATGGGAAGAAGAAATTTCTGACTCGGATATACATGAATATGCGGTAAATTACGGCGAAAAAGCATTTTCTAACTCGTACTCGACTATTCTTGCTTCTGCAAAAACTACTCTCGATGAGCAAGAAAATCAAGGATATGCCTTTATTTTGCCGAATTCAAGCCTTACGCCAATCAGTAATAGTGACGCATACAGTGAGTCTGTTCATTGGACTCCGTATAATACGGATGCAAGAAAAGTTGGTCCAAAAAACTACACACTTTACTGTAAAAACACAAACTATCCGAGTGGATGGCAAAAAATCGCAACTCTTGATGAAAATGGTAAAATTTCTTCCACAATAGATACAGGAACTTATGATTATAATGTCACTTATGCATATTCAGATGATTCTTATTCCCTTGTTCTTACAGCAAAAACAGCGACTGCATATGGAGAGATTACTGGTGGTGGTTCATATAATGGCTTGTTAAAAGTCCTTCGAGACCCACGCCATTATTATAAACTTGCTATGTCTCGTGAAAATTCAGATGGGGATGAAATATCATACACTATTGGTGAAAGTATGGATAAATATGCCTATAGGCAGATTACCGATGCAGAATTGGCGCGGGCTGCGATGGGGGAATTGGCTTACGCCTTCTATATAAATGACGGCGGTGCAACTTCATATTATGACACAAAACAGCATAAATATGGCGGAGAAGGCACGCTAACAACAGAAAACGGTGGAACGGCAAAATTTGAAGATAGGGACAGAGCGACAGGCGAATTGGGTACTGGAAAATTTAAACAGTATTTCAATTTGAAATCTTATGCTCCTTCTCAATTAACTCCATCAGGTGATTCAAAAACATTCCTTGCGCTTTCTATGGATGAATCAAGTTGGGGAATAAAGGGTGATAGCGATAATTATATTTATACATTTCAGGGAAGAAAAACAGGAACCGAGACATATATGTTTTTTTCAACAAAAGATGTCTATGATAAAAATGGAATTATAACAGTTGCGAAAGGTGCGGACGATTTGCCAGACACTTATCAAGCGACTATTCGATTTACCTGTGCTGATAAAAATACACTTTATCTCTATGTAACAAGAAATGGTGGTTCGGAAGTCTCAATTTGTGAAACTACAGATACGGATGTTCGCAGATATTATTTCCCAATGCAGATTCACAGCGCGGCACAATATGAACTTGGCTCTACTGATTACGGTTGGTGGGAGGAATAATATGAAAAAACTGCACACTACACACTGCACACTGCTAACTTCTGTCTTCTCCCTTCTCACTTCTCTCATCTGCCTTCTTGCGTTAGCGAGCTGTACTCAATTCTTCCAAGACAAGGTTGCCAAAACTGACGGCTTGCCGGGTACGAATCTTGACGACTTGGTGAGCGAAAAAACGGAAATCACGCAACTGGACGCTCCTCTTGAAGTGAATGTCTCAACGGCTGTGTCTCCGGACTGCAATTTTATTACTTGGAGTGCCGTTTCAAATGCGGTGTATTATCGAATTGAACGGGCGGTCGTCAAAACTGCCAATGCTGACGGCACATTCTCTGCTCCCGATGACGCTGATTATGAGGTTCTGAGCAAATTTGTGTATGGAACTTCATATACGGACGAGATTTTGACAGCTCCGACTTACAAAAATGAAGAATACGGTTGGGGATATTTCTATCGGGTTTCTGCTGAAAATCCACGCCAAAAATACGATGCGAGTGAGTACAAGGTTTCTTCGGCAGCGACACTTTTTGCCCCTGTTACGACGGTCACGGCCTCTCAGGGCGAGGATTCGGCGTACATTATGGTCAACTGGCAAAAGACGGGGAATGCCTCAGCATATAAAATTTATCGCTCACAATATGCGGATGGCTCTGGTTCTTCCCTTTTGGCGACGGTGACGGGAAATCAGAACTGGTATAAAAATGAAGTTGACACAGCGGCTCAAGGAATTGAATTCTATTATTCAGTGTATGCGGTAAATTCTCAGAATTACACGGCTCCTGTCAGCCCTGTGGCTTTGGGATATTCACTTGTGGAAGGTGCTCCTGGACGGGTAAAAAATGTCAAAGTAACGACAGGTCGTGGTGAGACAATCGATAAAATCAGTATTTCGTGGGATGCCGTTTCGGGGAGCAATGTCAAATATGTTGTGTACAGAACGAGCAGCATTGATAGCGCAACGACAAAGCTTTCTGCAAAAGATTATAGCGCAACGACATTCACAGACACAAAAAATCTTCAGGCAAATGTGTATTACTATTATCAGATTATGGCATACACCTATGATGAGGACGGAACGAGCCAATTGAAAGGCCCGATTTCTGAATCCTCAAGCATTGACAAAAATCCGTGCGAGGGCTATCTGTTGAGTCCGCCGGTTTCGCTTTCTGTTGTTTACACGGCTGACGGAAGCAACTGCGTCCTTACGTTCCCTGCCGGTCTTGGGTCTAGCGAATATCCGAAAGATTCTGGATTGAGCACAGATTATAATTCATATTCTTACAAAGTGTACACATGCGACACTCAGGCAGGAACTTTTGCAGACTCAGGTTCGGTTTTTGAGGATTCTTCTTTGGTTGCAAAAGATGGATATTATTCAGTTACCGTGCCTCCCGCAAAATTCTACAAGATTTCGACCTATCGAACTGATATTCCGCTTGAAAGTGCGTTGAGTGCTGTTTCTGCACCTGCCCCAAAAGCGGCGACAAGCCTTGCTGCGACAGAACGGGCGTTCATTGACGGTGTAACGGTTAGTGGAAAAGAAAATGCCAGCGGTGTCTATCCTGTAAAAGTCACTTGGACTGCTCCTGCGGGCGGTGCGGACGGTGGATATTACCTCTACCGCTCGACAAAAAAAGATTCTGGATTCCGAAAAGTGCAGGATGACCCGATTTCGGCCGATGTAACGGAATACATCGACGCATATGATAGCGCAAAACCAGGAACGGTTTATTACTACAGGATTCTTTCGCTCAATGAGCTAAAACAGGGCGCGAATTATTCAAATGTTGATTCTGGCTACGGTGCACTCACTCACGACCAATACATGCGCGAGTACAACAAGACGATTAAGTCTTCGCACAAAAAACTTACGCTCATGCATAAAGCAGGCAGTACGGACAAGCTCGGAAGTGAAACGAAAGAGGGTACTTTGAGCGGTTCGATTTCTTACAATGCGAAAATCGCGGGACTCGGTGCGAGAATCATAATGTACTATGATACCTACGCTGATTTCTACATTAATAACGATGAATCGCTCGGCTACTATTTCTGTGTTACAGGCAACACGAATACGACTGCAAGCATGGACGCAAGCGGCACGATGGACGGTACAGTCACCTGTACGGGAATGTACCCAGGCACGGTTGTTTACGACAACATAAAAATCAAAGGCGGTGCTGCGGGCGGTGGATATTATGGTATCACACCAGAAGGATTTGAATCGCAAAATGTTGACTGGACGGTCGGCGAGGAATAACGGAGGAAATTATGAAACATATTTTTAAATTGGGATTTGTTGGCTTATTTTTGGCATTGGTGGTTTCTTGTTACACGCCGTCGCCGGTGTATGGCACATGGGCGGATAACTCTGGAAGTAAAATTACTTTTATTGATGACGGCTCGTATACTGCCACGATTGTAAACACTGCCGGGGTAAAAACGCAGTATGAAGGCAGCTGGACAGTCATGGAAAATGTCTTGATTTTTACAAAGAAGTCAGGGGCGAGCATCAACACGGAATGGGATATTCGCGGCTCGCTGCTGTATCTTGATTGGGTAGATGATGAGGGCGAAATTCAATCGCTCGTTTTGTACCATGTTTCAAAGTAGGGTAGTGGGAATGAAACGATTTTTATCATCTGCACTGATTTTTGTTCTTCTCACAGTGGCGATTCCTTCCTTTGCGCAGGAAAACGACGCGACTTCGGAAAATCAGCTTGTTGAGACAATCGGAACTGCCGATATAAATCACTCGGAATCTGATGAATCTTCTAAAGAAGAATCAACTGGCTTTCCTGCAATCAGCGATAAACCGTTTTTGATTTTTAACGAGGGTATCACCTATTCGCAGGTCACCCGACTCATTTATCAAGATGACTATTCTCGCAGTAATTTCGTATGGCAGAATCACTTGATTGGATTGAGCCTTGAGGCACAGACCGTAAATATCAAACCTGTGGACAGCATTCTTCGTCTCGGCCTTTACTATCCGTTCTATTACACATTCAACGGAATGAAGCAGCCACCAAAGCAAGCGATTTTGTATGCCGTTGATTTGTTCTGGGGCCCGATTTTTCAGGCTGACATGTGGAAGTATGTGTACATCAATTTTGCGCTCGGCCCGCACTTTTTGTACCAGCTTTCCGATGAATATCATCATGTGGAGTTGGGCGGTGGTGTTCTGCTCGGTGTAGAGCTTCCGCTTGCCCGAAGATGGACGATTCTGGTGAACGGACTTGCTTCCCTCGACTACGGCAACTTTGGCTCCAATCGCGATATTCAGCCATACAATCTCGTCTATAACTATCAGCTAGAACTGGGCGTTCGCTACAGTAAAAAGAAGCCACATCAGTATTCGTATTTGTCGAAATAAGCAGAATACTTTTGAAACGCTGAGATTTGTGTTATAATAGAAAGCGTGAATTTCCCCTTCCCGAACGCACGCAGATTTTCTCGAATTTTGCGCACGATTTTTGTGCTCGCAGGATTGGTGTGCGCGGGTGGTGCGTGGGGGGCGGATTATTATGTGTATGATGGTAGCCTTTACAAATACACTGGAACAAAAACAGAATATTCTCAAATTGTAAATGATTATTCTAGCAATAGTGAATCTTCAACGAAATATACATTTAACGTAAACGAAAACATTTCAATAACTACTAGTTCTGACACGATAATAATAACAAGCGACTTAACTTCTTTGAGTTTGGGAAGTGCAACAATAGCAGGCACCCTTGTAAACTTTGGTTCGCTTTCATTAGCTTATGGATTTACAAATTCTGGCACAATAGTAAATTATGGAACTTTTACAACTGCGGGGGCTTCTACAAATACTGGAACGATTATAAATCAGGCAGGGGCAACATTTTCAATCCATGCTTCAGCAACTCTCGACAATCCTTCTTCTGGAACAATCACAAATTATGGCACTTTTTCAGGAAATGTTACTGGAGACGGTACGAGAACAGATAATATTACTCCTGTTTCGACTTCTACTTACTATTGGACTGGAAATGCAGGCGACCGTTTATGGACAACTTCTGGTAACTGGGCACCAAATTCGGACGGAACTGGAGCTGTTACGGCGGGAACATATCCGAGTTCTGCAAGTGATATTGCATATTTTCCAGGAACGGAAGAAACAAATGTTACGGTCGATGAAGATATTGAGGTCGGAACGGTATATTTGCACAGCGAAGGTGATTCTCAGATTTGGCTTTCAAAAGATTATACAGCCTCATCGATAACAGTTACTTGTGATACTGTACATATAAAATACACCCAGTTAGAAACTCGGGGTGTTACAGAAATAATTGGAATTTCCCTTTCTTGCGATACTTTTGAAACCGACGGAAAAAAATATAGTTCTGATGAGCCAACATATCAATTTAAATTTTCCGACTCTGCTGTTCTTGAGATAAAAAAATATTGTATTGACTACAGTGATTATGATTTTATGGGGTTGGCTTTTTCAGGAAACGGGACGCTCTATCTTCCTTTTTCGGGAGATATGGTTGATACGCTTGATTATGAATATGGTTCTGATGATAGCCAAGCGTTTGATTTTTCTGGCATAACCCTAGACCGCTATGCTGGTGAGCCAAGCTGTTATTCAGTAGATTTTGATGCTTCTTCTGCGGAGCTAACACTTACACGATATGGCACAGAAGGAAATTATGTCTATTACAAATATGAAGTTACAAGCTTTACAGGGACAGCGGGGGCTGGCACAGAAACCAATGAAGCCGACCTTTCAGGCTCATTTTATTACTATGATCCGATAGATGATGAATATATTCCGATTGATTTGACGAATTCTACAGGAAAATTCCGACTTGATACTTCTGCTACCACTCAGAATTTTCAAATTTATACAGGTTCTGATATTAGCGACGGCGACACTTTTAAAATAACGATTTTTACCCCCGACACACGCTTTGAATTGGGCACGGTAACCTACACCTATCAAGACGAAGTTGTCGTAGAAGATTTTAACACATACTATTGGACGGGCGCGGATACTACTGATGCAACTTCTTGGATAAAGAGCGCGAATTGGGCGTACAAAGATAAAGATCGCGATGCATATATTTCGGTGGCAGAATATGACGGTGGTTCTTATGACGGGCATTATCCGGGCTATGAAAATGGCGACACGGCGGTGTTTCAGGGAACGAGTGCCACTGATATTAAATCGCTTTCTCTCATGGGGGAAGACTACAATCTCACGATTCTTAGTAATTCTTCGGGGCGCATGGCATTGTCGAATTGTTCAACGAACGCTGACAGTGCGCATATTACTATAGGCGGAACAGAAACGCTTGTTCTCAATGCCTGCAAATTTGGTTCGGTTACTGTTGACGAGGACACTGAAATACGATTAATTCATTCGTCAGGGCAGAGTGTTTCTCTTGAAGTGGATTCATTTGAAGTAAAAGCGGGCGCGAATGTTTGGGGAAATACGGGCGCGGTTTTGAAAGTGAATGGAGATTTTACGCTCACGGGAAGCGTCAGCGACAATGCGAGCGGAAAATTGAGAACACTTTCAGTCGGTGGAAATACGGTCATTAATTCAGATGGTGCAATTTCACTTTCTTCTTCAACTCAAACCTATACGGGAACTGTTTCAAATGCGGGCGAAATTGCACTTGCTGAAAGTTCTGCCACCTTCTCAGGCGGCTACTCTGGCACAGGCTCGCTTTCCGTTTCAACTGGCTCGCTCACTTTCAACGGCACGGCTTCAAACACGGTCGAAAATCTCACGGTCACGGGGGCGGCTTCAATTACGAATAACGCGAGCACGGCGGTAAATCTGGGCACTGTTTCCTGTGGTACGGCGGATGTCACTTTTACGGGCGATTTTACCGAAACTGGCTCATTCACGGCTTCTCCTGCTTCAACAAAATTCAAAAACGGCAATGTGAATTTTGAAAACGGCACTTTTGATGCGAACAGCGGAACGGTCTACTTCTACAACACGACCACAGACGGCACGGAATATTCGCTTACGAGCGGCTCTTCGCCCATGACTTTTGCAACGCTTTCATTCGGCGGAAACACGAAGCTTGACTTAAAGAATGTGCTTTCGTGCACGACTTTCAAAATTACGGATGCCGACAAAGTGTGGGACGATGATTTTACAGTTTCCGTTACGGCTTCTTCTGCGCACACGCTTTCCGTTACGGGTACGGGAAATGCGCTCGAACTTTCTCGCGGAAGCGGAACGGGCATTACCAACGAAAAAACTGGCACGCTTTCTGTCGGCGAAAATGTCACGCTCACCGTTTCTAACATGGCGTATCTTCATAGCGGAACAGTGATTCAAAATGCAGGAACGATGAATTTAAAAAATGCATCTAATGTCACAACTACTGGTGTTTCAAATCCAAAAATCACGAATTCTGGCATATTTACCGTTGATAACGCAGGAATCATAGCTGTTGCCGAAATCGAAAACACGGGCACAATTTCAACAGGAAGTGCGACAATCTCCGTTCAAAAAATCGAAAGCACAGGCACAATCTCGCTCGGCGCGGGAAGTCTTTCCGTGACGGGAAGTGAGTCTTCTTCCATTTCGGAAATTTCGCTCGGAAGCACTTCGGAATCTGGCGGCATGGTTTCAAACACGGGAAGTGGCTCGCTTAAAATCGAAAATCTTTCTGCGGGTGAATATGATGAGACACACAATATTGACAACAAAGTAAAATATGCCTTGATTTCAAACAGCTCTTCGGGCACGACTTCTGTGGAATCGGCGATTTTCTATGCGGATACTGTAAATATTACAAATTCTAGCTCTACACAAAATTCGCTTTCTTTCAATTATTTTTCTGCGGAAGAGTTGGGCGGAAGCACGGTGAATTTTTCGGGGCGCGTTGATTTTGTGGATTCTGCGGACGACACTCAGGCAAAACTCGTCTTGTCTGGAACTGACGCGGATTCTCTTTTGGGCATCGCAAGCCCGTCTACGGGAGTGATTTATCTTCCGCGAGCAATGGCATACGGAAACTATCTTTCGGTCTCGCAAAAAGTGACTGTGGGCGGAACAAAGCCTTCTTCTTATTGGAACGGAAGCCCGCAACCCGAAAATTCCTACACGACATACAATTCTGAATGCACGGAAACAGGTGGTGTCACGGCGATTTACGGCTGGCGGTTTACTACGGAATACTATTGGTCAGGAAAAACAAGCACGGCGTGGAACTTAAAAGGAAATTGGATTGTTTATTCGCTTGTCTCAACTGGGTACGGAAGAAACAAAACTTACTCATATCAGGCAAAAACCGCCACAAAAGTGCCTGATTCAGCGGCAATCGTGTACATTAATTCCACTTACCCCACGGGAACGCAAGGGTCTGGTTCTACGCAAACGGTCACTCACTTCCCTGAGCTTTCCGCAAGTGTAAAAGTGGCAGAAGCGCATGTTGGCGAAGAGGCAAACCTTGACTTTAGCGCGAATGCTTTTGAATCTACGGGCGAGTTCTCTAACGATGGCAAAGTGTATCTTAATGGCGGAGATTTTACGGTCGGCGGAGAATTTGAAAACACAGGTACAATCTACTCGCTCGGAACGGAAACGGTCACACTTTCTTCCGACGAGGCAAAAATCACCGAAAACGGCACTTGGTCATTCTCTGGCGGAACGGTTGCGGCAATCGAACACCTTTCTTATTCGGACGGGGGGGATTCATACAGTTTCAAAAATCTCGAAATTACAGGAGATGCGCAAGTAGGCAGTGCTTCAAACGGGTCTGTCTCCGCTGAAAATCTTTCTTTACATTCTTCTTCTGCGCTTACCCTTACTGCAGGAAATAGTGCTACAACGCTCTCTGCAAAAAATGCGGTGGGGCTTGAAAATGACATAACTTTAGATGTGAACGGCTCTACCTTTACGATTGATTTTAGTATCGCAAGGCCGGATTCACAAACAACGGATGCTTCCATTGAATTTTCCGATTCTTCTTCTTCGGGAGGAACACTTTCATTTACGGGAACTTCAATAACGGCAAAGGATTTTACGATTGATGATGGTGTGCAATTCAGTGTGGACGGTGATTCTGACACATCAATTACACTTTCAGGGAACTGGCTTGACAGCAATTCTTCTTCGGGCTTTACTGCCGCTTCTTCTACCGTGCACTTTTCTGATTCAGCGACAATTACGGGCAACACGGCATTCAACAATCTTTCGGCAACAGGGCTTGGCGGAAAAACGCTCACTTTTGACGGAAATTTCACGATTTCAGGCGATTTGACTTTGACTGGCTCTTCACTTTCTTCATTCCTTACGATTCAAACGGCAGAAACAGCAACAACTTCGACCTCACCTGCCATAATCAATCTTCCGTCTGCCCAATTGAGCGGAAAGTATCTCGTTGTTTCTGGCGTGACGATTGGGGAAAAGCCTTCTGAGTGGGATGAAAAATCAATTCCAGATATTTCTTACACGGCGTATTGTTCAATTCCAAAGGTTGAAGATGACGGCTCATATTCAATTCCGTACGGCTGGAATCTTCTGATGGATTTTATTTGGACTGGCGCAACAGACATAGATTGGGACAAAGCAGCAAACTGGAACTTCTATGAAGAAGGGGCAGAGACAGAAACGGCGACTGCCACGATGATTCCAAATTACATGTCATCGGTCACGGTTCCTGCGGGAACGGCAAACAAACCGCACCTTTCTTCTAAGGTTGAAATTTCTAAAATCGAAATTAAAGGCGGCACGGATTCTGGTGAATTATGGCTTAACGGGAAGGATTTTACGGTGAATGACTCTTTCTCAAATGAAGGTACGGTTCATCTTCTTGGTCGTTACGGAACGAGCGATACAGACCCACAGCCTGAGACAATTTCGCTTCCAAGCTCAAGCGGGGCAACGACTGAAAAGGGCACATGGGCATATTTTAGCGGCGGGGATGGAAGCGGAATTTTGCAGCCGATAGAAAATCTTACCTTTAAAACTGTGGTTGCAGAAGGAAACGGCTTTTTTAAATCGTTTACGGCAGAATCTTTTGAGTTGCATGCTGATTTTTCATCGTCTGAAATCACGATACAGCCGCTGATTGCAACAGAAGATACAAACACGAGCGTTGAAGTTGACGCACCTGTCACGCTTTTGGCTTCTGCTACGATTGATTTGAATGAAACGCCGCTTGTTTTAAAATCAACGGTCGCTGATTCTGGAAATTCTGAAGCCCTTACGATTCAGAACGAGGCGAGCGATGAGCATTCTGTCGAATTTGACGGAAAAGTGTCGGCAAATCTTGTGTTCAGTGGCGAAGTCACTCTTGCAGGTGGTTTTACGCAGGACGAAACGAGCACGCTTACGATTTCTTCTGGTACGCTCTCTGTTGCGGAAACTCTCTTTACGGCGGGAAATTTGGTCGTTGCTTCGGGCGGTTCGTTCGTTCAGACGGGCGTAAATACGGCGGAGCAATCAGTTTCTTCTATAAACAATGAAGGATTCTGTGAATGGGATGCAGGCGTTGAAGGCGGCACTTTGGTCTTGAACGGAAATATTTCTGGAAGCAGGGCGGGCGAAACGGTCTTCAACAAAAAAAATGTGTCTGCGGGAAACGATGCTGAACTTTCGGGCGTTTTTTACGATTTAACGATTCCAAGCGGCGTAACGGTTACGAATGGAAGCGAAATTACGATTCGGCGAAATCTTACGGTCGATGGAAATTATGTTCACAATTCTAAGACGCTTCGATTTGGTGAAATTACAATCACTGTGAACGGCACGGATAAAATCTTTACGAGTGAAGATGAAAATGGTGGCAGCTATTCAGGCGCAAACGAGTCAGTGAATTTGGGAACGGTCGAAATTACGCAGAACAATCGGGCAAAACATTTTACGATTCCTGTTGAAATTGATTCTCTGTTGCTAAACTACACGAATGCTGATTCAACGGTGAGTGTGGGCGAAGTCGTTTTTGAAAAATTCTGCACAATTTCTTCGATTCAGAACGCAGCGGGCACGATTTTTGACATAAAAATCCTTTCTGGCGCAAATCTTCCGAATGGAGCAGCATTTAACACGAGCGGAAATCTTGTTCTTGGCGGGGAATTTACGAATGGAGCTGATTTTTCTGTCAGCGCAAACACGATTTTGGATTCTGATGTTGTGTTTACGGCAAATTCTTTGAATTTGACATTCGGCGGTACTGTTTCGGGCGAAAAAAATCTCACGATTACAGGAAATTCAGTTTTCAATGACACAGTTTCGTGCGAAGATTTTAAAATTACGGGCGATACGATTTTTTATGCAGATGTCTCTTCAAAATCAATTGCCTTTACGGGAAGCACAACGATTGGCGCAAATGCTTCTTCTGCGCCCACAAAAATCGATTCGACTTTGACGCAGGACTATACGGGCACGGTCACGCTCAAAAAATCCGCTGTTTTTACCGCAAAATCATCTGGTGGCACGGGCGATGTCTATTCAAAAATTCAATTTACTTCGATTTTGGGCGACAACGGTGCTGACGGCGAGATTTTTGGCTCAACGGTAGAATGCATTGCGGGTGACTATGTGCTTTCTGGAAAACTGACTGCCCACGCGAGCGAAAAAATTGTTTTCTCAGAGGGAATAAACGGAACGCTTTCGGCAGGAAACGGCTTTGATTTTGCGGACAGCGATGTGTATTTTGATTTTGGCTCTAGCACGCTTTCGCTTTCATCACTTTTTGAGGCGAAAAATCTGTATTTCTTTGACGGAACATTTGCTCCTGCCGCTTCATCTCATGTGGTATCTGAAAATTTTGTGGCGTTCGGAAGCAATTACAGTGCCGATGACGCGCGCTATGCTGGCACAGACACACGATTTGCGTACTTTGGATTCGATTCAATTCCGTACATTCCGCTTGATTCATCGTCTTTACCAAAACGCTCAGCACATATCTCGGCGACTTCTGGCGCAAAAATCACCGTCACAAAGAATTTCTATTTGAACGGGCTTGATTTGGCACATATTTCGCTCACGCTCCCTGATTCTTCATCGTCTCACCCTGTTTTTAATCCGTCAGCAGATGTCACAGAAACGCAATGGGGCGTGCCATACGCGGCGGTGTTCAATTCAACGGTTTCTCAGTGTTCGGCTGTGGCTTCAAGCGGCTCGGCTTTTGTCGCGGCAAGCGTTCATCAAGGAAATGCTGACGGCTCAGGAAATTCGGGCTTCCAATTCGCTGTTCCGCAGATTTCAGAAAGTTATTCAATTTCTGACTCAGTGCTGTGCCTTTCATTCGACATGGACTTGGAAAATTCAAACGGCGAAGTTTCTTCTACGGTCGCACTCACTTCTTCGCTCACAGAGGGCGGCATTTTCTACAATGCGAACGGCACGGGCGATATGCTTGCCTTTGACGGCATATTCTACACGGTTCGGAACGAAGACGACACCTGCTCAGTTCCGCTTTCTGAGTCCGATTTTAAAAACGCGGATATTCTGGCGGGTACAAAATTGTACCTCAAAGTCGCTTCTGCGGAGGGAAATTGGAACACCGATGCTACGCCCACATCAGCGGGCACGGAAGACAGCACTGACCGAACGGGAACGCACCGCGAGCACACGATTGACCTTTCACTTTTTGAAGGCTTGTTCTCTGCGGCGGACGGCAAGACGATGGCACGGAATTACGGCGTTGGCTTATGGAAAGAAACGGGCGAAACAGAATATTCTTCGGCAAAAATCAATGAACCGCTCGATAAGGCGCGGCCTGTTTTGGTCGATGTGTTTACGGGTCAGGAATTGTACAGCAAAAACACGGGCAACGCCGATTCTCAGAAATTCTATGATTCTCACAACTTCATTGAATTCCGCTATTCTGAGCCAGTGAATATCGGTGATTTGGAATCGGGAAGTGAAAGCGCGAATCAGAACATTCAGGCTGATTCAGACTTTACGGCAGAAACGCAACACGGTGGCGCGATTTTAAACAGCGATTCAGGGCTTTCAATCACAGGCTTTGCTTCAATTGCGACGGGCGAACTTACTTCGGGCTACAAAAATGGCACGGAGCACAGCATAGACACGGCAAAACCGCACGCGCTTTACCGAAAATTCTCACGCTCAGCAGGGGCAAGCGAGCAAATTCAAAAAAATCGCGTCAGAATTGCAGTCGCAGGCTTTGTCGATGAGGCAAATCCCGTCCAATATGTTGGCAGCATGTTCCACAATTGGATTGGCTACATCGATTCAAGCTCTACGCCCGCAGGTCTTGTAACGGTGGCAGAAAATGCGTTCATTACGGACTGTGCCGTTGACGCAGACGGAAACGCGCTCAAAAACCCGCTCGATGAAACGAACGAAAATCGCGAAATCACGGTAAATTCGGTTTCTCCTTCCATTGATTCGGCAAGTGCGCCATTGGCTTCAACATCACTCTACGGCGAATGGGATTCTCTGCCACCTGTTTTTGCCACCTATGTTACGAACATCGACGGCTCGGAAGAAAATCTTACATGGACGAATGGCGATGGAACGGATCGGCAGTACGAAATGGTGGGCACGGTCGATTCAAACACGAATGCATACATCGACAAAATTGAAATGCACCTTTTTGATAACAAACAGAACTATGCGGATTCTGACCCGTACAAGTGGGTGGCTGGCAAAGGCTGGGTCGACAGCTCAAATACCGTTATGAGCGGCTATTCTGCGCCAGAAACTGCGGGCGGTAGCCGTGACTTTTCTTCAAATCCGTCAAAAACATACGGCGGAATCAGACGAAGCTCGCTCGCAGGGGCTTCTTCGGCATTCTCGTATGTGTATTCTCTTGACGGCCACGAATCTTCTGAACGCGACTTTGACACGGCGGAAATTTCCCAGAATGTAAAAAGTTCTCTGTTCCGTACGGAAGAGCAGTCTGAGACATTTACCGAAAATGACGGCGTATATCTTGGCATTTCAATCAACAAAATGGATTCGACGCTGCCCATCAAAACGGTTTTCACAATCACTTATTCGCCTGATGATTCGTTCATCACGGATTTGGCAGGAAACCGCTTGATTCAGACCGATAGCGGCTCGGACAAAAAAATCCTGCACACGATCGATATTACTTCTCCTTCATTTACGATGACGATTTCACCAGTCGGCGAAAACAAAATGTATGCGGTCTTTACGAAACCGCTTGCCTTTAAAGGCACCTATTTGCACGAACTTTCTGACTCTGACCTTTCTGCAGTGCTTGAAAAAATCAAGAGCAACATCGAATTCGTGTATTCTGAAGACGATAATGTTGACACCTCAGCCATGCCGAGCGGAGACAGTGCAATTTCCGTTACGGATGTGGAACTTCTTACAAAAACGACCGATTATTCTGCGCTTCTGTTCACTTTTGACCGTGCTATTTCGCTTGATGATGTCGAAAAAATCTGGATCCGAATCAATACGCAGGGAGAAATCACCGATACGGTTTTTGGAAATGTCATTTCATCGTATATTCAGGACAAAAATGGCAATTCTCTGCCTGCACACACCTGCCACGCAATTTCAGATTTTGCGGTAAACGCGGTGAACATGCTCTACGCCTATGCTGACGATACGGATGAAAGCGACTGGAACGAACAAGGCGTGTACGGCGAAGGACTTGCCCCGCTTTCAAGTGACTATGCGGTGCATGATTTTAGCGCGGATGGCAGAAATTATTCACGGCTTCGGGCAGGAAGGGATATTGTGTTCCAATATGAGTTGGTTGGCGGTGTAAACTCTGAAGGAAAATTCGCGGTTGAAAACGGGGAATCTTTGGAACTCGTCTTTGACAACAAGGCACATATCCGCAAAGAATGGAAGAGCGACAAATTTAATCTGCTGACGGGCGGAGACTGGCGAATTTGGATTGATAAGTCGCTTGATTCGCTTGCTTCTGAATATAATACTTCGGTGCTTTCAAAGAATTTGCCGGCAGGTGCTCCAGAATACACCGATGTGGAAGATTCTGACATTCTCAAAAATATGGTCTGGAAGGACGATGCGTTTAAGCTTTCTGCAGGCAGTGAATACCAATTCTTCTTTAAAGTGCTTGATTCTGATGGCAAAATAATCGAAATCAACCATGACGGCGATGCTACCACAGAAAAAATTCCGCTCTATGCGTTTAGAATGCCGTATGAGCGAATACAGTCGGGCGATTTCACTTTTATCGATTTGTGGTCATTTACTGTGAGCGACATAACCAAGCAGCGCGGTGGCGTTACGATTTTGAACAATGTGATTAACGCTGGTCTTGGCGAAAAAACGGCAATTGAAGTTCAGATGAAGGACGAAGGGAATCTGAACATCTACATTATGACGCTCGACGGAAACATTATCAAACGGCTTTCAAAAGGCACGGTTTCGCGTGGCACGCACTATTTCTATTGGGACGGCAAGAACAACGCAGGAAATCCTGTCGCGCGAGGTCTGTATTTTGTGCGCGTAACGGGCAGCGGAATCGATGAGACTCGAAAAGTGATGGTGGTCAAATAAATTGAACAATCGGCTTGTTTTCGCTATACTTTTGGTATGTCAAAACCGTTGATTTGTCTTTGTCTTACGGCTCCTACTGTGGCAGAAGATCTTGCCCTTATCGAAAAATACCGTAAATATATTGATCTTGTTGAGCTTCGCGTTGATTTGCTTGATGACGATGAACGCCTTACTATTAGGGATTTTCCTTCTCAGGCGGGAATTCCGTGCATTCTTACCATTCGCCGCACGGTCGATGGCGGCCAGTATTCAGAGGGCGAGGCTTCCCGCTCCATGCTGTTTGCGCGGGCTTTGGCATTTGCGAGCGAGGACAAGCAAAAAAATTTCGCGTATGTTGATTTTGAAGAGGATTTTAGGATTTCTTCCCTTCAAGATGCGGCAATGGCATATGGCACAAAAATCATCCGTTCATTCCACGATATGAAAAATCCAGTGGCTAATCTGGCAGAAAAATTGCAGGCAATGCACGAGTCACCGTATGAAATCCCCAAAGTCGCTTTTATGCCGCACACGCTCAAAGATGTAAGCAATATGTACTTGGAAATGCAAAAATTCCATGATTCAAACCAAATTGTCTGTGCTATGGGTGCGCTAGGGCTTCCCACTCGGATTCTTGCAGGAAAATTCAATTCGTATCTGAGCTACACATCTCCCGAAGATTTGGAACTGAGCCTCACCGACATAGGTCACACAGATCCCAAAACGCTTGAAGAAATTTACCACTTTCATGAACTCAACGAAACGACGCAGATTTTTGGCATTACGGGCTTTCCGCTCAAATACACATCAAGTCCAGGTCTTCACAACGGCAATTTTAAACGCGAGCGCATCAATGCCGTGTACATTCCGTTTAAGGCAGAAAAAGCAAGCGAGGCGTTTGAATTTGCAAAAACGCTCGACATCAAAGGATTTTCCGTTACGATTCCACACAAAGAAGACATCATCAAGCATTTGCAGCGCACGGACAAAAAAGTTGACGCCATCGGTGCATGCAATACCGTCATAAATGAAAATGGAATTTGGACGGGATACAACACTGATTGCACGGGCTTTTCAAAGGCACTTTTGGAATTCACGGGATTAAAAAATCTCAAAAAAAAGAAGGTTGCGATTATCGGCGCGGGTGGAGCGGCAAAGGCAATTGCATTCGCTGTCAAAGAACTTGGCGGCAAGGCATGTGTTTTTAACCGCACGCTCACAAAAGCACGCATGTTGGCAGAACGATTCGGATTTAAATACGCATCGCTCGGCTTGGAGTCGGTGGAACTTTTGCGCGAGTATTCTGAAATTATTATTCAGACCACATCAAAAGGCATGGGTGCCACGACCGTTTCCGATGAAACAAACGATCCGCTGTGGTTCTTTGATTTTTCTGGCGAAGAAATGATTTACGACATTGTTTACGAACCAGAAGTTACGCCCATTATGGCACGCGCCCAAAACTCAGGCTGCCGTGTCCAGAATGGCTATGCAATGTTAAAATATCAGGGTGAAGAGCAATTCAGATTGTTCAAATCGGTTAAATAGGGGCAAAAAATGGCACTTTCAAAAGACGAACAAAAGATTCTTGTGGCAAAAACGGCGATTGATACGCTTATCGAGCAAAAAAAAATCTTTTCCGGCATGAAAATCGGGCTTGGAACGGGCAGTACGGCACTTCCTGCGGTCAAACGGCTTTCTGAGCGCATCCAAGACGGCACATTGCGCGACATCAAAGCCGTTGTTACGAGTTTTCAGACCGAAAATTACTGCAAAGACTTGGGAATTCCTGTCTACACGCTCAATGACCGCGTGATTGACGGCGAGCTTGACCTTGCGATTGATGGCGCGGATGAAATTGACCCGAATAACAACTTGATTAAAGGCGGCGGCGCGGCTCTTCTTCTTGAAAAAATCGTCGCATACAATTCAAAAAATTACGCAATCGTGGCAGATGAATCGAAATCAGTTGCGAATATGGGAACAAAATTTCCTCTTCCTGTCGAAATCATTGGGGGCGCACGGCGGAGCGTTGAAAAGGAGCTGAATAAACTCGGCGCAAACTGCGTGCTTCGTGAAGGCGTAAAAAAATGCGGTCCTGTTATCACCGATAATGGCAATCAGATTCTTGACTGTACTTGGGAATCCCCCGTAAATCCTGCTGAATTAGAAGATAAAATCTCAAAAATCGTTGGCGTGGTTGAAGTAGGGTTCTTTACAAAGCAAAAGCCCGTCGCGTTCATCGCACATGCGGACGGAACAGTGGAAGTTAGGGCTTAAAGCTAAAATATGTCTTCGATTTCAAGCCGCTCTTCCAGTTGGTGGGCATAGTCTTCCCAATAGGCGGCGGCCTGCTTGTAATACGCGAGATTTTTTTCGCCAACAGGAAGCTTTTCATCTTTTACGGGAATTTTATTGTTTTCTCTCAGGCTCGCATTGCTGACCCACGAGCGGACTAAATCACGAGAAAGATTGTATTTTTGAGCGAGTGCCTTGTACCCACCAAATCCTTCGTCATATTCTCGGACGACTTTGAGTTTGAGTTCAAGGCTGTACGGGGACGCACGGGACATGATTTATTGCCTTTATTAGATTGTCACACATAGGTTGTCACACGGATTCGATTTTGCTACGCAAAATCATTATTTTTTTTGTGTCATTATCGGACTTGACCCGATAATCTTTTTTGTAAACCACAGATTACACAGATTTTTATCTAGATATTTAACCTATTAGCTACACCGATATAATTTCGATACTGTATTCTTCGCCTGTTGTTGTGTTAATTGTTTTTTTGATTGGGAAATTTGAAAATTCACATGTATCAGACTCTCCGTTAATTTCTACTCGTAATTCATTCTCTGCTTTAAAATCTATAATAACAGGCTCCATAAATCTTACTTCAATAGAATTTACGAAAACCTTTAAATTCTTATAATCTGGCGAACCACCAAGATCAACAAGTTTTATTTCTTTTTTCCCCATAATTATTCTCCTTTTCTCATAAAAACAAGCACTCTCCCCCATGCGAGCGAGAGTGCCGTTTCATTAGCTTACATTGTCGAGCAAAATGCCCGACAATCCAAAATTACTAGTTACTAGCAGCTTTACGAGTCTTAACAAGAACATAGGAAATATCTACAGTTGATGTTGTGTTCGGAGTGATGTTCGTCAAAACATTGTATGCTTGATAACCTGTTGCTGTAGAAGCGCGAGCAGCTACAGATGGAACAGAAGACTCTGTTTTTACAGTGTCATAGCTGCTTAAAGCACCAGAAGTTGTGGTGGTAGTTGTTGTGACTGTGTACAACTTGAAGCTGTAGTTAGCAAGTGAATCGCCTGCAAAATTTTCATAGAATACTAAGTCCTGTTTAGCAGGATCATCTGCATTTGAAGTAAGAGAAAGGTCAACACCAGATACAAGCACATCTTCGTCAATTCCGGCAACAGTAGAAGTCTTGTAGACAGCATTAGACTTAGCGCGACCTTCTTCAGTGTTTGTAACTCGGAAGAGATATGTGCCAGGTTCCAAATTCTTCTTGTAGATTGTGTATGTTGAACCTTCAAGCGTAACATCACCAGCGAGGTTATCAAGTTCGATTGTTTCAAATGAAGCCTTAGCAACCTGAGAATTATCTTCTACTTTGAGGTAGTCAATTGCGATTTTCTGAGCGGCACCTTCAACATTTGGCGTTGGCAATGTGATTTCAATCTTAACATCGTTATACAATCCGTCAGCGTCAAGAGACAAGTTGGGAGAAGTACCTGTACTTCCAGAAGTAACATTAACAGTAGGCTGAGCAGACTTAGCATACGCATTCAAAGTTGCTGTTGCAGAAGATCCATAGCGGCCATCTTTTGCAAGGACGATTGTGTAAGTGTATTTGACTGTATTGTCATCAATTGTATCATCGATGTAGTAAACAACATTACCATCAGCAGAAATAGCAGAAGAAGTTGATGTGCCTTGTCCTTTGACAACTTCAACATCCTTGAGCACTGTTGGTTCTGCTTCTTTTGCGCTCTGGCGGAACACTGTATAATCTGTTGTCTCGAAGCGGTTTCCATAAGAGTCTTTTGCAGGAGTCCAAACAATTCGCGCTGTAGTTGCGCTTGTGTAGTTTGCATCCGTGTCTCCTGTTGCTGTGGCCTCATTAAGTGCATCAACCGTGATAGTTCCCAAGTCTTTGACAGCATAGGTCAAATAAAGTGGAGAAACTGGCTCAACGGTAAGATATGCGTGATATGCACCAGCACCTGTTGTTACATTTCCGCTGTAGTCTGCAATATAGTAGCCTGATTTTGAATCTTTTGGAACTTTGTAGCTTGCAGTTGTTGATGATTTAGAAGAAGTGCCCGTAGCGATTGCGCTTTCTTTTGCGAATTTGATTCCATATTTGAGACCAGCAAGGCTTGGATATGAAACAACAAGTTTCGCAGTGGTTGTAGAATCATCTTTATTTGTGACAACGCCTGTTTTTGCATCGAGTGCTGCGAGATAGTCTTTCGCATAATCCCATTCTGTGATTGCGCTTGTGAGAGCCGGAACAGTTGCCTTTACGCTTGCAGAGCCTGTTGCGTTCTCAAAGTAAATTTCGCGAGCATTGCTAGCAGTGGTCGCCTTGCTGAATGCGATAACCTTGTAAGTATAGTTTACACCGTCTGTGAGTTCATTTTTTGCATTTGCAATATCCGCAAATTCAAGTGTTGTATTAGCAGTAGAGGGAGCGTTGAGGTTGCCCAAGTATGTTTCGCCACTCTCGCCTTCTGCCTTTCGGTATACTTCGTAAGCAGAAGCTTTTGGAACGACATTCCATGTAAGATAGTTTACGCCAGGATAAGCAACTGCTTTTACGCTTGGCGCACCAACACTGATTACGGTGTCAGCCGCAATGTCTCCGTATTCGCCACTACAAGAAGCGACGAACAACGCACTTGTAAGTACCGCAACAGCACCAACAACTGAAAGAATTTTTTTCATAATTCTTCTCCTTGAAAATAAGATAAATTGCAGAATATGATTAGAATTTTCTTAACTAATCAAATTCTGCAATTTATCTTAAACTGTATTGCAAATTATTGCAAGTGTTTGTGCTTTGCTAATCAAAAAAGGTTAATTTTCTTTATATGGGATTTAAAGAAACACTCAAAGATGAATTAACTTTTCAAGATATGCAGACAAAAGAGCTTGCGGTAAAAACTGGAATAAGTCTTAGTACTTTAAATCATTATCTTTCTGGAAACGGAAATGTTCCGAGTGCAGAGAATGCCATCAAAATCGCCCGTACGCTCGGAGTCTCTGTGGAATATCTTATGACTGGCAGGGATTCGGATTTACCCTGTGGTATGCGAGTAAAAGTAAAAAAACTGATTTCAGAATTGAATTATCTTTCGGATGCGGACTTGGATTTGGTAGGGGCGGTGGCAAAACGGCTCAAAAAATCTTGATTTTCTATTTTGTAGACCCCAGCAATTCCCCGATTGCGCGGGAATCTTCTTCGCTCACGCCCGCTTTTTCGGCAAAATCACGCCATTTGCTCACGCCTTCGCTCACTTGGGCATAAATTCTGTTTTTTTCGGCATTCGTAAGCCCCGCGATTTTGGCGCAGTTTTCGTAGTCTTCTTGCGTGATGTTTTTTCGCTTGCCGTTTATGGTCATTTGGTGGCTGCTCGTCCATGCGCCTGCGGGATTGTAGGCAAAGGCGACATCGTATGCGGGCGAGAGATGCCATGCGCCCGTTTTATCCATTAAGAAGGAAATATTTTTTACATGGTCGTCGCAGTTGCAGGCGAGCACATTAAAAATCATGCGGCGGAACAACTCGGCTTTTTCGCTGTGGGGAAGGGAAAGCGCGTTCATAATCGTGAAGGCCTGCTCGTAGCTCGCGCTCCCTGCCTGATTGAAGTCGAAATGCCCCATTGCGCCGAGTGATTGCATGTGCAGTTTTTGCGTTCTGCCCGTTTCGTCAAGGAATCGGTCGAATCGTTTGGTCATAAAGTGGCGGTTTTTGCCGTCTTTGAGCAAGTGGCACTCGTTCATGCTGATTCCGCAAGAAAGTGCCATAAGGTAGTAGGCGTATTCGATAACGCCGAAGTCAGTTTTGTCGGCTTCTTCTTTGTCGCGGTTGTTCGTGACTCCGCTGAATTTGATAAGCCAATGCTCAAACCCCGAGCCGCCTTCGATTTGCCCCGAGCGTACTTCGTTTGTTTTGGGATTGAGCGCGATGACGGCTTTTGCCCGCGCCCCGCCCGCCGATGTTCCGAGCGAGATGATTTTTTGCAGCGATTTTGAGAGATTGCGCTTGTTGGCTTCGTCAAGCACGGCGGAAAGATTTTTGCGGTTTGAAAGCACGAGCGAGGCGAGTTCCACAAGTTCTGAGATAACAATCTGCTCACTGTCGCTTGTTTTGTTTTCGTCGTTGAGAACGGGATAATATTCGAGCGCACCCATGCCACGATTGCCCGTGTAGCACAGGCGTTCCACCGCGTTAAAGGAACTGAGCAGTCGCCCTTGCTTTGCGAGATAGACTGAAATGAGTTCGTTTCCAAATTTGTCGGGAAGGGAATCGCTTAAAAGTCCTGGAAGCCCGAAAAATGACTCGTAGGAAAGGTCGGGAAAGCGAAACACGCCGCTTCTGAGTGGCATCATTATGGGGGAGACTTGAATTCCCGTGCTGAGAAAATGGGTATCGTATTCAAAATAGGCGGTTTTTTGGGAATCTTCGAGCGAAATTGCGCCGACTGTGGTTCCCCAGAGCTTTATTTCGGCGCTGAATTTCATTTATCTTCCCCCCATACAAAGCTGTGATCGATTCGATACTCTACAGATGAATTTGCTTTTGGCCGAACTCGCTGTGGAATATGGCCTGAATCGCGTACGGCAAGTTCTTCCATAGGGCTTAGCTCTGCCGAAGGAAGAAGCATCATAAGGGATGGAAGCATGTTGAGCGCACGGAAGAGCTTGACGAGATTGAGCAACTGCAAGCCTTCACCCCGTTCGGCTCGTTCGATGGTGCTTTTGCCGACTCCGCTGTTTTGGGCAAGCTGCTCTTGTGTGAGCTTTGCGCGAATGCGAGTGCGTTTGAGTCGTTCGCCGAGTTCTTTGAGAATTTCTTCGTCGCTCTTCCAATAAACAGTGCTTTGCATGATTTGAGTATAAAAGCGGTTCTCAAACTTGTCAAGTCAAAAATGAAGAATTAAGGGTAAAAATCGGGGTTATTTCTTCATTTTTGAAGATTTATTTTAACAGTTTGTTCAACGTAACATCGTGCTGTCGCCAGTTTTTATCGACTTTGACTTGCAAATCCAAATCGATTTTGTAGTCAAAAATGCTTTGCAGGACTTTGATGCTTGCGACACGGATAGTTTTTATCATCTGTGCGCCTTTGCCGATGAGGATGCCTTTTTGGCTTTCTTTTTCGACGCACAGAAATGCCCTGCACCACATTTTTGTGGGGGAGCGTTTTTCCAAATCGGCAATCTGAACATAGATTGCGTGAGGAACTTCTTGATCGAGGCGGTTGATTGCCTGTTCGCGGATAACTTCGGCAATTCTAAAATCAACTTCCTGGTCAGTGTAAAAATCTTCGCTGTACAAATGAGGCGCGACTTTTGCCATGCTGTACAGTGCTTTTAAAACTTCGTTGATTCCCGTGTCATTTTTTGCGGACATTTCAAGAATTTTGTCTTCTAGAACGGCGGGAAGATGTGCTTTTATGAATTTTCGCGCATGTTCTCTGAGCGGACGCGGCGCATCGACTTTGTTGAGCGCGATGACCAGTTTTTCTTGATGCGCTTCCAAAAGGTCGGCAATCAATCGCTCTTCTTCGGCGCAATTCCGAGTGGTGTCAATGATATATAAGATGAGGTCAGAATCTTTGAGTTGGTCGGCAACGATATTTCTCATGCGGAGGTTCATCTTTTTTTCTGAATCGTGATAGCCCGGCGTATCGACAAAAACGAGTTGTCCGAGCGAGGTGTTGACGATTCCACGAATTGCATTGCGGGTAGTTTGCGGAACGGCACTTACGATGGAAACAGGTTCGCCCGTTGCTGTATTTAAAAAAGTGGATTTTCCGGCAGATGGCCGCCCAATAATCGTAACGAGTGCGGTTTTATCGCCAACGGGTGGCTGAGCTTTTGAATTTTCAGCTGAATTTTCAATTTCTTCTATTATTTTATCCATACTTTGAATTCTACCGAATTTTAGTTATTTTTCAAGAATTTAGTGAGAATTTTTCCAAGCGCGAGAATTCCGAATGTCACGCTTGTTAAAATCGTTGCTAAGGCGGCGGATTTTCCCCATTCGCCTTGTTCTGCCAGATTTAGGATTCTGATTGAGGCAAGCGGTGTGTTGAACGAAACCAAAAAAATGACTGCGCTGATTGTTCCCACCCCGCGCACAAAATCATAGATAAAAGCAGAGAAAATGCCTCCGCGACTTAACGGAAGCAAAATCGTGGAAAAGATTTGCATTTTTTTTGCTCCGAGTGAAGCCGCTCCGTCGTCAAGCGAGGTTTTCAGTTGGGAAAAGACGGTTGAGATGATTCGGTATGAAAACGGCATGAATCCAATCGTCATTGCAATCACAATCAAAAAACTGGATGTGTGAAAGTGAAGCCGATTTGCCGAAAGTGAAAGCGCAAGCCCAAAAAGACTTCCCGGAACGGCGGCTGGAATTTGCGAAATGACATCAAGGTATTTTTTGCAGGGCAGGGCGGTACGATTCACAAAAAATGATGCGAGACTTGCAAAAATCGTGCCGAATACTGCCGCAATAAAGGCAAACGCGAGCGAATTTCGCAATTCTGTGGCAAATCTCCAAATGGACAGAAAATGCTCGGTCGTAAATGCGGTGTTGATTCCCCACAATTTTTGGAATGCCCCGATTAAAATGGCGGCAAACTGTGCTAAAATCAAAAGCGAAATCAAAAGGCAAAAACTGAACAGAAAAATTCGTGTGATGAGCGAAGATTTTTTTTCGGGCAGGGGAGAGCCTTTCTGCCCGACCATAGCGAATTTGGCTCCTTCCTTTTTCATCAGGCGGCCTTGAAGCAAAAAAAGCACGATTGACGGCAGAAGCAAAATCAAGCCAAGCACGGCACTCGTTCCTGCATTTACCCATCCCGTGAGTTGCGTGTACACTTCAACGGCAAGAACGCGGAAACGCCCTGCCACAATCATAGGATTTCCAAAATCACTCAGAACGGAAACGACAATAAACAGCGCGGCAGACAGAATCCCGTTGAGCGAAAGCGGAATCGTGACGGTAAACGCAATGCGCGCTTTAGATGCTCCCATCGCACGGGCGGCTTGCTCCAGCGAAGGATTGATTTTTTGCAAAACCTGAGCGCATATCAAATAGGCAATCGGGAAAAAGCACAGGACTTGCGCGATTAAAAGCCCCCAGAATCCATACAGGCTCACATCACGCCCCAAAATCGTGTGCGTAAAAAAGCCTTGCCGTCCAAACAGCAAAATAAACGAAAGCCCGCCCACAAACGGCGGGGTCATTAAGTGCAGAATCGGAATAAATGCGAAGATTTTTTTGAACGGAATCTGTGCCTTAACGACCGCATATGCAAAAATGTATCCGATGATGACGGAAAGCGTGGTGGAGCAGACACATTCAAGCAGTGTGTTCAAAATTGCCCCGCGCCAAATGGTAGAAGTAAAGACGGAGATAACATCTTTGAGGCGCGGGGTGAGCAGAACGCAACACAGTGGAAAAACGATAAAACCCGTGAGAAGAATTATGAGTGCCGAATAGAAAGCGGTTATTTTATCAATTTTGACCATTTTTCAAGAACTTCATTCTTTTCTGAGGCCGCTTTTTGGACATCGTAGTTGATTAAGTCGATGTCGCTGATTGTGATGCTGCCTTCAGAAGCGGTGGCTTCGGGATTTACCGGCGTAGTGAATGTGATTGAGCTCATGACTTCTTGCGCTTCTTTTGAAAGAATGAAATCAACGAATTTTTTTGCGGCAGAAAGAGCCTTTGTGTTCTTTAGGATTGAAACGCAGTCAACATCACCCACAGACTGAGGCGGTGCGATTGGTTTGACATTGAAGCCCTGTGCATTGTATTTTGTGAGTGCATGCAGATACGAAACGCCGAGCGCATATTCGCCTGTGCCGAGCAATTTTGCGGGTGCGCTGCCAGAATCGGGGAATTGACCGACATTTTTTGTGAGGTCAGAAAGATATTCCCAGCCTTTTTCGTTCCCCAGTCGTTGCAACTGATTTTGAACGAAGAGATAGCCAGTGCTTGATGCAACGGGATTTGTCATGACGACTTCGCCTTTAAAAGCAGGGTTGAGCAAGTCTTCCCATGTTGTAGGAAGCGGAATGTCGCCAAATTTTTCGCTGAATCGCTTTTCGTTTACGCCGATTCCGAGCGTGAGGATACAAAAACCTGTCCAACTGTTGTCGCTTGCAACGGCATATGACGGCAGATTTTCTGCAAGCGGTGAAGCATATGGCTCAAGCGCACCTTCTTTTGCCGCCTGAATGTGATAACTTGAAGCTCCGCCCAGCAAAATATCTGCCTGTGGCTCATCTTTTTCCGAAATCACACGATTTACCAGTTCGCCCGTTGTGGCACGAAGGTAGCTGACAGGAATGCCTGTTTTTTCGGTGAAGAGCTTGGTTAATGCCTCAGTTTCTTCATCATGAATGATTGAATACACTTTGAGTGTTTGGGGCTGTTCTTTTTGGCAAGAAGTGAATGAAAATGCGGCAAGAACCGCGACAAAGGAAACGATGAGTTTTTTCATATGTACCTCGATTTTTAGGATGAGAAAATCATACATAAAAACTGATATTATTAAAATATCCAAAATAAGAATTTTTTATAATACCAGATTTTGCATGCAGAAAAATAAGAATTTTCTTATCTTTAAACAATTTTTCTTTTGCGTTGCCGAAAGTGCACAAATTTTGCCTATAAATACAGTGAAAAGGGGAAAAACTTTCCCATATAAAA
This sequence comes from Treponema sp., assembly GCA_017464425.1. GTDB lineage: Bacteria > Spirochaetota > Spirochaetia > Treponematales > Treponemataceae > Treponema_D. The sequence continues at coordinate 179,397 of JAFUDX010000002.1, forward strand.
ATTCATGGTCATGGAGGAAAAAATGTCTGAAAACATAACGGCTGAAAAGTGGGAGTCGCTGACTCTGGCGAACAATTTTATTTTTTATAAGGTAATGCGGCATCACCCGGACGCATGCAAACATCTGATTGAGATACTGCTCGGAATCAAAATTGAAAAGATGGAAATGCGCAACGAGGAAACTATTGACATAGACCACGACGCAAAAGGAATTCGCCTTGATGTTTTCGTAAAAGATGTCAACCGAATGTACCAATACCATTAACTTAAGCGCTATTTAAATTTTCTATTTTCCTGTAGAATTCCATAAGGGTGGAAAAAATATGGGAAATGTAGAAAATGCCTTTATCAGAAACAGAGAATTACCTCTTCCAAAACTGATAGAAGATATCCTTCTGTTCGAAAACAAATCAA
>JAFUDX010000024.1 GCA_017464425.1 Treponema sp.
ACTGCCATCCAGAGCAAGAAACCCAGTCTTTGTTACGGGGAAAGCCCCAAGGAGAAAACGGGTTATCGGGTCATATGTCACGGGTATACTATCCCAAATCGAATAAGATAATTCAATAACATTAATATACGAGGAGAAATTTTTATGAAAACAACAAAACGCAATCTTGCAAAACTAGTCTTGCTATCTTCCTTTGCGGCACTGTTTCTTGCTTCTTGCACGAGGGCACCTTCTTCAAAAGAAACGCTTTCGCTTTGGAACGATGACGCGCCTGCAAAAAAGGCACTCGTTGAGTATGTGGAAGCCGTTACAAACAAGAATTCCGCTGACTTTATTCCCGTTGAAAGGCGAATCGCCACTTTCGACCTTGACGGCACGCTTTTCTGCGAGACGAACCCCACTTATTTTGACTTCCAGCTTTTCATTCACCGCGTCCTTGACGACCCAAGTTATACGCCGACTGAAGAGCAAAAGGCTTTGGCAAACGACTTCCGCGCGACGGGAAATGTACCTCCGTTGGGCGCAGAATACGAGAAAATGCTTGCGAGTGCCTATGCGGGCTTTACGCTCAAAGAGTATGATTCTTATGTAAAAGAATTCATGCAGACTGCTCAGCCCGGCTACAAGAACCTCAAACGGGCGGATGCTTTCTACAAGCCGATGGTCGAAGTGGTGAACTATCTCGTTCAGAACGGGTTCAGCGTGTATGTTTCAAGCGGCACGAACCGCCTCATCTTGCGTGCGTTGGTCTGCGATGCGCTTGGTCTCCCGCCCAAACAGGTAATCGGCTCTGACAATGTGCTCCTCTCAACAAATCAGAACGGAAAGGACGGCTTGGAATATACATTCAGCAAGGGCGACAAGGTTTTGCTCGGTGGTGTGAACATCATCAAGAACTTGCAGATGAACAAGGTTTCCACAATCGTAAAGGAAATCGGCTATCAGCCCGTTTTGGCATTCGGAAACAGCCTGACCGACGCGAGCATGGTGAACTACGCGATGTACGACAACGAATACAAGTCGCTCGGCTTTATGCTCTGCTGCGACGACCTTGAACGCGAGTACGGCAACCTCAAAAAAGCCGACAAAATGAGAGCCGACTGCCAGGCTAACGGTTGGATTCCAATCTCAATGAAAGACGACTGGAAAACGATTTACGGTGATGGCGTGGAAAAAGAGAACTAAAAAATCAGTGAAAAATTCTGAAAAGTGTGCTATAATATTTTAATATATCAGCCATTGGAGGAAAATATGACTGTTACAAAAAATCAGAACGGAACGGCTGTCACGCTTTCTGTGGCAGGGCGCCTTGATACCATTACCGCGCCCGACTTAGAAAAGGAAATCCAGTCGCTTGCGGAGGCAACTTCCCTTGAAATCGACTTCACAAAACTCGAATACATTTCATCTGCGGGATTGCGCGTTTTGCTTTCGGCACACAAAGCATTCGCCAAAAAAGGTGGCATGACGATTACGAATGTGAACGAAACCGTGCTTGACATCTTCGATGTGACGGGCTTTAAAGACATTCTGAACATTAAATAGAGGAAGAAAAATGAAATCTGACATCTGTACGCTCTCTGCAAACGACATCGAATCGCTTAAAAAGGTGCTTTCCGAAACCGAAAAGACCGCTGTGTATGCCGCTCTCGACAAAAAACAGAGTGGGCGGCTTCGCTTGCTTGCTGAAGAACTGGTTGAAATGCTTCCTTCGCTCCTTGCATTTACGGCGGGTGAATTTTGGATTGACTGCAACGGAAAGAATTTTGAGCTTCACACCACGCTTACGCCGAACGATTCTCTTACGAGCGAAAAGCGCGATGAGCTTCTGAAAGTCTCTTCTTCGGGAAAAAATGCCGCCGCAACGGGAATCATGGCGAAAATCCGCCTTGCCGCTACTTTTATGCTCATCGACTATGAGAAAAATGCGGCAGAAATGCCCGCGACCACTGATTTTTATCACGACGGAATGGGAGTGAATCCTTATTTTCCGATTTCGTCTTGGTCGCTTGAAAACTACCGCGCAAAAGCGAAATCCGAGCAGGGTGAAAAATGGGACGAGCTTGAAAAATCAATCATCGCGAACATTGCGGACGATGTGCTTGTCGGCGTTGAGGGAAAAAAAGTCGAAATCATCGTAAAAAAAGCATTTTAGGAGAAAACCATGCAGATTATGGAAGAACGAAAAGACCACTGCGTAACGCTCACCGTTTCAGGTCGGCTTGATGTCGAGACTTCGGCAACGCTAGAGCAAGAAATCGCAAAATGGCTTCCCTCGCCCGTTGTGTGGAGCCTTGTCCTTGACTTTTCTGCCGTGGAATATATCTCATCGGCGGGAATCCGTGTGCTCCTCTCGGCGCAAAAAAAGATGAAGGAAAATCACGAGATGATTATCAGAAATCCGAGTACTTTCTGCAAACAGGTCTTTGATGTCACTGGTGCGGATATTTTCTTGAAGATTGAATATAAATCATGGGAATAAGCAAAAAATCACTCGCCGCAATTGTCGTGTTCGCAATCTTAACCAATGTACTTGTCTGCATCGGCGGCTCTTTCATCTTTGACAGGGCTGTGCAAAAAATCTACAACGAGCGTGGCTATGCAGTTTCAAACATCATCCTAAAGCAGATTGACCACGAAAAGATAGCTCAATACACGAAGACTTGGAAAGCAGACGAATATTACGAAAAAATGACGGATTATCTCAAAGTCATTCAGGAAAGTTCCGATGCCGCCTATATCTACATAGCTGTTCCCTACGAAGACAAGACGATGAAATATGTCTACGATTCGGGAAGCACAATCGGCTTTGTAGACCCTATAGCCGCTTCTTTTGAGGAAATATGGAGCGCATACAAAACGGGCGAACGCCCCAAAAGCTATCTAGTTCGTCACTCGCAGTATGGCTATCTTACTTCAAGTTGTCTCCCTATACACGACGGCACAGGTGAAGTGGTCGCCCTTCTTTTTGTGGACACTGATATGAAGATGATTACCTCCACAATCCACCGCTTTATCTTGAATATAAGCCTCATCGCCCTTGTATTGCTTGTGGTTTTCAGTCAGCTGAACTATCACTTTGTGCATAAAAATCTCATAAACCCGCTGCTTTTAATCCGCAAGAACATTCAGTCCTTCGCAGCAACTGCAAATTTGAATGACAATTCCCTTGCGAAAATCAAGACAAATGACGAACTTCAGGAACTTGCCGAGTCCGTCGTTGCAATGGAAAAGAACACGGTCGGTTACATTGAAAACATCAAAGCGATTACCGCCGAAAAAGAGCGGATTTCAACGGAACTTTCGGTGGCGGCAAAAATCCAGCTCGACATGCTCCCAAAAGAATACCCCGCATTTCCCGACCGTACGGATTTTGACCTTTTCGCAACGATGTCACCCGCAAAGGAAGTCGGCGGCGATTTGTACGATTATCTCCTGCTTGACGACGACCACCTGATGATTACGGTGGGCGATGTTTCGGGGAAGGGAATGCCCGCCGCGCTTTTTATGGGAAAGAGCAAGGTTCTACTTGACTTTTATGCGATGCTTGGTCTTTCCCCAAAAGAAATTTTTGACCGTGCGAACAACCAGCTGTGCAAGAACAACGATTCGGGGCTGTTCGTCACTTGCTGGCTCGGAATCTTCTGCTTTTCGACTGGCGAACTCCGCTTTGTGAACGCGGGGTATCCGTATCCCGTGCTTTTCCAGAACGGTGAATTCTCGTATCTAAAGACTAAGCCGAATTTTGTTCTCGGCGGCATGGAAGATTTTCCGTATGTTGAGCATACAATCACGCTTTCAAAAGGCGACCGCATTTTCGTCTATTCCGACGGCGTGACCGAAGCAACGAACAGCGAGAAACAGCTTTTTGAGGAAGAACGGCTTTTAGAGGCGATGAAAACGACTGAAAATCTTTCTGCTCCCGATGTGCTAAAAAAAGTCCGCGAGAAAATCGACGAATTTGTGGGAGAAGCGGAGCAGTTTGACGACATTACCATGCTTCAGTTCATTTGGAAATAAGCGAAGTGAGTTACTGCCAAATCAGAGAAGATGATGTGATGCTTGTGTTTATCAAATTAATGGAAAATACCGCCATTTATTTTGCCGTAGGCGGGTAATGCCCATAATTTTCGGCGTTATTTGAACGTCCAATATATTTTATTTTTTCATCGGTTTACTCGGCTTTTTCGGCTGTTTCACCCCACCATTTTCCAACATTGCGGGTCGGCGGCGTAAAAATCTCCGCCGTTACTTCCGCTCGCTACAGCAGGGCATCCCCTGCAATAGGGCAATAACTCGCACTTTGCGCATTTGCTGAATTTGCCGTACTCGCGGAATCCTTCCATTTTTGCGCTCGTCCACACTTCAAACAGGTGGTCGGTGAATGCGTTCCCCACACGGCTTGAAGCGACACGGCGGCAGGCGTAGATGTCACCTGTGGGAAGAATCGTGATGTGGCAGTTTCCGCAGTTGCATCCGCCGTAAATCATTCCTTCCTTTGTGTCGTCGGGGATTTTGAACCGCCCTTGCTCATAGTCAAAGAGCGTCCACAGGTGGTCTTTGCGGTTGAAGTAGGTCTTGCAATCCTTGCTTTCGTAGTCGGCGTAGATTTTGTCGATTTTGGTGAGAAAATCGCGGTAGCGTTCGGGGGAGATGTACCAGTCGCTTTTTTCCTTGCCTTTTCCGTCGCTCGTGGGAACATAGCGGGCGAATGCGTAGACCTGCGCTTCGGCGGCGACAACCGCGTCAATCACGGCGGGAATCTCTTCGATGTTCGTGCCGCTCACGGTGGTCATTATCACGCTGGTTATTCCCGCCTCGTTTATCAGGCGGATTTTTTCGAGCGTGGTCTTGAAACTGCCCGGCTTTCTGAACCAGTCGTGCGTTTTCTCCGTGCCGTCAATGCTCATCTGATATTTGTCGCAGCCCAGTTCGCGCATTCGGCGTACATTTTCTGCGGTCAGATGGAACGGATTTCCCATCAGCGTGAACGGAATCTCATGTTCGTGGCAGAGTTCGAGCAAATCCCAAAAGTGGGGGTGCAGAATCGGGTCGCCGCCCGTGATGTAAAAATACGGAAGCCGAGCGAACTTTTCGCAGAACTCCAGTGCATTGAAAAAGACATGCTTCATCTGCTCCCAGTTCATCGTGACCAAATCGGGGTGTCCTTCCGCGAAGATGTAGCAGTGCTTGCACCGTTGGTCGCACTCGTCGGTGATGTGCCATTGAAAGGCGAAGTATTGTGCGTTTTTCAGATTCTGTGCCATAGTTTCCACCTACACAAAAAGCGGTGCGTTGTAGCGGCGTTCGTGCGGCTTGGGATATTCGCCCTCGTGGTAGCCCACAATCACCTGTGCGCTGATGTGAAAATCTTCGGGAATGTTCCAGTCTTTTAGGATTTTTTTCCCGAAATCATCAATAAAATAATCTGTCGCAACGGAGATTATGCAGGTGTCCACGCCGATTGAGTGCGCCGCATGGCAGATATTGCTTGCCATGATGTAGGAATCAGGCTCGGCAAAAAGAAAATTGTTCGGTGCAAAAAGATAGATGACCGTGGGCGCATTGTAGAATCCGCTTCGTGATGTGGTCGCAATCAGCTCGTCGGAAAGGCGGATTTCTTCTCGTTTGTTGAACTGTCCGTACACGACATTTTGGGCGCGTCCAAGCCGTGTGTTTAGCTCATCGTTCTGGCACACGACAATCCGAGTCCGCTGCCTGTTCCCCGCATTCGCTGACCATACGGCGACATTCAAAAGCTCGTCAAGAACTTTTTTTGAGACTTTCTCAGGTCTGTAATTTCTGACCGAGCGGCAAGACATGATATTTTCAATGATTTCGTTCATGCTGATTTCTCCTTGTTGTGAAATGGGGGCGTTACGGGGGGGGGGCAGTTCACTGCCCCCCGTAGAAGGGGGTGCGGTGCAATGAAATGCACCGCTGGGGGAAGACTTTCCCCCAATCCCTCTTACTTTCCAGCACCACAGGCACTGCCGCACGCAGAAGGCTTCGGGTCGGGATTCGGTTTTCCAGCACCGCACGCTGTTCCACAAGCCGCTGTTGCAGCTGCCACATTCTTGTTGCTCCAAGAAGCAAGATTCTTTAACGCCATAATGCGCCTCCTAAAGTTTTGATGTTTTAATGATAAAGGAGTGGAAGTATTTTGTGAAATGAATTATTATTATTATTGATAACAAAAAGGAATGAATAAGGGGCGAAAATTGAACACAACGCAACTTGAATGTTTTGTAAGTCTTGCTTCAACGCTGAATTTTGCGAAAACGGCAGAACAGGTGTATCTTACACAGCCTGCCGTCACAAAGGAAATACAATCGCTGGAGTCAGAACTTTCCGCAAAACTTTTCATTCGCACCACGCGCTCCGTTTCGCTCACCGATGTCGGAAGGCAGTTTTTGCCCGAAGCAAATTCGATTCTAAATTCCTACTATCACGCAAAAGACTGGATTGCTTCGTTTCATTCAAAGAGCAAAAACACGCTCAGAATCGGATATTCAGACCCGCACGGCTTGCCCCTTATAAACAAAGTCCTTGGCAAGATAAAAGGCAATTTTGAGAATCTTATTCCGTCTTTTGTTTTTGACCAGACAGACACAAATCTTGGGCGACTTGTTCACGGTCAGACTGACATCGTTGTGGGCATAAAAGACTCGAAATTCAAAGATGATTCGATTGATTTTAAGCAGCTCCGTTCTGTCGGTTTTGTAGTTGTTTTTCCCAAAAATCATCCGCTCGTAAAAATGGCAAAACGAAAAAAACTTACAGAAATCTCACAGGAAGTGCTTTGGGATTACACGCAGGTCGTTCAGATTCCACCGTATCTGTTGAAGAATGTTTTTTCAAAGGGAAGCCATATTCTGCCTGTGAACGACAAGCTGAACAATATTATCTGCTCGTTTGCCCCCGAAGTGTACGCCCTTGTAAAAGCGGGATTTGGCTTTGCGTTCGTGCCAGAATATCTTGCCCTTCCCGACAAGGGACTGATTTTTTACCCATTCAAGGAAACTCACCACGCACCTTTTGGAATTTATTACAGAAAAGAATCGTTGGAAGCCGAAGATTCGGCGGTGTCGCGTTTTTTGGAGAAGGCGGAAGAGGTACTTCACTAACGCAGCGGCTTGCTCGGCTTTTTCGGCTGCTTGGGTTGCTTTGCGGCTGTCGGCTGCTTTTTGCCCTTGCTTGCCGAAGTCGCGTTCTTCCCGCCGTCCTTTGCAAACTCCGCTGTCAGATAAAATTTCTCTATCGGCTCGTAGCCCAACGGCGCGACTAGCTCGTTCCAGTTTTTCGGCAGCTTGATTTCCGTGGTCACAAAGCCGCCTCCGGGCATCACCTGCACCTTGTTGCGGTTCGCGTCTCCCGTGACCAAAAACGCCGTGTCGCCCTTGTTCATTGTGGCAATCGTCATAATCTTCTCGTCGCTGACAATCGACTTGAGCCATTCTGGTGTGGGCGTGAGTTTTGCCTGCTCCGCCTCATCTTTTGCAAGCATCTCAAAATGCTCGTCGAAACTGCGGCGTTTGTATTGCTGGCTTCCCGTATTCGCCCAGTAGTGCGCGTAGGTGCGGAGCGCGAGGGGGCGGCGGGCGGTCTCAATGAGCGCGTCTTCAAGGTCGCTTTTCGTTTTGTATTCCTTTGCCAAATCGCGGGCAACATATTCGGTGATGAAAACCGTGCGCGGAACTTGCGGCTTCGTGTTCCCCAGACCGTTCTGCTGTTTTTCGGTGATGTCGAATGCCATAATCTCCATGATTTTGTGTGCGTCGTCGGTCGCGGGCGTGACATTGTTCCCCCAGGCAAGTGCGCTTCCCGCCGTAATCGTGTTCGCGTTCATATCGTAGCCCTGCTGGACATGGTAGGGCTTCCACCCGATTCTGGCGCAGGCTTCATTGTCCTCAGAAAAAGCAAACGGAGTCAGGTAGCCGAAGCTTCCCATGCGGTTTTCCTTCACATAGTACCCGCCAATGTTCAGCATGGCGAGTTCTATGAAGCGACCGAGTGCCTTGTTCGCCTTTTCGCTAATCATGCCCTGCTGATTGTCAATTCCGAGCTGGCGGGCGAGCGGGCCGTTGAGAAAAGCGAACGGAGTCCAGCCGTGCGTTGAGGCAAGCGGTTTTCGCCATTCGCCGTCGTTCATGCCCGCCACGAACGCAATGCAAATCGGCATGAATTCTTTCGGAACGCCCGCCATGACCGCGTTTGCCGCCACGGTGTACACGGTGCATTCCCGATACGCGAGCGCGAATGTGCCGAGGACATCGCTTGCCTTGTAGGGCGTGAAACGCAAATATTCCTGAATTTTCTCGTCGGTCGGCGGAACTACGGGAAGTCCGTCCGTCCAGTTGTTTATCGCCATGAATTCCTGCACCTCGTCGTAGTTTCCGTAGTAGATGATTTCGTCGGCGGGGCGTTTTCCTTCGGGCGCGTACTGCTCAATTTCGCTTTTGGTGATTTGTGTGGTGAGCGCGGTTTTGATTTGCGGCCACAGGACTTCGCGCGCGTTTTTCTTTAACTCATCGGTCGAATGTGAAGCGAACGCACCGGGATATTCAGCCGTGCGAAGAACTGGAACGCCACGGTTCACGCCAGTGGAATGCACTTGCGCCACGAATGTGGGAGCGGCGACCGTCACGCTCGGAATGCCGATGTACTCCGCCGCGATTGAGTCGCCCGTTTCCTTTGTGGTGCAAAGCCCGCAGCCACAGTTTCCCACGATGACCGCATCAACTTTGAGTTCTTTAAGTCGCGCTTGGAACGCCTTTGTTTTTTCCGTCTGCCCGAACACCGAATACGGGCCAGCCTGCCCGATGTCGTCAAACATGTAGATTTTCGCCGTGGGGAATTCCTTTTCGATGCACTTTTTCAGCTCGCCATGCGTCGTGACCGCCATAAACGAGCCGCCCACGAGCGCGATAGTCTTTCCTTTGAGCGTGTCGAGCCGCTTTGCTTGCGAAATCATCGGTACATCGTGATAGCCCACGGGCGAGACAATGGCGTAATTTTGACTTCCGTCGTCGGCATATTGCGGCACGAGGCACACACCGTCAACGCACTCGTCGGGATTAAGCGAATATTTTGTTCCCGCGAAGGGCGAAGTGGCAAGGGAAAGCAGAGCCGCAAAGATGAGCAGTTTTTTTGTTCGGTTCATAGGGTGTCCTCCAATATATGTTCAGTATATAGCACCCTGAATTTTCACGCATTAAAGAAGTGTTAAAGAAACATTAAAAAGTTTTAAGGCATGGGGATCGATGTTTTTATGTCAATTGTTGTGATAATGTAGCGATAATTGACTAATACAGCACATCGTTCACTCTTTACAAAATCTTCGTCATGTCGTCAATATCCGGCAAAACCCTCTGCATTTCTTCCGGCATCTCAGAGAGCGATTTGTAAGTCGTAACGCCCATCGGCTTGTCGTAATCTTGGATTACATATTCCGCAAACTGCTTGTTCATGCTCTTGCAAAGCACAATACCAATCGTGCGGTTTTCATGCGGCTTTGCGCGCGAGCGACACAGGTGTAATCGTCCGCGCAAAATTGTTTGGAAGCTCTTTCTGATGATTGTAAGCATCGTTTTTTATCAAGGTTTCAAGCCTGTCTACTGGCAGATTTTCTTCCACTACGCGGTGAATGTAGTAGTAGCGTTCTGGAAGATTTTTAACCTTGCTGAAAATTGCAATGTGATGAGAAAATGGCACTTTGAAAAACTCTTCCACAGGAAAATCCGCAAGGTTAATACCAGAAAGCTTAAAATCGGTAATCGGAATTATCGAATTTTGATTGTTTTTAAATTTGTCAGACACAACGGACGAATTTGAACTATCAGACACAAAATCGACAGATGCGTCTGTCGAATTACTGTCTACAAGAAAAGCCCAATTATCATAGAACTGACGCATATTTTTTAAGCTACTTGCGGAAAATCCGCGTAACCCCGGATGTCCTTTTCTGAGCTGCGAGCTTATAGTTTCAAGCACGCTTGTACCCCAAGTTTCCTTGCCTTTTTTGGACGAAAGATAGCGTCCAATTCCGTAATACAGAATAAGCTGAACACGGGTTGTCTCCGATGTAGCTGTCTTGCCGTCATACAAATTGTTTCCGTGCACGCAAAGTTTATTTTTTTAACCGGTTTGCAAGTTTTTTATCAAATGTAAAAATTTCTTCACCCAAGATTTGATTTCGGGCAATCAACAGACAATCAACGAAGTCAAATTTTGTCCGAGAATAATTGCTCAGGGCATCTCTTACGACATCAGCATTATCAAATTCAATCTCGTATGTGATTGGAGCAACAATCTCGCTTATTTTTTCTCGCGGAACAGAGTACAACTTTACAAGAACATAAACAACTTCCGCAATTATTTCGGGATATGATTTTGAGCCGTTTTCTATGAGTTGCGCGGTTTTTTCTGCTTGCTCAGGTATGTCATTTAGCAGATAGCGAAGAATTGCATTTGTATCCAGCGTCATTCGTTTTCTCCTGAGAACGCCTGTTTCGCAACAGAATCTTCCTGTGGAATAAGCTTTGGATTTGCATATTGTGCGGCAATTCCCCTGCAAGTCGCTTTTTTCTGTGGTTCAAATTCATCAAGAAATGTAATTATAAATCTTTGGTTTTGTTTAACCGCAACATTTCCCTCAGTTATGTAATTTTGTCCGTCAAAATATCCTTTTACCGCAGTCATACAGCACCTCCTTCTCAGAATCTGAGTATATTATAGCACATTTTTACAAAAAATGCACTCTTCTTTACTCCATCGCTTTCGCTAGTTCTTCCTCGCTTGGAAGCACTTTACGGACATCTTCTGCTGTCTTGTAAGTTGCAACACCCATGGGATTTTCATAGCCCTGAATCAAATATTCCACAAAATTCTTATCTGCCTGTTTGCAAAGAATAATGCCAATGCTTGGATTTTCAAACGGCTTTTTCACTTTGTCGTCAAGAATGCGTAAATATGCGCTGAGCTGCCCCAGATACGCAGGCTTGAATTCACCTTTTTTTAATTCTACGGCAACAAGGGCGGCTAGTTCTCGGTTGTAAAAAAGCAAATCAGGGTACTGGTCGTGTCCGAAAATTTCCAGATGATACTGATTCCCCACAAAAGCAAAATCATGCCCGAATGTCATAATGAAATTCTTTACATTATGAATAATTTCCTGCTCAACTACTCGCTCGTCAATGTCTGCCTTGTCGCGTTCGCCAAGTTCTTCCACATTTATAAAATCAAGCAGGTATTCATCTTTGAACATTTCTATAGCCTTGAGCGCACTTTTTTTGTTCGGCATGGTCTTGGAAAAATTATTTGCCAATTCTCCCTGATGATGATACAAATCTGCTTTGAGAATGTCGCGCAGGGCATATTTATCCCATTGATTTATAAAGGTTTGGTGAATGTAGAAAATACGCTCTGATATTTCGTGTGTTTTATGGAGTATTTCCATGTGATGTGTAAAACTTACGGAAATAAATTCTTCAAATTTCAATTCGGTAGCCGATGGCTGCCGAATTTCTGGCAAAAGCAATTTTGTCTGTACGGTTTCACTATCTACCAAATCGACCGCCAATGGCGAGCGAAATTCAATTTTTTCCAAATCGGTCGCCGTGGCGACCGATTTATCGAAACAAGGCTGCCACTCTTCATAGAAGCATCTCATTTTCTTTATATTTTCACTTGAAAATCCCCTCAATCCAGGAAGTTCTTTCTGCAATCGTTCGCTTATCTGCTCAATTGCCCCAGTTCCCCAAAATCCTTTGCGAGAATGTTCAGAAACATATCTTCCAATTCCAAAATATAATGAAAGCTGCTCTTTGTTCACGCCTTTTGCGGCTCTGCACTGGCTTTCGAGAATTGCTGTTTTTATTGCTTTTACAGCGTTTGTAAGTTCCTTTTCCATACTTTTTACTCCATCTCCCGTACATTGCTTTCAATAAACTCCACTTCCTCTGGCGAAAGCCCGTACTTTGCGTAGACTTGCTTGTCTATGGCGGGGACAGGACGACTGTAAGTCGATGTCGCTAGCCGCCGTGAAGTCTTCGCGCGGGCGAACTTGGTCTTAATACAATTCATTCCTCCATTGCCCCCACAAACTCTTCCAAACTATGTTGCAAGATTTCCTGCGGGATAAGTTTTTCCCTATATTCTGCGACCATCGTAGGACTCATACTGCGGTTCAAAGCGTATTTCACAACTTCGCGGTTAGCTTCTTTGCACAAAAGAATTCCTATGCTCGGATTCTCATTGCTGCGCTTTTCCGTCTGGTCTAGAGCTTCAAGATAGAATTCCAGTTGCCCCATAAATTCTGGCTTGAATTCCATAGTTTTCAACTCAATCGCAACAAGGCACTGCAAGGCTCGGTGGTAAAAAAGCAAGTCAATGCTAAAACTCTTTCCGCCAACCTCGATTGTATGCTCTTCGTCCATAAAAATGAAATCCTTGCCAAGCTCAAGGATAAAGTCCTTCATATGCTGGACAATTCCCTTACGGAGCTTTGTTTCCTTATATTTTCCGTGCAATCCCAAAAATTCAAGGTATGCCGTATCCTTGAATACAGTCGAAGCCGCTGGGTATGTTTCCTGCAAGGCGAGAGATTGAAAATCACGGCTGCCCAAAACCGACTCATAGGCATTCGTCTTTATAGCCCTTTGGAGTTCCTTTACCTCAAACCGCTCTCTTTGCGCATACAAAATGTAAAAAAGCCGTTGCTCATTGAATTTGCAGCCGTTCAGAATCTGTTGATGGCATGTCCAGTTTATGCTCAACAAAATTTTTGGCAATTGTGCCATTTCAAATGGCACAATTTGTTTTTCCTGCGCTTCAAGTTTTTCTGGTAACAAATATGAGCCACTAAGCCCCAGTTGATTGAGCATTTGAGCAAAAGCAGGGGCTGAATATGTTTCGTAGAACTGAACCATTTTGTACAAAGTCCGTCTGCTGTAGCCTTTCAAACTCGGGTCTTTCGTGCGCAGATATTCCGAAAGCTCTGTCACGACAGAACTACCCCACTCTGCCGATTTGATTTTCTGTGAAACATAGCCGCCCACATTCCATGCAATAAAAAGTGAATTGTTGTTCACTTCCTGCAAAGCGCGGGTGCGGTGCAAGTCGATTATTGAGTAAACTTGATTAAAATTGTTTTTTATGATTTCGTTTGGCATTTTTACTCCCCTTTTTACAAAATCTTTTTCATATCACTAATGTCAGGCAGGATCGTCTGCATTTCCTCTGACATCTCAGAAAGAGACTCTGTTTTGTAGTTCGTATGTCATTTGGCAATCCCCTTATTTTCTGTTGGAACTTCATGAAAATACTTATTCCGAAGCGTTGTTAATACTTCGGAATTTTCATCAAGGAAAACAAATATCTTATCTTTATAATCCTTTTCGATAACAACAGGAACAATACCTACAAGTCCTTTATAATTATATTTGCGGACACCTAATTCATAATCCTTGTGGGCAATAATATCCTCCAACTCTGTTTTTCGTTTTTGGATTAATTTATCAACCATATTCGAAGCATCATTTAATAATTTTTGGAAACTATTTTTTAATGCCTCTTGAGATTCTGCCTTTTCAAGCAAATTTTCCTTTAGATATTCATTTATTGTTTGCGTTGCATATTCAACAGTTTGAGCATCGATATTTTGACTTAATTTTTTGAATAATATATTTTTTGCTTCGTCTAACCTTTCATCCGTGGCATAAAAACGTTTATAGCATGATTTTAATAAATCTTCATCACAGAGAATGTTCTCAACCTCCTGCGCATCTACACAATATATAAAGTCCTTTTTCCATGCTTCTTTTTGTTCTGCCGTATGAAAATCACCGTCAATTATGCCAATTGCCTTATTTCCATGTATTCCAATTGATTTATTAAAAGCTCTCGTATAACTAATTACTTGAATATGTCCTTTTGATGGAATGACCGTATACTCAGGAAATAACCGAGTGTACAATTTATAATCAAGGCTAGATTTCGTTCCTTCGCAAAAAAGAATAGGCTTACGGCTTCCCAATAATTCCATATATAAGATTTCTGGCAAGTCGTCATCTTGAGGCAATTGCTCTATAGACCATTGAGCGGGAGGCATAAAATCTTTCATCCATAATTTTTCTGCATTAACTCGTGATGCGGCAAAATCAAGATTATGTGTAAGATAGATAAAATGACAATCTTTCCGTTCTTGTTCTAGTCTATCCCAAAGCTTTGTTACCAATGCCAAATGCAAATGATTTTCTGGTTCATCAATAATAATAAAACTATTTTCTTTTGCAAGCAAAACATGGGCAATATAATAAAACACAGCTTTTTCACCATCGCTTAACCCCATGAAATCATATTCATTTATATTTTGAGCAAAAACCTTTAGTTCTCCTGCATTATATTTCAATCCCCGATGAAGCAATACTTCATGCCATACCGCAATAGTATGTTCCAATGTGGTGGTTTTTCGCTTAGCATTTTCTTCGTATTTATTTGCTTCAAAATATTCATTGGCACAAGCATTCTGTTCTTCTACGAGCGATTCAAAAAGCCGTTGTAAATCGCTCCCTATATCACTTGTAAAACCTGTATCTTTGTATAATTTATCGTTGCTTTGATAGTTCCAAACTCGTTCTCTTGATGTTTTTCCCAAAGAAACAGAAGACACCTTTTTTAATGAAAATATTTTTTGCGCAGCAATAATCGCAACATTCTTGCCAAGAACTTTTTTTGTGTTTCTCGCAAAGGAACTCTTTCCAGAACCATTTGCACCAATAATCACAAAATTTTCATCAGTATTACCAAAATATTTAAATGCATAGATTTGGGCAAGACTTAAATAATCTTTTGTTGCAATATCTACCGAAGATTGAAATATGCTTTGTGCAAAAGCGATGAAAGTATGTTTCTTTTGAAAATCAATTTCATTATTAATAGCATCATCATATAAATTCTGAATAGGTCTCAAAAACCTTGGCAACTCGCGCATTGTGTGAGATTCATTCAATGTATTATAAACTAAAGTCAAATAAGAATTCGAAATAGTGTCTGAATCCATTACAGAATTAAATATACGCCCATACTGCGAGATTATGTCATCAATAACAGTTAGGTTCTTGTATGAGTTTTCAAGCATAACATCAAAATTATTCTGCGTTGGAACAACTTCCTTCTGCCAAAGTTTTATTTTCTCTTCATTCGGTTTAACAATTATTTCCAAGAAATTTTTATATGCAAGATATGTTGTTTTATGCAGTTCGATAATTTGACGGAGTTTTTCTTTGATTTCTTCTGTGTTTTCCATACTGTCATTTTTCTCCTACTTTTCTATTTCTCCTTTACTTTCAATTCGTAATCTGCTGTATGTCCTGCAAGAATAAGTCAAAATCGCTTTTCAGATTTGCAAGCTCTTTCTGCCGAAATAAGTCATATTCTTTTTCAGCCTTTTTCATTGCCTGCTCATGACTGATTTTTCCTTTACCTTCGAGGATTTCCCGCTGATGAGCTACAATCTGATTATCCAACGCAGTTATCCAGTCCTGCATTTTCATCGGCTTTTCTTCCAATGCCTGAAATTCCGCAAAGTCCAAGAACTCAGACACAAGCAGATTAAGCCGTTGTAATTCAATTTCTGAAAGATAATTCTTTGCAATCTTTACATCGTCCTTTGTAACATAATCGCCTTTAAAATTCGTCATGCCGACAAACGGTTTTTCGCTGTCTACTCGCTCATAAATCAGTTCCGCGGCAGTGTGCTCGTGTACCGCATAATGAAGTTTATTCTGCACAGTCGCAAAAAAGTTCAGCGTTGTTTTTGAGCGCGGGTCGTAGTCTGTCGCCGTTGCGTAAATATCCGTTACCTGCTGATAAAAATTGCGCTCACTTGAACGGATGTCGCGGATTCGCTGCAAAAGTTCTTTAAAATAACGATTTCTGCCCTGTTTAAGCCGCTCATCGTCCATAGTAAAGCCTTTCTGGATATACTCGTGAAGCCTCTGAGTAGCCCATCGCCTGAACCGCACCGCAACATCAGACTGAACGCGATAGCCAATGGCAATGATTATATCAAGGTTGTAATGAGCCACATTCCTTTTTACATTTCGATTTCCTTCTTTTTGAACTAACAAGAAATCCTTGTGAGTTGCCTCTTTCGGAAGTTCATTATCTTTGTAAATATTATCAATATGAAGACTGATGTTTTGCTGTGTCGTATTATATATTTCTGCAAGCTGATTTTGTGTTACCCACACATCTTCATCAGCAAAGCGCACAGAAACATTTGTTTTTCCGTTTTCGTCGGTGTATAGGATTATTTCGTTTTCCATCTTTACCCCCTCTACATCTCCTTTACATTCTTCTCAATAAACTCCACTTCCTCTGGCGAAAGCCCGTACTTTGCGTAGAGTTGCGCGTCTATCTCTGGAATGTTTTTGCTCCAGTCGATGTCGCTTTGGGGCGTGAAGTCTTGGAGCGGAATATTTACCCATACTTCTTTCGTTCCATTTTGCGTGGTTTTGAGCGTGCCGAGCATGGCTCGGGCGAACTTGGTCTTGATGTATTTCATGCAGGCTTCGGCTTCTTCTTTTGTGGCAAATTTACCGATGCTCAAAAATGTTTCCGTATGCCCGATTACGGGCTGCCCGATTACGGGCTGCCCGATTACGGGCGTCGATAGGACTTCGCCTATCGCACCCGAACCATTTGCTGTAGGAACAAAAACTTTATAAAAATCAAAATTATCTGGTAATTTTAAATAGTCCTTTCGCACCCACTTGTATATTCTGTCTGATTTTTGTCTACCATACATTCTGACATATTCTTTTCCATCTTTGGGTGGTTCAGCAGTAAATAATTCTGGAAATAAATCAAAGACATTTGAACTCATGTCATACAAATGCCCTTTGCTAGGACGAGTTTTTGCCCATGGATTTTCACCATAAAGTTTATCGGTAAAACGGTACAAAGTTCTTGGATAAACTAAATCAGCAAAGGTTTTGAATTCGGTAGCTTTCACTTTTTGTAAAACACTGCGCAATTCTTTATATGCAACAAATGTACCTATTTTTTCAAAAGATTTGTCATTATCATAATAAGTGACTGCAACTCCACCTTTTATATCTACCGTTGGAAAAACATCAGAGCTATCTGCCCAATACTGAACAACTTTAAAATGTTCATCATTAAGCATTTTCTCATTCCATTCCTTTGGCGTATTACCACCATTAAATAAAAATCTTGCAGGATGTATCAGAGTTGATTTTTTTGCCAGTTTTCTTGCAGACTCAATAAACAAATAATAAATCGCCTCTGCACCTCTGCCATCCGAATTGGTAACTTCCTGATACGGCGGGTTGCCTACTATCGCATCGAATTTCATATCTCCAGTTCCGTCCTTTTTCCAGTAGTTTGCCTTGCTCACCTTGCCGATGAAGTTTTCCGGCTTGTTTTTGAGCTGGTTCACAAGGTCTTCAAAATAGTGCGCGTTCACTTTTGCCCCGCTGAATCCTGCGAGCGTGCGCTGCGCGATTTTCTTTGCCATCGGCGTTTTGCAGATTAAAAAGATGTTTTCCGCAAGGACGCGCCGCCACAGGTCTTTCTCCATCTCGCGCGTCGGCTTAGGGCCAAGCTCCAGTTTTGCGCGGGCACGGTACACGCTGTAGGCGGCGTACAGGGCATACAGACCGCTCTTTGAGTTGATTTCAAGGATATGCGTGTTCTTCTTATACACTTCATCTGTAATCTCATTTTGTTTAATCAGTGTTGGTTCTGTAACAGCTTCCTTAAAATCTTTGTCATAAAAACACCAGCCGCCAATGCTTTGGCTCAGATGTATGTTTACAACCCGCCACGGGGTAAGGACTGTTTCTTTATCTGGATTTCTGAATGTGCTGAATATCATGCTTATTCTTTCAATCCGCTCTTCAATGCTCAGATTGTCAGCAGCCTTTGTCATCTCTCTTATTCGGACACCGCTTTCACGGAAAATGTCGGGGTCATAGTATTTCTTGAATGAATTGAATTTTTCTTTTGTTACGCCCTGCGGCATAAATTCATTCCAAGAAAGGTCATCAACTACATCTGTAAAATTATCTATGGTAATTGGCACTTCCGTTCCGTCCAGATTCTCATTCAAATCTGCGCCATAAATTAAAAGCGGCATTCTAATGGAGATTCCTCTAAGAATGCTTACCGCGGCATCTCTGTTTTTCTTTGCTTCAAGAAGTTTCTGTCTAAGAGCCTCTTCTTCTGGAGAAAGTTCCCGTTTTTCTTTTTGCGATTTTGTCCGTTCAATTTTTTCAAGCTCTTCTTTTGTAAAGCCAAGGCTGTTTATATCAATATCTCCAGACTTGGGCATTGCTTTTGTAGAACCAATGATTTTCTTTAATTCTTCAAATTCTTTTAGCTCAATCGCATTTAGCTTCATTAAATCATTGTTGTACAAATAGCCGTCTTCAAAACCGTTTCTAACGACTCGTTCAATATATGCTTTTTTTAGCGCTCCAAGCAGTTTTTCTGTATCGAACGATTTCATTTTACTGCCTTCAAAACCGATTATTGGACAGAAGTTTAAGAATTCCCCCAGAATCATTCTGTCGTCGTCTGAAGTTTGTCCTGCTTTTGCGCTTATTTTTGCAGTCTCAGCAACTACCTTTAGCGTGCGGTCTGGCGCAAAATCAAATACAAAGCATTCTTCCTTTTGCTTTCCTGCAATAATAGCCGGAGTCTGAACACGGAAGATTGTCTGCATGTATGTGCTTGCAGCAGTATTGAAATTTCCAGAAAGCATAAAACAAGCAGTCCATGGCTTTACGCTTACGCCAGTGGTAAGCCTTCCGCAACTAAGCGTGATAGAATAACTTTCTTCTGGATGCGAGCCTATTGCTTTTTCTACCAGCTTTAAAGCGTCAGAAGAATCAACTTCCTCATCTCCATCTCCTGCAACATTCGCGATATTAAACTGACTGAAAACCGGATGCTCCTGTAATAATTTGCTTAATGCTTTTGCGGCTTTTACGCCTGGAATCATCCAAAGCGAGTGGCGGAAGTTTTCTCTATATTCTTGTTTTGAATAGGGATAATTTGAATCTGCATCTTCCTTGCACATTAAATCAAGAAATTGCCTTACATTGTTTTCATTGGCAAATTTTCCATCTTCATCAACTCTAAAAAACTCGCTGAATTTAAAGAAGCCGTCAACTTCTGAATATTCCGGATATAATGTACCCAAGTCATAGGTGTACATATTCAGGCGAGGCAGGCAGGCATAAGGGTTCGGGTCTCCCTGATGTATTTTATCCCATTCGGCTTTTGCCTTCTGTTCCATTACATAATCCCATGTATAGATTTCTTCTTCTTTGAAATCGTCCATAAGATTAAAAGGAGTGCCTGACAAATGAAGTATTCTGGTATTTTCTTTTTTGCAGGCAGAAAGCACCGCTTTACCAAGTTCTGTTTGAGTTCCTTCATGCGCTTCGTCAATTATGATTAAATCCCAGTTGATATTGAAAATTGCTTCATTCTTTGCAAACTTGCCGCCTACAAGTTCAGAACCTCGCATATCTTGAATTGAAGCAAAATATATGAAGTGATAGTCATTCATGCCGTTGGCATCAGCTTTCTGTAACATTTCATGGAAATTTTCTTCTTCTGTTGGATCTCCACCGTTCTTTTTTGAAAAATAGTAGAAGTCTGCGCGGTCATAAAAGATTTTGCTGTAATCTTCAAACCAACCGGCATCAACCACGGGGCGGTGCGTTAAAATGAGGGTTCTGTTGTAATTCATGCGCTTTACGACTTCCAGAGTAGAAAGCGTTTTTCCGAATCGCATTTTTGCATTCCAAAGCATCTGATGGCTTCCGCCAGATTTTTTGAACTGCTTTATTGTCTTTTCAATAGCCTCAATCTGTTCTGGTCTGAAAATAACAGGGCTTCTGTCTGTAGATATTTCACTTGCATTAAGAGAGGTTCTTCCTTCCTTTGCAGCTGCAATTGCTTTCTTTACAGTCTCAAGGTCTGTATAAAACCATTCGTTCGCTTTATGTTCTGTATCAAAGATTTTTCTTTTTATGCCAGAGCGAACAAGAATATCGTGAATATCATGGTCTTGGAAAACAATGAGATTTTTGCCTTTCATATATGCAGTAGCTTCTGTATATAAAAGTTCAAAAGCAACTCCGGCGGTTTGTGTCTGGTGGCGGATTCTCTCTTTTGCGGCAGCATTTAATTCTTTACAATTCGGCTCAAATGCAAAATACGCCATCCCCGCGTTGCAGGAAGCCTCGCCGATTTTGAGAATGCCCTCATGGGCGGTATCGTTTATGCGGTAGACATAAATCAGTTTTTGCTCAAATGCGTGGTTAAAAATCTGTGCCATTTACTTTTGACCTCCAATCTTATCCAGCTCACCTATGCTTTCAAGAAAATGCTTTTCTACCAGCGAAAGCCGTTCCGCTTCTTTTGCCTTGTATTTTTTGTATTCATCGTGGGCTTTGTCCAATGCGTCTTTATGGCTGATTTTCCCTGCAGTAGACAGGATTTCCCTGCGCGTCATTTTCAAGTAGTCGTCTATAGTTTCAAGCCAGTCCTTCATATACATTGGCTCGTGGTCGAGCGCCCTGACTTCGGCAATGTCGAGGTATGCAGTGACGATTTTATTGAGCGCATCCAATTCCGTATCAGAAAGATAGTTTTTTGCAATCTCCACATCTGATTTTTTGATTTCTTTTCCAGCCCAAGAAGTCAGCCCCATATTCTGCTTTTCGCTGTCTGCCCGCTGATAAATTATTTCCGCAGCTGTATGCTTATGAGCCGCCCATTGTGCAACGCTACGCACCTGCTTGCGTTGCATATTTTGCACTTGCTTAAAGAATGCAATAGAACTTTCCGCGCTCGGATTGTAATCAATGCTTGTTGCGTAAATATCAAGCACTTTTCGCCAAAATACTTTTTCGCTTGAACGAATATCGCGGATTCGTGCCAAAAGTTCATCAAAATAATTTCCACCGCCAAGTTCTTTTAGCCGCCTGTCATCAAGGGCGAAACCTTTCTGCATGTATTCTTTAAGAATCTGCATCGCCCAAATTCTGAACTGTGTTCCCCTAAGCGACTTTACGCGATAGCCAACGGAAATAATGACATCGAGATTATAGTATTCTATGAGGCGTTCTACTTCGCGGCTACCTTCATTTTGAACTGTTGCAAATTTTGCAACAGTTCGATTTTCATCAAGTTCGCCTTCTTCAAAAATATTTTTTATATGCCTTGAAATTGTTGACTTATCACGCTGAAACAATTCTGCCATCTGGTCAAGGGAAAGCCAGACGGTATCATTGTCAAAAGTCGCTTGAATCTGTGTAATTCCGTCTTCTGTCGTGTACATTATCAAGCTGGTTTTATTTTCTGCCATCATTTTCCCCCAACCATATCCACAAAGCGAATGTTTTTGTGCGTTTCCCAGTCTTTTATAATACAATAGATGCCATTGTGTTTCTTGTAATCACCTTTTTTGCAGCCTTCACATTCTTTTGAAACTACAAGCGTCTCAAAAAGCGTTTCTTCCGTTTTCGTTTCGGTGCAGCACGAAGCAGGCACGACGAACTTCAATCCGTCCATCTGCCAAAGATTCCACGCGATTATCTTTGCAAAGCCGATTAAGTCCTGTGTTCCAAGTTTTTCTGCGAACTTCGCTTCGTAATGCTCGGCAATCGTAAAAAGCACATTCTCGCGGGCTATCAGAAGATTGTCGCCCTGCCATTCAAAGCCGTAGATGTTCTGTGCGGCAACAGTCGCCCATTTGAGCCAGTCCTCGCGCGTTTCGGTATTCTCTCCGACCACGCGCAATTTTCTGTCAAGCAAGCCGATTCTGTCCGGCACTTCGATGTATTCGCCCGTGACGGCATCGTATCGGCTCGTAAGGTAGGGTGCTTCCCCGCAGGTGATTTCAATCCTCGAAGAAGAAACATAATCCTGCCAGGTTTTGCCGTTTTCTTCGGGAAAGTTGATTTTCCAGCCCGTCGTTTCCCACGATTTTTCTTTTTCCCTGTTGAACACATCTTTGCACCCGAACCAGGTTTCATCGGCAAGGTTGTTCTGCATGTTGCAAACCCAGCTTGGCGTAAAGACTTCCGCTTTTTGCCGAACGCGTTGTTGTTGCTCTTGTTTTGATTTTTGTGTGCGCGGTTTTATAATGCTTCCATTCCGCGATGTAATGAGGTCAACAGTGATAGGTTTGTCGGCAACATACGCAGAGCCGTGCCTTGCATAATTATCAGTCGCCCAGATGATGTTTTTCCCCGTCGTCTTGTCCTGCAAGAGAATTTCCAAAAGCGAGCGGTCAATCTTGAGAAGGTCGTTTTCTTTTATGTCTGCTGTATTCTGGGGATTCATTATTTTTATTCTACCACATTTCTACACTTTGTTCAGTCAATTTTTCCCCTTTCCTCCCTCACGCTTAATCTCGTTCCGCAGCCAGTCGGTCAGTTGCTTTTCGTCGGGCAGGGCGAGTTTGTATTTCTGAATGAAAAGATTTTCGTCAATTCCGTCCGTCGCGTACTTTACCAGTTCCTTGCCCGCTTCGGTGCACATGAGGATTCCCACGGGCGGATTGTCGTCTTTCTGCATGATGTTGTGGCGGTAGTACGAAAGATACAGGTTCATCTGCGCGATGTCGTCGTATTTTATTTTTGCGGCTTTCAGGTCAATCAGCACATGGCACTTTAAAATGCGGTGATAAAAGACCAAATCGCAGAAGAAATAGTCATCGTCCACAAGGATTCGCTTCTGGCGCGTCTCAAAACAAAATCCGTTCCCCAGCTCAAGGATAAATTCTTCAAGGTGATTGATAAGGGCTTCTTCCAAATCTGACTCATCGATGATGTCCTTGTCTTTCAGCCCCAAGAACTCATAGATGTACGGCGTTTTCACCAGTTCCGCCAAGTCCATTTTTTCAGAAGCGTTCTGCACATACGCGCTCATTTTCTGCGGATTTTTGCTGATTGCGCTCCGCTCAAAATAGTTCGTGTGAATCTGCCGTTTAAGTTCGCGCACCGTCCAAATGCCTTTGATGGTTTCAAGTTCGTAGAACACGCGGGCAAATGGATTTTCAAGCCCCATAATCAGCGTGAAATGCGTGAATGAAAGATGCGTGAACAATTTTTCAGGCGGAATTTGAAGTTCTGGGTCAGGCAATTGTGCAGACGGTGTTTGCACAATTGATGGCTGAATTTGGCAATCAGTGATTGCCAAATTGCTCTTGCCAATCAAAAGATTCTGATTGATATTCTCAACGAGCCGTTCTTCCGCGTGAAATTCATGCAACACATAGTCATAAATCGGTTTTTCAAGAACGGCAAATTCTAGATAAAACTGCCGATAAAGCCGCAAATTTCGATACGAAAGCGATTTTTTTTTCAGTCGTTCCGCAAGTGTTTGAAGCGTTTTCTCCCCATACGCGGCACGGTCGCTTCCTTTCTGCTCGTAGTTCACGATGTAGAAGCCGATGAGCCAATTTCGGGCGGTGATGTTCCGATTTATGGCTTTTGCGGTGTTCTCCTCAAAAACCTCGTTCAAGCTGCTTACCGATGATTCAAGTTCCGTAAAATCCATGTTCGCCCCCCTCTCAGCGAATCCCCACAAACTCATACCCTGCCTCTTCCACAGCGGCTTTGACTTTCGCCTCATCGAGCGTCGCCCCTGCTTTGAGCGTAACGACCGCTTTCTTCTCTTCGTGGCTCGCCGTTGCGCTTTCCACGCCGTCCAATGCCTCAAGTGCTTTTTTCACATGGTTTTCGCAGTGTTCGCACATCATTCCGTTGATTGAGATTGTTTTTTCCATTTTTTGCTCCTTTTTGTTTGTTTTCTTCATCTTAAAAAAGTTCAGCCGCAGCGCGTTTGTGACCACGCAGAAGCTTGAAAGGCTCATCGCCGCAGCCCCGAACATCGGGTTCAGCTGCCAGCCGAAGAGTTTGATGAACACGCCCGCCGCAAGCGGAATGCCAATCACATTGTAGAAGAACGCCCAGAACAGATTCTGATGAATGTTCCGAAGCGTCGCGCGGCTCAGTCGGATGCTTGCAGGAACATCGGAAAGGCGGCTTTTCATCAGCACGATGTCCGCCGCGTCAATCGCGACATCAGTTCCCGCGCCGATTGCAATTCCGATGTCCGCTCGCGTGAGGGCGGGCGCATCGTTGATTCCGTCGCCGACCATCGCAACGCGCTTTTGGTTCGACAGGCTCACCAACCGGGAATCTTGCTGGCTGAGCGTAGTCGAAGCCTGCAACTGGCGAATCACGCTTTCCTTTCCGTCGGGGAGAACGCCCGCAATCACTTCGTCCACGCCCGCCTGCTTGCCGATTGCTTGCGCTGTCTTTTCGTTGTCGCCCGTGAGCATGACCACGCGGATTCCCATGTCCTGCAATTCACGCACGGCACGCGGGCTATCCTCTTTAATGGTGTCAGCCACCGCGATAATGCCGAGCAATTTTCCGTCATGCGCAAAGAAGAGCGGTGTTTTTCCGCTTTCAGAAAGTTCAGTGGCTTTCTGCTTGATTTCATCCGACACGCTCGCTTTTGCTTCAATAAAACTCAAATTCCCGCCCGCAAGCGTTTTTCCGCCGAGCGTTGCCGAAAGTCCGTTTCCGGGGAGCGCGGCAAAGTCAGCCACTTCTTCCGCCGTAAGATTTTTTTCTTCCGCCGCTTGCACAATCGCCTTCGCCAAAGGATGCTCGCTCTTTTTTTCAAGCGCAAACGCAGAGCGCAAAAGCTCGTCCTCGCTCACGCCAAGAGCCGGGAAAATGTCCGTTACGCGCGGCTCGCCTTCGGTAATCGTGCCGGTTTTGTCGAGAGCCACGATGTCGATTTTTCCCGCCTCTTCAAGCGAAACCGCCGTCTTGAACAGAATGCCGTTCTTCGCGCCCATGCCGTTTCCGACCATAATCGCAACCGGAGTCGCAAGCCCCAGCGCACACGGACAGCTGATGACCAGCACCGCCACCGCCCGCGTGAGAGCCGTGCCGATTTCCGCGCCGAGAATCATCCACACCACGAATGTGACCGCCGCAATCGCAATGACCGTGGGAACAAAAATGCCCGAAACCGTGTCGGCAATCTTTGCAATCGGGGCCTTCGTCGCCGCCGCATCGCTCACCATCTGGATAATCTGAGAAAGCGTGGTGTCCTCGCCAACGCGGGTCGCCTCGCACTTCAAAAAGCCCGACTGGTTCACTGTCGCCGCCGAAACCTTGTCGCCCGCCGCCTTGTCAACAGGAATGCTCTCGCCCGTCAGCGCGGACTCATTCACCGCGCTCGCGCCCTCAATCACGATTCCGTCAACGGGAATATTCTCGCCTGGTCGCACCACAAAAATGTCGCCCTTTTTCACGCTCTCAATCGGCACGGTCTTTTCTTCGCCGTCTTCCAAAATCACCGCCGTCTTGGGAGCAAGCTTCATCAGCCCTTTGAGCGCGTCAGTCGTCCGACCCTTCGACTTCGCCTCAAGCGTTTTCCCCACCGTAATGAGCGTAAGAATCATCGCCGCCGTTTCAAAATAAAAATCGTGCATAAGACGCATCACGGTTTCTTCATCGCCCGTGACCACCGCGCCCGTCATCGCAAAAATCGCCCAAGTGCTGTACGCGAACGCCGCCGTAGAGCCGAGCGCGACCAGCGTGTCCATGTTCGGCGACCTGTGCAAAAGCGACTTAAACCCGCTCACAAAAAAACGCTGGTTTATCACCATAATGACCGCCGCCAAAATCAGTTGCACCAAGCCCATCGCGACATGATTTCCGTCAAAGAACGCGGGAAGCGGCCACCCCCACATCAGATGCCCCATCGAAACATACATAAGCGGAACGAGAAACACAATAGAAGAAACAAGCCGTTTTACAAGAATCGGCGTTTCCGTGTCCTTGAGCGCGTCCTCTTCCGCCCCCGCCGAGCCTTTCCCCGCCTTCACACTCGCGCCGTAGCCCGCATTCACCACCGCCTCAATAATCGCATCATCACTCGCGCTTCCCTCAACCCCCATCGAGTTTGTAAGAAGACTCACCGAGCAACTCTGAACGCCCGCCACCTTCGACACCGCCTTTTCCACCCGAGCCGAGCACGCCGCACAACTCATCCCTGTAACATTGTATTGTTTCATTTTGTTCTCCTGTTTGTTTTTTTTATTAGGAGGGGGAAGTCTCCCCCTCGCTCCAATACCACTCACTACGCGGAAATGCCCAAGCACGCTTGGTCACTTCCTCTCCGTTCGGGTATTTCCGCTACCCCCTCTGTTTAGCAAGCGTAGCTTGCGACGGACACCCCGCAACGCCCCGTTTAAAACTCTTGCCATTCGGTCATAGTGTCCTCATCTAAATTATGAATCTTCATTTTCCGAGATTGACATTCACCAGGTTCAAGCACAATGTCGCAATTATAATAATGCTCGCGAACATACTCATAAATATCAACATCATCCGGCACTTCAAATTCAAAGGTTTCATTAACAGTTTCTTCGATTGTTACTTCATATTTTTTCATAAAAGAAGTGTTGATCGAATCCAAAAATAAATCAAGTCAACTTTTATAAACCTTATCTAATACATTTTTCTGAATGTATTCTTGATTTATCCAAAAGCACTTTTTCTTTTCGTATGATCCTTGCGGTGTGTACATTACATCTTTCGCATTTTTGCCTTTGGGTCGGATATGCGAGACATGGTTTTCCGATATTTTTATAAAATGCTCATAATCGCCGCTTTTGATTTTCCGTTTTGTATCTTCCCAAACATCTTTGAAAATCTGATAGTCGTTTTCGGGAATCTGCCAAAATACAACTCTGTCTAAATAGTATTCAGAATCTTTGGTATCATGCTTGAACAAAACGAAAATGAATTTGCTCGTGATTGCGCTGTAAAAATCGCTTTCTTCCCATTCCTCTTCAACTATTCCGCAAAAATCCACATTCTTGAAAGAAAGTGACTCTATTGAAGTTCCATCAGGTTCTACGCGGATTGTTTTCAGTTGAATTCCCGATGCATTGAACTCATATAGGTTATCCTCGGATTTTTTCAGCCCGACAATCTTCCGCGCTATATCGGCATAGCGGCTTTTGTTTGCAGGATTATATTTTTCACCTCGTATGGCGCAAATTTCTTCCGCAGATTTTTTTAGGTACGGATTGAAGAGCGCATTTATTTTCTGCTCGAATGTCTCATTTTTGGAAAGGATTCGGTTCTCAAGAATTCTTCCGTGTTCTTTTCGTTGGGTAAGAATTTGATAAATGTGATTTATGTAGCACGACTTAAAACACAACGCCCTTCCACGAGCTTTTATGTCAGAATGAGGCTGAAGTTGCATACTTGTTGCCGCAGTTGCACCTTTTGTGCAAGCCCCAAGATACAGCGTGTCACCTTCAGAAATTTCGTGGGCTTTCCCTGCATGAACCTTATCTGCGATAATCTGCCAGTCTGCGCGAAGTTGTGCTTCATCCTCTTTCAGACACTGCCATAAATCCGCAAGCTGAACTTTCAAATCGCCGGGAAACAGTTTTGAATCGTAATGATAAAACACTAAAAGAATGTTTTCGTTCTTTTCCTTGAAGTGTGAATTCTCGAACACTTCCTTGTCGATGTCGGTAAAAGTAAAATGGTTCAGCACCAGCCGCTCTTTCACGCGGACTTCGTAATTTGAAAGTGTTTTTAAAGGTGATGCTTTTAATTCAAGATGTGCGAGCGGAAAATCAGCCTGAGATTTGTTGTCATTTTTCTTTCCAAAATATGCTTCTTCAAGATAATTTCCGAATGCACCTTTATTTTTCTTGTTTTGTTTCTGCCCGATTTGCTGAGAATTTTGATGAATTCCCGCATAGGAGTTTTGTTCTGTGTTTACTTCGTCAATCGTTTTGTTTTCAAGCCGTTGCGCATATTCCACAATCGACGGAATGCTTGCTTCGTCATAAAGAAGTTTGCCCATAAATGCTCCTAAAAATTATTCTTCATCAAAAATCTTGTTGAGGACATTTCCCATCCGCGTAATCATCGGAACAACGAGCGCGTTTCCCATGCAGAAGTAGCGGAATTTTTGCGGCATTCCCGTGTTCGTCCAGTTGTCGTCAAAGCCTTGTATTCGCTCGGCTTCAAGCGGCGTGATAAGCCGAAGCCGTTTTGTTACCGGGTCTTGAATGACATGGGTGCTTCGATTCACGGTCGCTTCGCTTGTGAGCATGGTGCGGGCGGGAAGTTCAAGGCTGTCAGGAAATGCGACCGGACCTTCGCTGAAGGTGTATTTGAATCCCGTTTTTGCAGTCCGCTCTATTTTTTTTGCGCCTTTCAGGTATTTGAATTTTTCAAGCGAAGTCGTCAGATAGAAATTTTCTGCGACATCGGACTCCACAAGATTTTTTAGCGGAATCGGATTCTCTGATTTTGCGGTAACTTCCGTTGTGTAAATCTGACCGTCTTTCATAAAGCCCGCGTTCTTAAAGGAAAACGCAAAGGTGTCGGAGATTTTTTGAATGTCGGAATAATCTATTGAGCAAGATTCTATTTTTTCTTTTTGCATAATCGGAAAAGCCGTAGCAAAAAATCCGCTTGTAGAAAGTAGGCTTTCTGCGTCAAGATTCTTGAAGTTTCCTGCATAATGTGTTTTGTTTGAATACGCAAAAATGAAAGTCCGCCGTCTGCGCTGTGCCGCGCCGTATTCTGCGGCATTTACGACACGCCATTCAACACAATAGCCGAGTTCTGCGAAACAAGCGAGAATAATCCCGAAATCCCGCCCGCGCTGCTTTGATGGGGATTTCAAAAGGCGGTCAACATTTTCCAAAAGGACGAACGGTGTTTTTTTTGCAATCAGCGTATCGCGAATCTGCCACCAAAGAACGCCCTTCTTCCCCTCGATTCCTTTTTCGCCATTTAATGAATGAGCCACAGAATAATCTTGGCAGGGAAATCCGCCTACAAGCAGATTGTGATTCGGAATGCGGTTTTTATCCACAAGCGAGATGTCAATGCCGGTGAATTCATCCACATCGCCGAAGTGCTTTACATAACAGTCATGCGCCCACTGGTTCTTTTTGCCCGGCTCCCATTGCGAGAACCAGACCGTTTTCCAGTCTTTTGAGGAATGTTCTAAACCTAAACGAAATCCGCCGACCCCGGCGAACAGTTCACAGATTGTTTTTCGACACATATTCAAAATATACCACTTTTATAGAAAAAAAAGAATAGAGTGCTTTGCTAGGCTATCCGCACCTTTTCACTCCACAACCGTGACCACGCCGCGCACCATGCCCATCCAGCAGGTGTACTGGAAAGTGCCTGATTTTTCTGGCGTGAACTCAATCACATTCGTGCCGTAGCCCATTTCGTACATGAAGCCGAAGTCGCGGAAAATCATCTTGTAGTTGCAGCCGTTGAGCGCGTTTTCGCCCGCCTCGATTTCCCAGTGGACGGGAACGCCTTTTTTCACGGTAATCACGGGGTAGCGGTAGGGATTGAGCGTAGATTTTACGATTTGCTTTCCGTCCACGATTTCAATGTTGCTTCCGCCCGCCGATTTTGATTCCGTTTTGGGGCTGGATTTTTGCTCCGCCCCCTGCGTGACGACCGATTTTTCTCCGCCCGTTGCCTTTGCTGAATTCGCCGAATTCCACCCGCCGAGCGCAAAGCCCTGCGATAGCATCGAAAGAGCCATCACCACGACGAGCACCGCACCGATTTTCATAACGGCCTCCGTATATTTTTTCCCAAGCACGGAAACGACCGAGCCGAGCGCGAGCATGAGCGGCACCGTTCCCGCGCTGAAAAAGAGCATCGAAAGCGCACCCGAAAGCGGATGGGCTGAGGCGACTGCGACAATCCACATCGCCTGCAAGGGGCCGCACGGCATGAATCCGTTCAAAAATCCCACGATAAAGGGCGCGGCATTCTTGACTTGACCCGAAGCGATTTTTTTTGAAAGAAAAGCGGGAAGATGCGGCGTAATGCTGCGCAAAGACGGAAAAATCCCCAAGAGCGAGATTCCCATCAGAAGCATGAAAAGACCAGCGATTATTTTTAAAATCCCCTGCACGTAAAACGGAATCGACACATCGCCCGCGCTTCCCCCGCCGAGGAAAAATCCCGCCGTGCCGAGCGCAAGCCCAATCAGCGTATACGACGCGACGCGCCCAAGATTGTACAAAAGCGACGGAAGAAAATCCGCGCGGACAAGTTTTTTGCTCCCCGAACCACGGCTCGGAAGGCTCTGCGACAAATTGATTCCCCCGCACATAGCCACGCAATGCACCGAAGTCAAAAGCCCCGTCACGAAAAGGAGCGCGTAACTCATTTTTGAAGAAGCGAGCGATGACGGCACGAGCGCGTTCATCACGCCCGTCTTTTGCAGGAACATGAACAAAAGCGCGATAATCACAAGGTATAAAATCGCCGTGAAAATCTGCTCTGATTTTTCGCGACCCGTCAGCACTGTGTAGTCAAGCTTTTCGATTTCGGCGATGATTTTTTCAAGCGAAGTTTTCTCAGAATCAAAATCGACTTTCGCTTCTCCCTTTTTCCAGCTCACCCGGGCGGAAAGAACGCCGTCGAGCTTTGAAAGCCGCTTTTCGATTTTCGTCTGGCAGTTTATGCAAGTCATTCCGCCGATTTTAAGCGTGACCGACTGATTTTTTGAAGATTCCATGAATTCTCCCGAAGTTTTATATGATAAAATATAATTGCACTCAATATTTTATTCACCTATTAAACAGGTAGGCAATAGAGAGGTTACAGAATTTTATGTAGCTTTTTCTCGGTTTTTGCGTTATATTTATGTAATATGAATCAAGAATTAGTCACGAGCCTTCAAAAGATTGAGGGCGTTTTAAATACATATCTTCCTTCTCAGCCAAATTCTGATTGGTTCAGTCTTTCATTTGGAGCTATTGACTCGTGCGTAACTAAAACTCATATTTCAAATCTTCTTGATCCGTGCCAAAACCTTCTTTCTCTTGGTGGCAAACGCTGGCGGCCGCTTTTACTTGTTTTGTATGCGGAGGGGATTGCGACTTCTAAAAATCTTTCTGATGCGCAGCGTGCAACTGCTATTGAACGGGCGTACAATCTTACTCCGCTCGTAGAATTCGCGCATACAGCCAGCCTTATTCATGACGACATCGAGGACAGTGCTGACATGCGGCGGGGAAAGCCTGCTGCTCACATTACATTTGGCCTTGATGTTGCTTTAAATGCTGCTTCATGGCTTTATTTTGAAGGCACAACTTGTATCAAAAATCTTCATGCGTCTGATTCGGAAAAAACTGCCTTGTATGAGCTTTTCTTGACGGAACTCCGCAGATTGCATTTGGGGCAGGCGATGGACATTTTGTGGCACAGAAATCCCCAGATGATTCCGACTGTTCAAGAATACACGGCAATGGTTCGCAATAAAACGGGCACACTTTCTCGTCTTGCCGTTAAAATCGGGGCTTTTTGTGGCGGTGCTTCTTCTTCAGAAATCGAAAGGGCAGGGGAGATTGCTCAAGACATTGGAACTGGTTTTCAAATCATCGATGATGTCATCAATCTTACCACTGGAAATCCTGGCAAAAAGCGGGGAGACGACATCGTTGAGGGCAAAAAGAGCCTTCCTGTTCTCATTCATCTAGAAAAATCACCGAACGATGCCAAAAAACTGTCAGAACTCTTTAAAAAAGCCCGCTCAGAAGGAATAGAATCTCCAGCCGTTGAAGAAGCAATTGCTGTGCTGTCAAAAAGTGGCGCAATTGAAGAAGCAAAAGCGCGTGGAAATCACATAATTTCTTCAAATTCGGCAGACCTTATCTCCCTTTTTAAGGGCGGAGCGTCAAACTCGGCACTTCTGCTTACAGAATTGTTCGATTCACTTTTAGGAAAAACAAAATAAAACGAGGCGCATAAAATGGTCGAAAATGTTGCAACTTTAAATACACAGGCAATTGAACTCGCCTCAAGCGGACACTATTTTGAGGCAATCGCATGCTTAAAACGGGCAATTTCTCTCGAAAAACACAATCACTTGTTGTGGTATAATTTGGGAATCACATACCGCGACTCAGGAAATCTTTCTGCTGCAAAGTCTGCGCTTTTAAATGCCCACGAAATCAATGACGAAGACGATGAAGTCATTGAAACGCTTGCGCTCGTCTGTTTTAATCAGGGGTGCAACGAAGAGGCTCTTTCGTATTGTCTTGAAGGACTTTCCCAAAATTCTCAGAATTCGCATCTTTGGAACACAATCGGCGTCATTTACTTTAACACGAATGATTTTCACATGGCGGCAGAGGCGTTTGAGAATGCTGTCACAATCAATCCGTACTACTACGACGCACTTTTCAATCTGCGCGATACCTACGAAGAACTTGGAAACAAAGCCGGCTATCAAATGTGCGTTGAGCAAATGAAAAACATTCAGCTTGGCGAAAATGATTTTGAGGGAGAAGGCACGGATGCGTGATTTTGCGATTGTAAAATCAATCGAAGGTCAGAGAATCGAAGTCGTCTCGCTCGTTTCCGATGCATGTGTTCGGTGCAATTCAATCGACTGTGCCAAACAAGGAAAGAGCTTCCATGTGATTAACAAACGGAATCTTCCGCTTTCAGAAAACACCATCATTCGGATTGGGTTCCCGCGAATTTTAAATGGATTTCTCGGCCTTATCTCGCTTCTCATTCCGATTTTTGCTTCTGTATTCGGCTATTTTTTTTCATCTTCGATTTTGAGCTATTTTGAGCTTGCTCACACCCAGTCTCTGCGTGCGTGCGTGGTGGGCATGTTTTTTGTGGCTTCTTCGCTTATTATTTTTATCATCAGCCGCACCGACATCCATCTTACGCATCCAGAAGTTTTGCAGATAATGTAGGGGAGTTAGATTTTTTCCCACTTTTCGTTGAGTACGCACCACTTGAGGCCATTTTCAAATTCTTCGCGTTCAAGTTCTACAATTCTAAATGGCGAGATTTTTTTGATTTTTGAGCGGATTTCTTCAGTATTTTTGTGAATTTCTCGCAAATTTTCTTCTTTATTGATTTTTTTTGCAGAAAGAAGCCTGCATAATTCGATTTTGCCGTCGCATTGCTTCCTGTTGATTTCAAGCTCAATCAAAAGAAACAGGCGTTCGTTCTCAAAAAAAAATTCTTTGGGAACGGCTTTCGTGATTTTGTCGCTGATACTCTGCAATTCCGCGCTCTCCACACAAAGCGGTAGTGTTGGAACGGGAGAAAATTCGCTCAGCATAGCACACGCTGATTTTTGCAATTCGCGCACTAAAATGAGTTGATTCGGATTAAGGAAAAGTGCGGTTTTGGTTTTCATCGTTCCATTTTCACCTTTCAGTTTTTCGATGCATATTGTAGTTCAAATCTTCGTTTTGTGATAGATTTATTACATGCGTTTTTTTAAAAAGTCTTTTTTCCTTTTTTCTCTGATTTCGCTTTTTTTGCTGAGTGCATGCGCTTCTAAGTCCGCTTTTTTGCTTGATATTCCTGATTTTTATCCTTCTGAAGTCATCGCATCATCTTCTGAAGGCGTACGATTTTTTTCGTTTACCGCTGACCAAAAGGCTGCCATTGAGAATTTCGTTGAAAAAAATGGCGACGCGGCTCTTATGGTGCAATATACGCCGATAAAAGTCAAAACAAGTGATGTTGATCAAAATGCATCGCTTTCGTTTGGATTTTTCTATACGACTGATTCAAAAACCGCAGAAATTCAAAATCTTCCTGTCGTTACGGAAACGCTTCAAAAATATGACGGCGCATCGTTCGCGCTTTCATTTTGTTTTGAAAAAAATAAAAAAATTCCGCAGGGCTTTTTTGTAAAAACGGCTTCAAAAGTTCGCATTGATTCCGCGCAAATTCTCAGGGCATTTATAGGTCACGACTTTTCGGGAGAAGTTCCTGTCTTTGCGTTTGGTCCGAATGGCGGCACAAACAATGGCACGGATGATTTTAGCGGAGCCTCGCTTGCCTTCAATTCAATCAATTCCCGCGAAGGACTTATGCCCACTATTACAATCAAATTCCGTGAAACGAACGGCAGCCAAAAAATCGCGCTTGGTGGCGAAGTACTGTATATTCGGCGCAACGAAATGCCCGTTGAAATTCCGACAGCGGCTTTAAAATCACCGTTTTCGGTTGTTACCTATCCTGATGAAGCTCAATATCCTCAGTCAGTTTTGCTTATGTCGTCAAATGCAAAGCTTATCACATTCTCTTCTTCGCAAAAAAATGTTCTCGTGCCGATTAAAGTTGATCCTGGTCTGATTATAAAATGGCCAAGAAACAACTGGCGGGGCAATGATTACGAGCTTTTTGAGTGGGACCGTTTTCAGGGCGTTCTTTTCTTTGATGTCTCAACATATGCGATTCAAGATGATTTTTTCCGACGGCTCGCATTTTTTGTTGAAAAAGCTGGCTACAAAGGAAGGTTGCTTTCTGATTCTGAACTAAAAGGCAAGCATGGCTACAATGCGCATGATTATAAGGCAGATGACCTTGCCCGTTTTTTTGAAAAAGCACGAATCGAGCAGTTTCCACTCAATGAAAAAGAATTGCTTTTAAAAGAAATCCTGGCATATAACGGTGTCATTCAGATTTTATCGAATGGGGAAGTTGTTGCGGGAAGCGGGGCAGTTATTTCAATTTCACAGGAATCACCCGTGTATCTTCGTACCACATTTATCGCTCATGAAGGCTGGCACGGTATTTTCTTTATCGATGAAGATTTCAGAAACACGGTGGCGTCTTTGTATTACACGATTGACCCTGACACGCTGGCGTATCTTCGACGATACTTTCAGGTTACGCCCACATTGAATTACGATGTAAACGACGATTACCTGATGAAAAATGAATTTATGGCATATCTGTTGCAGCGGCCTGTTTCCCAAACAGCACAATATTTTGTTGATATGGCAAAACGGGATCATTCACAACAACTTGCCAAACGGCAGGCAGATTATATCATCAGCACAGGCGGAGCGGGATTTGAAGGAGCCGCGCGACTTTTGGACGAATATGTCTCTGACCGCTGGAATTTGAACGCCGGCCGTGTGTGGCTTATCACAAGATAGAAAAACTCTTTTCTGAACGATTTTTCATCTTTATTCACCGTTTTTTAAGGTCGATTTGATAAAACTGTGCTATATTTATAGAAGAATTGAAACCGAAGGAGACATTTATGAAAATGAAAAAATTATTCGCGCTTCTTGCGCTTCTCTCTGCGACAACGCTCTCGTTCGCACAAAAAGCGGGCGACAAAGTGACATTCGCCTCAAAAGACCTGAACGGCACGGAAGTGACCGACGCGATTTTCGCCAAAAACAAAATCACTCTTGTAAACATTTGGGGCACATTCTGCCCGCCGTGCATCCGTGAAATGCCCGACCTTGCCAAACTCAATGAGGCGAACAAGGCGAAAGGCGTGGAAGTCGTTGGAATCCCGATTGACATCGTTGACCGCACGGGCACGATTCTCCCGCGCACCAAAGCCGATGGAGACGCGATTATCGCACAGACAGACGCGACCTACACGCACATC
Organism: Treponema sp.; assembly: GCA_017464425.1. Lineage (GTDB taxonomy): Bacteria > Spirochaetota > Spirochaetia > Treponematales > Treponemataceae > Treponema_D. The sequence continues at coordinate 35,548 of JAFUDX010000024.1, forward strand.
GTCCCGACTAAGGACATGATGAACGGACTTCTACGCAATATTCAGGCAGTTCCCACAACTTTTTTCGTAGACAAAGACGGCAAAATCATCGGTCAGATGTACCTCGGCGCGCGAAGCCAAAAAGACTGGCAGAAGATTATCGATGATTTATTGAAGAAGCAAAAATAGGAGTGTCACACGGATTCGATTTTGCTAACGCAAAATCAAAATCATTTAAAGCAGAGATTCCGTAGGAATCTCGAATCCGTGTGACAACAGTATGAAATTGATAGCAACAAAAAAGCAGAAAATAATTTCAATTCTCTTGATTATCATCGGAATCGCCCTCGTTATTGCTGGCATTTTCCGAGGCGAAGTAGTTACTGTCTTTAACAAAGCAACTCGCATCTGTCTTGAATGCATCGGAATCGGCTGATGAAAAACGCACTCTCGTTTCACAGAAAAATCCGCCTTCTCGTGCAGGCGTGCTTTGCCTCGATTTCTAATGGCTACATCAAAGGATTTGCGCGCGGCGAGATTTTTACGGGGGCGAGTAAGTATGTCTGCGTGCCTGGCATGAACTGTTATTCGTGCCCCGGAGCGTTGGGCGCGTGTCCGATTGGCTCTTTGCAAGCAACGCTGAACGCCCGCGAATACCGCGTTTCTTTGTATGTGGTCGGCTTGCTCGTCATTTTCGGCACGCTCCTCGGTCGATTCGTGTGCGGATTTTTGTGCCCCTTCGGACTGGTGCAGGATGTGCTCTATAAAATTCCGTTCGTCAAAAAAATCCGCCGTCTTCCGGGTGAAAAATTCCTTCGCTACTTTAGATTTTTCTTTCTTGCCGTGTTCGTGCTGATTCTTCCCGCGTTCGTGGCGGACTTTACGGGCTTGGGCGAGCCGTGGTTTTGCAAATGGATTTGCCCCGTGGGAACGCTTGAAGGCGGCGTTCCGCTTGTGCTTCTCAATTCTGCTATGCGAGGGGCGGCTGGCTTCATCTTCAAGTGGAAACTCGCGATTTTGCTTGTGACGATTTTTTCTTCAATACTGATTTACCGCCCGTTCTGTCGCTATGTCTGCCCACTCGGCGCGATTTACGGCGTGTTCAACAAAGTATCGTTTTACCGATACAAAATCGACGCTGAAAAATGCACAAAATGCGGCGCGTGCCAAAACATCTGCAAGTTTAACATTCCCGTGTACGAAAAACCGAACAGCGCGGACTGCATTCGGTGCGGTGACTGCAAGGAAGCCTGCCCGCACAAAGCGATTCAGCTTGCACGATAGAATTATTTTGCCGAAATCCGAATGACTTCGCCGTGACCTTCAAGCGTGATTTTCTCGCCTTGCGTGACTGCGAAAATCTCTTCTTTTTTGAATTGCGTTTCCGTTTTCGTTCCGTCTTTTGCCGTGGCTCGGATTGTGCCGCTTCCCTCAGAAATGAACACGAGTTCCGCCGTTTTTGCAGACGGTGAGACCAAGAACGAATACCCGCCCTTCAACGGCTCTTTTTGTAATTTGAAATACTCGCACTCAAATTCTTCGCCGAGCGGAGCGATTTCGCTTCGCTTTTCGTTTTTAATAACTTCAACGCCCTTTTCAATGTGGACTTCGCGCGGTCTGCCCCAATCGTACAAGCGGTAGGTGATGTTACAGCTCTGCTGAACTTCCAAGAGCCGTAAGCCACCGCCAATCGCGTGCACCGTTCCCGATGGAATAAAAATGAAGTCGCCTTTTTTGACTTCAACGCGGTTCAAATACTTTTCGAGCGTGTTTTCTTTGATTGCCACACGAAGCTCTTCTTTTGAAGGCTTTCCATTCAGCCCGTAGACCAAACTCGCGCCCTCATCGGCAGAAAGCACATACCAACATTCTGTTTTTCCGCGCTCGTTCTCGCCTTCAAGCCGTTTTGCGTCCGCGTCATCGGGGTGGACTTGCACCGAAAGCGTGTCATTCGCCTGAATGATTTTTACAAGGAGCGGATAATCTCCCACAAGAGAAGCAAATTCTTTTTGAAGCCCGTCAACATGGGTCGAAGCAATCCAGTCTTCATATCCCCACACCTTTTCTGAGCGAATTGGATTCAGTTTAAGCATAGTTTTTAATCCACAGATTAGCACCGATTTACACAGATTATGAGTTTTAATCTGTGTTTATCTGTGTAAATCTGTGGACTTATTTCTCCCACAATTTTTCGGGGTAGTATCCAGCTGCGATTTTTTTTGCGATTTCGTCTTTGACGACCTGCTTGTCTTCGGGGTAGGTCATGCCGAACCAGCTTTCATCGCTCGTGAAGACTTTGATTTTGCCCTCGCCGTTTTTGATGATGTCGCTCGCCGCCACAGGAAGCAATGCCTCTGCTTTGGGGAGCGCAAGGCTCGTCTTTTTGAAATTTGCCCAGTATTCTTCAAAGCCCTCGAATGCTTTTGGCGAGAAGCCGAACAAATTCATGCTCACGGTTTCTTTTCCCGTCATCGGCACGGTTTTTCCGTCAAGTTCAGAAATAATCTCGTTGCCCTCAAAATGCTCGCCCGTGTAGTAGATTTTCGTGTTTTCGACGATTGATTTAAGGTATCCGCCCTCAGTTTGCGCCACGCCTCGGCTTACAGAACCGTTTCGGCTCATCGTGTTTCCGAGAATATAGCCGACCATCGCGTGCTCAGTGCAGTCGTTATTTATAGAAGAAAGATAGTCGCCCAAAGTCTCGAACGCGGCGCGACCGTAGTAATCGTCAGCGTTAATCACGGCAAACGGCTCATGAATTGCTTCTTTTGCGCACAGCACGGCGTGAATCGTGCCCCAGGGCTTTGTTCGCTCCGCCGCCTGCTTCTGCTCGCTTTCACTTAAAAGTGCTGTCGGCGTTTGGAAGACATATTCTGCGTTGAAATTGCGTGCAACTCGGTCAAAAAGCCGCTCACGGAAGTCCTTTTCGATGTCTTTTCGGATAATGTACACAACTTTTCCGAATCCGCATTTTTTTGCGTCATACGCGGCAAAGTCCAAAAGGCACTCGTCGTTCTTTCCTACCGCGTCAATCTGCTTAACGCCACCATAGCGGCTCCCCATTCCCGCCGCCAAAACAAGTAATGTTGGTTTCATACTGATAGATTATCCTTTTTCTTAATTTTTATCCACAGATACGCACCGATTTTCACAGATTATAATTTTCCGATTTTGAAAGAGTTGAAGAATCTGTGTTTATCTGTGCTAA
>JAFUDX010000003.1 GCA_017464425.1 Treponema sp.
CGTCGTGTTGACCAAAAATCGCTCGACATACTGAAAAACTGCTCACTGGTCACTGCTCACTGCTCACTTGCTTCTGACTCCGACTTCGGCTTTGAATTCCTCGACATGATTTGCGCCGTAAAAATCGTGCGCGATGTAAACGAGGCGATTTCCTACATCAACACGCACAACACTAAGCATTCAGAGTGTATCGTCACCGAAAATCGCGCAAACGCACGGCTCTTCCAAGCAAAAATCGACGCGGCATGCGTGTATGTCAATTCATCGACGCGCTTCACTGACGGTGGCGAATTCGGTTTCGGCGCGGAACTCGGAATTTCAACGCAAAAGCTCCACGCGCGTGGTCCGATGGGAATCAAAGCCCTCACCACCACAAAATACTTAATCGACGGCGACGGGCAGGTACGGTAAATCAGGACGGGCATATGCAGGAAAAACCGATTTTAGAAAAAGCCGAGCGTATCAGAGATGTCATTCGCTACATCAAGCGATTTAAAAACGCCGCCGTTGTAATTCATATTGACGATGACATTATCGATTCTCCGCTCTTTGTAAGCCATATCCGCGACATCGCCTTGATTCATCAGGCAGGCTTGCGTGTGATTATCGTTCCTGGCGCACGAAAAAAAATTGATGAAGTACTTTCTCAAAATGGCATTTCCTGGACATTTGAACACGGGTGCAGAATCACGCCAAACGAAGCAATTCCTCTGATTCGTAATGCCGCTTTTGATGCCGCAAATGTCGTGATGACAAGTCTTGCAGGTGAGAACCTTACCGCCGTCATCGGAAACTGGGTTCGGGCGCGGGGCAAGGGCGTGCTTTCTGGCGTTGATTTTGGGACAGCCGGCGAAATTGACAAACTCGATGATTCTACCATTCAGACCGTCTTGGACAATGGATTTATCCCTATTTTTCCGTGCATTGGCTGGAGTTTAAACGGAAAACCGTACAATATTTCTTCATCTCAGCTTGCTTCGCAAATCGCGATTCATTTGCAGGCCGACAAACTTTTCTTTTTGCTCCCCAATGCCGAGCTTTCAGAAAACTATTTTACGATCCCAAGCGACATCGGTCTTTCACCGGAAGGCTGTATCCCCGCAATGAATCTTGAAGAATTGGATGAATTTTTAAAAGCGAATAAAAAGAAAAACGAAAAAATTCTTCCGTTGCTCCACCTTGCCAAAAAAGCAGTCACGTCAGGCGTTACGCGCGTTCATATTCTGAACGGTTCTATCGAAGGAACATTGCCGTGTGAAATTTTCAGCGACTTGGGCTCAGGCACGATGATTTATAAATCAAACTACGGAAAATTCAGGGCAATGCGCCGAGAAGACATTTCCGCAGTTCTTTCTTTAATCCGCCCGTTCGTGCGCAAAGGGATTCTTCTTCCACGAACAGAAAAACAAATGGAAGCCGAATACAATGATTTTATCGTCTATGAGCTTGACGGCGCAATACGAGCCTGCGCTGCGCTTCACATGTACGACCGCACTCAAGCAGAAATCGCAGCCGTTGCCGTTGATGAAAATTGCTCGCATATCGGTGTAGGTCCCAAAATGATTGAATACCTTATCGAAAAGGCAAAAACCATCTCAATCGAAAGCGTTTTCATTTTAACCACACGAACAGCGGATTGGTTTGAAAAGCAGGGATTTGTTCCCGATGAAATCAACACGCTCCCGCAAAAACGCCTTGAAAAATGGACTCCAGAACGCGGCTCAAAATTGTTTCGATTACAGCTGCGCTAACACTTCCCAAACTTCTACGAAAGTGCTATAGTATCTTCCGTCAATGGCGACCTTGTGATTCACGGGGTCGCTGTTTTTTTGATAAGAATCCACAGATTTACACAGATTTACACAGATTTTTTATACATAATCTGTGATAATCCTGCTAATCTGTGGATAGAAATTTTGAGGATAAAATGATGCCGAAAAATAAAACAATCGTCGTCTTGGGGTCGGGACCAATCCGTATCGGACAGGGAATTGAATTTGACTACGCGAGCGTTCAGTGCGTTTGGAATCTAAAAAAACTTGGCTACGAAGTCGCGATTATCAACAACAATCCAGAAACGGTTTCCACTGATTTTGACACGGCGGACAGGCTGTATTTTGAGCCGCTTACGCCTGTTGATGTGATGAATGTGCTTGCCGTCGAAAAGCCGATTGGCGTGGTTGTGGCGTTTGGCGGCGGAACGGCGATAAAACTTGCGAAATTTCTTGACGAGCAGGGAATCAAAATCTTGGGAACGAGTGCGGATGCGATTGACCTTGCCGAAGACCGCGAGCGATTTGAAGAACTCTGTGACCGACTGCACATCAACCGACCGAAAGGGCTTACCGTGTTTACCGAAGTCGAAGCGTTGGAAGCGGCGGCAAAAATCGGCTATCCTGTTTTGATGCGACCGAGCTATGTGTTGGGCGGTCAGAATATGATTATCGCGCGAAACAACGCTGATGTAAAAGAATACATGAAAATCATCTTGCGCGCTGGAATCGAAAATCCTGTCCTTATCGACAAATATATGGAAGGCAAGGAACTTGAAGTTGATTGCATTTGTGACGGCGAGGATGTTTTGATTCCAGGCATTATGGAGCACATTGAGCGTACGGGAATTCATTCGGGAGACTCGATTGCCGTGTATCCAGGAACTTTTGAGGCGGAAATCGAAGCCAAAATCGTGCAACAGAGCCGTGACTTGGCGTTGGCACTCGGCACAAAAGGCTTGGTCAACATTCAGTACCTCATTTATGACGACGGGAATGGCGATGACCTGTACATTATCGAAGCAAACCCGCGTTCAAGTCGCACCGTGCCCTACCTTTCCAAAGTGACTGGCGTTCCGATGATTGAACTTGCCACCCGCGCCATGCTCGGCGAAAAAGTGAGCGATATGGGCTACGGAACAGGTCTTTTCAGAAAACCGAATTATTTTGCCGTAAAAGTGCCCGTGTTCAGTTTTGAAAAACTCATGGATGTTGACACGCACTTAGGCCCTGAAATGAAATCCACTGGCGAAGTTTTGGGCATTGCCACCACTCGCGAAGAAGCGATTTTCAAAGGCATGGCAGCCGCAGGGTGGAAGATGATAAGACCGAAGACAGACGGGGCGTTGCGGGGTGTCCCCGCAGAGGGGGTAGGCGAAAACGAAGTTGTAGCCGAGGGGGAGACTTCCCCCACTGGCGTTCTCTTTTCAGTTCGTGCGACTGATTTGCCCGAACTCCCCGACCTTGCCCGCAAATTTTACGAGCTTGGCTTTACTCTCTACGCCACGAGCGGAAACGCGGACACGATTGAGCGAAGTGGCATGACGGTGAATCATGTGGCGAAAGTGCACGAAAACTACCACGACAATGTGATGACTCTCCTCGAAAGCGGAAAAATCGCCTATGTGGTCTCCACTTCCGCAAAAGGGCGCGATCCGGTAGCAGAGAGCGTAAAATTGCGCCGCCTTGCCGTTGAGCGCGACATCGACTGCATCACTTCAATCGACACGGCACACGCGCTTGCGGATTGCCTTGCAAGCCCCTTCACGCTCGAAAACGCAAGTTTGGTGGACATCAACAAAGATATTTAAAAAGAAGAATTAGTGCGCATCAACCCATTTTTGAATTCCCGCCACGACATCGGCATCAACTTGATGCTCTACGCGGCAGGCATTTTCTTCGCATTGATCTTCTGAAAGCCCCGTGATTTTTTGCAGAAAAACGGTGAGCAATTTATGCCGATTATAAACATCTTCTGCCTTTTCCTTGCCTTTTTCGGTGAGTTTGAGCATATTTCCCATACCAAATTCGACATATCCATCCTTTTCAAGCAAACTCATAGCACGACTGACACTAGGACGCGAAACAGCAAGTTTATTCGCGACATCAACAGAACGAACAAATCCGTTTTCTAACTGCAAGCGCAAAATTGCCTCAAGATAATCTTCACCCGACTCGTACATATCAAATTCTCCTTTTTTGTTAGCGCATGCTATTATAGCAGAGTAGTGAAAAATTCGCAAATTATCAAATGAGATAATTTTCCCATTGACAAAGCCCCCGCTTTAGTAGTATAAAATTCACATCGACAAAGAGGTCGTAGATAATTTCCCACTTTTCGGGGCATTGTCTACGACCTCTTTTGTTTTTAAAATTCCTCACAGAGCTAAAGAGGACACAGAGAAAATTTTGTAACATCAAATTTTTCTCTTACACAAATTCCTTTTTTCTTAAAGCATGAGTAGGGTAAAATGTATTTGCATGGAAATTTTACCTCTGTGCTCTCTGTGTTCTCTGTGAGAAATTTTTTGGGGGAATAAGCTATGTGTGGTTTTGTAGGTGCTTTTGATTTGTCTTCGGGCGGAAAGCCGATTGCGGACGGTTTGCGTGACGAGTTGCGCTCGCAAATTTTGGAGATGTCGAAGAAAATCCGCCACCGCGGACCCGACTGGAGCGGCGTGTACACGGGCGAGAACGCGATTTTGAGCCACGAGCGGCTTTCGATTGTTGACCCGCTCAGTGGCAAACAACCGTTAGTTAGTGACGACGGAAAAATTATCCTCGCGGTGAACGGCGAAATCTACAACCACAAGGAACTTCGCGCCCGCTTCAGCGACTACGCCTTCAAAACAGGAAGCGACTGCGAAGTGATTCTCCCGCTCTACAAAAAATTCCGCGAGTCGGGCGACTTTTCGGCGATGATTGAAACGCTTTCGGGAATCTTCGCGTTCGCGCTCTACGACAGCGAGTCGGATTCGTATCTCATCGCCCGCGACGAAATCGGCGTAATCCCGCTCTATCAGGGCTGGGACAAGGCCGGCCGCTACTATGTCGCAAGCGAGCTGAAAGCCTTAGAGGGCGAGTGCCAGACAATCGAGGAATTCCCGAACGGAAGCTATTTGTTCAGCAAGGAGGGGGAAGTCTCCCCCTGCGCCTCATCTAAAGAATCGGCTACCCCCTCTCCTAAGGGGCAAAGCCCCTTAAAATCCCCAGAATCCACGGTCATTGAGCCTGCCGAAATGACCGCTTCGGAAAAGGTGGTTTCGACAAGCTCAACCACCGTCATGCCAACGACAGCAACCATCGCGAAACCTGTGCGTTGGTATCACCGCGACTGGGAAAACTACGATGCGGTAAAGAACAGCCCCCGCGCTACGGACGACAAGGGCGAGGTCATCAACCCCGCCGTAATCGAAAAAGTGCGCAACGGCTTGGAAGCAGCGGTAAAGGCGCAGCTTATGAGCGATGTTCCCTACGGCGTGTTGCTTTCGGGCGGCTTGGACTCTTCGATAATCGCCGCAATCACGCAAAAATTCTCAAAAAAGCGCGTCGAGAGCGACAGCAAGGAAAGCGCGTGGTGGCCGCAGCTGCACTCGTTCGCGATTGGTTTGGAAGGCTCGCCCGATTTAATCGCCGCGCAAAAAGCCGCTGACTACATCGGAACGGTTCACCACGAAGTGCATTTCACGATTCAAGAGGCACTGGACGCGCTCCCCGATGTCATCTACCATATCGAAACCTACGACATCACCACCGTCCGCGCGTCAACGCCGATGTATCTTCTTGCTCGCGTCATAAAATCAATGGGAATCAAAATGGTGCTTTCGGGCGAAGGAAGCGACGAGCTTTTCGGCGGCTACCTCTATTTCCACAAAGCCCCGAACGCGCAGGAATTCCACGAAGAACTTGTGCGCAAAATGTCGAAGCTCCACCTTTACGATTGTCTCCGTGCGAACAAAAGCCTCATGGCGTGGGGGGTTGAAGGTCGCGTTCCCTTCCTCGACAAAGATTTCATCGACATCGCGATGAGCCTGAATCCAAGCGACAAGATGAGCATAAAACTGCCTTCGGTGGTCGATAATGATAAAGCAACAGTTGCCAAAGATAAATCGGTGGTTGAGCCTGTCGAAACCACCACCAACGGCACGGTCATTTCGACAAGCTCAATGACCACACATCAGCGAATCGAAAAATGGATTCTCCGAAAGGCGTTTGAAGACCTGCTTCCCGAAAACATCGCGTGGCGGCAGAAAGAGCAGTTTTCTGACGGCGTAGGCTACAACTGGATTGACACGCTCAAAAAAATCACCGAAGAGAAAGTGAGCGACGCAGAATTCGCCCGCCGCGAGAACCGCTTCCCGGTGAATCCGCCCAAAACAAAGGAAGAATACTACTACCGCGAGATTTACTCACGGCTCTTCCCAAGCGACAGCGCGGCAAAGTGCGTTCCCCACGAAGCGGGAGTCGCCTGCTCCACCGCAAAAGCACTCGAATGGGATGCCGCGTGGAAAAACATGGACGAGCCATCAGGCAGAGCAATTGGTGGAGTGCATAACGATGCGTACAAAGCGAAATAAATGCGGCGAGTTTGCAATGCAAACTCGTTAAGCACGCGCCAGCGTGCGATGGGGGCATGACAAAGCGTACTAAAAAATCACCTTGTGTATCATTTTTATTTGCAAAATTCTCAATTCGGATTTATAATAGATAGGCAAGGAATTTCATAACATGGCAAAAAGTCCGTTTCAAAAAGTTGGGAACACAAGCATCATTCCTATTTCACTCAAATTGCTCGTCATCTTTGTGTCGATGCTTCTGCTTTCCAATTTCGCCACGAACTTTGTCAATTCCTTTCTTTCTCGCGCACAGATTATCAAACTCAACAACACGATTATGGTCAGCCAGCTTAAAGACATTTACACGGCGGCTGGCAACCAATTCCAGATTTTTTCTTTTACCGGCAAAAAAGAAGATTCCGTCAAGGCAATTTCTACCACTGCCAAGCGCAGTTTTGAGCTTCCGAACAGCATTGCCACGGCATTTGACAAAAATGGCAAGATTCTGTTTTGCGTTTCTGCCACACCGCTCCCCGAAGAACAAAAGCCAAAATCAGAAAAAGACACACCTGCGTTAAACGAACTTTCCACTGATTTTTCTGACTCTGCAGCCCTTGCCCTTATGAATCAAAATCTTGAAAACGGCATTTCGGACAGTGCGATTCTGTTTGCTTCGGATTTGGGGCAATACTACGGCGTTTACAAATATCAGGAAGAATGGGGCTGCTACTTTTTGCGGGCTGAGTTACTCGCAGACACCATGCGCACAAACAACACGCTGTTTGCAATCATTTCAATCGTCATCGTCTGTATCATCGGCGGATTTTTGCTTGCGGGCGTTTTTATGTTCAAGCGAATCTTGATGAATGTACGAAAAATCACCACAGATTTGTACGAAATGCAGGCGAATCAAAAACTTTCTACTATAGATTTGACCAATTCGCCGAATGATGATGTCACCTATTTGGCGGCAAGTTTCAATTCGCTTTCTTCCACAATCAACACGCTCTTGGGCATTTTCCAAAAATTCGCCTCGCGCGATGTGGTCGCAAAGGCGTACAACGAGCATCAAATTAAACTCGAAGGAAGCCAGCAGAATCTCGTCATGCTGTTTTCCGACATCAAAAGTTTTACCTACCGCACGGAAACGCTCGGAAATGACATCATCGACTTGCTCAATGTGCATTACGACAAGGTGATTAAAAAAGTGCACGAAAATTCAGGCGTTATTGGCTCAATCATCGGAGATGCAATCCTTGCGATTTACGGCACGCAACAAAGCGAGAACAAATCGCTTGACGCGCTCACGGCGGCATGGGAAATCACGCGCGTTACGGCAGAGCTTCGCTCAAAAATGATTGCACGAAGGGCAGAAATCGAGCAAAGCCGAACTCTTACAGAAGCCGAAGAACGGATTTACAAAGCAGTTTTAATCGACATCGGCGTGGGAATTGACGGAGGAACTGTCTTCTACGGCAACATCGGCTCAGACGAGCACATGACGAACACGGTTATCGGCGACAATGTAAACTCAGCGAGCCGTTTGGAAGGCTTAACACGAATCTACAAACTTCCCGTCATCGTCTCGGGTTATATAAAAGAAGAAATCGAAAAAGCGGGCATTTCAAAATACAAATTTTACGAAATCGACACGGTGCAAGTCAAAGGCAAAACCGAAGGCAAAAAGATTTACTTCCCGCTCGACACGAAATCGGTGGTTGAAGCTCTCGAAACCACCGACAAGCAAGGTCATTTCGACAAGCTCAATGACCAGAATTTTAAAATCTACGAAAACGCACTTCAGGCATATTACACAGGCGACTGGGAGACTGCACGCACGGAATTCAAAAAATGTGGAATTGAGGCGGCGGAAGTCTTTTTGGAACGAATCGGAACGGGTGAAGCCCCCAAAAATTGGAGCGGAATATGGACAATGCAAACGAAATAAGCGCAGATTTTACGCACAAAGAAGTCGCTCTGTTTTTGGGAGACGAGCTTAAAAATCAAGATGAACAGCAAGACGCCACATATGATTTGGTCGAAGAATACGCAAAAACGGCAAAAAATAAAAAGAAATTCGTGTGGATTCTGCTCGGAATCTGTGTGTTCATTGTAACTGCGGGTACATTCGTAACGGCGGCATTGGTTTCAAAATCAAACCACCGAATCACCATCAACATTGATTCATTTGATGATTTGAATTTGCGCTCTTTGCTCAATTCGGCGGGCAGGGTTCAGAATCTGTACGAAACGGCGGTCAAAAATAAGCAGACGCTTGAAGAAAATCGTGATGACGAACTCACTCAGGCGGAGCAAACGCGCGAAAATGCCCTGTTCACGCTGGAATCAGTGGCTTCGGTGGCAACAAGAGACTCCATCAATGAGCGAAAAATCAAAATCGAACTTGACTACAACACGGAAATTGCACGGATTAAGCAGGAATATGAGCCAAAAATCGCCGAGTCAGAATTGGAAATTCAAAAATACAAGACACAGGTAGATTCGTACGATAAGAATCGGCTTTCTGAAGCTCAGGGTGCGGAATCTTCGCTTGACTCAACCAAGCAACTACACGACATCGAAATGAAAACACAGGCAGAACGCTACGAAAAGAAAATCCGCAAGCTTCGCCAGCAACTCGTTGCCCAGCAGATTAAAGCCGCGCAAGACCAAAAAAATGCCGTTGAAGAAGTGCGAAGCATTTATCAGGCAAAAATTGATTTGCTTGACCCAAAGGCACGCGAACAGAGCAGCGAGCAGAACAAAATCATCTTGGATGCGGGAATCAAAAATCAAACGGCAAGTTCAACACTGTGGCATTCGGTGGAAACGCTTGATTTCAGTACAAACGACTACACGGACGCGTCTTCATCGCCGCAGTTTTTGGCTTCCGTGCAAAAAGCCGCTGGAGAACTTTCTGAACTCAGAACGCTCGCCTACCGCTTTAAGCCGATTCCAATGGAAAATTCTATCAAAGATTATGTTCCCGCAATGATGCACCAGACCTATCAGATTGCCTCCGACTTGGCAAAAAGCGGCAAAAATCTGCAAACAGAGCTAAAAGAATTTGAGTCATTGGCAGAAGCACTGCTTTCTGACCGAACTGCTGACGGAATCATTCTGAATACAAAAAATGCCCCTTCTTTTACCGTGTATCTTGCGAATTTCAGCCAGTCAAAAGTGGACGAAATCGGTGTTCCCGTTCAAATTTTGTCGGGAAATCGTGCAGTGGCAGAGGGAACGCTCGCAAAATCAGGCGAAAAATTCATCCTCACCCAAACACTTCCGCCTGCGGATGAAAAAGCAAAAAATCCGCCATACCAGCCGATTGTGGGCGATAAACTCAAAATTCTGCCCGTTAAGTAAACATCATCGTACGCCTGCGCTCTATTCTCACTTATCCTGAAATTTGATATAATCGTTTTATCATGGATTTGTGCGGTGGGAACAACTTCAAGTGCAATTTTTGCAAAGTATGCAACGGAAAAGGCTGCATTGCCCAGCTACCAGGAATGGGCGGGGTCAAAAATAACGAAAATTTCATTTTGAACTGCACTGATTGGGAAGTTGTACGGAACAAAAACATCAAAAAAATCAAGAAATTTCTCGATTTACCCCCTGAATTCAGAATTCCCGCCATCAGCATTGCCCCTATGACCGGTGCCGTTGAAAACATCGGTTTTGCGTACGAGTCCGATTTTTATGACGAAATTATTCAAGCGATGCATGAAGTAGGCGTAGGGCTGTGCATTGGCGACGGCTACCCAGACGAAAAGCTTAAATTCGGAATCGCCGCGCTCAAAAGAATCAAAGACGAAACAGCCGATGCACGAACATCCGTATTCATCAAGCCATACTCAAACGAAAAAATCATCGAACGATTTGAATGGGCAAAAGACTATGTAAAAGTCGCAGGAATTGACATCGATTCTTACAACATTGTCACCATGCGCAATCTGGTAAAACTAGAAAAAAAATCCGCATCCCAGCTCATTGAAATCAAAAAACATGTAAAAATGCCATTCGCCATCAAGGGAATTTTTAAAAAAGAAGACATAAAGCTTATCAAAGAAGTACTGCCCGACATTGCCTACATTTCAAATCACGGCGGCAGAATCGAAACACGCAAGGGAAGCACGGCAGAATTTTTAGCAAAATATGGCAGTGAAATCAAAAAATACTGCGGAGAGCTTTGGGTTGATGGCGGAATCCGTACGGCACGCGATGTTGCCACAGCACAAGCGTTGGGAGCAAACTGCGTCCTTGTGGGGCGTCCGTTTGCAAGCGCATTGTGTCATGGTGGCGCAAAAGAATTGTGCGGAAAGGTTCTTGAACTCAGTCTTTTAAAGTACGGATTCTAAATTACTGATACAAATACAGGCACTGTGCCGAAGTTTTGCCAAGCAGCTCGTACACGCATGCTTCTGGATTTGTGACAAAACTTGCCGCTCCAGAAAGAATTGACATCCAGTTTTCTTCGTAATGGTATTTATAATCCACGAATTTTACAGTTTTTTCACTGGAATCTTGTATTTTCTTTTTTGCGCTCTCAAAGCTACAGACATCATCGATAAGGCCGTTGTTCTTTGCCTGATTCGCTGTATAAATCCTACCGTCAGCAAGCCGTTTTACCTCTTCGATGGGCATATCTCGGCCAGTAGCGACAATTTCCGTGAACTGCTCGTATGCTTCGTCTGCGATTGACTGCAAGATTGCTTTTTGCTCTTCGGTGAGGACAGAATTGTAATTTCCCATGTTTTTATTGCGACCGGCAGTGATTGTGGTCATTTTGATGCCAATTTTTTCAAATAACGCAGTGGCATCGATGCTTTGCCCCGCAATCACACCGATTGAGCCAGTAAGCGTGTTTCTGTTGGCATAAATTGTATCTGCTGCGCTCGCAATGTAGTAGCCGCCGCTTGCCGCAAGAGAGCCAAAATAGGCATAGACGGCATTCCCTGTCGCTTTTTTGTAATCCATGAGCGCAAGGTATGCTTCGTCAGACTCGTAGACAGTGCCGCCTGGAGAATCAACATAGAGCAAGATTCCGTAATTATTACTGTCATTTTTTGCTTTTTTGATTCTGCTTAAAAGCCATTTTTGGTTGTAGGTTTTGTTTTCTTCTGAAATAACACCGTTTATATAGATGACAGAAATGTACGGCGATTTAATATTTTTGATTGCGTTTGAAGAATCTTTGCCAAATTTGAGTGAAGCAATTCTTCCGAACATATCAGAGCCTTCATCAAAGTCATCGTCATCGTAAAAATCATCGTCAAATTCATCATACTCATCCGAATCGTCATCAAAGTCGCGTGAAGTCGAAAAATTGAATGAGAAAGAATTGTTGCCACTTGCTTTTGAAATGATTCCTTTAACGCCGGCAATCAAACAGATTGCACAAATAACCAAAAGAATCACCAGTCCTTTTTTATGCTTCATTTTATGCCTCAAAATCTGCGGGAGTAAGCTTGTTCTGAGAAAAAGCCATTCGTTTTAAATCGTAATATGCGTGCGTTTCGGTCATCGTCATGTAGGGAACGAGCCAGATAAAGCCGATACCGCATGAAAGACAACTGAGAATCAGCCAGCCCAAAAAACTCAAGTCCATGACAAACAAATCGGCTTTGTGACCGTCGGTAAGCACCTTGCTGATGTCCATCGCCTTAACCGCGCTGATTTTGGGATTTTCGGCAATGACAGAGAACATCATTGAGTAGCTGTAGGATTTTACGATTCCGGGAATGACAAAAAGAAGCGACCACAAAAACACCCAGAGAAAATTCCACAGACTGCCCAAGAGCGCATTGAGCCAGTGAGATTCAAGCCCTTCCAAAAAGGTAGTGAATGAAACGGCGCTTTCAGATTGAGCAGAATTGGTCTGAAACGCGGCAATCATCTTCATGCATGTAAAAATAAGCCCCACGCTCAAAATTCCACCCACGCAAACGCTTACGATAGGGCTTGCCATTTCTGAAAGAAGCGAAAGCGCAAGAACAAGAAGCGACACCAGACACGGTACCGTCCAATTTTTGCTCAGGACGGCGAGTGCTGATTTTTTGTATTCTGCACGATTGAACATTTTTTATCTCCCTAAAACAATCATATCATTATTTTAAAAAAAGTGATAGCATAAAAGGCATAATCGGCATATATTTCAAATGGTGAATGGTATGAATATGGAAAGTGAGTCTGAATTTTGTGGAAAGAAAGCATTGGTGGTAGGCGGCTCTGGCGGAATTGGCAGTGAACTTTCGCGCATGCTCGCAAAAAACGGCGCAGATGTGACGATTCACGGCTCTGCCATGAGCGAAAAATTCACTGCGCTCGTCAGTTCTATTTCACAAGAATCAGGGAAAATGCCACAAATGCTTGTTCAGAATCTTTCTGAAGCCCGTTTTTCTGAACTAGAATCTTCGCCTTTGCATGAAGAAGCCAAAAACTGTGATATTCTCTGCGTTTGTTTCGGCCCGTTCGTACAAAAACCACTTCACGAAACATCGCTTGCGGACTGGCAAACCGTTTCGCTGCTCGATTATGCGCTTCCAGGATTTTTGATTTCTTCCGCCCTGCCCGCAATGATAAAAAAACAGTTCGGAAGAATCATTCTGTTCGGGGGAACAGGCACCGCGCACCGCACAGAATTTTCTACGAATGCGGCATACGCAGGCGCAAAATCCGGCTTGAACATTCTTGTTGCCTCTGTTGCCGCACAATACGCAAAATATGGCATCTCATGCAATGCGATTCTGCCAGGTTTTACAAAAACCGAATATCTTTCACCATGCGCAACATCAGAACTGAGCAAAAAAATGCCGCTCGGAAAAATAATTTCAGCAAAAGAAGTGGCAGAAGCCGCCCTCTTCTTGCTCAAAAATGCCACGACAAATGGAGCAATGCTCCGCATTGACGGCGGCTGGTCGCCTTGTGTAAACGCTGATAATGTGATTTAAAATAATCTTCTAGGGTGTTGCGGGGCAAAACTGGCAAACAATGTGCCCCGCAGAGGGGGTAGCCACCGACATCCTGTCGTGGACAAGAATTTCTTTCAGAAATTCTTGCGGGATTAATTTGCTTTTACCCACCCTACGCAGCATAGCTGCTTCGGAGAATCGCTAAAAACTCACCTCGTGAGTTTTCTTAATGCTCCCTATCCTTGTGGGCATTGATTGAAAATCAGCGGTATACTTGCTTTTAGTGCGAGGGGGAGACTTTCCCCTCCTAATTGCTCACTGCTAATTCCTAACTCCTTCTTGCTATATTTCCTCCGCGATTTTCTGTACTTCTTCCAATGGAAGCGAACAACCTTCTGCAACTGTTTCTTCTGCTACACCGAGTTTAAGCAAGTTCCGTGCATTCTCGCGGGAGGCTTCGGTGCGTCCTCGTCTTTCGGCGTCATGAAGCCTTGTCCGTGCATCGCGCTCTCTGCCTTCAATCTGTCCTTGAATAATCCATCGCCAACGGTCTTCGCTGATGTTGTTTAGTGTCTTTGTCGCGTTCATGATTCCCTCCTCAGCCTTTGCAAGCGTGTCGATTAAATCACCTTGTTTTGGATTGTCTGCATCTTTCAAGAATTTACACCATTTCGTAATGCTTGGCAAGTTTTTGATGTTCGTGTCCTTGTCGATTTTTGGGAGCTTCGGAAGTTCAAGAAAAATCACATTGAGCCTGTCTGCAAGTTTTGAGCCATCCTTTATGTCCGTCATCGTGTAGTGATGGAAGAAGTCGTCGTGTGACTTGTCAACAACGCAGTCGAGCACTGAAATCTGGTAGGCTTGGCTTATCTTTCCCCACTCGTCGCCGATATCGAGGCTTGTGCTTAAGAGCCGCGAGACATAATATTCGGCTCGACTTCCGTAAAACTCACCCTCATCGTAGCCTTGCATCTCCACCTGGGCGAGCGTTCCGTCATCAAACTCGCAGTTGATGTCGTATCTCAGTCCCCGTTGCGTGTCGAATTCTTTTGCATCCTCGTTTTCTTTGACCGTGACATCGGTGACTTCGCGCCCGATTGCTGCCGTGAGGAAAGAGCGGAGCGCGTTTTCGGCAACGCGCATACAAAAAAGTCAGAAAAAAATCAAAAAAAACGCCGCAGAATCACTCCCCGAAAGGAAATGCCCTGTGGCGCAATTTTCAGTTTATTTTACGCTGAACAACAGTTCCCCGTAGCTCGGCACTGGCCATTGGCTAGCGGGCACGAATCCCTCGAGCGTGTCCACATCATCGCGCAGGCTTCCCATGTCGGCGAAGACCGTGTTTCGGTAGTAGAGCGCGTTTTCGCCCGCAGAGGTGACTTTGGCAGCCCCGTCAACATCTTTTTCAAGTTTCTGCACTTTCTGATAGATGCTCGCGGTAAGCGCGCTGACCTTTTTGAGCAAGTCCGCCTCGTAGGAATCATCCGCACCGCCCGCGGCTTTTTTGGCGGCGATGGTCTCGGCAAGCTGCTTTGCGTAGGCACTCGCGCTTGGCAGGTAGAGTTTTTTCGCCATGTCGATCATGGTGAGTGCTTCGATATTGATGATTTTCGAGTAGTTCTCGTTATGAATCTCGTAGCGGCTCGTCAGCTCGACCTTAGAGTACACGCCGAATTTCTCGAAGACCTTCACATTCTTTTCGTCAAGGATTTTCGTAAGAGCCTCGGGCGTGCTCTTCAAGTTCAAAAGCCCGCGCTTTTCGGCTTCCTTTACCCATGCGTCATCGTAGCCGTTTCCGTTGAAGATGATTCGCTTGTGGTCTTTGATTGTCTTCAAAATCAGCTTGTGCAAGTCGCCCTTAAAATCAGAAGATTTTTCAAGCTCGTCGGCGAACTGGCTCAATTCCTCAGCAACGGCAGTGTTCAGGAACACATTCGCGCACGCAATCGACTCGCTAGAGCCAAGCATTCGGAACTCAAACTTGTTGCCCGTGAACGCGAACGGAGAAGTGCGGTTTCGGTCGGTGGTGTCCTTGTTGAAGTCGGGGAGAACCGTAACGCCAATCTGCATTTTCTCCTTTTCGTGCTTGCCGTAGGGCTTTCCCTCTTCAAGGCATTCAAGAATTTCAGAAAGCTCGTCGCCCAAGAACATTGACACGATTGCCGGCGGTGCCTCGTTCGCGCCAAGTCGGTGGTCGTTTCCCGCGCTCGCGACAGAAATTCGGAGCAAATCCTGATACTCGTCCACAGCCTTAATCACAGCGCACAAGAATAGGAGAAATTGCGCGTTGCTTTCAGGTGTGGCACCGGGATCAAGAAGGTTCTTTCCAGTGTTGGTGGAAATGGACCAGTTGTTATGTTTACCGCTTCCGTTTACGCCCGCGAAAGGCTTTTCGTGAAGCAAACATACCATGCCATACTTTGCCGCCACTTTCTTCATCAGCTCCATCGTCAGCTGGTTGTGGTCACAGGCGATGTTCGTCGTTGAGAAAATCGGGGCAAGCTCGTGTTGTGCGGGGGCGACTTCGTTGTGCTCGGTCTTCGCAAGGATTCCGAGCTTCCACAATTCTTCGTTCAAGTCCTTCATGAATGCCTGAACGCGCGGCTTAATCATGCCGAAGTAGTGGTCTTCAAGCTCCTGACCTTTCGGAGATTTCGCGCCGAAGAGTGTTCTGCCCGTAAAAATCAAATCCTCGCGCTTTTCCCACACGCCCTTATCGACCAAAAAATATTCCTGCTCAGGGCCGACCGTCGTTTTTACCGAAGTGACATCGGAATTTCCGAACAAATGGAGCACGCGCACCGCCTGTTTTGAAATCGCCTCCATTGAGCGCAAGAGCGGCGTTTTTTTGTCCAAAGCCTCGCCCGTGTACGAGCAGAATGCCGTCGGAATGCAAAGCACATCGTCCTTGATGAACGCGTACGAAGTCGGGTCCCATGCCGTGTAGCCTCGTGCCTCGAATGTCGCTCGGATGCCGCCACTTGGGAAAGAAGAAGCGTCAGGCTCGCCCTGTACCAGCTCCTTTCCGCTGAATTCCATAATCACCTTGCCTTCGCTTGACGGCGTGATGAAAGAATCGTGCTTTTCGGCAGTCGTTCCCGTGAGCGGCTGGAACCAGTGCGTGAAGTGAGTCGCGCCCTTTTCAATCGCCCAGTCCTTCATCGCGTTCGCAACCACATTCGCCACGGTTGGGGCAAGCTTTTCGCCGTCCTCAATCGTCTTCATGAGCTGCTTGAAAGTCTCTTTGGGAAGCCGCGCCTTCATCACGGTCTCGTTAAACACATTTTCGCCAAAAATCGAAGTCACCTTGTCCATAAAATCTCCTATAAGGGTGTTCCCCGCCTACGGCGGGTCGGGCTTTTCGGGGTTCCGCTTTCGCTTCATTGCTTCGCAACGGCTTACGCCGCCCCTACAATCCCTAACACAAAAAAATCGGCGACAATATCAGACATTCTGCGCATAAATGCCCGACATCATCGCCGTGTAAAATAAAAAAGGTCGCAAAGTGTGGAACTCTGCGACCTCGTTGTCGTTTGATAGAACTTTTATACACCAAAGAACTTTTTTTGTCAATAGCATTGCTTTTAAAATCAGCGCAAATCACCCGCCGCGTCAAAGCAACGGTCACCGATTTTCTCAATCTGACGGATAATGTCCATGTACAGCAATTCGGAGCGGACATCACCACCCGTTTCAAGGCGACTTCTGGCAAGTTTTTTGAGTGCCTTCCGCTCATCATCAATCTGCTGTTCCAATTCACTCGCAAACTGGAACTGCTCTGGCGTAAGTCGCTGAATCCGCGCGACATTTTTGTAGATGAAGAACATAAGCTGACGGGCAAGCTCAAAATACGGAAGCAGCCTGTCAAAATCTTCTTTGTTGAATTTCATTTCGCGTTCGATTGCCTTTTTGAGCTGATAGGCAATGTTCAAACAGCCGTCGGCCATTGCTTCCATTTCGGCGATAAGTTGCATCATAAGCGCGGCATTGTCTTTTGCCTCGTCTGAAAGGTGAAGGTGGGTACAGCGCACGAGATATTGCGTGAGCTGTTCGTTCATTTGGTCGCAATAATCTTCGGTTTTGACGATTTCTTCATAGCCCCCCGTCACAAAATCTGAATTAAAGGTGGCAAATCCCGTCTGCAACTCGTCGAACATCTGCGCAACTTTGTCGGAAAAGAGCTTGACTTCGCTCTGGGCACGGAAAACACAACCTTCAGGAGACTCAATCGCCATACGCTCGTTGAATTCGAGTTTGTAGACCGTGCCTTCGGGAATTTTATCGTCTTTAATGATAATGCTGACAAATTTTGAAATCTGGTTGACAAACGGAATGAAGATAATTGTTCCCATCAGTTTAAAAGCCGTGTTAAGCATGGCGATTCGGAACACGATGTTGTGACCAGGCGAAACAAGCTCAACGAACGAAATGAACGGCCTAAAGAAAATGAGCGCGATAATCACCGTTGCCACATTAAAAAGGACATGCACTGCCGCCGTGCGCCGCGCGTTTGCGTTCGCTCCGATTGCCGCCAAAATCGCGTCCACCGTTGAGCCGACCGAGCTTCCGATAATCATTACAGCCCCGAACCGCCAGAATTCTTCGAGTTCTGCAAGGCTCGCGTTCCCTTCCTTTGACATTGCCACCGCCATACCGATGACGATTGCCGACATTGCCGAAGAAGAGTGAATGAGCGCGGTAAGAATCACGCCGATAAAAAGCCCGATTGCGTAGCTGACCACGCCAAAGCCGTTCACCAAGTCGATAAAACTGATGACGAGCGACTTGATTTTTGGCTCTGCGAAGAAATCCGAAAGACCGCCCAAGCCAAAGAACAGAAGACCAAAGCCCATGATTGCGAGCCAAAAGCCTTCCTTTGATTTGAATCGTTTGAGAATGTAGAGCAGATAGCCCAAGCCGAAAATCGGAATCGCATAGTCCTTGATTTCAAAACTTGAACCGAGCGCGACAATCCATCCCGTGACTGTGGTGCCGATATTCGCGCCAAAAATAACGCCGATTGCCTGCGTGACCGTGACCAAGCCTGCGTTTACAAAGCTTACAAGCATAACGGTGGTTGCGCCCGAAGACTGGATAATCATGGTGAGGATACAGCCCGTCAACAGCCCGACGAATCGGTTTCCCGTCATGAACGCAAGGGCCGCCTGTAGCTTTTGACCCGCGCTTTTTTGGATTCCATCGCTCATCAGCTTCATACCGTAGAGCAAGAAACAGAGACTGCCAGCAAAATTGATTAGGCTCAGTATCATCAATACGCTCCGTTTAGTCCACCGTTTGCCGCGCGACCGTTCTTCCTGCAATTGAAAGCAGCAATTCACTGTCTTTTTGTGCGATATATGGAATGGTGACCAAACCACCTTTGTGCTTAATCGTAACAATATGCTCACGAACGCCGTCTTTTGAAGCTTCAAGCGTCATTTCGACTGCGTACGGATAATTTGGAAGCTGTGCCGTAAAAAGCCCCAGCACTTCATCATCTTTTTGTTTTTGCGGAAGCGCGATTTCGGCAGTGACTCGCGTGTAATTTGGAACGAAGTCACTTGAAAGTGCTTCCTGACTTGTGACTATGCCTTCCCGTTCACTGCCACTTGCGACATGCGCCGTAAAATCAAACACGACTCTTGAAGAAGCAAGCGTGGGAATGAGTTGCGCAAAATCAAGCCCCGTAATAGTGGGAACGCGTGTGTTTTCGTATTCTGGACCACGACTTACAATTAATTTGACCGTAACAGGATTTGAAATAATCGTGCCTTCGGGCGGGTCTTGCGCAAGGATTGTACCCGCCTCGCTCTGGTCAGATTTATAGCTTGGCTCAGCGAGCACGATGAGTGGCCGAGTAGAGCCAGTGAACATGGTCTGCAAGTTGATTTTAACATCATCGTATTTTTGACCGATGTAATTTTCGACATGATCAAGGATTGTTCCACGACTGACCGTAAGCGTTATTCGCCGCCCCGCTTTTACGATTGAACCGCTCATGGGGTTTTGATTTAAGATTTTGCCGGCATCATCAGGATTGTCAGTATATTTGAGCTGAATTTTGGGGTATAGCTCCTTTGCCTGTAGCTCAAGAAGCGCGGTGGTAAGTTCCTTGCCTTCGACATTCGGTACCATTACTTGTTCAGGACCGCGCACCGTCGCAAAAAAAGTGATCCAGCAGACCGCAAACATGAATATGAGGGCTAAAATCACCACAATCAAAAAAGATTTTTTATTTTGGTTGAGAGAATCAAGAGTGGAAGTATAACCGCTTTTTAGCTTTTCTATAAATTTCATTTTAATCAGTGCCACTCGCTCCATACTAATATAGAACAAGGAAAAATTCTACCACTATTGAGAATTTTCTAATAATTCTGACCGATAAAGAACTATGGACTACTTTTTCCTTTTTATTGCGTCGATAATCATTATTTTTGCGCTGCTTCTTTTTCTGAAATTAAAAAAAAGCCAGCAAACGCCCTCAAAAAAGGAAAACAACCTTCGCACGCAGAAAAATGAAAACGGGAAAGTTGAATTCGTCCGCTGCCCGCTTTGCTCCACCCCGCTCGCAAAAAACGAAGACATGTTTTCGCGCATTTACCGCCCCATGACAACCGCCGACCAACGAATGACCGTACACGGTTGCCCGCACTGCTATCCGACCCTGGAACCAGGCGTAAAAAGAACATGCCCCGTCTGTGGCAAAAGCGTTCCCCTAGACGGTGAACTGATTGCCCGCCTTTTTAACCGCACCGAAGGAAAAAAACATGTGATGATTACCGGCTGCACAGAATGTTACAAAGGAATAAAATAAGTACTTTTTGGTATTTTTTTTCAAAAATTTTCCCCGCGCGTTGCCGAAAATGCTCGCGCTATTATCAGTCGATAATAGACATGAGCAATCTAAATGCTGGCACTGAGTATGACGAACTGAAGGACACCTATATCATCTTTATCTGCCTGAATGACATCTTTCACAAAGGTCTGCCCGTTTACAGTTTTGAGAATGTTTGTTGTGAAGATAAAGACATAAAACTGAATGACAGGGCTTTCAAACTCTTTTTTAATGCCTCGAATTATGATAAACTTTCTTCTGATGAGCAAAAATCTTTCTTTAAGTTCTTGAAGGGCGAGAGCGCAGAAACAGATTTCACAAAACAGCTTAAAGACAAGATTGCCATCGCAAAGAAAAACGCAGAATGGAGGATGCAGTATATGACATGGGAGCAGACTCTAAAAGAGGAACACAAAATCGCATACGAAGAAGCCTATAAAGAAGCATACAACGAAGCCTATAACGAGGCTTCCCGTGCAAAGACCATCGAAAACGCACGAAATCTTCTTAGCGAAGGCATTTCTCCGGAAGTAATCGCACGCTGCTGCTCTCTTCCTCTTGAGCAAGTGCTCGCGCTTAAAGAGGAGCTGGAAGTTAGAAAATAGAAATTAGAAGGAGGGGAAAGCGGTTCAGGCATAGCCTTCACCGAGAATCGCTAAAATCGCTTCTCAAGCGATTTTGCCTTGTGGCACGCTCCCTATCCCCCTAGCTCCAAACGCTTATGCGTTTTCCGCTACCCTCTCTACAGGGGCTGTCGCCCCCGTAACGCCCCCAGTTGATTGCAAAAATCAAGTGGTAGTTTTTAGTGCCCACTTCCGTTTCCAATATAGTATGCTACACGGTACAAGTCTCCTGGTGTAAAGCCGACTGCGGCTTCCCATGTGGCACTTGCAGGTGTTGGATGCGCCTCAATGCAAGACTTGCCGTTGGAAACTTTGTAGTTAAGTGGTGCAGTCATTGTTTCCCAGCCACCTTCCGCTGTGCCATCGCAATCCAAATCCAAAGTCTTATCGTAGTATGCGATGTTCATACCGTCAAAACTGTTGATTCGAGTGAGATATGAAATATACGGAACAGTTCCATGCATTGTGAGGTCGATGTTTGTCGCAGACTCTGCAATTACTACGCTTGAACCAAATGTATACTTTGTGCTTCCGTTCGCAGAAGTATTCGTAGACTTAATATAGCACAGTTCACCCTTTGTGTTCTGGAATACGATGTGCAGAACACCTGATGAATCAATACCGCAAGCAATGTAGTCTACCATTGTACCATAATTGACATCAGAAGTGCCAAGAACTTCCTGAACTTTCCATAAAGTTGCAGAACCTTTTGGTGTTGTACTTGTTGCACGAGCAAGTTTCAACACTGAATTATCTGCATCATAATAGACAATTACTGGATAATTTGAATTTGTCAGTGCAAGAGAAAGTGACTCACCAGTTGCTGCCGTTCGAGATGTATCTTCAAATTGTGATGTTGCTAAAGAATAGTTATATCCATCAAAGTACAAATAATAAGATTCAGAACCATCACTAGTTTGATAAGTTTGTCGTTGGCTACTAAGTGTTACAGGATAATTCTCATCTTGGCTATCAGTTTTCCCATCAATATTTACCCAAGATAATTCATGATAATTAGTTCTATTATCTTGTGGACTATAATTTCCACCAATTTCTGAATAATGAACAGATTTTGTAACAGTATCATAATACGCAACATGAATAATTCCGTTGTTATTAGTGCTTGTTCGCTTGATTTTTAGATTTTTGAACTGCTGTAGCTGTTGATTGTGATAGAACAATTCAAAACGGAAAGCGTTATTATACTGTCGAGAACAATCTATAGCGGGCGCATTGCTATCCCATGCATACAAACCGCCTGCACTTGTGGAATTTGATGTCCAGTTATATGAATTACCGCCATGATAATTTGCAGAATAGAATACATTTACTTTGTCCTCTCCTGCGACAGAAATATCAGTTTCCTCAGGTGGGTCATAGCCGTGATACACTTGTGTTGCAGTTTGACTTGTTATAGCAGCATAATATACATCTGATTTTGAGTAATTACTCCATGACGCATACAGCGTTCCGTTGCTTCCCATTGCCATTGACGGATAAATCGGCAATGTACTTCCTGCAAAGTAATCACCTGTATTGCTCTGCCATACGCGGACATATCGTGTATCAGTCCAATAGTCCGTAGAAGAAACATTCTGCGTATTCTCTTTGTTATACTCAACGCTGTCTTTATTTAGGTTGTTCAGTGTCTTTATGCTGTCAATTGAAACAGTAAGATAACCGTCTTTTGCCTCTGCTGGCATTGTGAATGACAGTTTAGAGCCTGCTGTAACAACGGCAGGAGATGTCATTGGATATGAAGTTCCTGTGCCATCGGCTTTTGTGTTGAGCGTAATAGCAATTATTGAGCCACTTGCTTTTCCTAAATTGAATCCTGTTACAGTGTTTTCTGCTTCGCCCCGCAACAACGGTACTGCGCCAGAGCGAGCGCGGTTTGTGTTGTACTTGCTGTTGCGAGTTATTCCCGTTACATACGGCACGACGTCCATCTGATACGGCGTTCCGTTCGCGGAATTGTTGCTGCCTTTCTTGGTGAGGCTCGCGTAGTCTGTGGCGGTGGCGGTGATGTTTACATCGTTTGCCGCTACAGTGGCGTGCTTTTCGGTGTCAAGGTAGAGCGTCCAGCTTATTGTGTGCCCGCTTTGGTTGAGCGTTGAGTTCTCGGTATCAAGCACAAATTGCCAGCCGTCCTGTGCGATGTCACCACCTGCGGTATTGCTCGTTTTTCCTTTTCCCAAAGTCCAAGAAGTTTTGTCAAAGGTTGCGAATGTGAATGAGTTGCCCGCCGTCATACCGTCAAGTGTGAATCCGTCGATTTTGAGCGCAATAGCATAGAGCATTTTGTTATCGCTCGCCGTTCCAGTAATCTTGATTTTACCAGAAACTTTCGGGTCGCCGTCATATTCGCCGCTTGTTATAGAATCACCAGTTTGAGATTTGTAAGTCGCGGTTTCTTTCCAGTCTTTTTCAAGTTCGATGTGTCCGTTCAAGTCTGCCGTTGATTTTGCAGATTCTGAGCCATAAATTGAGTTGTCTGTGAGGCTTTTCCAATAGAATGGGTCAATCGCTATCGTCGGCTCAGTTGAGTCAGAAAGATTGATAAGCAAGTCGCTCACATACGCAACACAATACTGACTGTCCGTTCCAATTGTGCGCTCCTCCGTTTCATCCCAGAAAGTGAATGAAACACCGACCGCACCCGTTGGGTCTGCTGTAAGACCTTGCCATACCTGGTCGTTTGAAAGCTCGAATGCATAGAGACTGTCGCCTTTTCGTGCGGCAAGGGAAGCATCCCACTTATTTCCGCGTGTTATTGAAATAGCGGTGCTTAGCTCGCTCACAGTTTCATCATCGGAAGCTGCCTTTTTCGTTGCCCGTGCGTCAAGAAGTGAAGCTCCGCTTCCAGTAACCTTTTCATCAGAACTTGCCCCGCGCTTGTAAACCAGATGCACGGCTTTGTTTCCGCCAGTGATTTCAGGAAGAACGGCGAGTTTGTCTTTTGCCGTGAACTGACCTGCTTCAAATTTTTTCGTTTCGATTGTCGCGTTCGACTTGTAGCCCGATGTTGTGATTCTCGCAGTTGTGTTCACCGTGAAAACATTGTACTGGGAGAATTCGCTCGTCGCAAATGTGCCGTTTGAGTTCAAGTCCGTGCCGAGATAGAGCTTCGCAAGACGAGGAGCGTTGTTTATGACATCCACTGGATAAGTGACGGTGCTTGCGTTTCCTGCCGCATCCATTGCGATTACAACGAGATATGCCGGTCCATCAGGAATGTTCGTAGAATGAATCGCAGCATTCCAGTCTGTTTTTGCGCCGCTTGTTTTGACTTTTTCTATCATTCCGTCGCCGTCGTCGCCGTCAATCGTAAATGGATTTGCCGTGTCATTGCTTGAAGTTTCGGCAACCGTGTTGTCAACGACTTGCGCATACGGGAATGAAGCCGAAGTTTCGTTTCCTGTGATTATAGCATTCGTCTTGAATGTAACATTGCTTTCACTTACATTGGTGATTACTCCGAAATCTCCCGCAATGTAAATGAGCGAGCCTTTATGAATGTGTGCGTTCCCGCTCACGACAGAACTTGTATCCGTGAAAGTGAATGTATCGTCGCTATTGGCAATCACCGTTCCTGTTGCAGCCTTCGCCCAGAGCTTTGCGTTTCCATCGATAGTGATTTCAGCAAGCCCTGCGAGAGGAATTTTTGAAGATTCTGGCACGGTGGCGTCTGCATTTCCCGTTGTAACGAGCGGGTCAAGAATGTATTTATTCGTAAATTCAGTGTCCGTACCAGAAATTTTTCCGTTTCGCATATAGTAGAACATCAATCGCTCATAGCCAGAACCAGTGTCCGTAACGCTACCGTCAATCGTAAATTTGTACTCAGAATCCTGCACAGAATTTTCAGACTCCGTGCTGAGTTCCGTTCCGTTTGCGTTGATTGCAGAGAGAGTTGGTGGCGTGTTGTCAATGTAGAAGGTGTATGTCATCGTGCTTGAGTGGGCAGGGGTTGAACCGTCTTCTACATAGACCGTGTAGCTGACATTTGAAGATGCCATGCTCTCGGTTTCAATCGGGATGTAAATCACTTTTTCGGACTTCGTGACCGTTTTTCCTGTTGTTGGCTTTTCGTCTGTGCTCGTTGAATTGTCGCTGTATGTCCATTTGATGCTGCTTGATTCATACGCTTGCGTTGCAGAACCGCGTCGTACCGTGATTGACTCTGGATTGACAGATTCCGTATCCATAAGCGTGACCACCAAATACCAAGTTCCCTTTAAGTACATTTCTGCGGTGTAGTCTTTCTGAACTTTGATGTTTGATTCAACTGCAGAAGAAGCAAAACTATTGTACTGTCGCATTACGGCACTCTGGCTTGGCGCACCATTGTCAACATGAATGTAAACAGGGGCTATCGTCGTGTCTGTCCACAAGCCCATCTTTCCGTCTGCGTTTATGGCACATGCACGGATTGCGATATTATTCGTTGAGTCACCTGATGGATCAAGGTTGCCCTTTGCGTTGAGGCTTACATTCCATGTTGAAGTCTTTGTTGTGACAGGAATTCCCCACCAGCCATCAGCGATATAGAACTTTTTGGTAATATCCTCATCTTCTACAGTAGACAAATTGTATTCAGAGACGATTTGTTCTTTTGTTTTTACTCCACCAAGAGCGGCGAATTCATTTGAAAGAATAGCATTATCTTTCGACCAAGTAACATCTCCATTTGCCGCAACCGTTCCAATCTGAATGTAAACCTGTCCGACATTTGTGGTACCTGAAGGAATCGCAACCGTTCCGCTCGCTCGGATTACGCCAGAGAGTGTGATGTAGTCGTTTCCAGACTCATAATCGTTTGCCGTCGGATAGCTGAATTCCGTTACCGGACGGTCTGCATCCGGGTTGTGCGTGATTGCATAATCGCGCTTGATGTACACATTTCCGAGCGTGTCCATCGTTTTGATGAAGAGCGGAATTGTGTAGATGTTCGTTGCCGCGTTATGAGTGACCTTATATTTTTCAGTCTTGTCATATTCGGTCAAATCTGTGGTTGACCCAGCCGTAAATCTGAAATTGAATACAGAGGTCGTCTTTGTATTGTTGCTGTTCGTCCAGCCTTCAAGGGCAGAAAGAGCAGAATCTGTCATGCTTTCTGTGTAAGTTGCTGGCGGTACGAGCCATTCGATTGAGCTGATTCCCACGCCCGCGTCGCTTGCCGTTCCGACTACATTGACCGTTCCCGTTACTTCGTCGGTGCTTGCAGGACTTGTAATCGTGATTTGGGCAGGGCCAAAGTTGTCGATTGAGAATGTGTCGCTTTTGGTCGTTTCGTTTCCGGCTTTGTCAGTTACGCTCACAGAAATCGTCTTTGCACCGCTCGTTTTTTCAACTTGCTCGCCGTTTTCGCTCACCACATTCTGAGATGGAATGCGAATGATTGCCGACTCGTAGTAAGTGTATGAAATTTCTGAAACCGTGATTGCTTGCGCTGTCGCAGAAAGTTCAATTTCATCGTCAGTGATAGCTTCTTCTGAAATCGTTCCATCGTCGGCTACAGTGACTTTAAAGTAATGAGATGTTTCAGCATTTGAGTCCGAATCAAGAATCTTGACCGCAACTTTGCTAATGTTCGATTCGTTTACAGGAACAAAGAATCTGACATATTTTGAGCTTCCGCCTGCATAACGGCTCGCACCCGGAATATACTGTGCGGAAGTCGGCTCAGCTTTAATCTGGGCAAGCGTGTACAATCCTTGTGAATTCGAGTCCGAAGCGTAATCGCCTGTGTTCGACCCGATTGCAAGTCCGCGCGTTCCCACTTTTGGAGCCGCCGTGTCGAGGTTGACGCTTAGTGCCGCGCTGTTGTCAAGCCCGTAATCGCCTGCCGCAAATTCACTTTCTTGTGTGTTCGCAAGGAGATAGTACGGTCGGGCAAACTGGCTTTCATCTCCCGTCGTGAATGTTTTTCCTACCGCATCAACGACTTTGAATTTTAGCAGAATGTTCGCCGCATCCCCGCCAGTGATTGCGTATGTCCAGTTTCCGTGTTACCTGCGTTATCAGTGACAGAAGCGTTCACATTGTAGACCTTTCCATCTTCAAATTTTGAAAGCACTTTAAGAGGAATTGTTATGCTCCATTTTTTATTATCGGAATCAAGGTTGCTAGCAATTGTTGTACCGTTCACCGTAAGGCTCACTGATTTTACCTTAGAAGCATTGTCATCGAAAGAACCTTCAACAGCAATCGGTTTTACCGTGTTCGTGTAATGTGCGCCACTTCTTGTTGAAGTGAGGGTCGGTGCCTCGTTGTCAACATTCAGAGAGAAATCATTGTGCGTTGCGGTAGTTGTCGTTGATTCTGATTCTTCGAGTACAGAAACAGCATCTATCGCTGCATTTCCAACATTATCCACCGCCACGAGAACGATATAGTTCGAGCCGATGTTAAGCCCCGTAATCGTTGACTCATAGTTTGAAACAATCGGAGCATAATATTTACTTCCGACATTTCCTTCTTTGACAACTTTTACCTGTGCAGAATCAGGATTTTCCGAATCAGAAATCACATTTCCGTCCGCATCAACACCGATTATGCCTTTTGTTGCCTCATTTGCTTCGTTTTCGGCAATTCCCGTGTAGAAGACGCGCCGTGTCAGACGGAATGATTTTTTGGGTATCGTTTGGATTATCGATGTCAGTTCCTTCAATAGAGAAGTCGTATTTGTAGCCATAACCGATTTCTCCCTTTGCCGCAGAAAGTGTCGTTGATTTTGAAAGCGTGTCCGTGTTCGCATCGGCATCAGTTGGCGTGTAGCGATAGGTGGCAGGGTCGGAAGAAAGTGCCGTTTTTGCCTGCTCTTCGGAAAGGGCATAGTTTTTCATGGCGAATTCAATCGCTTTTGCTTCGTTCCAAGTCCATAAAAGCTGCTTTTCGCTCGTTCCTTCTTTTGTATAATACACGGTCACTGAATTGGTAAGAATATTCGTAAGGTCAAGGCCAGGCGCGATTGAGACATTGATTGTAGAGTCTGAATAGTAATTGTAGTATGCGCCCGTGTAATTGTCCGTGTCGGTCGTGTCTGGCTTTAGCGCAAGACCGCTGATTGTGTATGCAGGATTATTGCGCGGATTTAAAGAGAAAGTAAGGTACACATCCAGACTTGAGCCATCGCTTGCCGTCACAGAAAAATACAATTGTTCTGTTATGTCAGAGCCATCGGCACGGTACGCGGAAATATTGTCTTCAGAAAAGAGTTTTTTGTAGTTTTCCCACTTTTTGTAATTATCGCTTGCAGGGTCAGGCTCTTCGGAAGAATCATAATACTGAGCGATGACGAGCGGATTTGCGTTCAACATATCAGTGATTCCTTCAAATTCAGAATCAAAAAGTTTTTCACCCGAAGCAGTATAAAAACTGACGATGAGTTTTGAAATGCCAGAACTGCAATTTTCTGAGAATGTTCCTTCGAGCTGAACTGTTCGGCCGTAACTGCGTGGCGTGTTTGAGCCAATAGTGGTAGGCTTGGTAAGAACCAAAACAGGAGCCGTATTGTCGATTGAGAATGAGCGCGAAGAAATTCCCGAAGAATGACCCGCGTTGTCCAATGCCGTCGCCTGAATTTCATAATCGCCGTCAGCAAACTGCCAGCCGTTTTTAGAAGCATATTTTTCGGCATCATACTCATTGAGCGTTACAGACCATGTTTTATCAGAATTTATTGTGGCATATGTCTGATATTCACGAATTTTATCTTCGCCATCAGAACGGTATACTTCAACCAAAATATTTTTAAGGCTTTTATCGTCTGACCATGTTCCGCGAAAAACAAAACTGTCTTTAATTATAGAAAGAGAAGGAGGATATTCAATTTTGACAACAGGTGCCTCCGTATCCACCGAAGAACCCAAACCAGAATCTTCACCACAAGAAGAAAGGGCAAAAACCAAAAAACTAAATAATACCCCCCCCTATAAATTTGATAATCTTGCGAAACACTTTTTTCATAATGCCCTCTGTAGTTTTTTGCAGAGAATAGTACTTTTTACTATCGGCATTATAACAGTGCTTTTTTATACTATTCTTAAATTTTTGAATTTTCTTAGTTCATCACGATAACTATTCCCAAAAGTCCAAAAATTTCGCATATTTGGACAAAAAATCCCGCCGTATCGCCCGTAATTCCGCCAAAATTCCGTTTTGCCATAAAAAAATACCAGATAAACACCAAAAGCGATGTCATAACGGGAAGCATGCCCCGCCTTCCGCAGAAGTAAATCAAAGCGAGTGAAATCGCACAGAGCCAGAATTCACACCAAACGGCCGTAAACAGCCTTGCACCGTTGGAAGAAAATGTATGCACAAGCCCTGAATTTTTCGCAATCGGAAAAACAGACACCGCAAGCGCACTAAAAAGCCTGGAAATCACAAAAACCGAAAGAAACGGAAGAATAAGCCGAACAAACTCGCTCTTTTTGAGCATTTCAAGCGAAAGAACGGCACATTTTGCAGTGAATTCATATGAAAGAACATAAAATGAAAGAAAATAAAGCACGCACCCAAGAACGGCAAATGCCCCCGAATGGCTGTCTTTGAGAATCTCAAGTTTTTTTTCGCGGGGAGCATGGCTTGCAAGCGCGTCGCATGTGTCCATAAAGCCGTCAACATGGATTCCGCCCGTCACAAAAATCGGAATCAGCGTAAGCCCCAGTGCCCAAAAATGAAGCGAAAAATTTCCCTGCCACGCCGCCGTGATTTTAAAAGCAAAAAAGAGCCAGAACGCGCACAAAAGCGAAATCACTACGCCCACGAACGGGAACACCACCATCAGATAGCGCATATTTTTTTTGCTCCATGCCACATTCGGAACGGGAATACACGAGAACATACTAAAAGCTAAAAAAAGTGATTTTATGAACATCATAGTTTTAAATTTATAATATATATGATAAAATGAAAAAATGGAAATCAAAAAATACACTCATTATGTTCAATATTACGAAACAGACAAAATGGGAATCACCCATCATTCAAATTATATCCGCTGGATGGAAGAAGCCCGCGTCGATTTTTTAAAGCAAATCGGTTGGGATTATGCCCGCTTGGAGTCAGAAGGAATCATTTCGCCGGTCATTGGGGTAAGCTGCAAATATAAGCACAGTACCACATTTGCCGACACAGTTACCATCGATGTTTCGATTGCGGAATACACGGGAGTCAAGCTTAAAATCAGCTACAAAATGACGAACGAAAAAGGAGAAGGTGTCTGCGAAGGCACGAGCGAACATTGCTTTGTCAGCGCGGAAGGCAAAATCATCATGGTTAAAAAGGAGTATCCCGCTCTCCACGAAGTGCTTTCAGGCCTTTTAGGAAAATAACAATGAAAAATTCCGAGCGAATACACATTCTTTTTGAAGACGAGCATATCTGTGTAATCAACAAGCCCTCAGGAATTCTGAGCGTTCCAAACCAATCAAAAGACAAATCCGCGCTTGGAATTCTCGAAGAAATCATGCGGAAAAAAGGCACATTCTCATCAAAGCACCGCCCCTTTGCCGTTCACCGACTGGACAAAGAAACGAGCGGTGTCATGATGTTTGCCTTAACTGAATCAGCGCAAAAAAAACTGATGGACGCATGGCACACGATTGTGACCGAACGGCTCTATCGCGCGGTGGCAGAAAATCCCAAAAATCCGCACCATTTTCTTCCAAAATCAGGCTTAATCGATGCTGATTTGGCATTTAATGCCTACAATATGGGATTTGTGCCCAAAAATCAAGAAAATACAAAGACCGTTCCTGCCCGCACGAATTTTACGACAATTCTGCGCGGAAAGACGCACACGCTTTTTGAGCTTTCTTTGGACACGGGCAAAAAAAATCAGATTCGCGCACATCTTTCTTCAAAAGGCTATCCGCTCGCCGGCGATAAAAAATACCGAGCAAAAACCGACCATTTTAACCGCGTCTGCCTGCATGCCCGCACGCTCGAATTTACGCACCCGTTCACCGAGCAAAAAATGCGATTTGAAGTTCCAGAGCCAAAGGAATGGAAGGAATATGTCGAAGCAGGTGATGTGCAGCGAAAACCGTTGCCCAAAAAAGAATCCCACTCATTCGGAAAAAAACGCCTGACTGCAAAGGAAAAAGCCCACATGAATTATATTGAACTAGGGAAAAGAATGCGCTGAACGAAAAAGATGTGAGTGGTCGATACTGGATTTGAACCAGTGACTTCTACCGTGTGAAGGTAGCACTCTACCACTGAGTTAATCGACCAAAAAGAATGAATCTATTCTATTGCAAAAATCCCATTGCGTCAAGAATAATTGAGCTTGCCACCGTCGCAGCCGTCTCCGTGCGGAGAATGCGCGTTCCCATCGAACAGAGCGAAAATCCCGCGCTTTCAAGCAAGTCGCGTTCGCGGTCAGTCCATCCCCGTTCCGAGCCGATTGCCGCCACCACCGACCGTGCCGATTCGTGCGCCAAAAAATCATGCAGCGAAGACGAACTTCTTCTATTATCTAAGGCGATTTTTGAAGCCGCTTCCCATTCCGCCATTTCAAACTTGTGGAAATCTGTGGAAATCTGCGGATTCTTTTTTGAATCTGTGGCATCTGTGTAATCTGTGTTTTTTAACACTTCATCTAGAAAGCGAGCGACTTCAAGAACAGGAACATGCGTGCTCGCTGCCTGAGCCGTGCCGTCCAAAAGCATTTGGTACGCGCTTCCGTCAGAGACGACATTTGAATCAAGGTAGGATTTTTCGGTCAAATCGGTGCCGCAGAGAATCACCTTCTGAACGCCAAGCCCCGCCACATCGCGCAAAAGCCTCCTGAGCTGAATAGGGCGCGGAAAGCCAATGATGAGCGTGAGCGGATACAATTTCTTCCCCGCTGATTTTGGCTCAAACGAAAAAGAAATGTCGCCCGCGTCAGAAATTTCTGTAATCGTGGCAACGCCAGCCGCGCCTCCGATAATGCCCGCGTCAAAAGTAGTTCCCACCGTTTTATGCAGCACTTTGATGATATGTTTTGCCCGTTCATCGTTTTTGGGAAGCGGATTTTTTATTTCTTCATGCGTAAAAAGACAGATATTCATAATTTTTCTTCAAATATAACTGATTTTTCCTAAAAAATGAAGTATAATAGAAGAACTGGAGTTTCTATGAAAAAATTTGTTCTCGGATTGATTTCTCTTTCTTTTTTCTGTTTTACGGGCTGTGCTGATTTTTGGGACGCTCTGTTTGAGTCTGGCGGCTCTTCAACGCCTTCCTATGGCATCGTTACTGCAACCGAATCAGAATCATACAAGTATGATGCGTCTTTTCCGATTTACGAAGTCACTCCAAAAACAAAATCCGTAACTATTTCCAATGTTCCTTCAGACAAAAGCCTGTATATCGCAAAGGTAAACACGGGCGATTCAACCGTTGCACTCACTGACACACGCGTTGTACAAAATTCTTCAACAGGCTATCGTGCGGCAGCCGAAACTGAATTCAAATCACTCGGTAATGCTGCAATTCCAGAAAACAAATACAAACACTTCCATGCGCCAGAAATCTCGCTTGCGGACATACAAACAGCGGCAAAAAGTGCTCGCGCCCTTACAGGAACATCAACGCTCGCCAAAAAAACGCGAATCAAACGCACAGTTGGCACAAAAAAATCTATTTATGTTGATAGCAATCCGAATATGGATTCATATACCGCAAAATATGCAACACTCCGCGCGGTAGGCACCTATTGCAATGTCTGGGTCGTTGACGATTATTTCACAACAGAAACTGCAACAGGCGCAAAAGTCGATTCAAGCATTGCAGAAAATTTTGCGAAAAAATTCGATTCATTCTATCCCGTTGTGCACACTATTTTTGGAAAAGAATGTGACAACATCATCTATTCGTATTCAAGTGCCGAATCACTCAAAGCCGCAAGCGCAGATTATCCCATGACTTCTTACAGCGACACGGGCATATATGTAAACATCGTCTTGTATGACATCGGTGCGGATTCTAGCCTACCTCAGTCACAGCAATGCGGGGTACTCGGCTATTTTTTTGCAAAAGATTATTATTCAAAAATCGAACCGTCTCTCTTGTCATCAAGCGTAGTGCAATATTCAAATCAGGGCAAATACTTCTATGTCGATTCATATTACGCCCGTGAAGAAACAGCAACAACAATTTCAACGCTTGCCCACGAATTCCAGCACATGATTAATTATGGCGTAAAAAATGTAGAAAAAGGCATCGAATCATCGGGAAGTTCGGACTACAATATCTCAAACAAAATCGACACGGCGTACAACGAAATGCTTTCCATGCTCTGCGAAGATATGATGTCAGATTTTCTTGATCTCGACGACACAACCAATGTAAAATCAGAACGGCTCCCCACATTCAACACGACATATTTTTATTCTGGAATCCGCGAATATCTGAGCACCAATTCAGCACTTTCTTACTCAACCGCCTACGGCTTTGGCTCATGGCTGTGCCGTCAGTATGGCGGAGCGGCACTCGTACAGGAAATTATGTCAAACGATTACGGCGGAAACAACTCACTGGTAAAGGCCGTTAATTCACTAAACAAAACAGGCCTCACATTCGATGAAATTTTCCAGCAATTCCTGCTCGCCTTAACAAACGGAGGCGCAACTACTGGCTACACACACAATAAAGCTGCGGCAGAAACGGTCGACTATAAATCAGACAGTGTTTCTTCATACAAATATCCGATGACGGCAATCAATCTCTGGGGAGAAGCATATTCGTATCCTACGGATAAAAATCCATTCCTCGTAAAGAATCAGCAGGATGCGACGTATGACTCTTCGGAAACTCGTTACAATGGGCCATTCCTGTTTTCAAATAAGTATGGCTTTCCACTCCGTCCTGGCTACGGAATCACCTTGCACAAACTCGGCACAACGGATAGCACAAGTTCGCTTTCGCTCACATTCAGTGACACAGGCGCGGATTGCGTAACGATGTATGTGATTATTCAATAAATTACACGAAAAGGACAAATAAAATGAAAAAAACAACTTTTTTACTTTCAATTCTTTCTATTCTTTTTGCGGGAATTTTCTTTACTTCAATGTCCTCTAACAAAACCGTCTCTGAGCGCGGACACATCAACTACTACGGAAATGCTCCTGTAGAAACGCCCGCCTTTGTAACCGACAGCGGCAAAATCTACCTCATGGAAATCGAAGCCGGCTCAAAATGCACAATCGAAGAAATCTTAGCCCTGCAAGGCAACTACCTTGAACTCACAGGCACTATCGAGCCAGAAGAATCAAAAATCGCCTTCCCCATTTCGCAAGACGGCACATTCATCATCAGCTCATACAAAAAAATCGAAAAATAAAACCGTCTATTCTTCCTCTTTGTCAAAATCTGCAATCATTTGAACGGCATTTTTGATGAGCGTAAATCGTTCGGGCGTGCCGTTGTTTTCTGTTTCGGTCAGGAATTTGGCATTTTCACTGAATCGCACATAATCGAGCCGAGCAAAAATTGAAACCAATTCGTCTACGGCTTTTTCTTGCTGTTCCGTCAGATTTCCACCTGAAATTTCTGTAAAAATCGGATAAAAGCCATTCGTTACGACCGACGAAAAATCCTGCCCAAAGCGTTTGCTCAGAAAATTCCTAAGAATATGCTGGATTTCGCCCGCAAAGTCTTTGTCTGAAGGCATTTGCGAAGATTTTTTTTGAAGCGCAAGCAACTGCTTGATAGCAAGCCGCGAATTTTTACGGAGCGAATACAGATAAGAAAGATTTTCGATAAAACGAACAATTGTTGGCAAATGAAGAAGCATAAAAAGCAAGCCAGCAAATGCGATAAAAGCCAAAATCGCAATAACAAGCAAAACAATCGTCGTTCCAGGAAGCGTAAGCGGGGCCGCCTGTGGCAAAAAATCATGATTCTTTGTTTTTTGGACAAGCGATTTTACCTCAATCGGTGAAAGAGAAACAACAAACGGCCTATTGGCCTTCGCTGAATTCCTGTCCTGCGAAAAATTCACGAGCGAAGAAAGATTTAACTGCGGGAGTTCGCATATTCCTGTTTTCCAGGGGATAATAGTGAGCGAAAATGTGTATTCCGTGTTGATTTTTTCGAGCAGAGCCGAGCGCACGGTAAAATAGTCTTCTCGCGAAAGAAAAATGCTGGAATCAGTCCTGAGTTCAAGTTTTGCGGACGGATTTTCAAATTCCCCGCCAAAAAGAGCATCTTCAGAATGAAAAATATATCGAATCTCAACCGTATCGCCCACATAAATGATTTTTGGCATAACCAATTGAAGATTCTCTGCCTGCACTAAAAAAGGATTAAAGAAAAAAAGAAAGAAAAAGACACGCGAAAACTTTTGTATAATTCTAAAAAAAGTACAATACACGGGATTTTTTTTTATCCACAGATTAACACAGATAACCACAGATTAGATATTTCATATACGAAAAATTTTCAGTTTGTTGTGAACGACTCTCGTATAACAAAAATTATAATCGGTGCTAATCTGTGCCTATCTGTGGATAACTTTACGCCTTTGTAATCAAAAGCGTTTTTGTGTCGAGTTTGAGACCAGCGGCAACATCTTTTTTGTCGTGAATCTTCAAGACATCAACGCCAACTGAATCTGCCTTCTGGTTCAAGTGAAGGACTGCTGAGAAGTAGCCTTCAAGATTTGCTGGCACTGAGTCAGAAAGCTTGTCGCCGTCTGCGGTAGAAGCACCCCACACTGTGACATTTTCTTTCTTTGCGTAGTCAGCGACAGCTTTTACATCGTCTTCTGAAACTTTTGCAAAGTCGATTCCGTCAAGAACAACGCCTGCAACTGCGATTCCGCCTGCTTTGAGCGCGTTCAATGTGTTCACGACTTTTGAAAGAGAGAAGTTGTCGAGAGAGAAGTTGAGAATCGTGCGTTTTGAAACGATAGATTCTTTGAGTTCCTGCGCGTTTCCGACATTCTTCTTTTTTGCGAGTTCGGTGAAGATTCCGTCGTACCAAGAAATGACATTTGAAGAGTGCAAGTCAAATGTGACATGAACGAGCTGCTTGTCCTGCAAGAGCGTGTCCATACCGAACTGAACGAGCACTGATGTTTTGCCCAAGCCTTTCTTTGAAGTGACGAGACCAAGCTCGCCAGCCTTTAAGCCGCCCTCGGTTGCAGCGTCAAAAAGACGGATGGTGCTTTTATCGTATAAATCTTGTTTAACCATTTAATACTCCTATCTGAACACTTTTCAATCAACTGCCATATACAAAAATGCTTTCCCGTTGAGAACGCGCCAAAAACATCGCGGTGAACAAGTTCAAGCGATTTTTTGTCGCAACCTCAACTCCAAGCATTTTTGACTTTATCGCCAAAAGCAAAGCATTCAGCAAGTTTTATACTTCCCCATAGAAGGGAAGGAACTTACTTTTGAGCGGCTTTTCGCTCTTCCTGATACTTTTTGATGAGTTCGTCAGCAACATTGCCCGGAACTCGACCATATTTCAAGAATTCCATTGTGAATTCTGCTTTACCCTGTGTTGAAGAACGCAAGATAGTAGAGAATCCGAACATTTCTGAAAGCGGAACTTCTGCGTTGACGACAGACATGTTGTTTTCATCTGTTGTTTCGAGAATA
Organism: Treponema sp.; assembly: GCA_017464425.1. GTDB lineage: Bacteria > Spirochaetota > Spirochaetia > Treponematales > Treponemataceae > Treponema_D. The sequence continues at coordinate 36,309 of JAFUDX010000003.1, forward strand.
ACGCCGCGTCGCTGGTTGATAAGACCGAACATGTTACCCTGGAATTCTGTAGGTCCTTCGATAGAAACCTTCATGATTGGTTCAAGAATAACTGGCTTAGCCTTTTCGTAAGCTTCGCGGAATGCGCCGATAGCAGCAGTCTGGAATGCGATGTCTGAAGAGTCGACCGGGTGATACTGACCATCGTTGATTGTACATTTGATACCAACGACAGGAGCACCGATGAGTGAACCCTTTTCCATTGCCTTTTTGAAACCTTTGTCACAAGAAGGAATGTATTCATTAGGAATAGCACCACCCTTGATTGCGTCAACAAACTCGTAGTCTTTGTCTGCCAATGGCTCCATGAAGCCCGCGACTCGACCATACTGACCAGAACCACCAGTCTGCTTTTTGTGCGTGTAGTTGAACGGAGCCTGTGCCGTGATTGATTCGCGGTACGCTACCTTTGGCGGAGTAACTTCGACTTCGCACTTGTATTCTCGCTTCATTCGCTCGACATAAACTGCCAAGTGCAACTCGCCCATACCTTTGATGATTGTCTCGTTAGATTCCGGGTCAAGTTCTGTCTGGAAAGTCGGGTCTTCTTTGGTGAAGCGATTAAGAGCCTTAGCAAAGTTCGCCGCCATTGATTTGTCTTTCGGTCGGACAGCCTGTGAGATAACCGGAGTCGGAACGAACATTGAAGTCATAGCGACATTGATTCCTTCGCCACAGAATGTGTCTCCAGAAGCACAGTCAACGCCGAAGAGTGCACAGATGTCGCCTGGTTCGCCGACTGAAATATCTTCCATTGCCGCTGAGTTCATGCGGACAAGACGGCCAACCTTGAATCGCTTCTTGGTGCGGACATTCGTAAGTTCTGCGCCTTTTGGCAAGCGACCCTGATAGATTCGGATGTATGTGAGCTGACCAAACTGACCGTCATCGAGTTTGAATGCAAGCGCAACAACTGGCTTGTCGGGAACATTGAAGAGTTCAACCTGTTCCTCGTTTTTGTCGAGGTCAAGACCGTAGTTGTGGACTTCAGTTGGGTTTGGAAGGTATCGCTCAACACCGTCAAGAAGTGGCTGAATACCTTTGTTAACATGTGCTGAACCACAGAATACGCCAACGAACTGCTCAGAAAGCGTGCCTGCGCGGATAGCTTTGATAACCTGTTCTTCGGTTGGCTCTTTTTCTTCGAGCAATGTTTCCATGAGTTCATCATCGAAACTTGAAACTGCATCCAAAAGTTCTGCACGATATTTTGCAGCCTCGTCCTTCATGTTTGCAGGAATTTCTGCAACGCGGACATTTTCACCGTTGTCGCCGTCAAAGTAGATGGCCTTCATGCCAACCAAGTCAACAACGCCTTCGAGTTTGTCTTCAAGACCGATTGGAAGCTCAACCATGTGTGAGTTGAGACCGAGTTTGTCACGGAGTTGATGGCAGACGCGGATTGGGTTTGCGCCCTGTCGGTCACATTTGTTGACAAATGCGATTCGAGGTACATGATAACGCTTGAGCTGGCGGTCAACCGTGATTGACTGAGACTGAACGCCTGCAACAGCACAAAGAATCATGATAGCACCGTCAAGAACGCGGAGTGAGCGTTCAACTTCGACTGTGAAGTCGACGTGTCCCGGTGTGTCGATCAAGTTGATAGTGATGTCTTTCCACTGAACCTGAGTAGCTGCTGACTGGATAGTAATGCCGCGTTCGCGTTCCAGTTCCATGTTGTCCATTACAGCACCAACACCGTCCTTACCACGAACTTCATGAATTGCATGAATCTTGTTACAGTAGAACAAAATTCGTTCTGATGTGGTAGTCTTACCAGAGTCAATGTGGGCACTGATACCGATATTACGTACTTTGGTAATATCAAAAGCCATATTGTTTACCTCTCAAAAAAGAATTTCCAATAATTGTAGAATTATAAGAATATACAGTAAATTAGCGTAATGTTCAATAGTTTTGATTGCCTCTTCAGACTTTTCCGATTTTGAAATATACTGTTTGTATGCCGCGCGCAAAACTTATTTCATTTTTGACCGCCCTCTGCCTCTTTCTCGCAACGATTGAAAACGCAATTCCTAAACCGCTGCCGTTTTTACGGCTGGGGCTTGCCAATGTACCAATCATCCTCGCGCTGTTTTTGCTTCCAGCCAAAAAAGTCCTGCTTCTCACGCTTTTTAAAGTCCTTACGCAGGGAGTGATTTCGGGAACGCTTTTTTCATACATTTTTTTGTTTTCTGCAGGCGGCTCGTTTGCCTCAGTATTTGCGATGCTCGCACTTTTCTATCTTGGCGGAACTCGCACAGAAAAGCCCGTCATTTCCGCGATTGGAATCAGTCTTTCGGGGTCGCTTGCAAGCACCTTTGCGCAGCTTTTTCTCGCCCGATTTCTTCTTTTTGGGACAAATACAAAATATATCGCGCCCATTTTGCTTGTTTCCGGGCTTGTTACGGGCTGTGCGCTCGGTGTATTCACAGAATTGTTCATACAAAAAAGCAAGTGGTTTTCTTCTATAAAATCACTGACAAAAAGTAAAATATAATAGAATTTTATCTTTAAAAATACGCATTTCGTGTTACAATAGAAATGGTATGCTCTCTAAAAAAGATTTTAGAACCGTAATTTTTGTCATTTTCTGCATTTTACTGGATCTCGCTGGCAAAACCGTTGCCGCTCATTTTCAGCTTCCTCTTTGGCTTGATTCTTTTGGAACGGTAATTGCGGCATACAAATATGGCGGTGTGAGCGGGGCAATTGTGGGCGTCACCATGAATATCCTGTACAGCGCAAACGAGCCGATTTCATACATCTACAGCATAACAAGCATTGCAATTGGGCTTCTGGTGGGATTTTTCGCCAAAAAACGCTATTTTGAGAGCGTTTTCAGCACGATGAGCGTCGCTTCTGTCGTTACGATTGTGGCAGTTTTTATCTCCGTACTCGTAAGCTGGACGCTTTCTGACGGCATGACGCAGAATATCTGGGGCGACGGCGTTATCCGCTACTTTGAAGAACAAGGCATTCCCATTTTTATCAGTTCCATCGCAGGGCAATTCTACATTGATTTTATAGACAAAACGATTACCTGCATGTCGCTGTATGCAATCATAAAAACCTGGCGCAAGCGGAATCTCAGCACGCTCGCAAAGAATGCAAAATCCGCTGGCATGGCAGTGCTCGTCTTCCTTTTTGCGTTTTCTGCCTCTCCCAAACTGAGCGCACAGGCTTCTCTCTGTCAGGATTTTAATTCCTATGTTCAGACCATTTATTCAAGCGATTCTGGGCCTTCCTGCGGCGAGGCGAATGACATCGTTCAGACTCCAGACGGCATTTTATGGATTGGCACCTATGCGGGCTTGTACCGCTACAACGGAAGCGAATTCAAATGGATGAATGAATTCGAGTCAGTACGAAGCGTAAACTGCCTGTATGTTGACGAAGAAGGCAGGCTCTGGATTGGCACAAACGACAACGGACTTTCCATCTGCATCAATGAAAAAATCGTAAACACGCTTGATTCTTCAAACGGACTCACTTCAAATTCGGTTCGGGCAATCGTAAAGGGAGCCGACGGCTACTATTATGTGGGCACCACCACAGGAATTTCCGTGCTTGAACTGAACAGCGGTCTTAGAATATGCAACATCATTCGTGATGCAGGCTACACCGTAAACCTAAGTGCCGACCAAACGGGATTTGTCTCGGCAGTTTCTGCAAGCGGCGAACTTATCATCATGAATGAAAGCGAAATTCGATTCACGCACAAACTTAACCGCGAAAAAGAACTTTTCAATTCCTGCCAATTTGACAAAAACGGTATTCTGTACACGGGCACTTCCAAAAATCATGTCTATCGCTTTGAAATTTCAGACGAAAGTGCCACATTGATTGATTCTCTTTCTTGCAAAAACCTTTCTACCATCAATACGATTTTCTTTGACGGCGAACGGGGATTTATCTGCGCCGACAACGGAATCGGATTCTTTGACCAAAACCAGGATTTTCATGTTATCAGCACGGGGAATTTCAACAATTCTATCGATAACATGGCGATTGACTATCAAGGAAACTACTGGTTCACTTCTTCACGGCAAGGTCTGTTGCGTCTCTCTGCTTCATCATTTACAAATTTATACGGCTCGCTCGGCATTTCTTCGCAAGTCGTCAACACAATCACGAATTGGCAGAACATTTTGTATGTCGGAACGGATAAGGGCTTGGACGCGATTCAGAACGGCTCGCGAATCTCAAATTCCCTCACGAATCAATTCTCTGGCACACGAATCCGCTGTCTCCAAAAAGATTCCCAAGACAGGCTGTGGATTTGCACATACGGAAACGGCCTGGTCTGCGTACATCCGGACGGAACAGAAAAAATATACGACAGCAGCATGGGACTGGGAAACCGCATGCGCGTCTGCATCGAGTGCTCTGACGGAACTATCATTTCTTCAAGCGACGGCGGCATCGCCTGCATAAAAGACGGGGCAATCACTCGCAAAATCACAAAAAATGACGGCCTTACCAATTCAGTGATTCTCTCGCTCATGGAAATGAACGACGGCACGATTTTGGCAGGAAGCGATGGTGACGGGCTTGTCGTTATAAAAGACGGCAAAGTCGAAAAAATCCTCACCATCAAAAACGGGCTTACTTCTGGCGTAATCTTGCGCACGGTGCGCGATCCTGTGTCAGGCGGTGTTTTTATCGTCACGAGCAACAGCATTTGCTATTTGGATTCAGAATTCACAATCCGACCGCTCAAAAATTTCCCCTATTTTAACAATTATGACATTCAAGTAAACACCGACGGCACTCTGTTTGTGCTCGGAAGCGCGGGAATTTATGTCGTAAACGGGGATGCGCTTTTAAAAGGTACGGGCGTTCTTCAATATGACTTGCTTGACGCAAAAAGCGGTCTTACTTCGGCACTCACGGCAAACGCATGGAATTATTGCGATGAAACTGGCAATCTCTATCTTTCATGCGGAACGGGTGTGTACATCGTGAACATGAACAATTACATGCCAGGCAAGCGGTCCTACCGCATGATGGTTTCTTCGGTAATTCTTGATTCTGTGCCCTCCTTGATTGAACGAAGCGAGCCACTTGTTATCGGCAGAAATGTCTCAAAAATCGAATTCTGCCCCGAAGTCGTCAACTACACCGTTTTTGATCCGTATGTCAGCTATTGGCTTGAAGGATTCGATTCCAAAGAAATAGTCATTCCGCAAAGTGAACTTACGAGCGTTACCTACACAAACCTGCCTTCTGGTCTGTACAAATTTCATCTCGCCGTTCTGGACAAAGAGCAAACCATCATCGAAAAAAGCACATACGAAATTTTAAAAGAAGAGGACATAAACGACACAAAATATTTCAGAATCTACCTGTTCCTTGTCGCATCTATTACAATCACGTGGATTACCTGGTTTTTCGTAAAAAATCAGTTGCAAAAGCGAATCGACATTCAGAAAAAAGAACTTGAATTCGCAAAAGAGCAAGTCCGGCTCGGCAACGAAACGATTCTTGCAATCGCAAAGACGGTCGATGCAAAAGACGAAAACACGAGCCAACATTCAATGCGCGTATCGGAATACTCCGTGATGATTGCAAAAGAACTTGGCTGGAAGACGGACGAATGTGAAAATCTTCGGAAAGCCGCTCTTCTCCATGACATCGGCAAAATCGGAATTCCTGACCGAATTTTGAACAAACCAGCCCGCCTTGATGATGACGAATATGCGATTATGAAGACGCATGTTACTCGTGGCGCAGAGATTTTAAAAGATTTCACGATGATTGACCATGTAAGCGAAGGGGCACGCTATCACCATGAACGCTGGGACGGAAATGGTTATGCGGAAGGCTTAAAAGGCGAAGAAATTCCAATCTACGCGCGCATTATCGGCATGGCTGATGCATTTGATGCCATGACAGCAAACCGTGTATACCGAAAACAGCTTGATTTTGACTTCGTACTTTCTGAAATCAGAAGATGTCGCGGAACTCAGTTTGATCCCAAAATCGCCGACATTATGCTGGAGCTCATCGAAAACAAAAAAATCAATGTGGAAGAGCTTTATAAAAAATCAAAGGGAGAATAATCAGAATGAAACGCGAAACGATAATCACCGCAATCACATCGGCAGTGTTTCTCCTTGTTTTTTTAATCAGCAGATGCATTATCACACCCACAGTAAATCATGATGAGCCAGTAAAAATCGGCTTCATCTACGATGGCGACGAAAGCATTCCCTACACGAACAATTTTATGCGTGCGCAACGGGAAGTTGAAAACATGTTCGGCGATAAAGTTGAAATCCTTGCCCGAAGCAATGTTGCTGGTGACGATGTGGCGGCGGTACTTGAAGAATTTGCAGAAAGAAACTGCGCGTTAATCTTTACGACGACCTATACATACGAAATAATTGCAAAAGAAGTCGCAGAAAAATATCCGAATGTTCATTTTTGCCAGGCAAGTGGCGACAATGCGCATGAAGAGCCATTTATAAAAAACTATCATACATTTATGGGCGAAATTTATCAGGGAAGGTATATTTCTGGCATTGTCGCAGGCATGAAGCTCAAAGAATTGATTGAAAACGGCATTATTTCCGAATCCGAAGCAAAAGTCGGCTATGTGGGGGCATATCCGTATTCAGAAGTAATTTCTGGCTACACGGCATTCTTTTTGGGAGTCCGTTCGATTGTTCCAAACGCCACAATGCATGTTGTTTACACATACACATGGGGGAGCTTTTCTCAGGAAAAGATATGCGCAGAACATTTAATTGAAGAAGGCTGCAAAATCATTTCCCAACATTCTGACACCGTAGGACCTGCCGTAGCGTGCGAAGAGAATTTTGAGAAAAATGTATTCCATGTGGGCTACAACCAGAGCATGATTGGCATAGCTCCCATGACTTCACTAATCAGCACACGAATCAATTGGATTCCCTATGTAACGGGAGCCGTTAGCGCGGTTTTACGCAATGAGCCTATCGAAAAATCAATAAAAGGCAGGGTTCACGGAAACGACATTGGTGCCAGCTTTGACTTAAACTGGGTTCAAATGCTGGATCTCAATTCAATTATCGCCGCAAAAGGAACAGACGAAAAAATTACCGAAACGATAAAAGCCTTCAAAAAGAACAAGATTTTTGTGTTCAAAGGAGATTATGTCGGAGTCAATCCGTACGATGAAACCGACATGTTTGACCTCAAAAAAGGCTTTAAAGAAAACTCCAGTTCTTCCGCTCCCCTCTTTCACTACATTTTAAAAGATGTGATTACTGTTGAGGAATAGCCTTTTCTGAATTCGCATAGTGCTGCAAAAATTCCCGAATGGGCTCGTACCAATGCGCAGTTTTTGCACCTTCCGCAAGATATTTTTCGTATGTCGCAGAAATATGCGCTCGCACTTGAACGGCTTCTTCGTCAGTAAATCCTTCGGGATACAAAAACAATTCTGAAATAAATTTTCGTGCGTCCGCGACGCTCACAAATTCAGGAAAATTCACCGCTGCAAGATACAATGCCGCAGGAATACAGTTTACCGAGTGTTGCTTTACATAAAGCACAGTTTCGCAAATTTCAATCGCACCGTCATATAATTCTTTTTCCCATTCTTGCTTTTCGATTTCGGTAAAATCTTCTTCGGCAAAAATCTTTCGGTAAAATCCCCACGCAAGGAAAACAGTAGCAACATGAAGGCTTGGCACGCACAAAAAATGCGGATCGAGCGCATGAATCTGGCGGAATTCACGCATTTCTTTGTAATTTGGGCGATTGGTCGTCGTAAGCCGAAAATGATAAATCTTTCCGCAGCACTGATACAATTTCCGAAAGCGAAGCATCCATTTTTTTGTGAGCTGACTTGCATGCCAGAATCCAAATTTTTTAACGAGCATGGCAAGCGGTCGCACCCACAGATTGATAAAATCAAGATAAATAGAAACTTTTGACGGAGTGAACGGAATTTTTTCATCGAGCGGGTGGTCAACATGAACGACTGGAATATGCAGGATATGAAGTTTTTCAAAATACTGCAAGAAAAAAAATTCTTTAAGAATCGTTGCAAAACATTTGAAATTCGCGATAATCGCAGGAGGAGCAAAAAGCACGCCCGCGTAGGCAACGAGTGGATTGAACGATTTGAGCGGTTTATGATTGTATGTTTTTGTTTTCTGTTTTCCTATCGCAAGCAGGATTTTGCCAAGATAATGGCTCACCGCCGCGAACAGCACGAGAATCGCAAGATAATCCACAGCGAACAGAATATAACCACGCTCTAAATCCAAGAAGAAAAACTGCTGGCGCAAGAACAGGTAACAGCCCACGCCACGCACGATGAACGCATACACAGCGTACGCGCACACAAGGGCAAGAAAGATTCGCTTAGCGAAAAGCGATTTTGCGTTCTGCTCAGTGCCGTTTTTGATTCCCATGCGGCTGAAAATCATGCCCATATGCATACCGAGATGGGCGCACATAAAAAGGTAGTACCAGTGCGAGCTGACTAAATGCATCGTTCGGGCTGCTTCCATGCCAAAATTGACGGGCAAAAACCACGCCATCATCAAACCGCTTGCCATGAGAAGCAGGGCGCACACAGAAATTCCGCCGTTCACCACAATCTGCATGACACGGTACGGCGGATAGCTTCCCCTAAAAAGCGAAGCGAACCAAGCGCGGTGCAAAATCGTGTGACAGAGCCACAACGCAAGCAAAACCATTCCCAAAATCTGATGCACACGGCTGTCGGGAAAAAGCACAGTGCCACCCATCAATATAATAGAAAGAATCGTCATTAGGATGTCGATGAGCATTTGAATTTTTTGTTTTGCTTGCATTGCGTTCACCTATGAAATAAAATTCGTGCGGATAATCGGCTCATGCTGTGGCACGGGGATTCCGTTCTTTTCGGCGCAGTCGGTCGCTTTTACGAGATATGCCATGTTGCGGGCGAGCGTGCGCATGGTCTGTAAGCCTTCCTCGTCTTTTTTGACATCTTCGGGTGAATGACCGTGTACCTGGTTCCAATACTGCGAACCGACCACATGCATATTCGTCATCAAAAAATACTGATTGAGCCGCTCGAATGCTGCCGTTGCCCCGCCTCGTCTGCATGAAACCACCGAAGCCGCGAATTTTCCCTGCAATTTTGCGCTTGAAGTAAAGAAAAGCCTGTCAAGGAATGAAGTAAGTCTGCCGTTCGGTCCGCCGTAATACACGGGTGAGCCAACGATAAGACCTGCATAGTCGTCAAGCTTTTCAGAAACTTCGTTTACTTGGTCGTTGAATGCGCAGTTTCCTGTTTTGACACACGAATAGCACGCAATGCAGTCGCTCATCGGCTTTTTTCCGAGCCACAAGATTTCGCTTTCAATTCCGTTCTTTTTGAGTTCTGTGGCAATTTCATCAAGTGCGGTGAATGTGCAGCCTTTTTCGTTTGGGCTTCCGTTAATCATCAAAATCTTTTTCATAGTTGTACCCCTTTTGTCAGTTCAGACTGTTTACTGACTGTTTGTTTTAAAGATGATTATACTATACTTCTTAACTAACAATTTGTCTGCACTATGTGCGTAGATTTGTTCCGCCTTGCTCACTCCTTACAACGCGCCCACAACCTTGTGCGGAAGGTACGGCTCTTCAAGATACGCGATGTCTTCTTCCGACAATTTCACGCTGAATGCATCCCACGCAAAGTTTTGAGACAGTGATTCCCGAATTTCCTAATTTCGCGTATTCCATAGCATTTTCTCCTTAAAAGTTTAAAAAAGCTCCAAATTCTATTTCAAATGTCCGCCCATATAATCCCATTGAATCATCTTCCAAAAGACTTGCGATATTATACCCCCAATTACCTTAGTTTGTCACACATATACTTAGTTTCATATTTACATTTTTGATTAAATTTCTGAATTTCCAATCAGCACACAAAAAACCGTCATTCAGCAAAAACCAAATGACGGTTCAAGTCCTTAACGCTTATCTTCTTCCAAATAATACTGATACACATACGCCGCGCCCTCCCGATACAGCCCCGTGTCTTTATCCGTCAATTTTTCAAAAATCTTTGAATTATATAGTTTTCTCAATGCCTCATCGTATTCGATTTTTTCATCTTCAACGATAAAAGCCGCGATTTCCTTTGTAAGAGAATCAATAAGCCAATCAGATGTATCCGCCTTATCCATAAATCGTCCTCGTCATTTTTAGCAATGCGATTGATTTTTCTGTGTGAAAAGAATATTGCATCGACAGTTCTTGATAAGTCATTCGCTTTTTGAGCATTTCAAGGTCGATGAATTCTTGTTCATACTGCTGGAACAAAACCGCCATCGCATCATTCGCAACAGACCTGATACAGAATCATAGCGTACCCCCATTCTGCCGACAGATTTCCGCCATATCCTCAACCGCATCCGCAATTGAAAGCGTATGCTCGATGTCGTAGTGTTCTTTTAAAAAAGCAATTGCCTTATTGTTGTAAAGATAGGAGAAAGCATCTTTTTTTGAGAGCCGATATGTTGCCGCAAAATTGCTCACACACGCAACGGTGTAAGAGATTTTGTTGTTTGAAAGAGAATTTTGGAACATATTTTATTTTAACACAATAATCGAAAATTTTTAAAGTAGTATGCTTCTGCATAGATTGGAAACAGGGCGTTCCCCTACGCTTCGCTTCGGGTCAGGGTTTTCGCACTTCCGCTATCGCTCCATACCGCAAGCGGTACGCCTACGGCGGTGCGCTAAGCAACGAAGTTGCGACGCATCCTTAACGCAAGAATATGGTAAATTGCTACGCAATTTGCTACTTTACAATCTCCCAGTGTCCCGTCTTATCAGACCCGATGCGCCTGATAATTCCCATTTCTTTCAGTTTCGCCATATTATCATTGATTCTCGTTCGGTGGATTCCGATTTTTTCAGCAAGTTCGGCTTGTGTAACATAGGCATTTTCTGATAAGGCGGCAAGTATCTTCTTTTGTGTCAGCGAGAGATTTACAGTAGCGTTTACTGTAGCGCTTTCCTGTATTCCCAACCATACGCGCCTACAATTTTGGGTACACCGCGACCAGACCGCTCGCTCAAACGGAGCTGCAGGAAAATTGAAGCAAACACTTCATTCACCGGGATACTCACGCCGCTATAAAAGCCTTCCAAATCCTGCTCGATTCCAAGACCGCCGTGCGAAAGAATCTCAATTCTGTCAGTAAACACGCTAATCATCGGGGCGTTCAAGCCGACCCACTTGTTGTGAACAAAAGCGTTCAAAAGTGCCTCGTGAAAA